>CAILZI010000117.1 GCA_903838675.1 uncultured Verrucomicrobiota bacterium
TGACGTGCTGGCTGAGTGGCTGGTGTGTGTTTTGTTTTAGACATCGCACTCCAAATCAAGCCGCTTCCCGCCCTCAGTCAGCACACTTCACTTCAAAACTTCAACCGTCCATGGGATGCCTGTGAAACAGGTTCTATAATCAAGAGAAAATGAGCGCGGGATGTGAGCTCAGCTTTTGTGTTCGAGTCGGAGTCAATCCGAATGTCGCTAGCGGTGAAATGCCTAAACGGGCGCACGGGTAAAGAGTGGCCTTACGATCAATCTCGCCTTCTGCGAAAATATTTCCCAAGATGCGGGAATGTCAGCCGTGATGCCCGCCGAACACCATCTCATGAGCGAACCGCCCGATCTCTTTCTCGAAACCCTGCAGCGCTATGAGCGGCCCCTGATCCGCTATGCACATGGCTACACAGGCGACCTGGAAGACGCGCGGGACATCGTGCAGGACGTGTTTTTAAAGCTGAGCCAGCACCTGGCGACTCTGGACCACGAGCGGCTGGCGCCCTGGCTCTTCACTGTGTGCCGCAACCGTGCCTTGGACCATCACCGCAAACATCAACGCCTCGTCGTTATGGAAACAGAAACTCTTGATCTCGAAACCTCCGCTGATCCCGCGCCGAATGACGCGATGGAGCAGCGGGAGACGGCCACCGCGCTGCGTGAACTCATCGAAACCCTGCCGGTGCGACAGCGCGAGGCGGTGCGGCTGAAGTTCATCGCGGGGCTGGACTACCAGCAGATCAGCGCCGCGATGCAGACGAGCATCGGCAACGTGGGCTACCTGATCCACCACGGCGTGGCCGCCCTGAAGACGAAGTGGCAGGCCCATGACGCGCCGCCGGTGGTGAAACTGAAACAAGCCATCGCTTAAAACCTCTTACCTATTTTTTAGATCATGAAACCGGAACAAATCACCGCCTGGGCGCTGGACGAAGCCAGTGCCGAAGAACGCCAGCAGCTGGAGGCGGCGCTGCTAGAGAATCCCGAAGACAAACAGAAGGCAGAAGAAACGAAAGCCTTCTGCGACTTCCTGCTGGGCGAGCTGCGCGATGATGCGCTGGCGCTGACAGATGCGCAGCGGGAGAGGCTGGTGGCGCAGGCAGCCAAGCCTCAGACTGTGGAGAAATCGACCGGAGTGCCGGATGCAAGCGGGACGATTGGGCTACGGACGGAGGCGCAAGCGAGCCGCGTGCGCGCCACCAACAGCCCGAGCACACCGCAGACGAAGTGGAACATCGGGGTCATCGTGCGACTTTCCCTGGCGGCGTGCGTGGCGCTGGGCGGCCTGTGGACGTGGCAGGCCTATACGCAGAAGCAGGCTGAAATGCGTGCCACCGTGTTTGTTGCGGAAAAGCCGGGGATCAAAGTGCAGCTGGCACCGAAGCCGGATGCGAGGAAGAAGGCGGTGCCTGAGGCACGGCTGCTGGCGGCGACGCCGGTCAAGCCTGTGATCGTGGCGGAGAAGCCTGTGGCGAAGACGTTGTCACCGATGCCGAAATCCGAACCTGTTGCGGCTGTGGGTGCGCTGATTTTGAACAAGGACCAGCGTACGATGAGCCGTGGCGATGTGGAGCAACTTAAGCGGATTCAGGATGAGAATGCCTATGGCTTGAGCTTTGGGGGGAACCTTGACCTGGGCAAAGCTCCGAATGCGGGCGGTCTTGTCGTGGTTGGGACGGGCATGATCACGCAGAAGGTGGAGCCAGTGGCAGTCGCTGCTGTGCCGGTGCTTAAGGATGGCATTGGTGCGCTTGCAGGTGGCGGTGGCATGATGTCGCAGGGCACGGGGATGCTGACTTCGAATAGCGGGGGCGCTTTGACGGCGGGGGGCGCGGTTTTTGGCTCTTTTGGCGGGAGGCTGGCGATGAATTCGACGAGCCCATCGGCGCTGCTCAAGCAGGCTCAAGAGCAGCCGGCTGCGAGCTTGAGCTTGAAGGTGAATGACGCGTCCGCTCGCTATTTTAGAGGGCTGCAAGTTCTCAGTTCATCCTCATGGGTCAACGCCAATGGCTCGTCTAACACAATCAGTATTGCATCCTCGGCTAACACCAATTTTGGGGTTGGCTCTAGCACGCTGGGGTTTGTCAGTGGCCGCTTCCTGCCAGCGTTTTTGCAGGCCATGGATGTGAATGAATGCTCATGGATGAGCACAGCTCCGCTGGAACTGATTTCCGCAACAGATGAGACCGAACTGTATGCATCGCTGGCGGAGTATCAGCCAAGCGTGGCCTTTGGAAATCTCCAGCTGAACCAAGGGCGGTTTAACATCAAAGGTCGGGCATTGCTGGTATTGAATGCTGCCAACGCAAGCACCGGCAGCATCTCAGTTCAGGCGGGAAGTCCGCTCATGATGAGCGCCTTTTTGCAGCCGGGCTTTGAACCAGATTTTCGCGGCATGTGCATCGCTTTTCTTGGGAACGACATCTTCATTACCCAAAGCATGGGCTCAGTGTTCTTGAGCAGTATGTTGCTGGATTATTACAAGAATACGACTTCGCCAGGGCTGATTTCTTTCGCCACGGCGGCGAACTGGCAGCTCAACGAGGCCCACGAAAGCGGTGCCATTTCGGCGGAGGAGCAGAGTCTTCTCGGCGGACTTTTCCCACGGGATCAACTCCACTCGGGGAATTCTACAGCAAGTGCGGATGCCACCTGGGTGAGTGGCATGCAGGCTGCGGTTTTCAATGTGACGACGTTGTCGGCCGCTCAGAGAGACGCTCTTGCGGTCTCAGTTGGCGGGGCTGCGGCTGCGTTTCGACCTTTGCGTGATGAGCAGGGGGCGTCCAGTGCGAACGCCTTGGTGGGGGCGGGTGCTGTGATGATGAACGCTGATGCTGGCAAGACTCTCGGCAAAAGGCTGCGTATGGATCTGATGGGTCCGCCGACGGTGACGACCAAGTCTGGGGCGCAGCCCACGATGACTGCGACGCGTGAGTTTATCTATCCGGCGGAAGCCACTCCGAGGCAGTCTTCTTTCAAGTTCGAAGGGAAATCGGCATCTGCCCTGGCTGAGGCACCTGCTGCTGGCGATGCCAGTGCCGCGCAGCCTGGTGCACTTGCCGGAGCGGGGACTTTGATCGCGGCTGGCAACACGGTGGTGGCTTCGCCTTCTAACCTTAAGGCTGTTAGCGGGCCCGTGCCCGTGGCTGATGGCACCTCGAAGCCTAGCTCCTTGGCAACGAGTTCGCTCACGGGGCAGGTGATCGATATTTCGGGGCTGACTTATCCGGTGGTGACACCGGCAAAGCCTGTGGGATTCAAGTTCGGCGATGGTTCAACGGCTTTAAGCCGGGCAGAGCCTGCGCTGGCATTTGGTAACACGGCTGCACAGCCGGGATACATTGCCACAAATGGGACGACGGCGTCGGGCAACACAGTGGCGTTGTCGAAATCCGGCACCTTTGGGACGAATTCGCTCACGGTGGGAAAAGACGTTGCAGGATCGCCCATGAACACGAGCAACTCAAACACGGTGACATTTGCTGGGGTGATCGACGACAGTGAGAAGGAGGTGGTTTCTCGCGGCGACCGCGCCAAGTCCCACTATGCGACGAATTCACTCACGGTGGGGAATGTGATTTCAGGAGTCCCGATTCCTGAAGGCAATACCAACGCAGGCACTTTGATCTTAGGTGGTGCATCGAACGCCGCCGGTAACAACACGTTCAGTGGCGGCGTCACGATCAACTCGGGTTCAGGCTCGAGGCTTGTCGATTCTATGAGCCCGGCGGCTGCTCCCCTCGGGAACGGAACCTCATCCATTTCGAAACAACCAGCCGCTGCCGCTGCAGTGAACGACGATCTCGGCATCACTGCCTCCATTGGTTACGATAGCAACTACGTGATGAAGGGCCCTCCAACACCTGCACAGGGTGGGGCGGGCGTCCTTGCAACTGACCTTGCTCCCTCCCCGAGGAAGAATGAAGCGATGGCGGGGACTGCCTCTGGATCAGGCGGCATCACCAAGGCGGGTGGGGGCACGCTGGTCTTGTCGGGTGCGAACACCTACACGGGAGCCACCGTGATCAATGGCGGCACGCTGCAGGTGTCCAATGGTGCGGCGATGCCGGCAGGCGATGCGTTTGTCACCTATTCGGATGCGCCGACGAAGCGCAGTGCGGGTGTGACGTTCAATGCGAACGGCGGCACTCTTGCGAGTCCGCCGATGCCCGCGGCACCAGCTTCAGCGCCGGTGGCTGCCACTGGTGGAGTGACGGTGACACTTGCGACGACGACGACGCCTGCCATGCCTGCCCCAGTGCCTGGGCTTTCAATCAGTGGTGGAGTGACGGTGACAGCGATCGGGGGATCGATGACAAACATCACCGAGGCAGGGAAGAGCCCACAGGCCGCGGCGCCTGGCGCCACGCTCACCATCACCGGCACAACCGCAGCGGCCCAGGTGGTGAGTGCGGAGTCGGACATGCGCTACTTTTCGATCGATACGAGCCGGGTGGATGCATTGAAAGAGCTGCCCCAGGAACAGAATGCCTTCCGCAAATATGATCCGACAAGCGGCGAGACCTACACGCGGATCATCGAGAACGAGCTGAAGGATGTGGCGCGGGAGCCGCTGTCCACGCTGTCGATCGATGTGGACACGGCGTCGTATGCGAATGTGCGGCGCTTTTTGAACCAGAACATGATCCCGCCGCCGGATGCGGTGAGGATTGAGGAGCTGGTGAATTATTTCCCCACGTCTGAGGAAGGCCCGGCGCATGATGCGAAGGAACCCTTTGGAGTGCGGGTGGAGCTGGCACCGTGCCCCTGGCAGCCGGTGCACCGGCTGGCACGCATCTCCATCAAAGGGCGTGAGATGGACAAGAACCGCAAGGCGAGCAACCTGGTCTTCCTGGTGGATGTGTCGGGCTCGATGAATGAGCCTGCGAAACTGCCGCTGGTGCAGCAGTCTCTGCGCATGCTGACGGAGCAGCTGGGGGAAGGGGACCGCGTGACGATGGTGGTGTATGCGGGGAGCAGCGGCGTGGTGCTGCCGCCGACGAGCGGTGAGAAGAAGGAGGAGATCCTGGCGGCGATCAACCGGCTGAGCGCGGGTGGCAGCACGCATGGCAGCGCTGGGATCAAGCAGGCGTATGAGCAGGCGGTGGCAGGATTCATCAAAGGCGGGGTGAACCGCGTGATCCTGTGCACGGATGGTGACTTCAATGTGGGCGTGAGCTCGCCGGAGGAGTTGGAAAAACTGATCACGCACAAGGCGAAGACGGGTGTGTTTCTCAGCGTGCTGGGCTTTGGCAGCGGGAACCTGAAGGACCGCACGATGGAAACGCTGGCTGACAAGGGCAACGGCAACTACGCCTACATCGACAGCCTGAGCGAGGCGCGCAAGGTGCTGGTGGAGCAGATGGGCAGCACGCTGGACACCATCGCGAAGGATGTGAAGATTCAGGTGGAGTTTAATCCTGCGGCAGTGCGCAGCTACCGGCTGATCGGTTATGAAAACCGGCTGCTGGCGAAGGAGGATTTTAACGACGACACGAAGGATGCGGGCGAGATCGGTGCAGGGCACAGCGTGGTGGCCTTGTATGAGATCGTGCCAGCGAATCTGCCTGCTGGTGTGGGGGGACGCCCTGCCGTGGACGCGTTGAAGTATCAGGCGCCTGCGATCTCACCTGCGCAAATGGCTGAAGCGGCGAAGAGCGGTGAGATGATGACGGTGAAGCTGCGCTACAAGGAGCCGGAGAGTGATCTGAGCAAGCTGATCGAAGTGCCGACGAAGGACGAAGGCAAGACGCTGACGGCGAGCAGCGAGGAGTACAAATTCAGCGCAGCGGTGGCGGGCTTTGGCCTGCTGCTGCGCGACTCCAGCTACAAAGGCACGCTGAGCTGGGAAACCGTGCGGAGACTCGCGCTGGATGGCAAGGGCGCGGACAAGCAGGGGTATCGCGGGGAGTTTCTGCAGCTGATTGATAAAGCGCGCGGACTGAAGGAAACGCGGTAGAGTAATTGAAGTTAAAAGTTTGAAGTTTCAGGTTTCAAGTTGGGGAGGCTTTTAGATCGTGAGGTAGGTGTGAAGGCGGGGTGGCTGCGTACGGTAGCCATCTCGCTCCGCGAGATGAGCCCAGCGCTGGCGTGCTTGCGGAGTGATAGCATAAGTCGTGGACGCGGGTGGTTGCGGGAGTTCCCCAGACCGCACTCGGAGAGTGCGGACCACTCCACGCTGGGGCTTTGCGCGGGGCTGTTTCACTCGACCGCTCAGACCTATCCCACGCCTTCCGCTTGCTGGCGAAAGCAGCTACGCGCGTGAGCAGCGCCGTAGCCACGCTCGCCAGAGCGTGGTCTGCTGCGGGTGCCAAGCACCGAGCCTCCGACTCGTTCCAGCAGGCCTAGCATGGAGTGGTCCGCACATTCCATGTGCGGTCTGGAATCTGGGCGCGCCCGGACTGCACTCGGAGAGTGCGGACCACTCCGCGCTGGGGCTTTGCGCAGTACTGTCGCAGCATCGGAGTTAACCCGAGGACCATCTTTTTGAGTTCTCCTTCATCGCTTTTTGTAAATCTATTCGCATGGATGTCCAGAGACTGTCTTTGTCCGGACAAGAGAGGTCTTCTTTTAACAGCCGCTGCGTGGCATCTGACTCAGTCAGAGTGTCCAGATAGCGTGCTTCATGCCCACGCTCTTTGACCAGCATGTACAGCACGATCCGTACCACCTGCAAGACCTGGTATGTTTTCATCGGCAGATGCACGCGACCGAAGTCCACCCGATCTGCAACCGGGTCTTCCTTTTGCCAGGGCAGCATGTGCTGGCGGAGTTCTTCATCAGATACCCGAGGTTTAGGCCAGGCGTCGTGCCAATCGCGATGACGAACGCGCTCCAATTTTGCAGCGGATCGCTCTCTGAAATCATGAACTTGCGAGAGCGGCACCGGTTTGTTTTTTTTCCAACGGGCCAAAATATCCCCTGCGTCCACGGCAAGCCACACGCAGGCAAAATAGTCGCCAGTCCAGGTGTCTCCCAGCAGGCTCTCATTCTGCAGTGCCGACAAAGCCTGTAGCAAGACTGGGGATGCTTCCTTGTCTTCAGAAACTCCATCGTCCACTTTGCCCAGCCATTCGAGTAGATCGGCTTCAAACGTCGGCCGTTTCGCAAGCTCTCTCCACAGCTTGCAAGTGAAAGGGGTGCTGCTCCTGAAAGCCAGATCGACAGGGTTGTCTGTTGCTGCGCTGAAAGCCGTTGCGGCAGCGGTGAGAATAAAAACTGCGCCACCTCTCAGCAGCCTGCCCAAATAGAATTGCCAGAAAGTCATCGCGTCAAGAATAAGGAAGGTTGGCTGGCTCCGCGGGATAGCGCTTGAGCCAGCGTTTGGAGATTCACGTGGAAAATAATGGAAAGGCCCCAGCAAAGCACTCTTTTTCTTGAGCGGTGCCACCGGCCAATTGCGTTGATTTCATGCCTGAGTTTGCAGGGGGGCTGTTGAGGTATCTTA
Organism: uncultured Verrucomicrobiota bacterium; assembly: GCA_903838675.1. GTDB lineage: Bacteria > Verrucomicrobiota > Verrucomicrobiia > Verrucomicrobiales > Verrucomicrobiaceae > Prosthecobacter. The sequence goes on from CAILZI010000117.1 coordinate 7,448, forward strand.
TGTTGCAGACGAACTGGCTTCATCCAGCTTTTCCCCGCAAGAATTTCTCCCGGCGCGTGTAGTCATGGCCTGCCCATTCCCTGCTCTCTTTCAGCATGCTGCGCCGCGTTCTTTTTACCTCCTACCTTTTTTCTCTCTCCGCCGTCTACGGTGTACGGGGGGCGGATGCGGCGGCGCTGTGGTCGGGGAAGGTGAGGCAGATTTTGGATGTGAACTGTGTGAAGTGCCATGGGGTGCTGGAGCAGAAGGGCGGGCTGGAGCTGGACACGCCGGAGATGGTGATCAAGGGCGGTGAAGACGGCGCGGTGGTGAAGCCGGGGAAGCCGGAGGAGAGCGCGCTGTTTACGAGCCTGGAAAAGGGCGCGGACCCGCACATGCCGCCGAAGAAGCAGCTGACGGATGCGGAGCGCGCGGCGGTGAAGGAGTGGATCTCGGCGCTGCCGGTGACACTGGCGGCGGTGGAAAAGGCGCAGCCGAAGGTGGCGCGGCAGTTTGGCTCGGGTGAGGAGGCGATCTCGACGCTGCTCGCTGAAGGCTGGGCGCGCGCGGGGGTGAAGCCTGCGGCGGCGGTGACGGATGCGGTGTGGTGCAGGCGTGTTTACCTGGATCTGGCGGGGCGCATTCCCACGCAGGCGGAGCTGGCGGCGTTTGTTGCGGCACCGCAGCGGGATGGGCTCGTCGACAAGCTGCTGGCGGCACCGGAGTATGCTGTGCGCATGCGGGAGCTGTGGGACAACTTTTTGATGGGACGACTCACGCGTGGAAATCCAGATGGACGGCGCAAGGGCTCGGGCTGGTGGACTTTTTTGGAGAAGGCTTTCAAGGACAACCGCCCGTGGAACGAGGTGGTGTATGACGTGCTGTGCGCCCGGCCTGACAAAGCGCCGGACCGCAAGGGGGCGGCGTGGTTTTTGTTTGAGCGGAAGAACGACTTCCAGAAGATTGCCGAGGCGGTGGCGCCGGTGGTGTATGGGACGAAGATCGACTGCGCGCAGTGCCATGACCATCCGCTGGCGCGGGAGATCAAGCAGGCGCATTACTGGGGACTGGTGGCGGCGTTTAATCGCGGCAAGAATGTGGATGGCAGCACGGGCGTGGCGGAGAGCGCGGTGGGTGGATTCATGAATTTTACGAATTTGAAAAAGGAATCGCAGCCGGCGGTGGTGACGCTGCTGACGGGGCGGACGCTGCCGGAAGTGTGGCCGGGCGGGGAGACGAAGGAGAATGACGGGCCGGAGATGTACGAGGATGCGAAGGCGGCGGTGCGGGTGCCGAAGTACTCACGGCGCGAGGCTTTTGCGGAAGCGGCAACGCAGGGCAATCCGCTGCTGGCGCGCGCGTTTGTGAACCGCATGTGGGCGGCGCTGACGGGACGTGGCATTGTGAATCCGCCGGATGAAATCAACGAGCGCAACACACCGAGCCACCCGGAACTGCTGGAGTGGCTGGCGCAGGACTTTGCCACGCACAACTACGACACGCGGCGCGTGGTGCGGGAGATCGTTCGCAGCCGGGTGTATGCGCTGGGGGCGTCGGATGCGGCGCCGGAGTTGTTTGCGGGGATGAAGGAACGCCCGCTGACGGCGGAGCAGCTGGCGCGCTCGTGGCGCATCGCGCTGAGCCTGCCGCCGGAGGATGATGAGTTTCGCCGCAATGTGATCACGGCGATGCCGGACGTGCTGCCGAAGGAGTACAACGCGACGTTTCAGCAGGCGCAGTTTTTGTCGGGATCGCCGACGATGAACGCGCTGCTGCAGGCGGCGCAGGGTGGTGCCATCGCAAAGCTGACGGCGCTGCCGGATGTGAATGCGCGGGTGAGTGAGGCGTTTCTGGCGGTGTATGGCCGTGTGCCGGGGGCGGATGAGGCGGCGCAGGCGGCGGCGTTTGTGACTGCGAATGCGGAGCATCCAGCGGAGGCGACGCGGGATCTGCTGTGGGCGCTGCTGACGAGCGCGGAGTTTCTGGCGATGCCGTGAGGGGGGCAATTGAAGCCCGCGAACGGTGGCTGACATACCTCGAATGCGCATGCGGTTGCGTAGTTCGGTCTTTGCAAGTGAGAGGTATTCTGAATTGGTAGATACGGCAGGTTTGCACGACAAAAGTGAAATTGGGATGATTTTGCCTGGGAAGCCTGAGGCTTCCCGTGTGAAGTGCCAGCTGATATTTATCCTAACATCTGTATATGTTTTTAATTATTATATTGAGTGATATGCGCGTGAGTTATGTGTCACATAAAAGACACATTGCCTAAGCATATCATTATTGACGGTCGGGATAATAATCGCGGAAGATTTCTGGGCACCACTATTAAATTACAGAGTGGTGCTTAAATCAGGAGCCATGCCTCTTCACTGGAGACTGGCGATTATATCCACCTCAATAACAACATACACTCCTCTATGAGCCTTCGAAACATTGGAACGTCGCGTCGTCCTATCGGCGAGCCCGTGGCGCCGGAACCAGCACATATCGCCTTTGCTATACCACCTTCAAGCGATGTCACCGACCTCAATCTCCCGCTTCTTGCTGTCGCTAGGGAGGTGGATAAGCGGATCCAAAAATATAATAAACTTGTGTTTCACACAGTGGGGGATACCGGCGACATCAACAATACCGGTGCCCAGCTTCAAGTCGCAGAAGCAATGGAAAAGCAACTTAACGAGGCAGCGGATCAGGACAAGCCAGGCTTTTTCTATCACCTTGGAGATGTCGTATATTACAACGGCATGCCCACGCATTACGACGAGCAGTTTTACGAGCCTTACAAGCATTACCAGGCGGTAATTTTTGCCATTGCCGGGAATCATGACGGCGCTGTTCGTACTCAGGGCGACGATGAGAAGGATCCTTTTCCGACGCTTGCCGGCTTCATGGAGAATTTTTGCCAGACACACTCTGCGTTTGGTGCGCATGGCCGGGATACGATGACACAACCGTATGTATGGTGGACACTGGACACACCGGTAGCGTCTATTATAGGTTTATATTCTAATATCGCAGGTAGCCTGGATGGGACAGGAAGTTTTGAGCAGCAAAACTGGCTGCAGAACGAACTCCGGCGTGTTCCCAAAGAAAAGCCGTTGCTCGTTGCCGTGCATCATCCTCCCTATTCCCTGGATACCGCTCATGGGGGGTCTCCACACGTAGGCCAGGCGCTGGATGATGCCATGGAAGCAACGGGTCGTATTCCTGATGCAATTTTTTCGGGACACGTGCATTCCTATCAACGTTTCACCCGCAATTATAAAAACCGCGAGATCCCTTATATAGTTGCTGGAGCTGGTGGATTTGGCGGGACCCCAAAGGCTATTCACAAGGTGCAAAAAGAAAATGGCAAACAACTGGTTCTTCCATATCAAACACTGAAGAATGACGTCATTCTCTCAAACTTTCAGGATCAGACACCTGGCTTCTTGCGAATAACGATCGACGCTGCTGCGAATACGCTCACTGGAGAATATTTTAGCGTGCCTTTCGAAGCTGAAGACGGCGCTCACAAACTGTTCGAAACATTCGTTCTCAACCTCAAAACTCATAAGGTTAATTAAAAAATTTCTTTTCATTTTCGACATCGCCTGCCGGTGACGGAGTTTACTCCATGCGCCGGCAGGCAATTTCAGAAGTAAAAAGGTGCGACGCGTAAGACCACCCAGACCATGTGAGCCCCTAAACTGAATCGCCTGCCTGGGATGCCGGTGGCGATGAGGCATTGTCCCACAGGCCCCAATCGTCTGCAAGGGGGAGGAAGTTGGCGAGGAAGTGCTGGCGGCTGCGGGTGAAGCGGCGGCCTCCTCGCCCGGCCAGCAAAGAAGCTGCGAAGAAGGAAAATCGCTGCTAAAAAGCCCCTGCGAACGGTGTAACTTTCCCACGCCCGAAACGCCCCCTTTTTTTTCCTGATGAATCTACGCGATCCCCTCCCACGCTGCCCGACCCAAGAGCATACGCTGCACCGGCGGCTGTTTTTGAAGGGGCTGACGGGGGGGGCGCTGGCGAGCACGGCGAGTTTTACGGGGCTGTTTCAAAATCCGGTGTTTGCGGAGGAGACGAAGAAGGCGCAGAAGCATTGCATCCTGCTGTGGTTGTGCGGGGCGCCGAGCCAGTTTGAGACGTGGTATCCGAAGCCGGGGAGTCCAGGGAACGGGCCGTTTGGCAGCATGCCGACGAAGATTCCGGGGATTCATTTTTCATCGCTGATGCCGAAGTGCGCGAGCATTGCGGACAAGCTTAATCTGGTGCGCAGCATGAAGACGAACCAGCCGGAGCATCTGCAGGCGATCAACCTGCTGCAGCGTGGGAGTCCTGAGCGTGCGGGCTTCACGCGGCCGACGCTGGGCAGCAGTCTGGCGCAGGCGATGGGGCAGCTGGATGCGAAGCTGCCGAATTTTATCTTTTTGGATCCGATCCCCGGCGGGAATGAATTCGAGGGATTCAAGGCGGGCAACTGGGCGGGCTGGCTGGGGGCGGAGTACGCGCCGGTGCGGCTGGGCGGGGACTACACACAGTTTTTGCAGAAGGAGGGTGCGAGCATCCCGCAGCATGACAAGGAATCGCGCGAGACGCTGCGCAAGTTTCTAACCTCGAAGTATGAGCGTGACCGCAGCAGTGCGGTGGCGCGCAGCCAGAATGCGGCGTTTGAGCGGATGAAGGGGCTGAGCGCGAGTGCAGACCTGTTTGACGTGAACAAGCTTCCTGCGAAGGACCGCGAACGCTACGGGCCGGGGAGTTTTGCGCAGCATGCGCTGATGTCGCGGCACCTCGTTGAAAAAGGCGCGCCGTTTGTGATGGTGGCCAATGGTATGAACTGGGACAACCATGTGTTCAACCATGAGATCCATCAGATGCTTGTGCCGGAGCTGGACCATGTGGTTTACAATCTCGTGAACGACCTGGAAGAGCGCGGGCTGCTGGACTCCACGCTGGTGATTGCGATGGGCGAGTTTGGCCGGAGTCCGTGGATGAATGCGGCGCGCGGTCGCGAGCACTACCCCAATGCCTGGAGCATGATGATGACCGGCTGCGGCCTGAAGCGTGGCGTGGTGACGGGCGCGACGGATGTGGATGGCGTGGACGTGATCGAGAAGCCGTACAGCGAGCAGAACCTGTTTGCCACGATCTTCACGGCGCTGGGCATTGATCCGTATGCGGAGTATGACCTGCCCGGCATGCCCACCTTCCACCGCGTGGAAAACAAGGCGGAGCCGATCCGCGACATCCTCGCCTGAGACGCAGGAGAAATTATGAAGGATGAAGTATGAATGATGAATGCCTGAACCCATGAAACTGACGCGCACGAAGCAATATGAGATGCCCTTTGCTGTCCTGGGACTGGCGACGACGCCGGATGGCGCGCAGGCCTATGCGGCGTGCATGGACGGCAGCGTGCATGCCGTGGAAACCGCGACTGGAAAGAAGGAGGTGTTTGAAAAGAAGCACAGCTCCTACGCCAGCGGCTGCGTGCTGCTGCCGGATGGCAAGACTCTCATCTCCGCCGGGTATGACGGCATGCTGCTGTGGCATGATGTGGCCACGCGCAAATGCGTGCGCGAGGTGAAGGCGCACTCTTTTTGGAGCTGGCAGCTGGCGCTTTCGCCGGATGGGACGCGGGTGGCGAGTGTGACGGGGCAGTACATCGCGGGTGGCTGGAAGTATGAGCCCGCTGTGGAGTCGGAGCCGTCGGTGCGTGTGTATGATACGGCCAGTGGCGCGCTGGTGGCGAGCTACAGCCACACACCGCCGGTGCTGAGCTGTGCGCTTAGTCCTGATGGCAAGCACCTTGCTGCGGCGAACATGCTGGGCGAAGTGCGTGTGTGGGATGTGCAGGCGAAGGATGGCAAGCCGGTGTCGCAGTGGACGTCTCCGGATTTTACCTCGTGGGGCAGCACGAAGTCGCACCACTACTCAGGTGGCATTTACAGCCTGGTTTTTTCACCGGATGGCAATGCCCTGTTAGGTTGTGGTATGGGACCGATGGTGGACCCCATGGCGGGCAATGGCAAGATGACGTGGCAGCGCTGGGAGTGGCGCACGGGCAAGAAGATGGATCAGATCAAGGACGGTCAGCATGGCTCCGGCCTCATGGAGACGCTGGCGTTTCATCCCGATGGCCAGCACTTCTTCATGGCGGGACGTCAGGCGCAGGGGACGTGGAATGCGGCGCTCTTCAGCGCTGCGGATGGCAGCCTGGTTTCATCCATGGACACCAAGTCGCGCATGACGCGGGCGCGGTTTGCTGCGGATGGGAAGAGCATGATCGCTACGGTGATCACGGGTCCGGGGAAGGTGAAGCCGGGTCACTGGGAGGCGATGGGGCGGGTGCAGGTGTACAGTGTGGAGGTGTGAACGTTCCTGGTTTACTGTTCGGCTAGTGCGAAGGTGTGCTGCTGCTATGGGCGAGATCGGACATGAGACTTCTGAGGACTGAGACACGGTCGTCTGCGCCTTCGAAGGAGCTGCGGCGCGGGTTGGCTTTCTGGGGGTAGACGCCTACCCCTTCGGAGTGGTGGTGCGTGGCGTTCTGGTACAGATCCACCCCCCAGCAGATGGTGCACATGGCCGGATCCACCCGGCTGTCGGTGTAGGAGCGTCGCCAGTGGGGGATGTCCAGTGCGGCCACTTTCCGCCAAAAGTCCTGCCACTGTGAGGGGGTGAGGCGGGACTTGGTCTCTTCATGCAGAACGCTCACGCCATTTTTGAAACGATAGACTTTCACGATCATCCAGGTGTCGTCTGCGGTGAGGCTGCTGCCTCCCTGGAGAGTGCCGCCAAAGTCCAAAGTAATGCCGTGAGCTGGCGGTTGGGGCGTGGGCGTCGGCGCGGATGGTTTCGATTTGGTGCTAGTATTTGTCAGACCGCATGCCGCCAGGGTGAGGCTGAGCATGATGCAGAACCCGCTGCGAAGTAGGCGTGAAATCATGCGGGAGAGAGTAGTGAGGTGGGAAAGGGGAGTCGAGAGCTTTCGGCGTGCGCTTTGGCGCACTATTGAGACTTGCACAATAGAATGCCGCGAATGGAGTTCGCGAGAAATCTGGAGTCGGAGGCATGGTGCGCGGTGCGCAGAACACAGCCGCCAGCGGCGCAATTGCGGAGAAGACGCTGCTGGTGCCCGGCGTCGTGTGAAGGGCGTTGTGGGTTTGCTTTCCGGACTGCCTGGCAATAACCCAGGGGAGCACTCGCCAAGGCTCGGCACCCCTGGGCTGTATGACGGAAGGCCGTTGGCCTTCAAGACAGGTATGTCAGTCTGTTATGCAAATCTCAATAAGGCAAGAGTGACATTCGGGTGCCTACTGCATGACAGGGTGCTGTGTCCACGCAGGGCCGTCGTGCGAGGGTGATGAGCTTCGTTTTCGCGGTCGGTTGTGGTGCGCCACGTGGCCCTACGCGGCGGGCTGAGGACAGCCCTCCCTACCTGAAGAAATGTATGCGAGTGTAACTGGCTCTGAGCCTGTGCGTATTGGACTGATGACAAGCGGCACTCTCTTCCAGGTTGCCGGTGATTTTCTGCCATGAAAAAAGACCCCACGATTTTAAGTGTCCTCATCGGGCTGCTGGTTCTCTCGGCGGTGTTTTTTCTGATTGAGCGGGTGTTTGGAAAGGGGCGGAAGCAGCGGATCATGCGCAAGGGGTGGTGGACGGATGTGGTGTACTGGGTGCTGACGCCGCTGGTGACGAAGCAGGTGACGAAGCTGGTCTTCATCGTGCCGGTGGTGGTGCTGGTGATCGCGAAGGTGACGACGCCGGAGGCGATCAAGGCGGGGGATTACCACGGCTTTGGGCCGCTGAGCCGGCTGCCGCTGTGGCTGCAGGTGGTGATGATTTACATCCAGGGGGATTTCATTGGCTACTGGTCGCACCGCTTCTTTCACTCGCGGCGCTGGTGACCGTTTCATGCGGTGCATCACAGCTCGGAGGAACTGGACTGGCTGGGGAGTGTGCGGGTGCATCCGGTGAATGATCTGCTGAACAACCTGGCGCAGGTGACGCCGCTGCTGCTGCTGGGCTACAACGTGTTTGCCACGCTGAGCGCGCCGGTGTTCTTCACGTTTTACGCCATCTTCATTCACGCGAATGTGAACTGGGACTACGGCCCGCTGCGGAGTGTGGTGGCATCGCCGGTGTTTCATCGCTGGCACCATTCGAAAGACGAGGAGGCGTGGGACAAAAACTTCGCGGGCCTGCTGCCGATGTGGGACATTCTTTTCGGGACGTATTACATGCCGAAGGGGCGCTGGCCGGAGAATTTTGGCATTCACGAGCCAATGCCCGCAGGCTATCTGGGGCAGATGTGGGCGCCTTTTGCGTGGCTGCGGAGGCTGAAGAAGCCGGCGGTGGTGGAAGCGCCTGCGGTGGCTGTGATGGATGAAACGCCTGCTGCGTGAAGATGGTGAGCTGGGAAGTGATGTGATCGCTGCGTCTGGCGCAGTTTTTTCGTGCATTGAAACGGGCATGCTGCCATAACTTTGTAAGAATACAGCAGTGCTGATTCGGCCTCATGTCCTACTCCTCTTCATCCTCCGAGACACCGAGATCCAGCTCTGCTGGAGCGCCTGGGGGGTGGGTGCCGCCGACGCCGGAGGAACTGCAGGAGATGCTGCCGCAGTATGAAATCACGGCGCTGCTGGGGCGTGGCGGGATGGGGGCGGTGTACCGGGGAGTGCAGGTGACTTTGGACCGGCCGGTGGCGATCAAGATTTTGCCGCCGGGGCTGGACGAGGCGGATGCCACCTACAGCGAGCGCTTTCGCAATGAGGCGCTGGCGATGGCGAAGCTGAACCACCCGGGCATTGTGGGGGTGTATGACTTTGGCAGCACGAGCAATGGCATGCTGTACATTGTGATGCAGTTCGTGGATGGCACGGATGTGGCGCAGATGATGGCGCAGCAGGGGCGGCTGCCTGCAGCGCATGCGATGGCGATCACCGCGCACGTGTGCGATGCGCTGAAGTATGCGCATGAGCGCGGGATTGTGCACCGGGACATCAAGCCGGCGAACATCATGGTGGGGTATGATGGGGTGGTGAAGGTGGCGGACTTTGGGCTGGCGAAGATGGACAAGGGCGGACAGAGCACGGGCATGACGCAGAGCGGCCTCGCGATGGGGACGATGCACTACATCGCCCCGGAGGCGCTGACGCTGGGCGTGTTGGTGGATCATCGCGCGGACATTTATGCCATCGGGGTGATGCTTTACCAGATGCTGACGGGCGTACTGCCGCAGGGGATGTTTGAGCTGCCATCCCAGCAGGTGCCGTGGCTGGACCCGAGGTATGACGCGATCATCAGCCGCGCGCTGCGCAATGACCGTGACCTGCGATACCAGACGGTGGTGGAACTGCGGTGCGACCTGGACGCCATCCTCACACAGCCTGTGGCCAGAGCGGACGCAAAGGGCAGCCAAGGCGCGGCGCTGAGCACCCAGGCGCGGCCGCAACGTCCGGAGGGGCAGCCGTACCACCCGCCGCAGTGGCAGACACCGCCGCCGCCGGGCAGGGAGCTTAATCTGGGATTCTGGCTGCCGGTGGTGGGTGTGGCGGCGGCGCTGGTGGGATTTGTCGTGTGGTCCGAGAAAAGCAAATCCAGTGTGAGCCCGAAGGTGGAAGCTGCGGCAGCAGTGGCCCCTGCAGCGGGAGAGGCGGTGACGGCAGCAACGGCTCCAGCCGGAAGCGATGCCCCCGTCCCGAAACCGGTCTTTACCAACAGCCTGGGCATGCAGTTCATTCCGGTGCCGGGTACGCAGGTGCTCATGTGCATTCACGAGACGCGCAATCAGGACTACCGGGCCTATGCGGCGGCGGTGAAGGGGGTGAACCCCACGCCTGCCTACTCGGACAAATCACCGGTGGATCAGGCTGGCGACCACCCGGTGCGCAATGTGAAGTACAAGGATGCCGCCGGTTTCTGCGAGTGGCTGAGCCAGAAGGAGGGCCGGACCTACCGGCTGCCTACGGACGAGGAGTGGAGCCTGGCCCTGGCCAGCGTCCCAGCGGAGAGGCGTGTGGCCGGCGACACGCCGGAAAAGCTCAGCAACCGGCCCATCAAAGATTTTCCCTGGGGCAGCAGCCAGTGGCCGCCGCCGGCGGGTTTTGGCAACTACGGCGACACCGCCTACAAGGAGGCTTTTCCAAACTACCCGTTCATCGAAGGCTACACGGATGGCTTTCCCACCACGGCACCGGTGATGAGCTTTCCACCCAACCGTCTGGGGCTGTATGACATGAGCGGAAACGTCAGTGAGTGGGTGCAGGACTGGTGGAATGCACAGCAAAAGGAGCGCACGTTTCGCGGGGGCGGCTACGGCAGCCGGGAGGCCAGGGACCTGATGCCTTCAACCCGCGGACGCCTCCTGCCTGACGTCGGCTACGGCAACGCGAACCATGGGTTTCGCTGCGTGGTGGAGGGAGAGGTGAAGTGAGGGGGGGGGAAGGCGGATCACAGTGATTCCTTAAAACCTGTCCGCTTCAGTTCTGGAAAGGGAGCATGGATTCATTTCGTTTCTCCCTCAACAATGAAGTCAGCATCATGCTCATGTTCATGCTACTTAGAACTGCACCAGTCTTTGTAGTGTTCATGGCCAAAGGGTGCGGCATTGATTTTCATTGATTGAGCAACCTCAGTCAAAAATGATGCAAGTAACAACAACGCCTCAGGGGACGCCTGGACGCTCACCTCTTGCAATTCGACCAACTTGCTTTTTCCCTGTTCGTAACCAAAAAAGGTCATGACAGCATATAGTTGAATGCTCCGTGATTCCAAGTGCTAGGCATGTTTGCCTAATCATTTTTGATCTGTTTCCAAGATTTATTTTTCCCGGATTGCTCAATGATTGCCAAGATCATTCATCCACGGTCTATTCGGCGAAAAATCAACAATCCCACCACGAAAACCGTTGAACTTTAATCCAGGACGTCCTTTCTCTTCTGCTAGAAGTTTCCGTCGTGCCTCTTTGGCCTCGCAGAGGCATTGGCCGCTTGGCCGAAGACGATAGGGATATTTGACCTTTGAAGTTTTGGACAGCAAGCCCCGGATTGCCGTAGCGCTGCCAATATTGGCGGCATAGCTCTGCATATCGCCTAATCCCTCCGCAAGAACACACTCGACGTAACCATCTAGAACGACAGTACGGGTCGAGACATCACAACTTGTAATCGTCCCAGCAATGGACACGATTTCACCGACTGACCGAGAGCCTTGGCAATTTCTGAGTTCAATTGTGGTGACAACAGGAAAGCTTGGTCGAACCATTAGCTTCTCAATCACGGTGCAGCCTTGAAACAGCAAGAGCAGGGCTGCTGCCAAAATTGCGCGAGTCAATTTCATTTAAATTTGGGGAATGTAATGCCTCCTTCCATTCCACGTCCATTATAATAAGGGGTGATACTGATAAAACGCCACACAAGCAGGACACTCAGTCAATGGCATTGATTGTGAGTTTGGGGGGGAGAGCGCATGGCCTACGCGCTACGGAGCGTATTGCAGACGCTGCTGGTGGGCGTGGGATGTGATGGAGCGTTGGGTTTGCTTCCCGGTCCGTGATGTATGACAACCCAGGGGCACCTCGCTTCGGCTCGGTGGCCCTGGGCTTCATGACGCAGCTCCGTTGGAGCTGGAGTATGGAGGGGCGAGTTGGCGAAAGATGATGGCAGCCAGCCTAGGAGCGTCAGGATGCAGGGCACAATGCATCAGCATGTGAAAAACGACTGGCACCCCGGCTTAACGGAGTGCCATTCGGGGCGGTGTGCCAATGATGAAATTAAGTGCCGCCTTGGCTTGATCAGCCGAGGTGCTCAGGCAGATGCGGTGAGTTATTCTAACGCGTAACCTCGCTGAGTGACTACTGGTTGTAGCCGTTGTTCTGCAACGTCATGGTGCTGCCATAGGCGCGATGGTCGCCGCCGTAGTAGTACTGGCCGTTGTACAAGTAACGGTTGTCGTAGTTGCGGCCTTGATAGGTGTAGCTGCCATTTTGATACTGACCGCCCGAGTAGTAGCGGCCGTTGTAAAGGTAGGCGTTGCCCGAGTAATTCGTTGGAAGCGTGGTGTAGGTGTGGTAGCCGGCGCTCTGCTGGAAGTAAGCGTTGTTCTGCACCGGAACGGCACTGCCGTAGGAGCGATGGTCGCCGCCGTAGTAGTACTGGCCGTTGTACAAGTAACGGTTGGGGTAGGAGCGGCCCTGGTAGTTGTAGTTGCCGGTTTGATACTGACCGCCGGAGTAGTAGCGATTGCCGAGCTGGTAGGCA
>CAILZI010000118.1 GCA_903838675.1 uncultured Verrucomicrobiota bacterium
AGTCGTTCGATGGAAACCACGAAGCGGCCTCGTTTCGGCAATCCGCCGGTGAGGCCGGATTTGACGAGATCGAGGCGGCTTTTGCCTTCAGGTAATTTCATGCTGTTGAAGCGGTGACTGCATCGCGCTGAGGTTCATCGGGTGAACTCAAGGCGTCTGCGGCCTCCGGGTGGGCCTGTGGCCCGTTAGTAAATAATTCGCGCACCTCTTCGACGAGGGCGGCCATGTCCTGAGCTCCTTTGGAAAGCGGTCGGTAGTGGAAGATGCTGCCGCCGTTTTCGTCCACCTGAGCCAGCCAGCCACAGGAACGTATCTCGCTGCGTGCGGACGCCATGGCGTCATTGTGCATGAGCATGAGGACACGCTTCCGCAAGCCGGGCAGGCGGGTGAGGTTGCTCAGGACATGCAGGAGACGGAAGTCGGCGCTGGGCCGGAGTTTGAGCAGGAGCTTGTAAATGCTGGCGTAACTCTTGACGGCTTTCGTGCTCTCAAAGGGCACGATGAAGGCGTCGGCGGGAAAGATGGCGTTCTCCATGATCGGCGAGATTTGATTCGGCGAGTCGATGACGATGAAGTCGAAGCGATCCGCGATGTGTTCCTCGGCGATGAGCTGAGTGAGCATGGACGGATAGCCTTCGGTCTGGCTGATCTCGCGCCCGAGGTCTTCCAACCCATCGGCACTGGCGACGAAGGACAGCCGCTCAAAGCCGGTGCCCTGGATGACACCGCTGAGCGTCTGCTGGCGCATGAGCGCGGACACGAGGGTGCCATCGGCGGTAAGGCCATCCCCTGCGGCGAGCCATTGCGTGACCTGTGCCTGGGGATCAAGATCCATCAGGAGCACGCGATGACCGTAGCGTGCGAGTCCGCTGGCGACATTCATGGCGATGGTGCTTTTGCCACAGCCGCCTTTGGCATTGATGACGGTGATGATTTTCATGCGGTTTGAATAAAAGCTTGGTTGTTAATGCTCGCGTCCCACTGCCAGAAGTCCGGGAGGCCGAAGAACTGCCGAAAGGCGCTAAGGCGCACGCTTTCAGCATCGAAACTGTTGAGAGCCTTCCTCGACCACGGCTTCGGATCGGCAGCGAGATCGGTCCGCTCGTGATCGCGCTTGGCGATGAAGCGGGCGTATTCATCCGGCTGGGATTGCTGCATCGTGCTCTCCTGCTCGGTGAGCCAAGCCAGCCATGCAGCACGATGGGTTTGCTCATGCTGCTCGCGCAATTGGGTCACGGAAGCGAGCTTGGCATGAAGTCGTTGCTTCTCGATCTTCACGAGGAAAGCATCGCCAAGCTGGCGGATTGCGAGCTGGAGTGATGGGAACGGATTGCGCTGCTCGCGGGCCAATTGCCCCAAAGCACGGCCCCATTCGCTGACTTGGCTTTCACCTGCAGCAGCACGAGTGAGACGCTGCACGAAGGTATTCGCTGCCTCAACCTCTCGTGGTGAAGGTTCGTTCACCGGTTCGCCGCGATTGCCGCCAAAGGCAGCGTAGAAGTGGCGGGCGAACTCCCAGCCGTGGGTTTCAAGAACTTCAGTCGCCCGAAGTTTTGGCGGTGCGGGCCACTGCTGCTCAATCGCCCGTCGGAGCAGTCCCGCCGGACTCCTTGCTGGTGCTCGATGCGGCAGCCATGCCGTCTGATCTTCGATGATCTGCCTGCTATGCTCACGAATCAACTTCGCTGCGGTCTTCTCGCTGAAGCCGATGGCGATGAGTTTTTGTTGAAGATCGGTGTCTGCCACCGGTTGCCTATTTAAAGTTTCATTTTCTGGTTTCGTTTTAATACTGGTCTGAATTTCCGACTGATCGACTGGTACGGAAATCTGACTGATGCTGGTTTGATTTTCTGACTGATCAACCGCTGGTGCGATTTTCTGACCGATCAGAGAATCTGACCAGCGCAAGGCATAGGTGGCACTGCGTCGCTCATCGAAACGATGACTGAACACGCCATCGACCACGCGAATGATGTAGTTCTTCTCCAACGCGATGCGCACGGCCTTCGCCAGATCAGATCGACTGGAAATATGGGCGTAGTTTTGAATGTGCTGGAAGGAGATCGCAACCTGCTGGCGTCGGCGGCCATGCTTGGTTTGAAAGCCGATGCTGTGACGAATGATCGAACCAACAACCTTGATGACGGATAGCGGTTCGTTGGGGATAACGACA
>CAILZI010000119.1 GCA_903838675.1 uncultured Verrucomicrobiota bacterium
ACCTCATCAAAGCCCCCAACCTCACCAGAGGTAGCCCCAACATTATACAAAACGTGACGGCTTGGCTTGTTCTTTCACGTATTGGCATTTTCGCCGCTAATTCAATCCCAAGGCCATTTTCTCCTTGCCAATTGGGACACCAGATGGCTACACTTGAGGAGTGTCCCATTTTCGCAATTCTTTGTAAATCAATGGTTTGGCAGGCGGTGTCGGAAATTCCCTCCCTCACCGCCATTCTTCGCCGACGACAGGAGATGTAGGATGCCATCTGTAGTTCGAAGAGCTAAGGTCGGGCGACCGTTTTCTCCCCGGCTTCGAATGGCACGCCGGCCTTGGGATTGCTTGATGCTGCAGAAGCGTATTGCGCACCCGACAGCCCCCTTGACGGGGCATTCGGACCGCGAAAACGACGGTGAAAAGCCTCAATTTGCCCTGCAACAACCTGCACAGAGATGCAATTGCCTGTTGCGTCCGGGCTGAAAATACCACACTCTGACAGCATATGAAAATCAATACCAGTATCACCATTGATCCACGCATTGCCAAGCTTGCGAAGAAGTACGCCGCACTCGACGGACGCAGCTTTGCCAACTACGTGGAACGTGCCGTCGCCCGTCAGGTTGAGCAGGATCAGAACGCCGAGAGCCCCAAGGCCAAGCCTGCGAAGAAGAAGTGACCGGTGCCACCCGGACGGCAGTCAGAAGGGGGATTCGCCAGGATCACTCACCCGAGGCTTTGTGGGCATCGGGACGGAGTCAGCGCCACGTTGAAGTGGTGGAGCTAAGGGGATTCGAACCCCTGACCTTCTCATTGCGAACGAGACGCTCTACCAACTGAGCTATAGCCCCAACGTGTTGTATTTCAGTGCGTTACAGGTGATTTGGCGAGGGGCAAATTGCTTGACAGCCTCGTTTGGCACCCCCGATGATCCAAGCATGCAACTCAAGAGCACTCGACAGCTCCTGAAGAAGATTCCGGGATTTCCGTGTTTGTATCGCCATAAAGTTAACGAAATCTATTATGGCATCACCAAGGTGCTGGGCAATAGAAAAGAGCACAGGCTTGGCACCACCGACCGCAAACTCGCGGAGCGCGACCTCAAGGCCTGGCTTCAGGACCTCGCCGAAATCGAGCCCGGCGAGGCCCGTAAGACCGTTGGGAACCTCCTAGGGAACCCCTGATCAATGAAGCAGCGGCCAAAGGCATCCAACGTGAAAGATGAGAAGGTGGACTGCCCTTACCGGCACCGACCTCGACAGCTTCCTTACAGTGCGATTTGAGCATCCATCCGAAGGTCCACCGACTGCTCTGCTCATTCCGTATGATCAGCTGACACAGAACACCAAAAGTTGTGGTCGAAACGAAAACCTCATCATCGACCAAACTCTTCACGGACTGGACTGGTTGCCATGGTTTCCTCCCGCGTGTTTGAAAAACGGCAAGCGGACCTTGCAGCCGCGTTTTATGGCACCCGTCACGTCTTCCCTTCCTTGCGGGTCGTATTCCGTTGGTAATGATTGAACTTTCTCAAGGCAAGCGTAGCTCACATCGTGCAGCCTCATCAATGACTTCCGCATCCCCCCTGCATCTCTCCCGCTGGCTCCTACTGCTCCTGGGCAGTCTGGCAGTGTCGCTGTGCTCATGCCGTACGGCCAAAAGTGTGGTGGAGGCGGTGGAGGTAAAGCCTTCGGGCTTTCTGACGCACGCGAAGGAGCTCAAGGAAGACCGCAAGCGCTCGACCTTCATCGGCAACTGGTGGAGCACGGACAAGAAGCTGCTGGCTGCTGCGGACCGCTGCCGCAAAATCTACATCGCGCCCATGGTGTATGACCAGGTACGTCCAGATCCGAGCCTTGTCGCCAAGATCGAGCACAACACCGGGTGGAGAAAACGCCATCTGCCAGAGATGGCGAAGTACACGCACGACAAGTTTGTGGAGGCCTTCCGCAAGGCCAAGGACCCGCGCTACGTCGTGGTGGACGCCCCAGAGGCGGACGCACTCACGCTGGAGCTCAATTTGCTGGAGTGGGGGCCGAACACCTACACCGGCCTGATCGCGCGCCAGGCGGTGGACATATTCACCCTGAACATCGGCGGCGAGGTGATGATGCGAAACACGCGTGGATACACAGCCATCGAGGGCCGGGTGGTGGAGCCGCGCTCGCGCCAGCCCGTCTTTGAGTTTGCCGACAAGAGGTATGCCCAAGTTGTGCTCATCATCTCGTTCCAGGATATGCGGCGCAAGGGGCAGGCGCGCTACGCGGTCAAGCAATGGGCCGCCCGTCTGGAAAAAATGCTCCGCGCCAAGCCGGGAGACAAGGTTTCCGACAGCTCGTCCATCCTGCTTTGGAATTTCTAGCGGTTTGCAAAACTTATTTCCGGCAGGGCGAGGCTAGTGGACGTTCGGTTTGCCGTAGAGGAGAGGAGCGGAGAGGCAGAGGGAGCAGAGAAGAAATTCGATCTCTGCCACCACTGCTCCGTTGCCCCTTGCAGGTTGGAGGCGTCCTGATTTCGAGGCGCTGCGAAGCAACAGCGGCTTGGTTGGTGAGCTAATTCAGACCCCTTCTCCGCCCTGAAGAGGACATTCTTCGCTGGAATGATCCTCATCTTCGGAGGAGCGGTGTCCATTTCGGAAAGGCATGGATACGATGCCCAGGTAGTTGGAGTGGAGTGACGCATCCATGTGGGTGTCCAAACCAAAAACGGTTTCTTCGGCAGGAAGCTCGGTCAACGTTCCGAAGAGACGGTCCCAGATGCTGAAAACATCGCCATAATTGCTGTTGGTGTAGGGGAGTTGGAAGTGATGGTGAACATGATGAATGTTCGGGGTGACGAAGAGCCAGCCGAGGACTTTAGCCAGTCTTGGCGAGAGCCGGAAAGCTGCGTGGGAAGAGATGTTGGCAAAGCTTTGGCAGGTTTGCCTCAAGATTAAAACTTCAACACTGGCTCCGGTGAGGAAGACCCATAAGAAGAGGAAGCAGCTACGAATAACCGTCTCGCCAGGATGCTCCCTAACGGTGGTGGACACGTCTATTTTTGGATCCGTATGATGGACAAGATGGAACCTCCAAAATGGAGCCACACGGTGCATGGTGCGATGGTAAACGTAATCAAGAAAATCCAAGAAGAAGAACATGAGGAGATACTTGACCCATGGGCTGGAAGGGTTTGGCAGCAGGTAAATCAAACCCCAGTGATGACTTTTGACCCAGCCAGCGATTGCAATAAGAACAAGGGTCAGGACGAGCTGAAGGGGCAGCGCGGAACAGATGAGCAGGGCGTTTAAGGAGGCGTGCTTCCATTTTCGACCCAAAGGCTCAGCGGAAAAGAAATGCTCCAAGACCCACAAGGTGGTGAAGATGGAGACATAGATGCCCACCTGAATTGTTGAGACGTTTTCGATCAAGTAGTGTTTGATGAGGTGAAGATCCATAAGGCTAAATATTATTTTTCTTTTGCTGGGAAATTGCCTTTGAGGGGCCGGGTCGAGTTGGCGCTGGGCGGGGTGTGAAGGTGGCTGGGGGGAGCGAGCAGTCGTCGGCAGCGGGGAGCATAGCTTAAAAACGGCCTAAGTTCCGACTTTTACCGACCAGTCAGTCAGATTCGATAGTCGGGAAGTTGTCCCCCGGTGGAAAATTTTTGGTCCAAATTGGTCCATGACTGACCCTGCCTTTTGACAGCAATTAGGGCACGCTTACGACGACAAGTGCATTGAAATCCAGCTTGCTCTAATTTAGGGGTAAGCAGGGCAAAAGTGCCAAATCTGCTTACGAACGAGACGCTCCATCAACTGAGCTATAGCCTCAACGTGTTGATTTTGAACGATTCATGGTGAATCGGGGCACCCTTCTGATTATTATGAGATGATGCGCCATTCCGGCAAGCTGATTCGCCGAGGACTGGGGCGGCGGCCAGGTTTTCAGAAATGGATTAACTCTGGGCCAGCTTCCGGTACAGCTTTTCCATGGCGGTGGCGCTGCGGCAGGCGATGGCGGCCTGGGCGAGGATGCTGGCGACGTCGAGACGGGAGATTTTGACGCCCAGCTGGAGCTTTTCCCACGGTGTGGAGCGCATCTTGGCGACGGTTTGAATGCCGAGCAGCAGGGGCAGGGCGGTGGCGTAGCGGAGTTTGCCATCGTTGACGTGCTGCACGTAAAGCAGTCCGCATTCGAGGTGCTCGATGCAGGTTTGCAGCCAGAGGCTCCACTCGGTTTGGATGTCTTCGGGCTGGCAGGGCAGGTAGCAGCGGCCATCGCGGGTGTCTTCGCCGATGTCGCGCAGGATGTTGATGAGCTGGAGGCCTTTGCCCATGCGTGCGCCCCATTCCTGCATTTGTGCGGTGGTGACGGAGGGATCGAGCGAGCCGGGGAGTTCCGTGGCGCAGAGCTGGGTCCAGAATTCGCCGACACAGCCGGCAACGAGCCAGGTGTACTGGTCGAGCTCTTCCGCGCTGGCGAGGTTGCGGAGCCGGCCGTCGGCAGGAAAGCGGCGTATGTCGAGCATCTGGCCGTCGATGATGTGCTCCAGAACGCTCTGGATGGCCGCGAGGGGCACGGGCTGCATGGTGCGCAGCCAGGCGATGCCATCGGCGAATTTTTCCATGAGGCGGCGCTCAGCATCATCACTCTGCTGCGTGCAGAACTGAGTGATGAGGGTGTTGGCGAGGCTCTGCACCTCGCCTGAGCCACGTACGAGGGCACGGTAGCGTTCGAGGCATTCGAGCCGCACGTTGGTGCTCACCAGGGCGGTGTCGGCGATGGTGTCTGCCGTGCGTGCGAGCAGGTAAGCGAGGGAAATGGGCTCGCGCAGCTCCTTGGGCAGCGCTTTGAGCGTGAGGTAGAACGAGCGCGAGACCGAGGCCAGCAGCTGGCCGCCGAGTTCGCGTTCGTGATGAGTTTCGTCGGACATGAGGGGGAGGCTAGATGGTAGATGCTGGATGCCGGAGCAAGCATTCTCTGCTAGCATCCAGAAAGTGAAGCATCTTTACGTCCATATTCCGTTCTGCCACCGCATCTGCCCCTACTGCAGCTTTCACAAGCACACACCGGGCGGCACGGACATGGCGGCGTTTGTGGATGCGCTGCTGCGGGAAATGGAAAAGCAGCCGCTGCAGCCGCAGACGATTTTTTTCGGAGGTGGTACGCCGACGATGCTGAGCGATGTGCATCTGGAGAGGCTGCTGCGCGGATTGAAGGAGCGGGTGGACATGGCCAAGGTCGTGGAATTCACGATGGAGGCCAATCCCCGTACTGTGACGACTTCGAAAGCAGCGATCATGCATGAAATGAACGTGACGCGGGTGAGCCTGGGGATTCAGGCCTGGGATGACGAGACGCTGAAAACGCTGGGACGAGACCATGCGCGGGCTGATGCGGAGGCCACATGGCAGGTGCTGAAGGAGGCGGGTTTTCCCAGCTTGAATCTGGATCTGATGTTTTCGATCCCCGGACAGAGTGTGGAAACCTGGCGCAAAACGCTGGAGCATTCGATCTCGCTGCAGCCGGACCATATCTCGGCCTACAACCTCAACTACGAGGAGGACACGGATTTCTTCCGCCGTCTGAAAGCAGGGGAGTATCGCGAGGACGAAGGCCGTGATGCGGAGTTTTTCAATCTGGCCATCGACACACTGGAGGGAGGCGGGTTTGAGCACTACGAGATTTCAAACTACGCGAAGCCGGGGCATCGCTCCGTGCACAACGAAGCCTACTGGCTGGGAGAGGATTATCTGGGGATCGGCCCCGGGGCGTTTTCGACGGTGGGCGGGAGGCGCTGGAACAACGTCAAGGACACGCCACGCTACATGGCGATGACACTGGCCGGTGAAGAAACGGCGGTGGATATTGAGGAGCTCACGCCGGACCAACGCCGCACGGAGCGTTTTGGCCTGGAGCTGCGCACGGCACGGGGCCTGCCGCTGGCATTGATCCATGCCGAGTCACGCAAGATGCTGGAGACGCTGCGTGAACAGGGGCTGCTGAGCCACGATGAGAGCCATGTGCGACTCACGCGGGTGGGCAAGCCGCTGGTGGATCCGATCGCCGTGGCGCTGATGGGGTAGCAGTGATTTCCCTCTTATTTGCAATAGCGCTGGGGGTTGGCCATCCAGCGGCAGAAAATGACCAGAGCGAAGATGATGACGAAGGCGACGCCAAGCTGAGCCGACTGGGAGAGATCCCAGGTGGCTGCGAGGGTGAAGGCACCTACGAGCACCGCAATGAGCGCAAGCAGGGTGGGAATGGCGAGGGGACGGGCAAAGTTTAAAGTCCACCCCAGGCCTCCCAGTCGTTTTTTGACGATGATGCGAGGATCTTTGGGCGCGAAATAGATGAAGTAGAGAAACCAACTTTCGGGAGAGGCATGAATCTGGTCCAGCTCCCAACATTCAACCGGACCGCCTGATGTGGGATGCGTGTTCATGGGGGAGTACAACCTCAGCAGGCAGGATCCGGACGGATCGTTAATGGCCGTCTTTGTAAAGAGGGCTGCTGCGAATAGCTTAATGGGGGAGCTTTGCGCCAGAACTGATGGCGGTGACGATCAAGGCGAAGAAGGCGATGAAGCCGATGAGCACCAGGCAGATGGCGACGATGGTCATGATGCCGTGGAACTTCCAGTAGCGGCGCTGCTCAGTCAGAGCGGCATCGAGATCTGCAATGGAGCGCGAGGCCATGAGTTTGGCGATGCTGTTGGCATACTTCCAAAGTTTAACGGCAGGGTAAATGGTGAGGAATGCAAACACACCCATGTAAACCGCCGAGCCAATCATGATGCCTGTAATGAACGCAGGACTGCCTGCGAATGCAGGATTGCCGGCAAAAGCAGGATTGTTAGCGAAGGCAGCGTTTTTCATGCCGCCTGAGGCGGCGAGCAAAGCGTAGAAGCAGCTCATGAGTGCCAGAATACCGCCCGAGAGCCAGAAGAGGACTGACATGAAACGAACCCAGGGCTTGGTGCCCGCCAGCTGGGCGATCGTGCTGGGGGAGACGGCATCAGGAGAAGCGCTGGAGGCGGAACCGAACAAATTGGCGGCGGGAGAAGCGTAGGGATTAGAGAGAGGGGATTCCATGGCAGGGAGAAGGAGCGGGGTGAATGAGTGCCGGAGCAAAACCCAGCATTCAACAATCCTACGAAATTAATTCGCGTGTTGTCAAAACCAAATGGAACCGCTTCATTAATCAACAATGGCAGTGGCACGTGCGGACACCTTGCAATCAGTCGAACTCGCAGACGGCGTGGAGATTCAACTGCGCGTGGCGGGGCCGGCGGTGCGCAGCATGGCGTACCTGATTGATCTTCTTATACGCATCGGCATCGACATTGTGGTGGCGTTCGGTGTGTTTCAGCTGCCGCCAGAAATGATTGGTGCGGAGATGATGGGCGGACTGGCGATGTTGTTCGCGTTTTTCATGGAGTGGTTTTACAACGTTATCTTTGAGGCCGGTGCCAAGGGGGCGACTCCAGGCCAGCGCGCCATGAAACTGCGGGTGATGTGCGTGACCGGCGGGCCGGTGTCTCTGGCGCAGGCGGTGATGCGCAATTTCCTGCGCGTGGTGGATTTCATGCCGTTTTTTTACCTAACCGGAATCGTGTGCCTGCTCTTTACCAAAAGGTTTCAGCGTCTGGGGGATCTGGTGGCGAACACCGTGGTGACGTATGCGGAGGTGCCGCCGAGCCTGGCACCGCAGGTGGAAATCCGTGCTGAACGGCATGCACCTTCACAGGTGCTGACTCGTGAGGAGCAGGCTGCGCTGCTGCAGTTCCTGGAACGTGCACCGCTGTGGGCGGATGAGCGCCGGATCGAACTCGCCACGCTGGTGCAGCCACTGACCGAGGCGGCTGGAGTGGAAGGACTGCGCCGGCTGTGCGGCATGGCGCTGTGGCTGCAGGACCCGGAAGACAAAAGCGGCAGGCCGCCACCGCTGAAAGGAGCAGCCCTGATGCGCGCATGACACCGGCCCATTTTGAAAAGCACATCGAGCCACGCTGGCAGAAGCTGGAGAAGCTGCTCACTGAAGCGGAGAAGTCACACCCCTCGGCAGAGGTGGAGGAGCTGCCAGCCACCTTTCGACAGGTGTGTCATGATCTGAGCATGGCCCAGCACCGCATGAGCCCGCAGCGGCTCACGCAGATGCTGAATGCGCTGGCGATTCGCGGCTACCGTGTGCTGGAGCGGCACAGCGCCGGGGGATGGGAGGCGTTTACGCGTCTGCTTCTGGTGGAGTTTCCGCAGGCGGTGCGTGCGGAGTGGAAGCTGTTCTGGTGGTGCACGGCCTTGTTCTATCTGCCGGCGGTGCTGATTGCCGTCATCACTCCATCGAATCCTGAGTGGGCGATGGCCTTGCTGGGGCCGGGAGGCATGGTGCAGATCGAGAGCATGTACGGTGAGGCGAGCAAGCCGTCTGACTATGTGCGTGAAAGCTTCGGCTCCGGCTTTTCCGCGTTTTGTTTCTACATCTGGAACAATGTAAGCATCGATTTCAGAACGTTCGCCGGAGGCGTTCTGGGCGGAGTGGGTGCGTTGTTTGTGCTGCTGTTCAATTCCATCCAACTGGGGGCGGTGTTTGGGTATGTGCATTACTCAGGCAATCCGCTGACGCTGTACACCTGGGTGGTGGCGCATGGTGCGCCGGAGCTCACCGGGGTGGTGATCTCGGCCATGGCCGGCATGCGACTGGGCTGGTCGGTGCTGCGCCCTGGCAGACTGGAGCGGCGTGCGGCGCTGGTGCTGGCAGGGCGCAAGGCGCTGCCCCTGCTGGTGGGTGCGGCGGTGATGACCAGTCTGGCTGCGGTGCTGGAGGGATTCTGGTCACCGATGGATCTGCCGCCGACGATCAAATTCGCCGCTGGTGGTATGTGCTGGTTGGCGGTGGCATGTTTTTTACTCTTCAGCGGAAGGAGGCAGTCGAATGCGGCTTGAGGACATCACTGTCACGCTGCGGCCACGCCAGCCGTGGGAGTCTGTGGACCTGGGCTGCGCCATGGTGCGGCGCGACTTTGGGCGGATCATCATGCTGTGGGCCTGCACGGTGCTGCCGCTCTGGGCGCTGGTCTGCGTGCTGCTGCGCTCCTCGCCTGTGTGGATTCCAATCGTGGTCTGGTGGCTGAAGCCGCTGTATGATCGGGTGCCGTTGTTTTTTCTGAGTCGTGCAGCCTTTGGTGAGCGGCCCACTTTTTTCGAAACCTTGAGGCAGTGGCCGCGGCTGTGGCTCAAGAACTTTCTGCCTGCGCTGCTATGGCGGCGGTTTTCCATGATCCGCAGTTTTGCCCTGCCGGCGCAGATGCTGGAGGGGCTGCGTGGTGCGGCGGTCAAAAGGCGCATACGGACACTTGCGATGGATGGTGGTGGTTCCGGAGTTTCGATGACCCTGGCGTTTTCCAACATCGAACTCGTCGCCTGGATTGGGCTCATGTTTGGGACGTATGGCATGCTGCCTGAATCCGCCCAGCTGGACTGGGAGGGGCTTTTTCAATCACTTGATTTCGAGGGCACGATTCCGAATGCCTTTCTCTGGTGGGGAGCGGGCTGTCACATGGTCATCGTCACACTGGTCGAGCCCTTCTACGTGGGGGCGGGCTTTTCGCTGTATTTGAACTGCCGGACACGCATCGAAGGCTGGGATGTGGAGCTGGCGTTTCGCCGCATGGCCACGCGGCTGACCTCCACGGCTGCGGCGGTGATCATTGCCGTGCTGGCGCTCTGTGGCGCGCAGTCTTCCGTGCAGGCCGCTACTCAGACTAATCCTGACAAAGCCGTGCGTGAGGTTCTGGAAGATCCTGAGTTTGAAATCCACAAGTTTAAAACTTCAGAATGGGTGTGGGATGACGAAAAGGACAAGAAAGCAGACAGGTCTAAGTCACGGAATCTGGATGGCTTTTCAACAGTGGCCCAACTGGTGTTTTGGACGCTGATCCTGGGGCTGGTGGCCCTGCTGATTCTCTACCTCGTGAAGAACCGCCATCTGTTCATCTCACGCGGCGTCAGCAAGGCACCGGTGCAGGCGCCGAAGGTGCTCATGGGCATGAACATCACGCGTGAGTGCCTGCCGGACGACATCGTGGCCGCCGCGCGTGGGGCGTGGGCCGCAGGTGACTTCAAAGAAGCGCTGAGCCTGCTGTATCGCGGCTCGTTGTCCTGGCTGGTGAACCAGCGGCGGGTGCCGATCCGTGACAGCGACACGGAGGAGGACTGCCTTTTGCAGGTGCTGCAGGCCGGAGATAAAAACGAGGCCGACTACTTCCGCCAGCTCACGGGAGCGTGGGTTCAGGTGGCGTATGCGGTGATGCCGGTGTCGAACGAAGAAATGGGAGCGCTGTGCGACCGGTGGCCGTTTGTGGACAAAGGAGGTGCGGCATGAAGATGAACTCCATTCGCGCTCTGATGTCTCTGGCTGGCGCGCTGCTGCTCTGCGGCTGCGGAGGCACAAAGGGACACTGGGAGGAAGTGGAGAAAATCACGGGCTACAAAGGCAAGGCGCGGTTGAATCCGTTTCTCGCGGCGGAGCGGCTGCTCAATGAACTGGGCCACAACGCCCATGCGGCGAAGACATTGGGGAAAATGCCGCCGCATGACGCGGTGATTTTCATCTCCGGCGAAGGCGGCCTGCCAGCAGGCCGGGCGAAGCAGCTGCTGCGCTGGACCTTCAGCGGCGGGCACCTGATGTACTTCCTCGAAGGCACACGGCCCTACAATGACTTTGAGACCCAGTTTGGCGCCTTCATCTCGGCGATGCTGCTGGAAGAGCAGAAGGACCCTGTGCTGGAACAGCTCGGCATCGGGCTGGAGAAGCGATTCCCAACGGAAGAGATCAAGGACCTGCTGGAAAAGAATGCCGGCAAGCCGGAGGATGAAAGTGAACCGGATGAGGCGAAGAAAAAGACCAAGGATGACGCATCCTGGCTGGAGTCCGAGCAGGTGGTGAAATGGAATGGCAGAAACTACCAGATCAGCCTCGGCGGCTTCCAGTCCATGAGCCTCAACCGCAAGCTGCGGCCGGGTGAGTTTTCGGCCGGACCCAAGAACGAATCTCTGGCGCTGCATTTGAAGCACGGCATGGGAACGGTGACGCTGCTGGTGCATGCGCGTCCATTCCGCAATCACTGGATCGGAGAGAATGATCACGCGCGGTGGCTGTCAGCGCTCGTCGGTGAGCACGGCTCCAAAGAGGTGCTGTTTGTCTCCGCCACTTCGGGCAGTTTCTTTGGTCTGCTCTGGCAGCATGGCTGGATGGCGGTCGTCACCTTGGCGTTGTGTCTCGGCTTCTGGCTCTGGCAGCAGATGCCGCGCTTCGGGCCGCTGGCGGAGGTAGAGCTCGACTCGACCCGGCATTTTGCCAGCCACATCGGCGCGCTGGGTGAGTTTTTCTGGCGCATGCGGCGTGTGACGCTGCTGGTGAATTCCGCCCGAGATGCGGTGTGGGAGCGCGTGCGGGAGAGGCACCGCTCGCTCGACGATGGCAGCAGGCAGATGAACGACCAGCTCGCGGAGGAAATCGCCCGCCGCAGCGGACTGCCGGCCCAGCGTGTTGCGGCCGCGTTTGATGTGGCACCGCCGACCAGCGCCCATAACTTTGTGAATCTCATGCGTGATCTTCAGGCCATCCGCCGTGCACTTTAAATCATCACCCACACCTCCATGAATCCGATCCTCCCTGAACCTGACGTGTCCAGTCTCTACACACCGCCGCCGCTGCCGGCGAGTTTTGCGCCGCCTGCCCTGCCGAGGAGCACGGAGATTTTCCGGAAGATCCACACGGCGGTGAGCCAGGTGTTTGTGGGGCAGGAAGAGGTGCTGTATCAGGTGCTCGCGGCTTTGCTGGCCGGGGGGCATGTGCTGCTGGAAGGCAAGCCGGGGCTGGGCAAGACGCACCTGGTGCTGGCCTTGTCCCACACGTTTGGCGGCAGCTTCCGCCGCATTCAGTTCACGCCCGACCTGATGCCCTCCGACGTCTGCGGCCACACATTGTTTGACATGAGCAGCAGCACGTTTCGTGTGCGGCGCGGCCCGGTGTTTGCCAATCTTCTGCTGGCGGATGAGATCAACCGCGCTCCGGCCAAAACGCAGTC
Organism: uncultured Verrucomicrobiota bacterium; assembly: GCA_903838675.1. Lineage (GTDB taxonomy): Bacteria > Verrucomicrobiota > Verrucomicrobiia > Verrucomicrobiales > Verrucomicrobiaceae > Prosthecobacter. The sequence continues at coordinate 12,067 of CAILZI010000119.1, forward strand.
ATCACTGCTCGAAGTGATGCAGGAAACGCAGGTGACGATTGACGGCGAGAGCCACGCGCTGGCACCGCCGTTCATGACCTTTGCCACGCAGAATCCCATCGAACAAGAGGGGACGTATCCGCTGCCGGAAGCACAGCTCGACCGCTTTCTGCTCAAGGTGCTCATCGACTACCCGGATGTGGCGAATGAGACCTGGATCGTGAAGGCTGTCTCCTCGCGTGCCTCGGGGGGCGGGCTGTCCACCTCGTCGGTTCAGCAGGTTTGTACACCTCAGGACATCCTGGCCGCACAGGAAGAAGCCGCCGCCGTGCAGGCGGTGGAGCAGGTGGTGGACTACGCGGTGAAAATCGTGCGTGCCACGCGCCAGCACAGCGCGATCTCGCTCGGTGCAGGAACGCGTGGGGCGATCAGTCTGGTGCGCATCGCCAAATCGTATGCGCTGCTGGAAGGCCGCAGCTTCATCACGCCGGCGGATGTGAAACGCGCCGTGCTGCCGGTGCTGCGCCACCGCGTGCAGCTGGCACCGGAAATCGCGATCAGCGGCCAGAGCGTGGATGACATGCTGAACTCATTGCTCAAGACCATCGAAGCGCCCCGCGTCTGATCTTCATGCGCCCGACCGCCCTGCTGCTCAAGCTTCTCATTGCCTGGCTCGTCCTGGCAGTGGTGGCGTGTGTCTGGGCGCGATTCGCGGTGATCTGGCAGATCGGGGGCGGGGTGCTGCTGCTGGTCCTGCTGGTGGATGCCTTCACGCTGCCGCGTCGCGGGCGCATCACCGGAGAGCGCTCGCTGCCGGGACGGTTTGCGCTGGGGGTGGGATCTGCGGTGACGCTGACGGTCAAGCACAGCACCCGGCGCACTCTGACGCTGGAGGTGTTTGACGGCATCCCGACGGCGGCGGAGGCGGAAGGTCTGCCGCACCAAGTCAGCATTCCTCCCGGTGAGTATGCCGCGATCTCGTATGAAGCCCGCTTTGTGCGCCGGGGGCAGCATGCGTTCACACCGGCGCATGTGCTGGTCCATTCAGCCTTTGGCTTGTGGCGCAGGCTGCACTTCATAGCGGGCGAGAGCCAGACACGCGCCTACCCGAACTACGAGCCGGTGGTGCGCTTTGCCATGCTGGCGATGGCGAACCGCGTGGAACAGATGGGCATCGTCAAGCGACGCCGCATGGGTGCCTCGCTGGATTTCCATCAACTGCGTGACTATCAAGACGGGGATGTGCTTTCGCGCATCGACTGGAAGGCCACTTCGCGCCGCTCCATGCTGGTGAGCCGTGACTACGAAGAAACGCGCAATCAGACGATCCTGCTGGTGCCGGACTGCGGCCGCCGCATGCGTGCGCTGGACGGCGGGCTCAGCCAGTTTGACCACTGCCTCAATGCGATGCTGCTCATTGCCTTCATCGCACTGCGGCAGGGGGATGAAGTGGGGGTGGTGGGATTTGGCGGAGTGCAGCGCTGGCTGCCGCCGGTCAAGGGGGCGCACAGCATGCCGAAGCTGCTCAACCATCTCTACAACTACGAGGCCAGCAGCGAGCCCAGTGACTTCATCGAAGCGGCTGAGCGTGTGATGACGCTGCAGAAGCGGCGGGCGCTGGTGATCATGCTGACCAATCTGCGCAGTGAAGACGGTGCCACGCTGGCGGCAGCCGTGGGCGCGATGCAGCGGCGGCATCTCGTGCTGACAGCCACCCTGCGTGAGCAGGAACTGGAACAGCGTGCGGCAGATCCCATCGACCACCTGCATGACGCGCTGCAATACGGGGCGCTGACGCATTACTTTGGCGAGCGCCGCCAGCTGCTGGAGTCTCTGCGCGCACGCCGGGTGCTGACGGTCGATGAATCTGCGCAGATGCTGCCGGTGGCGCTGGCCAACAAGTATCTGGACGTGAAGGCGGGCGGGCTGCTGTGAAGAGTTAAATCCGGCGCACGCGACGGCGCTTCATCAGCAAAGATGAGAGGCCGAGCAGGGAGAGCAGTGCACGAGATGGTTCAGGGGCCATCGCTGAGAGCATGAGGTCATGTCCGCCCGTGAGGGCACCCGTGGAGAAGTTGGCGCTATAGAACATGGCGAAATCCTGGCCGCCGATGGTTACGAAACCATCTGCGCCCATGCTTGTGTAAATGGCGGCCCAGTCGTTGGTGGAGTTCAGTGTCATGTTGGCAAAGTGGGCATCTCCCTGGATTGCATGGCCTCCTGAATTGATCACCACCCAGTAACGGCTGTCCACGCCAGTGGCGCTCCCAGCGGCCCAGGTGCCGGCGATGGCGGCATTCCCCAGGCTGAAGTTGCCCGAAATGGTGATCCGGTCTGCTCGCAGAGAAGTGGAGCTGTCGAAATTGACAAAGAGAGTGCTCTGCGAGCTGGAGCCGACGGTGGAGATCAGGCTGAGATCTCCCTGAATGAACAATGCACCGACGCTGGTCGTGGTGCCGCCGGTGATCGTACCGTTGTTTCCGACAATGATGCCTGCGGACGCGGTGATGGTCCCGGTGCCGCCGATCAAACCTGAGCCGGTGGTGTTGTTCACGCCGCTTGCGTTACCCTGACCCACGCGGATGGCGGTGGTGCCGGTCTTCGTCATGGTGCCATTCACAATGAGCGAGCCGCTGGAGCCGTTCTCGCGGCCCACATAGAACTGTCCGGTGGTTTGCTGCACACTGAATGTGGCACCTGCGCCGATGACCATGCTGCCGTTGCCGCGTTCTCCCACAGTGACGTCGGCGGTGACTGGCGTGAAATTGAGTGTGCCTCCCGTCATGGCGTAGCTGCCGGTATTCCCAGTGGACGAGCCGACGGACATCGTGCCGCCGACGTTGACGGTGCCGCCGCTCTGGGTGGCGGTGGCGGTTCCTATGCCATTGTCAGTCGTGTCACCACCCACATAGAATGTGCTGCTGGTTGACAAGGTGCCAAGCTGCATGTCGAAGTAAGACTCGCCGCCCTTGCCGGACATGACGATCTTGACCACGCTGGTGGTGCCTGAAGTTTGCTGGAAGGTTCCTTTTCCTGAGAGGCCGATCTGCAGGGTGCTGCCTGCCATGGTGAACTGACCCCCATTCACCTGGAGGAGCCCCGTTGCGCCTGCCTCGCTGCCCACGACGACGGAGGCACTGCTAGAGTAGTAAACGCCGCCGGTATTGATATAAGCGGAGCCGTTGCTGCCGCTCTTGGTGCCGATCCAGTCAAAGTTGGTGGAGTTGTTGGTGAACTGGCCGCCACTTTGCACGGTCATGGTGGCGGTGCCGACATAACCGAGATTAAAATCACCTACGGATCCTCCGGTATCGCGGATGAATGTGCCGTTGTTCCGAATGATAAGCGTGCCCACGCTGCCCGCGTTTCTTGCGAAGAAGATGTCAGCTCTGGTGCCGTTGAGGCTCTCTAATGTGGCGCCATTTTCCACGATGACCGTACCGTTGCCGGTGTAGCCCACGGTGAACTGGCCGATCTCCCGCGTCATCGTGGCACCTGCGCCGCTCAGGTTCAGCAGTCCAATAGAGCCGGCAAGGGAACCCACCTCCACGGCATCATGCACTTTGAGCCGGCCACCTGCATACACATTGATGGCGCTCTGGGTGGTGGGGCCGGTGGCGGCACCATATCTGCCGATGCGGATAGGCCCGGTCGTGTCTCCTTCCATGAGTCCGTCTGACTGGATATTGATGATGCCGTAAGCGCCGGCGGTGTCGCCGAGATTCACCTCCACATTGGTGCTGGTGGCGGTGGTGCCATCGATCAAGGTGTTCAATATCAGCACCGCACTGCCGGCGGCGCCCACACCATCGCCAACGTTGACCACGCCTGCGCCGCCGGCTGTTTCGACGCCGACCTGCAACGGGCCGTTGAGGTAAACTCCCCCGTCTTTAATGTCCAGGGTGCCGACGCTTTTGTTGCCGATGCGGACCCAGCCGCCGGTGGTCTGTGTGAGATAGCCACCATTAATGGTGACCGTGTTGCCGCTGGACACTCCGAAGTCGTTGGAGCTGGCGCCTGTGGAGGAGGTTGTCCCCACATTGGTTCCGGTATAGTTGACGGTGTTTCCTGACTGGATCGTCACGCTGTCCGTGGTGCCCGTCTTGGGGTTGGCATTGCCCTGCCAGACGCCGGTTGCATTCCAGAGACCGGAGCCTGTGCTCTGATACGTCGCGCCCACAACACGGGTGACTGGCACGCCAAATAAAGTCAAAGCTGCCGCAACTGTTTTCCAAGGGAATGGTTTTATCATTCCCTTCACCTGCCTTCGAAAACAGGCTTCGACCAAAGACGAATGGTCACAAAATCTTTCATCGAAAGTGCTGGTTTACCACCCTGTTTTGAGTGCAGCAGGAGCAGCGAAGACCCATGAGAAAATGAAGGCCTTTTGAGCGTGGCGGAGAACTCATTTTGCCGTCGGCATTTTGTGCACTGACGTGCCTTATAACCCTTGGTGCAATCGGGCAGGCGGCTGGTGCCAAGCAGGTGAAAGGCGGCTATTGCTGCTGCAATGACGAAACCAGAATTCCGAATGACGAGATAAGGTCAAATGACGAAGTCCGAAGGCCGACGCGAGTTCTACGCGTGGTCCCATGAAATTCCAGTTTCGTATTTAGTTCGTCATTTTTGCTGCGATGCGCATTGAGGGAAAATCTTCCGCTTGAGTTCGTATGAGTGAGCATGACTCCTCCGCGCGCGCTCCGTTTCCTGCACCCACGTCAAAGCACTCCCATGCACGCGGCAGGCATGTTGCTGTGGCTGGCCTTCATGCTTGTGGCTGTGCAAGCGCACGCAGAATCCACCGTGCTCAAGAGCGGCGACACCGTGGCGGTGTGCGGGGACTCGCTCACCGAGCAGAAAGTGTATTCCGTTTTCATTGAGGACTACCTGCTGATGTGCCAGCCGCTGCCGGACGTGCGGACGATCCAATGCGGCTGGGGCGGCACCACGGCACCTCATTTTGCCACCCACATGCAGCGGGATGCGCTGACCTTTGCGCCCTCGGTCGGGGTGGTCTGCTATGGCATGAATGATGTGCGTGCCAATGGCAGCGATGATGTGATCGACAGCACCTACCGCAAGGGGCTGGAGCAGGTCATCGCGAGCTTTCAGCGCAGCGGCACGCGGGAGATCGTCCTGAGTTCGCCGCCGGTGGTGGATGAGTTTTACTTCAAGAACATCAAACACCCTGAAGTCCCGGCGTCACAGTACAATGAGGCACTTGGCAGGCTGGGAGACATCGCTAAAAAGGTGGCTGCGGAAAAAGGCCTGCGCTTTGCAGACATTCACACGCCGATGATGGCCGCCATGCGACAGGCCAAGGCGAAGCTGGGCGAACGCTATCCGTTTTCGAGCGCGGGCGATGGCGTGCACGGCGGCCCCAATGAGCATCTGGTGATGGCTTATGCGGTGCTCAAGGCGCTGGGCTGCGACGGTCAGATTGGCAAGATAACGGTGGATGCTGCCACGCACCAGGCGCAGGGTGCGGAAGGGCACCGCATTGTGTCCGCAGAGGCTGGCAAGGTGGTGATCGAAAGCAGCCGCTACCCGTTCTGCTTTTTCAACGGCACGCAGGATGCGGATCCGCAGAACGCGCCGCCGCAGTCGCAGTTCGCGGGGAACTGGCCGTATGGCAATGCCGCCATCCTGCCGTTTGTGCCGTTCAATCAGGAGCTGAACCGCTTCATGCTCGTGGTGAAAAACCTGAAGGCACCGAAGGCGCGCATCACCTGGGGAGAGCAGTCGCGTGAGTTCAGCGCAGTGGAGCTGGCGCAGGGTGTCAATCTGGCGGCGGAGTTTCTGCACAATCCCTTTGTAGCGTCTTTCGCCGCCGTGGACCGCGTGGTCATTGAGAAGCAGACGTTTGAGACACAGTTCATCTCGCACTTTCTCTATGAACAGCCTGGACTGCTCAAGGCCGCACCTACCAAGGGCGCGGCGCTGCAGCAGGTGGAGGCAGGATTTCGTGGCGTGCATGAGGGGATGCTGGAGAACTGCCGCAGCAAGGTCAAACCGGTCACGCACACAATCCAGATCGAGGAGCTGCCCGCCCTCGGTGCCGGCATCCCCGAGCTGAACTGGCAGCAGCGCTCCGACTGGATCAACGTGCAAACCGCCGGTGCCAAGGGCGACGGCAATACGGATGACACCGCCGCCATCCAGGCGGTGCTGGATCATCTGCGCGAAAAGCCGAAGGCCGGACTGGAAAAGCAGCATGTGGTGTACTTCCCACCCGGGCGATACCGCATCACGCGCACGCTGGAGATCACCGAGTCCACCGGGGCCTGGCTGGTGGGTCATGGTAGGACGACGACGCTCGTGTGGGATGGCGAGGAAGGCGGGCGCATGTACTGGAGCAACGGCTGCCGCTACGTGTGCTACGAGGGGCTGACCTGGGACGGGCAGGACAAGGCGGCCGTCTTGTGCGGGCACCAGTCGCAGTTTTATTACGAGACCTGGGTGCGCTACCGCCACTGCGAATTCCGCCGCGCGCGGGACTACGGCATCGTGGTGGGGCTGGGCGAGCACAAAAGCCCTTCGGCGGAGATGTGGTTTCAGAACTGCCGCTTCGACCACTGCGGCACCGGCACGGGGCTCCTGGCACCCAACGACTACGACAACATCTTCGACGGCTGCGAGTTCACGGACTGCGGCACGGGCATCCAAGGCATCCGTGGTAACTGGCAGATCCGTGGCTGCCGTTTCAGCGGCAGCACCGTGGCGGATGTGAAGCAGGACAACATCTCGCACGGCGCATCGATCCGCTTCTGTGTCTCGCAGGGTTCCCGGCGTTTTCTGGAATCCTGCCGCGACGCCAACCCCATGCCCATGCAGATCGAGGGATGCCGGATTGATGGCTGGACGGCGCAGGACGGCGCCGTCGTCATCGGGCATCCGGGGCCGCTCACGATCTTCGACTGCACCTTCACGCATCCGCCGCAGGACGGCCCGGTGATTGTGCTGGCAGAAAGGGACAGTTTCTCGCAGTCGCTGGTGGAATCTACCAATTCCATCCCACCGGGAATGACGTTGCTGAAGACCGGGGCGAAAGCATCCGTGACGCATGTGCCTGCAGGCGCGCGGCCAGCGGTGCTGCCGGAGCTGGAGCGCCATTTCCTCACGGATCAGGCGCGCATCCCCGGCCGGGTCTTCGATGCGCAGAAGGACTTCGGTGCGAAAGGGGACGGCAAGACCGACGATACGCGAGCGGTGCAGCAGTGCATCGACGCCGCACGCAAGCATGGCAAAGACGCCATCGCCTACCTGCCCGGCGGGGACTACCTGCTCTCCAGCACACTGAAGGTGAGCGGAGCGGATTATTTCATTGGCGGCATCGGCACCCTGACGCGGCTGTTTTGGGCGGGTGCGGCTGGCGGCACGGCGATCGAGGTGGACACGCCGCAACGTCTTGTGATGGAGAATTTTGTCTTCGGTCCGAAAAACGAAACCTTCACCCGCATGCGCTACAAGGCCGGTGGAGTCTCATCCGTGCTGTATGACCAGATCGAGGTGAACCACTGGAACGAGCTTCCGCCAGACGGCCTGGTGTGCGAGCGGCTGCCCGCCGGGGCGCAGGTGCGCTTCGGCCTGTTCAACGGTCATCTGCGTTTCAACGACTGCGGGCAGGCCAGCATCTTCGCGCTGATTCACTACGGACCGGCTGAAGTCGCGGGCGCGGAGCTGCCGAAGTCCGGCTTCACCGGCTTCATGTTTCACAATGCGGCGCTGTCACGCCCTGGTGATCCGCTTTATGCGCTCACGGTGAAGGACAATCAGGATCTCGTGGTGGCGGACTACTACATGGAGCAGTCCGCCCGCTATCTGCTGTGCGAAGGCGGCAAGCGTGCGGGGAAGGGGCACGTCACCATCGGCGGTTCAAAACTGAGCACCAAAAACGTCGAGTCGGTGGTCATCAAAGATTACGAAGGCCGCGTCTGGATCAGCGGTGCGGACGGTCAGTGCGACATTGATTTGCAGAAGGCGCTCCATTTTCAGCAGGAAGGCTCGCGCCCGGTCAGCGTCATCTCTGCGGGCAGCTCGTGGTGCGAGTACGAGCCGGTCGTGGACTTTGGTCCTGCCGCGTCCTTTGTGCGCCTGGGTGATGTCCTGCGCGGCAAGCACCGTGCGCCGCTGGTCAATCGATTGCCCAATGGGGGTCTTGAGGCGGCAGCGGCAGCGCTGGATGATTTTCGGCAGATCGGAGCGCTTTATCTTCAGGAGCTGGGAGGGAGGTGAGCGGACGAAATCAGGCAGAACAAGGTCCTGTAGACCAAAAGAGAATGCGGCCTGATCTGAATAATTACCAAACGAGCCATAAGGACTGCATTTACCCGGTGTCGTGCTTTTCGCCACGCGTAGCGTTATTTGCGACAGAAACGTGGTGGCCGATGGTAGGTAATGTCGAGCCCCTCCAACCTCTGGTCATTGCCTCACGCGCTGGCTGATCAGCGAGCGCATGAAGCGGAGCTGGTGGGGGCGCTGCGGCGAATGTGTGCCAGCGGCAGCTGCGTCTTGGGGGCCGAGGCGCAGGCCTTTGAAAGTGAATTTGCCGACTTCCTGGGAGTTTCCCATGTGGTGGGGGTGGCGAGTGGAATGGATGGGATCGAAGTGATGATGCGGGCGCTGGAGATCGGTGCTGGCAGCAAGGTGGTGGTGCCTTCCTTTGCTCCTTCAGCAGTGGCTGCGGGGGTGGCACGCAGTGGCGCGGAGCCTGTGTTTGCAGACATTGAAGCAGGCACGTTCACACTTTGTGCCCGATCACTTGATGCCGTGCTGAGGTCTCCCCAGGGGCGCGGAGTGAAGGCCGCGGTGGTGGTGCACCGCTACGGAAACCTGGCGGACTGGGACGGTCTGCAGCAGGTGGCGCAGGAGCATGGCATTGAGCTGCTGGAAGACTGCTCCCAGGCACACGGTGCCACGTGGCATGGCCGGAAGGCCGGAACACTTGGCAGGGCGGCTGCGTTCAACTTTTACCCAACGAAGAATCTGGCCGCACTGGGCGATGCCGGTGCCCTGGCAACGAATGATCAAAAGCTGGCGGAGCGACTGCGTCTGATCGGTCAATCTGGCTGGAAACAGCGTTACATCAACGAACATGCAGGAGTGCACAGCCACCTCGATGAAGTGCAGGCGGCGGTGCTGCGGGTGAAGCTGCGTGTGCTGCACGGCAGCCTTCAACAAAGAAGAAAACTGGCGGCGGAATATGACGCTATTCTCAAAGACAGCCACGTGGTGAAAGCACCCATGGTGCGCAGAGGATGCGAACATGCGTATCATCAGTACGTGGTGCGCGCCGAAAGGCGGGACGAACTGATTCAGCACCTGCGGCGGGAACAGATTCCAGTGGCCTTGCATTACCCTGTGCCGCTGCATCAGCAGCGGGGTTTTGGAGGAAGCCAGGTGTCGTTGCGGGAGTCTGATCGAGCGGCGGCAGCGGTCATCTCACTGCCTCTGCATCCATGCCTGTCTGCGACTGCGGTGGGTGCCGTCTGCGATGTCATGGAAAGGTTTGATCATGCGCGCTGCTGAATACGACCTCATGCGTGCGGTGGAAGACCGCCACTGGTGGTATGACGTGCTGCGCAGCCTGGTGAGGCATGCGCTGGCAGGACGGATGCCGCCACGTGGCCGGCTGCTGGATGCAGGCTGCGGCACGGGCGGCATGCTGGACTATTTGCAGGGGAGAATGTGTGATCTTGAGATGAAGGGCATTGATGACGAAGAGCAGGCGGTGCGGCACTGCCACCAACGTGGTTTGCATTCCGTGCAGCTAGGATCGGTGGAGGCACTGCAGTTTAAAGATGCAGCCTTTGATGCCGTGCTCAGCCTGGATGTGCTGTACCATGCCCGAGTGATCGAGGAGCGGGCGCTGGCGGAAATGGGCCGGGTGCTGCGCCCGGATGGACTGCTGGTGCTGAATCTGCCTGCGATCGGCTGGCTGCGGGGATCTCATGACATGGCGGTCAGCAGTGCGAGGCGCTATGGTGAAGGTGAAGTGCGTGCGCTGCTGGACCGCTGCGGATTTGTGACTGAAACAGTTCATTACTGGAATGCCTGGCTGTTTCTGCCTCTGCTGGTGTGGCGGCAGCTGAGCCGGTTGAAGGTTCGCCGAGGCTGGAGTGGGTCGGACCTGGAACTGACCCCTGGCTGGATGAACGCGACGCTCGCGAACATGGGCCGGCTGGATGCGGGGATGTGCCGGGAGTTTCGCCTCCCCTTTGGCTCCTCGGTCTTTGCCGTTGCACGCAAAATGCAACCATCAGCGGGAGGGCTGCAGCATGGAAAGAACTGACGATGTACCTGAGCTGAGCTTTGTGGTGCCGCTGTACAACACGGGCGAAAGCCTGCGCCCGCTGCTGGAAGCCTTCCGCGCCCTGTCGCTGCCGGAAAGCTGGGAACTGGTGCTGGTGGATGATGGCAGCACGGATGGCACTGCCATGGCGGCCCGGAGTGAGGTGGAGGATTTTCCCGCACCCATGACGGTGGTTGAGCTGGCGCGCAATTTTGGGGAGCATGCCGCCGTGCTGGAGGGCTGCCGCCATGCACGTGGCGAGCTCGTAGTGAACCTGGATGATGACCTGCAAAATCCCCCCGGCGAAGCCGTCAAACTGCTGCGGCACCTGCGTGAGTCGAATGCCGAGGTGGTCTATTCGCGCTATGTGGAAAAGAAGCACCACTGGGCGCGCAATGTGGCCAGCTGGCTGGCGAACTGCAGCGCTACTTTTCTGCTCGGCAAGCCGAGGGATCTATACCTCTCAAGCTTCCGGGCGATGCGCCGCGGACTCATCGAGCGTATCGTGGTGTATCGCGGGCCCTATCCTTACATGGATGGTCTGATTCTGGGGGCGACCAACCGCATCGCCACATTGGAGGTGGAGCATGCCGGGCGCAGCCGGGGGCGGAGCGGCTATACGCTGCGCAAGCTGATCCGGCTGGCGCTGAGCCTGCTGTTTGATTTCAGCGTCATGCCGCTCCGCATCGCAAGTCTTTTGGGCCTGGTGCTGTGCTCCATGGGGGCATTGATTTTGGCCGAAGTGGTGCTGGAAACCTTCCTCGTGGGGCCGAGGCAGATTGGCTGGGGTTCGCTGATGGGGGCGCTGGCTGTTTTCAGCGGAGCGCAACTGCTGATGCTGGGGCTCATCGGCGAGTATGTCGGGCGCGCCTTTCTGATCGTGTCCGGCAAGCCGCAGTGCCTGGTGCGGACTTTGACCACACATTTAAAGCCACTTTCTGCATGATTCACGAAACCAACCATGCAGGCTGTTTTGTGGCGGTCTTGTGCCACGATGAACCGAAGGATTACATTCGTGATTGCGACGAATTTATGAGTATGATGAAAGGATGGAAAGCAATGCCATGAATGCCAGCACGATCAGCACCACGTTCCCGGCGGTGACGGAGAAGAAACGAGCCAACCTGTGGTCGGGGGTTACGAACACGATGCGCAGACAGTCGGCGTGGCTGACAGTCGTGTTGATGTCGGTCACAGTTCTGGGCATCGGCTGGCTGGATTACGTCACCGGCTTTCAGGTGACGTTGCTCGTCTTTTACGGCGTGCCAATTTTTCTGGCGGTTTGGTGGGCTGGGAGCAAGCCGGGGATGCTCATTGCCCTGTTGTCCGGTGTGGTCTGGTGGCTGGCAAACATGAGCACGACCCGCCATTCGCCTCAGAGCTACGCCTGGACCCTGGCCAACCGACTGTTCTACCAGTGCGCGCTGGTCTTTGCCGTGGCGGCACTGCGCAACAAACATCAGACAGACGCGGCGCGCATCCAGTTGCTGGAGGAGCGGCGACAGCTCGAAAAGGACATCGTCAGTGTAAGTGAGCATGAGCAGCAGCGCATCGGCCAGGATCTGCATGATGGCATCTGCCAGCAGCTGGCGGCGATCGGCTGTGCTGTGCGTGTGCTGGCGGACGACCTGCAGGCGCAGGGGATTCAGTCCGCGCAAGACGCCAGTTTGATCGAGGCATCCCTGCAGCAGGTGGTGCTGGAGGCGCGCAATCTTGCCCGTGGCATCTTTCCGGTGCATGTGGACCGCAGTGGTCTTGCGGCGGCGCTGGAGGATCTGGGAAAAATGATGAGCCGCCTGACCGGCATCCCGATCGTGGTCAAGGACTGTGTGGATGTGCCGCAGGATGCCCCCGAGGTATCCATGCATCTCTATCGCATCGCCCAGGAGGCGGTGTCGAATGCGGTGAAACACAGTGGTGCGACTGAGATCACCGTTTCAACCAGGATGACGGGTGACTGGCTGGAACTCAGTGTGGAAGACAATGGCAGGGGAATGCCAGCCGTCCCCGACACTTCTGACGAGGGGATGGGCCTGCGCACGATGCATTACCGCGCACAGATGCTGCAAGCCACTCTGACAATCAAACCACGACCTCAGGTCGGAACCCGAGTGATGTGCCGCATGCAGTTTAAACAGCTCAAACATTCCAATGATCATGAAGAAAAATGAAGTGAAAACCGCGAACAGTTACAAAGTCCTTCTGGTGGAGGACCATCCCATGTTTCGCGAACATCTGGGACAGCTCATTGATCGTGACCTGGGCATGTCCATCTGCGGCGAAGCGGACAACATTCGTGATGCCATGCGGCTGATCCTGGAGACCAAGCCCGACATCGCCATCGTGGACATCACCCTGCATGGCTCCAGCGGACTGGAACTGCTCAAAGACATCAAGGCACAGGGGCTGGACATCAATGTGCTCGTTCTCTCCATGCATGATGAGGAGCTGTACGCCGAGCGCGCCCTGCGTGCCGGGGCCAAAGGCTACATCACCAAAAACGAAGCCTCCACCGAGGTGATCGAGGCGATCCGCTGCGTCATGAAAGGGGACGTGTATGCCAGCCGCCAGATGACGGCAAAGCTGCTGGAGCGCATGACGCAAAAACGCGGCAACACCGAGCTGGCCGGGATGGAAACACTCGCGGACCGTGAACTGGAGGTGTTTCAAATGCTTGGCCGTGGCAAGAGCACGCGTGAGATCGCACAGACCCTCAATCTGGGTGAATCAACGGTGGAAACCTATCGTGCCCGCATCAAGGAAAAGCTGCAGCTGCGGAGTGCTGCGGAACTGTATTTGCGCGCAGGCCAATGGGTGCGTGATCATGGTGCGTGATTTTACGTCTGGGTGATTGCTTTAGCTTCTGTGGTGCATGACACCACATGGCATGTCATTTGCTGCGCAGGGGTGGTTCAAGGCAAAGTACGCTTCAGAATTACCCACCGAAGCAATGTCAAAACGCAGACGCAGCAAACATCCCAAAGGCGAGCACGCGGTCCAGCCAGACAGGAATCCAACTGCCAATGACGCAGCAACATCGGTGCCTGCGGACATGAATCAGAAAACGAATGGAGTGATTGCAGAATCACCGGCATCCCTGTTTTGGGTTCACGCTGTGCTGGTGGTCTTGCTGTCGTGCCTATGCGCCGGTCTGTATGTCTGGACGGCGGACTTTCCGATGGTGTTTGACGACCACACGTATCTTAAAGACAACCCCTTATTCCGCAGCAGCAGCACCTTTGACCACCTGAAAAACTTCGAGGAGTTTGCGACTCGTCCGCAAAAAATGGGGTCGGAACCCGATTATGCCGTCAATGCCATCATGCGCCCGATTGCGTATCTGAGTTTTCGCCTCAATTACATGATGGATGAATTCAACCCGCACTGGTACCGGCTGGGCAATGTCGGCATCCATGCAGTGAACGCGATTTTGATTTATGTGCTGGTGACGGTGCTTCTCCGTTACTCGACTCTGGCGGCCAGTCTGCAGCGAAGTTCCGTGGTGTTTATCTCCGCTGCAGCCGCATTGCTGTTTGCCGCCCATCCACTTGCCACGGAATCGGTGACCTACATCATCCAGCGCTTTTCCTCGCTTGTGGTGCTTTTTTCACTCCTGAGCTTGTGTTTGTATTTTGCTTCATTCTCCGTGCAAAGCCGGGTGGTGAGCCGGCTTCTGCGTGCTGGAGCAGTGGTGGCGGTGCTGCTGGCCATGCAAACGAAGGAAGATGCTTTCATGGTTCCCCTGCTGGCGGTGATGCTGGACTGGCTGGTGGCTGGCAAACGGCTGCGAACGGCGGCCCGGTCTGCGATGCCGCTGCTGCTGTGCATGCCGCTCATTCCCGTGCTGGTGCTCATGACTGCGACTGCGCAACACGGCGGATATGACTTCAATGCCGCGATGAACATCGTGAATTCAAGGGACGCGCCGTTGAGCCACTGGCACTACTTTGTGACCGAACTGACGGTGATGACTCATTACCTGCGGCAGGTGTTCTGGCCCATGGGGATGAATCTCGATCCTGAATGGCCGCTCTATGGATCGCTCTTGCAGGGGCCGGTGCTGCTGGCGCTGGCAGTGCTGGGCGGAATGGTGCTGACAGCCTGGGGCTTGTTCCGTCGGTTTCCGGGGGATGTGCGCTTTGTTTTGAGCTTTGCCTGCGTTGTGTGGTTCTTCCTCACCTTGTTGGTCTCCTCAGGAATGGTGCCGCTGCCAGACCTGGTGGCGGAGCATCGTTCCTACCTGCCATCCATCGGCATTTTTATTCTGGTGGCATGCCTGCTGGACTGGCTGCGGAGCAGCAGCGGCAGCGGTCTCCGTGCCCGTGTGCTGAGGGTGGGGATTCCGTTGTTCACGCTCTTGTGTGTTGCTGCGCTCTCGTGGAAAACATGCATTCGCAACGAGGTGTGGCGGACGCGTGAAAGCCTCTGGGAAGACACCGTGGCCAAAAGCCCGGGCAAATATCGCACCTGGGGGAATCTAGGAGCGGCGTACTCCGACGCCGGTAAGAACGAGAAAGCGGTGCATTGCTTCCGCGAGGCGCTCAAGGTCGAGCCGCGCTTTCAAAACGGACTGCTCAATCTCTCAAACACACTGCTCAAGCTCAACCGCCCCAAGGAGGCGCTCGACGCCACGCTGCAGCTCATCAAACTGGACAATAGCGCCACGACCAAAACGCCAGTGGCCTTCACACTGGGACTCAGCCTCGCAGGGGTCGGAAGGTACGATGAAGCCGTCAACATCTTCCGGGACATCCTGAATGTCAGCCCTAATGATCCGCAGGCGCACAAGGCTTTGGGGTTGGTGTATTTTCATACGGGGCTGCCACACCGGGCGCTTGATCACTATCAAGCCGCCGCCCGCGTGCAGCCGGACGACCCCCAGCTCCAAAAGATGATTCAGGCGGCCGAAGTCGCATTGTCTGACAAGGGAGCGCCGAAGGGAAACTGATGGCATTGCAGCGCTATTGCGTCATCACCGCCAGCACGATGAATGCGATGACGAAGGCTGCTGAGAGAGCTTTGTTGTAACGGTACAGAAACCACCACCGCCGGGGACTCCATGAATCAAGCCGCCGGGAGATCAGATGGCAGACATCCCGTGCGGTGTTGCGCATCACAGGGTTTTTTTTGTGATAGTCGGCGAAGCTTTTGACCCGGTCGCTCTGCCGCTTGTCAAATGGCAGGGGTTGTTTCGTGCCGGGCTGGTATTCCATGGCAAGATCGAGGAGGTCCTTCAATCTTCGGCCATAGTCGTCGAGATCAGCAGGTGCGACGGCGTCCATGAGTCTCTCCGCCTGTCCGGTGTCACCGCCGACGGCGGCCTCAAGCGCGGCCCAGATATGGAAGCGCAGTTTGACGGCATTATGATCTGCCAATTCCAGGCCGCGCTGCAGCACGGCTTTCATTTCATCGCGATGGCCAAGATGATGATGGGCCAGCAGCAGATTGTTGAGCATGTAGGGTTCCAGGTCGCGGCGGTCCCGCCAGTCGGCAAACCAGGAGATGGTGTCACGATAGCGGCGCATGAGATGAAAATTGTAGCCCACGGCGCCGTAGAGCTCGGTGGAACTATGAACTGCCTCATGGTGGTTGTTGAGGATTTCACGAAAACGGCGGCGCTCAGCCCAGGCGAACAGGTGCTCAAAGTTTTTGTGACGGGTGTTCCAGCGGTCGCCAAGCCAGTAGATGTAGGTGCTCCAGGCCCGGCTGCCAGCCTCGGAATCCATGGGGATCAGCCGCATGATGGCCTTGCGTGGCAGCCGGTCCTGATCGCGACACAGGCCGACATAAAACTTGCCGGTTTGCACGTTGGAACCTCCGCGCCGCAAGGCCGAGGCAACGGTTTCGAGGACCTGTTTCAGATATGCACGAGGCAGGTGTTGTTTGATCTCATTTTGCATGAGGTCAAAGAGGAAGGGATTGTCGTCCTGCTCCATGAGCACGATGGGGAGCTGGGCGATCGCATCCGACCATTTTTTCTGCCGCAGGTGGAGCACCAGGCGGCGGGCCTGGATGCGAATGCCGGAGTGATGCGGGCGCAATTCCTCCAGCAGTGCATCGGCTGCAGCCCAGTCATTGTCATCCAGCAGCAGGCTGAAGAGATGGCCGAAGGCGAACACATAGTCAGGGCTGATCTCCAAAGCACGGCGGAAGGTGGCCTTGGCCTCGCTGTGCTTCTTACGCGTGAGCTGCAGATCTCCCAGGTAACCGAGTGGAGTGTGCTGCCCCGGCTGCAGGCGGACGAGCTGCTGGCAGGCTTTTTCCGCCAGTTCGAGACGGTCATGCTTTTGATGCCACTCTGTGAGAAGCTGCCAGCCCCAGATGTGCTTCGGATCTTCGGCCAGCGCCGCGTCCATCAGGCGCACGGCCTCGGCGTCATTGCCTTTCTTTGCCATGATCCATGCGGCACGAATCTCCAGTTCAGGTGCATGGCTGGGGTGGGCGCGGCAAAGCTTTAACGCCGCTTCAAAGCGGCCTGCCTGAGCCAGTTCACGGGCTTTGATGTCTGTGGCAGCCCAGGAGTCCGGGGCCAGTTCGATGGCTTTGTCCAATGCTGCCAGTCGTTCATCCAGTTCGTGATTCTCACTCAGCATGTCGGCCTGGATCATCCATGAGCGGGCTTCTGCGGGGCGTTCGCGCAGCAGGCGCTGGGCGGCTTCACGTGCGGCCTCAGGGCGGCCTGCGGCCTCTCCCCATTCGCGGAGCATGTCCCAGGCCCAGTTGTAGCCGGGTTCGATCTCCACGGCCTGAGTCAGGTGATGAAGGGCATCTGACTGGTGGCCTTGCTGCCAGAGCACCTCTGCAAGCCAGCCATGATGGTAGCCATCGCGGGGTGCATGCCGGAGCGCCTGCTCGAGGATTTCGCGCGCTTGCTGGTAGTCACCCGTTTTGCGTACCATTTCAGACAGGGTGCGCATGCCCCATTCCCATGAGGGATTCATCTCACGGATTTTGGAGGCGGCCTGGATCGCCGCCGGGCGGTCTCCCAGGGTTTCCAGAGTCAGGGCCAGTTCCATCCAGATGCGTGGCAGCAGAGGGAACTGATCTGTGAGGGCCGTGAGGATGCGCCGAGCCTCCTCCTCATGATTGTGCAAGCGCAGGTGTTCGGCCAGTTTGACGCCTGTGTGCCAGAGATCGGGCCGTGCCTGATGGCTCTCACGCAGTGTCTGTTCCATTTCCTCCTCAGAAAGGTAGGGGCTGGCGCAGCTGGCGAATTCCAGCACCGCATCACCATTGGTGGACTGCGTTTTTAGCTGAGCCAAAATGAATGCCAGCTCTTCCATCCGCTGCGCCTGGGTGCGGCATTGCTGGATGAGAGTGCGCATGCTGTAACTGTTGTCGATGTCGATCTGCAGGGCCCTGCGGCATGCGGCACGTGCTTCGTCGGCCTTTTTTTCAGCAACGAACACTCCGGCACGCACCGCATGCAAAGCGGCGCTGCTGGCATCCTGCAGCGCGGCGTGGTCCAGCTCCGCGTGGGCTTGTTCATACTGTTTGTCGGCACATAGAGCATCTGCCAGTTCGCGCCTGGCCCACGCATCATTGGGGTCGATGCGCAGCAGTTCCCGAACGGCATCCAGCCACGGCTGTGCACCCTGACCACGGGACCAGTCCAGCACGGCCACATGCAAATGCCAATGGTAGGGAAAGCGGGTGCAGGCCTGTTTTAAATGAGCAATAGCCGCAGGCACACCCTCATGAATTTCCAACAGGCGGGCCACGGAACGGTGCGCGTCTGAATCCAGCGGTGAATCCTCGACCACGGCTCTCCAGTGCTGCAACTGCGCAGCACCGTCGCCCTCCTTGCGGGCGATGCGGGCCTGAACCCGATGCCAGGCGGCTGCACGGGCTGTCTGCGGGGTTTGCGCGAGAATGTCACGCGCACGCTGGGTGCGGCCCCACAGCGCCAGTTCGCCCGCGACGAACATGGCGTGGTCGGCATCTTTGGGCAGACGCCGCAGCGACTCCTCCAGCACCTCCAGACTTTGCTGCGACTGATTCAACTGCTCCAGCGCACGGTAGAGCGAGATGGCCGGCTGGCCGGAGAGGCGACCCTGTTTTTCAAAGCGATCTTTCAGCAGGGCCAGCGCGGCGTCTGTCTGCTTGACCCAGACAGCGGCGCGAAAATAGGCCATGGCGATGGCGTCATTTTTGTCGTTCAGGCAGGTGGCGAGCCGGTAGGTCCCGGTGGCGGCTTCGCGCTGCAGGGAATCCCATTGGATGTTGGCGTAGGTCAGCACTGCGACAGGATCCAGTCGGTCACGATTGACGCGGTGCAGCAGGCGGTTTGCTTCATTGCGGTTGCGACCGTCCCAGTGGAGTTCACGCGCGAGCATGCGCCAGTGGATGGGATGGCTGTCTTTGTTGGCGCAGATGATGCGCAGGGCTTCGAGCTGTGCTGCATGGCCGTGAACTTCACGGATCGCGCCGATCCTTTCAGTCTGCCAGTTCACGACATCTGGATGCAGCCGCAGCAATTCCTCCAGCCCATGCAGAATGTGGGCGTAGTTGCCATCATAGCGTGCCAGCGCCAGCTCTCCGTGCCAGCGCAGTGTGTGGCCTGCGTGGTCGCGTTGCAGGGTTTCCAGGCACGTCATTGCTTTGACGCGATCATGGACGTCCAGCGCCACGTAGATGGCATGGGTGAGGTTATAGACCGCTGTGTCTGGCAGGTCGAATACACTCAGGCGTGCCGCCTCAGACTCCGGCACCAGCACCAGGCCGCGGGGACCAAAGGGGCGCTGCTCCTCCAGCGCCTCGGCGGCGAGAAACTCCGTGGTGTTGCGGTCTCCCGGCTCCCGAATGAAAAGCACGGTGCGGAATTCATCATAGCCCATCACCACCTGTGCGTGGGCGCCACCGGCGTACACGGTGCCGAGCAGGAAGGGCATCCCAGCGTCCAGCAGCTGCTTGGCCGATTCCACGGTCACACGGAATTCGCGGCAGGCCCAGCCGTGAGTCTCCGCCCAGAGGCGTTCCTTGTGGTCCGGTGTGCCGTCGTAACAGATTTCCTCGGCGATTTCGAGATGACCGATCTCACGTCCCCAAAATCTGGCAATGCTGGTCAGTGAAGCCGGTGCGCAGGTGCTTTGATTCTGGCGTACAAAGGGAACGGGCAGGATCAGGCGCCGCAGAGAACCACTTGCTGCGCGCAGTTTGGCCGTCACCTGCTTGTAGAAGCCGCTTTTTTTGATCTGCTCGGCCCAGTGCAAAGCCTGCGCCTGATCGCCGCGGTGGCTGGCGATGTCGCAGCGCCTGCCGAACAGCCAGTCCTTTTCATCGTCGCCACGCAAAGGGGTCCAGCGTTCATAAAGCTCAAGAACACGCCAGGCTTCGTCATAAGCCTCCAGTTCGATCAAGTGATTCGCGTATTGTGCCGCCAATGAGGAGCTCTGAGTGTGCTCGACGGCGTTTTTCAGCAGTTCGAGCGCCTCGGCATCACGGCCAAGTTCACCTAGAAGCTCGGCATGGGTGCTGATGGCGTACGGGTAGACAGGCTCCGCTGCCACCACTGCGGCAATCCTCTCCAGCGCCTCCTCGCGAAGGTCCTGTGCTTGAAGGGATTCCGCCTGGATGGAGAGGAAATAGCGTTTGAAAAGGCCGCTCTCCAGTCCGCGTGCGATGTGCTTGTCTGCGTTTGAGAAGTCACGCAGCTTGATGAGCGCGAGGGCCTGCATGCCCTCGTATTCAGCATGCTGTTCGGCGCGTTCATCGGCAGCCGGAGCATTGCGGTTCAGCCAAAGCCAGGACTCAAAGGCGCAGCGGTGGTTTTTCAGATACCAGAACACATCCTCCCGCGCCAGTGCGCGCGTCTCAGGCCGCCGCCACACTTTGAAGATGATTTTTCGCGCGCGCCTGGCCGCCCCCATGTGTTCGATCACGCGGGCTCCGCACAATCTGGCCTCGGGCGTCTGCCATTGCTCAGGCGGGGCGAGGGAGCGAATCAAATCCCACGCGTCGAGAAAGCGTGCGTCACGATTGAGGGCTTTGATTTGAGCGAGGAGATTTTCGTCGGGCAGTTCCAGCATCATCTCTTCAAATCAAAAACCGTCATTTGACGCAAGCGTCAAAATGCAATGACGTAAAAGAATTTCAGTGCGGCTCACCACCAATCCATTTAGCGACGATCTTCAACACCTCGGCCCGCTGGTGAAAAAACAGGAAATGATCTTCACCGTCAAAGCGGTGGGATGTGACGTCCAGGCCGCCTGACTTCAGCTTTTCTGCATAACCCGAGACATACTCCCACGGCACGCGGTCATCGTTGCCGCCCGAGAGGATCAGGATGCGGCGCGGCTGCAAACGTGCGGCGAATTCCGCCGGCTTGATGCGATTGTGAAACACCGCCGAGAGAAAAATCAGTGAGCGGAACTTCGGCCCCGAGGTTGATTCAGCCAGGCACATGCCTTTGCCGCCATTCGAGAGGCCCATGAGGTGGGTTTGTTCCGGGTCAATGGCCGCATGTTTTCCGGCGTCGGCAATCGCACGCGTGATGGTCTCGTAGCCTCCACGCTTCTCCCAGTTTCCCATGCCAAAGCTCGGCGCGATGACGGTGATGCCGAGTTCATCGGCCAGCTTTGACAGCAGCCAGATGTAGGCTTTGAAATTGCCGCCGCTGCCATGGAGGAAGACCAGTGCGGGCGTTGGCTTGCTGCGGTCCACACCGGCGGGGATGTAGTGGAAGTAATGGCCGTCACGGAAGTCCTCGAAGCAGATCTCACGGTAAATCGACGGCAGCGCGGAGCCGACGGCGGTGAAGTCTGCATCCGCTGCCATTTCGGCATACATCGTATCGGTCATTGCCGAGAGCTCTGTGCGTTGCTGCCTCGTGAACAACGGATCCAAGGCCACCGCCACTGCATAGCCGAGATGGAGCTGATCTATCTCCGGCAGCAGGGAACCAATTGACCATGGGATGTGGCGCCCGCCGCTGGTCGAATAGCGCGCATGAATCCGTGCACTCTCTGCGGTATGACCATCCGGCGCACGCAAGTCCACCACGGCAAATCCGGCGATGCCTGCAAGCAGCATGATTTTTCCCAGTCTCGTCTGAAGCAACGATTCCCGCTCATGGCCGATGCACCAGAGCAGCGGGCCAAGGCCGAGCATGCCGACGGAGGCACTCAACAGACTGCCATGCCAGGTCACCGTGCAGCACAGGCCGAACAGCATCACTGGCAGCACGGTCAGCGCCAGCAGCAGAACGAAGGCTTTCAGGAGGACGAGCGGTGAAGGCATGGTGGCATGAATCCTGCAGGAGGAGAATGTCCGCGAGTTTTTTAACGCTTTTTGAATCGGGAATTCGATGTCCCAACAAGGGGGGGATGAATTCCAAGGCTCTGTCTGGTTTGCTTGGGGAGGCGAGAGTGTCGGTGACTGCAATCCTCTAAATTTCAGACTTTCAGCCTGTGAAAAGAAGGATATGATTCTTGGTAAATTTCTAAGATTACAACTCCCTCATCCTATGCAGAAACCGCCACAGTTTGCCCCATGAATGGCACTGCTGTGAACAGCACCGAGGTCTGGCCGTTGCCTGTGGGTGGAACACCTCAGGTGGGGGACATCACCGCCAAAATGCGCGCCAGTCCTCTGTGGATTTCACTCGTGGTGCCGGTGCTGCTGACGGTTGTTCTTGGGTGGATGGATCTTATCACCAGCTGGGAAGTGAGCTGGTTTATCTTTTACGCGTTTCCCATCATCCTGGCCGTTTGGTGGTCAGGCTTCAGCGGGGGAATGACCGTTGCCATCATGGCCGGCGTGGTGTGGTGGCTGGCCAACCAGCATTCCAACCCCTACGCGACGCAGATGGGCTATGCCTGGGCCATGATCAACCGTGAGTTCTATTTCTGTGTGCTGGTGTTTGCCGTGAACGCCGTGCGCAAGAGGCAGGAAGCTGACGCGGCCCACATCCGGATGCTGGAGGAACGCCGCCAGCTTGAACTGGATATCCTGAAGGTCAGCGAGCATGAGCAGCAGCGCATTGGTCAGGATCTGCACGACGGTCTCTGCCAGCAGCTGGCAGCCATAGGCTGCGCCGTGCATGCGCTGGCGGAAGAGCTGCATGCCCATCAAATGCCGGCGGCGAAAGATGCCGCCTTGGTGGAAGAGGCTGTTAAGCAGGCGGTGACGGATGCGCGCGATCTCGCGCGTGGCATTTTCCCGGTGCATGTGGATGAGGGTGGTTTCACCGCCGCCTTGAAAGAGCTTGCCAGGAACACCAGCAGGCTGACCGGCGTCTCCATCGCGGTCCAGGAGTCCGGTGCCATCCAGATCGACCGCCCCGAAGTGGCCATGCATCTCTATCGCATCGCCCAGGAAGCGGTGGCCAACGCCGTGAGGCATGGTCGCGCTCGTGAAATCGTCATCGTGTTGAACCGGCTTGGCGAGGTGTTTGAACTGCGCATGGAAGACGACGGCGTGGGCTTGGCTGCAGACAGGGTATCAGCCGGCGCTGGCATGGGCCTGCGCACCATGCGCTATCGCGCCCAGAGCGTGGGGGCGACTTTTGAGATCTCGCCCAGGAGCGTGGGGGGGACCTGTGTTTGCTGCCGGTTGAAGCTTCCTAATGAATCCGTCGGCGAGCTGGCCTCAGACTAACCAAGCAATGCATGGCGGCTGCCTCCATCAATAATACTTCACCAGCCCATCGCGCCACAGTGGCTTGAGCTGATCGATGGGTGAATCGATGAGCGTGGTGCCGTTGTGGGAAATGTAGAGGTAAGGGTCGCTGGTGGATTCGCCGATGATGGTGAGGCCGGCGGCGGTGGCGGCGCTCACGTGCTCAGGGGCGATCTCGATGAGGAGGCGGCCGGGGGTTTCGCCGAAGAGGAGTTCGGCGGTGGTGAGGCCGGGGTGGGCGGGCATCTTGTCGGTATAGATGCGGAGCCCGGCTTTGCCGCTGAAGGCCATTTCGGCCAGGGCGACGGCGAGGCCGCCTTCGCCGATGTCGTGGGCGCTGAGAACGGCGCCCTGCTTCACGAGTTCAAAGTAGCGGCGGTAGGCGGCGAGGCTTTCCACTTCGCAGAAGTCGGGGCCTGCATCCATGCCGATGCCCTTGGTGTATTTGGCGACGATGCTGCCGCGCAGACCGGCGCTGGCTTTGCCAAGGATGGCGATCTTGCTGCCGACGCGGCGCAGGGAGGCACCGACGACGTGCTTGGCATCTTCAACGACGCCGAAGCCGCTGAGCAGCAGCGTGACGGGGATGGAGACGGGGCCTTCGTCGGTGATGAAGTAGTTGTAGAAGCTGTCCTTGCCGGAGACGAAGGGCGCGGCGTAGGCGATGGCGGTCTTGGCCATGCCCTTGGTGCATTCCACGAGGGCACCGAGCTCGCGCTCGTTGTCGGGATTGCCCATGCAGAAATTGTCGAGGATGGCGATGCGGTCGGGATTGGACCCCATGGCGACGAGCTGGCGCACGCACTCATCGACGACGGCGCGGCCCATGAGATGCGGGTCGGTCTTGCCCCACTCAGGGAGCAAGGCGCAGGCGAGGGCGACGAGCTGCTGGCTGCCATCCACACGGATGACGCTGCCGTCTTGCGGGGCATCACCTGATGCACCGGCGAGGGGTTTGAGGACGGTGTTGCCCTGCACTTCGTGATCGTACTCGCGGATGATCGGCTCACGGGAGACGATGGAGAAATCGGCGAGCAAAGTCTTGAGCGTGGCGGTCCAGGATTCAGGACGCACGGGCACGACGGGCTTCACGGACGGTGGGGTGCGCCATTTGGCCTTCATCTCGCGGCGCGGGGCCTCATGCAGGGCAGCGACGTGGAGATCGCACACGACGGTGCCGTGGTGGAGGACTTTGAGGCGCTGGGAGCCGTCGGCTTTGGCGAGCACGCAGAGTTCCGTCTGATAAATGGCGGCGAGCTCGTGCATCGCCGCGAGGTCTTTTTCCTCGATGGCAATGACCATGCGCTCCTGGGATTCGCTGATGAAGACCTGCCAGCTTTCGAGGTCGGGGGCTTTGAGCGGGGCGTTTTCCAGCCACACTTCGCCGCCGGTCTCGCGCAGCATTTCGCCTGCGGCGGAGCTGAAGCCGCCGGCACCGCAGTCGGTGACGAACTGGATGAGGCCCTTCTCACGCGCAGCGAGCACGAAGTCGGCTGCCTTCTTTTCTTCGATGGGATTGCCGATCTGCACGGCGGTCTGGTCTTCCTCGTGCGAGTCGGTGGTGAGTGATGCGGAGGAGAAGGTCGCACCTTTGAGTCCGTCCTTGCCGGTGCGACCACCAGCAGCGATGAGCAGGTGGCCGGGCTTCACTTCCTTGGCGATGTCCTTGATCGGGATGATGCCGGCGGTGCCGCAGAACACCAGGGGATTGTAAATGAAGGTGTCGTCAAACTGGATCGCGCCATTGACGGTGGGGATGCCCATGCGGTTGCCGTAGTCGCGCACGCCGCGCACCACGCCACGCATGACGCCGAGGGGGTGGATGACGTCCTTCGCTTTGATGTCTTCCTGTTCGATGTTGGGTGGGCCAAAGCAGAAGACGTCGATGGAGGCGACTGGCTTCGCCCCTTTGCCGGCACCGAGGATGTCGCGGATCACACCGCCGAGACCGGTGTTGGCACCCGCGTAGGGTTCGATGGCGCTGGGGTGGTTATGTGTTTCCACCTTGAGGCACACGGCCTTGTCGGCATCCAGGCGCACGAAGCCTGCATTGTCTTCAAACGCCCCGAGCACGAAGTCGGGCTTGTTCTTGCAGATCTCCTCCGTCACGGCGCGGATGTAGGTCTTGAACAGGCCGTCCACGATTTCTTCCTTGCCGTCGAGGGTGTGCTGGATCTTTGCGCCAAAGATGCGGTGCTTGCAGTGCTCGCTCCAGGTCTGGGCGATGACTTCCATCTCGACGTCGGTGGGCTCGCGGCCCTCGTCCTGGTAAATCTTCTGCACGGCGAGCATGTCGGCGCGTGAGAGCGAGAGCTTCATGCGCTTCGAGAGGTCGAGGAGCTGGTCGGCTGGGAGATCGCGGAGGGGGATGGTGCGGAAGACGGCTTGGGACATGGGTGGGACCCCCTGACTTGGCGAGGAATCCGCCGGGTTCAATGGCGGAGGGGGAGGAAAATTGACGGTGTAGTCAAGGCTGGCCCCTCGCTTTGAGGATTGTCAGTACCACTTTGGGGTCCTGTCGCAGGCTGAGAACGGCATGAACAAAGCACCTGCTGCCTAGTGGGCGGTAAAAGATGGCCATATCCCAATCCAACAACAGCCACTTCCGAAAAGGCGGATGAGAATGGGCCGAGCCAATGAACGGATTTTGACTGATCAGATTGAGCGCTTCCTGAGTGTCTGTAGCGTACGAGTCGGCGAGGTCTTCCGAAAAGGAGTCGAGTTCGACATATTTTCGCAACATGTCTTCGTCGGCACCGGCAAGGACAACCAGTTCGTGGCTCATGCCTGTTCCGCGCGACGCTGCGCACGGTAGGCATGCATGCGTTCCTGAACTTTGTTCCAAGTCGTGGCGCTACTGGGATCGTTCACGTAGTTTAGCCAGCGCTGCTCAAGAATTTCTATCACAGCTGTCTTTCCTGCCGGAGTCTCGGTTGAATCGTCAGCCGCCAGTTCTTCCTCAAGCTCCCGAAAAACGAGCCACTTTTGGTCTCGAGACATGGCTGCTAGCTGTGGCAGGCGTTCGGCGATCATACATGGAGAATAACGGCCTGTTGCTGGCTCGTCAAGCGGGCTGGAGGGTTTCGAGCCTAGCTATCCAATGCCAAAATTACAGTCTTTTCAGTCAGCTGTGAGGCGATCTGAAAGGCGGCGCGATCCCCGTGCTTTCGCAAGCCCGCGATGAGGATGGGCAAGGTGGATTCATCCACCACAAAGTCAGGAGCCAGAGACCAGAAACAGCATGTGCGGTAGGTTTCGAATGCCGTTTTGGCAAGACGAAGCTGATCCTGAAGGAGCATTGTGGCTGATGATGCTGGAGATGCCGCTGGCATGCAACTGAGTATGCCACATGCGTGACCAAAGGCACGGGGGATTTTGAGGCGAGTGGCCCGTCAAGCCGGGTGGAGGGCGGATAGAAGGTGGTGTGAAACGGTTGCTGTTCTTCCTGCGCCCGCTTTTATCCTGCCACCATGGCAACCATCGCAGTTCTCGGCACGCTCGACACCAAAGGTCACGAACACGCCTACGTGGCGGAAATCATCCGCGCACGCGGGCATCAGACGCTGCTGATCGACACCGGCAGCGGGGATGTGCCGCAGGTGAAGCCGGATGTGACGCGCGAGCAGGTCGCTGCGGCGGGGAAGGTGGATCTGGCAGGCATCATGGCGCGACAGGACCGTGGCGAGGCGGTGACGGCCATGGCGGGCGCGGCGGCGGCGTTTTTGTCGGCCCTGGTCGCCAGTGGCAAGGTGCAGGGGGTGATCTCGCTCGGCGGTGGCGGTGGCACGGCCATTGGAACGGCGGCCATGCGTGCGCTGCCGGTGGGTTTTCCAAAGGTGATGGTGTCCACGTTGGCTGCTGGGAATGTGGCTCCGTATGTTGGCACCAAGGACATCGTGATGTTTCCGAGCATCGTCGATGTCAGCGGCATCAACCGCATTTCCCGCGTGCTGCTGGCCCGTGGGGCAGGAGCGATCTGTGGCATGGTGGAAACCACGGTGCCTGCGGGAGAAGACAAACCGCTGATCGCCGCCTCGATGTTTGGCAACACGACCGAGTGCGTGAATCGCGCGAAGCAGGTGCTGGAAGACGCCGGCTATGAAGTACTCGTCTTCCACGCCACCGGCACGGGCGGGAAGATCATGGAGTCGCTGATCGAAAGCGGGATGTTTGCCGGCGTGCTGGACATCACCACCACCGAATGGGCGGATGAACTCGTGGGCGGCATCCTCGGCGCGGGGCCCACCCGACTGGATGCAGCGGGCAAAGTGGGCGTTCCTGCCATCGTGACGCCGGGCTGTCTCGACATGGTGAACTTCGGCGAGCGGGCGAGTGTGCCGGCGAAGTTTGATGGGCGCACCTTCTACATCCACAATCCGCAGGTCACGCTGATGCGTACCAACGCCGCCGAATGTGCGGAACTGGGCCGCATCCTCGCGGAGAAAGTGAATGCCTACAGCGGACCTGTGACCGTGCTGCTGCCGCTGCAGGCGATCAGCATCATCAGTGCTGCGGGCAAACCGTTCCACGATGCCGAGGCCGATGCGGCGTTGTTTGACGCGATCCGCAAGCACCTGCGGCCCGGCATTCCGCTGGTGGAGATGGAGTGCGAGATCAACGCGCCGGAGTTTGCGGCGGCGTGTGCGAAGGCGCTGCTGGGGAGTCTGAAGTGAGGATACAAAAAAGCCGCACCCTGCGTGCAGAGGTGCGGCTTCGGTGAATCAGTCAACGACTGCGTCTTTTAGTCGTCCTTGTCGTTGTTGCTTTTGCCCTTGTCGCTTTTGCCCTTGTCATCTTTGTCAGTCTTGGGCTTCTGGCCGATGCTCGATTTCTCAGCGGCATTCTCGATGGTTTCCGCCTGGGTCTTGGTCAGCAGTTTGGCTTTGAGGAGCTTTCCCACCAGCTTTTCCACACTGTCGACATAGTCGCCGTGGTTCTTGGCGCTGGTTGCGTAACTGGCCAGGATTGCGGACACGGACTGGCCTTGGTAGGTGAAGTCTCTGATTCCGGTGTCGAGGCCACCGATCATGATGTTCGACGGCGGTCCAGAGATTGAGGTGATGGCATAGCCGGCAGAATGCGTGGCATCGTAGAGGGTTAGATGTCCGCCCGAAGGGGAGGGGGCTGACAAATTGGCAAACTTATTCAAATCGCTGTCCGGTAAACCTACTTCGAATTGGATCTGCCTTACATCACTGGCTTCCACTTGATCATCAAAACCAAGCCAACTCAGTTCAAAAACCAGGGGCATTCCTGGAAGACCAATACCCTGCGCAGCAACCGTATCGTCTACAAACTGGTTGGAGCCGGTGCCTGCATTGAAATTGCTGGCTTGAGCGGTGATTTTGATGCCTGGAACATTGCGCCATTCGCTCTGACCATGAGTTGAATGTGGTGAAGGTGTGGTGGGGGCTGCACTGAGGTCCAGGGTGATCGTTCCGGTGACAGTGTTGCCGAAAAAGGTGTCCGAGCCATCTTGAAGAGCGGCGGTATATTTATAAGTGACCACTTGTGCCTGTGCAGTGGCAAGCAGGATCAAGGTGAGCGCAGGAGTGAGGAGTGAGCGAAGCATGCGTTTGTTCGGTTTGTTGGATGGTTCCGGTGGCTTCAGCCCAATTGCTGAAGTTGATGCGAATGAATAATCATTTACGTCTATTGAAGTAAATGAATATCTCAATAAGTGGTGTAAAAATCTTGAAAAGTTGGGTGAATCGAACGCGGTGAATCGACCTAGTCAGGCAGATGTCGGGAGTCGTGCATGCCGACTTGCCATCTCGCGGTCACACTCCACTTTGGCGTTCTCATGAACTACCCGCTCACTTTTCGCTTCAAGCTCCTGGCGCTGGCACCGCAGATCTATGTGACGGATGCCAACGGCAGTACGATCTGCTACGTGAAGCAGAAGCTGTTTCGCTTCAAAGAGAAGGTGGAGGTGTTCACTGATGACACGATGCGGACTTTGCTGGCGACGATTGAGGCGGACCGCATCATCGACTGGTCGGCGCGGTTCACGTTCAAAGCTCCCTCAGGGCAGGTGCTGGGTGCGGTGGGCAGGCGTGGATTGAAATCCATCTGGCGGGCGCACTACGATGTGTTCGCCTCAGACGCGCAGACGCCGACGTTTGCGATTCAAGAGGCGAATCCATGGACGAAAATGCTGGACGGCATTGTGAGCGGCATTCCCGTGCTGTGGATGTTTTCAGGCTACATGCTGCACCCGAGCTACATCGCCACGCGTGGCGAGGCCGGGGCTCCGACGCTGCGCCTGACCAAGCAGCCCGCGTTTTTCGAAGGCCGCTTTGGGTTGACGCAGGAAGGCCCGGCAGATGAGAGCGAGCAACTGGCCCTGCTGCTGTCCTTCCTGATGATGAATTTGCTCGAGCGGGCGAGAGGGTAGCCTTAACCTTCGAGTAACATGAAATCCGCGCTTCGACTGATGGCCTTAGTTGGAGGTCAAATCGTGACCGTCCTGCTGCTGGCGCGTGTCGTGAGATGCCAGTCAGATTCGCTCAGAGCTGTCAGTGTCCATCTTTGGGCTGCATGCGCCTACGGCATCCCATCGCTTCTCGCGTTTCTAGGCTGCCTTCGTTTTGTGCAGTTGCCACCGGCGGGTTTGCGGGGACGGATTGTCAGCATTGTCGTGGCATTGCTTGGGGTGTGGGTGGGTTTTGGGGCGAGCCTTTTCATCCTTCAACAGAGTGACATGTGGCTCACGTCTCGTTACATCCATCGCATACAACCTCAGCTTCGGAATGACGCACGTTTCAAGGATGTCTGTCTGATCGGTTACAGCAATGATTTCATCCTGTTTCCTTACATTCCGGTTGGGGGAAGTGTCGCGAGCGAAGAAGATCGCAGAGAACTCAACCGAGTATTGAAAGAGGCACATCCTCCCGGATTTGCAGGCGCTGGATCATACCTTGTGCGAAGAGCGGTGGAAGAAAAGTAGCCAGCTTTTGCGATTACTTCGACAGTCGCTCCAGCACCGCAGCAGGAAGCTCCACGGTCTTCTGACGGCTTGACGTTCCGCGCAGCATTGTGATCTGGCCTTTGGGGCAGTCGAGGGCTTCGGCGAGGAAGCGGATGAGCTCGGTGTTGGCTTTGCCATCCACGGGCGGGGCTTGCAGTTTCACCAGCAGCACGGGGCGGCCTTTTTCATCGGCAGTCCATCCCGCGAACTCGGATTTCTTCGCGTTTGGGGTGACGCGGACGGCGAGCTGGGCACGATCAGTGGAGGCGGCCATGATCAGACGAGTTTGAGGCGCTTGCGCATGAGCCACTCGGCCGTGAGCAGCAGGATGGCGGCACCGAACCACCACCAGCTGGACCAGAGGATGGTCTCTTTGGTGATGACCTGCTTGCGGTCCATGTTTTGCAGCAGGCTGGGGAGATCCGTGGCGGCTTGTTCTTCGCGCAGGAAGCGGCCGCCGCTGTTGGTGGCCATGGTTTCGAGCAGCGTGCGGTTCATGGTGAGCGTGGCCCACTCGGGGTTGCCGGTGTCGGAGACGTGGAGAGATAGGCGTGCATCACTGCGCGGGGCGCTGGGGCTTTCTGCCACGGCGATTTCATAAGTGCCAGCCTTGAGCGGCGGGGTTAGAGCGCGATAGACACCGATGTGGGTGGGGTCTGCTTCGAGCTGCAGGGTAGCGACATCTGCTCCGTCATGGATGAGGTAGGCGCGGGGCTGGGCATCGGAGATGATGTCGCCTTTGTCATTGCGCACACGCACGCGGATTTCGGAGGCCTCGCCGGGCGAATAGCGCAGACGGTCCGTGCCCACGGAGAGCTTCTTTTGGTCGATCTGAAACGGTGGTGCGGCGATCCACGCACCGAGCTGCATCCACAGACGCTGATGATACAAATCAGCGACCTGGAAGCGCCAGCGCCAGAGCTCATCCGTGCCCAGATAAAGCACCGCACCCGCACCGACCTGACGAAAGACGATGACCGGCTGCTGCGCCTTGGCGAGCGTGATGGCGGCGGGCAGGGGTTCGACAGTGGCGTGCCAGTTCACTTTGGAGAGCGTGGGCCAAAGAGCGGTGTTGGCGCTGGGGCTGTCGCTGAGGCGCAATGCATCAAAGCGCTGACCATCGGTGGTGAGTTCAAGGCTGGTAGGGGCGATCTTGGAAGTCTTGGCGATGAATTTGACCGGGATGAGCGGGGCGGTTTTGCCCTGGCTCCATTCGTGCAGCTTGCCGCGCTGGCCATCCACCATGATCAAACCGCCGCCGCGTTTTTCGACGAACTCAAGGATCCAGTCGAGGCTCTCCGGCTTGAGGCGGTTTGGAGCGACTTCGCCGAGGATGATCAGGTCATAGCTCAGCAGTTCGTCGTGTGTTTTGGGGAAGTCTTTTTGCAGGCTGCCATTGGCGGCGTTGTCGGCCATGTCATCAAAGATGATGGTGGCCTGCCAGCGCTCATCGCGGTCGAAGTGGCTTTGGATGTAGCGTGTTTCCCAGCGCGGACGTCCGTCGAGGATGAGCACTTTGCGTTTCTTTTCCAGCAGGTGAATGGAGAGCTCGCGGGCGTTGTTGGAGCGAGTCTTTTCCAGCGCGGCGCGATCACCGCTAGCGGAGATCAGGATGTTCACGCTGCGCAATGTTTTGTCGCGCTGACCGGGGGCAGGCGGCGGCAGCTCGCTGACGGGGAAGATGAAATCGAAACCCTTCTCGCCTTTGCCATCGGTGGTGAAGTCCTTTTTCCACAGCACCTTGCCCTGGCTTTCGATGCGCACATTGGCAGGAACACCGGCGGGCATGCTGTCATTGACGGTGAGGCGGCCCTGGAAGTTTTCCTTGGAGAAGACGGATTCGGGAGCGGAGACGGCCAGCAGTGCCAGATCTGCCGGAGGGATCTCGGTGCCGAAGCCGATGGTGAAGATGGAAGTGCCGCTGGCCTTGAGCGCGGTGCTGAATTCTTCCGGAGAGCCGCTGGAGTTGTGCTGGCCATCCGAGAGCACAACGAGCGCGGTGCCAGCCGTGGCGGGGCCGAGTGCGGCGCGCAGCGTTTGATCGAGATTGGTGATGGGTGAGGTGGCGGGAAGCTCAAACGTGGCCGGCATGTCGCCAGAGGTGTCCTTGCCACCCTGACGGTACCACCACAGGCGCTGCGTGTTCATGCCGCGCAGGGCCACGAGCTCCACATCCTGGGTCTCAGCGAGTTTTTTCAGCAGCGGTGTCGTGCCTTTGAGGAGGAGATCTTCGGCGCGTTGAAAGCGTGCTTTGGAAGTGCCTGGGGCAGCGCCGGCGGCTTCGTCGGTGAGCTGCATGCTGGCGGAGCTGTCCACCGCGACAACGACGCGTCCGAGCTGACGCAGGGTGGTGACGTGGCGCAGGATCGGGCCGGCGAGCGCCAGTACGAGAATAAAGACCGCCAGTGAACGCAGGACGGCGGGCACCTGCGCGGCACGGCTGCCCACGTACTTCAATTCAGGGCGGTAGAGAAACCACATGAGCGCCGCGAGACCGAACGCGAGCACGACCACCGGGAGCGGCGAATAGCCGCCGGTGAAGCGCAGGGTGGTTTCGGTCTGGGGTGTCATGCTTTAATCGGCTAGCCTTTGGCGATGTGCTGTTGCAGCAGGACTTCGGCGAAGAGAAGTCCCAGCAGAAGGATGAGCAGGGGCTGCCAGAGTTCGCTGCCGTGGCGGCGGGTGCGGTCGAGGGCCTGGTAGGCGGGCAGGGTGTCGGCGTAGGCGGCGTCGTAGCGCTTGGCGATTTTTTGAATGTCGGCGGGAGGCAGGGCTTTGAGGTCGGACTCGGTGCCGTCGATGTTGAAGGCGAGGAGAGTGGTCTTTTCTGTGCCGACTTTTTGCAGCTGGAAGATGCCGGGCTGAGAGATGGGGGGGCTTTGGACGAAGACGGCATCACCTTCCTTGGCGGACTTCAGCGTCTGCGTCTGGCCGGTGGGATCACGCAGGGTGAACTCAGAGCCGAGCTCGGCTTTTTCGAGCGGCAGGCGGATCGTGGAGCCCACGAGCTGCCAGGCGGGAGCGCTGCCTTCCGTGGCGAGGTAGGTGGTGAGACGCTGCATGAGCGGCACGAAGAAGGGCTGCAGCGGCAGATTGCTCCACTCGGCATTGGCCGTGGTGGCGGCGGCGATGACGCGGCCACGTCCGTACTTCTTCTCGATCATCAGCGGCACGTTGCGGTCGAGATTGAAGATGCGCTGAGTCTGATCTCCCTTCAGCGTGAATTCAAACCAGTGGCGGAACTCGGCGTCCTGGAGACGACCGGAACGAGCATCATTGAAGTACAGCGCGGCGGGGTGGGTGAAGCGCTGCATGAGGATGCGCGCAGGCAGGGAGTCGGAATCGGCGCGGGCCTGTCCCTTGATGGCGGCAGGATACATCCCTTCGCCTTTGCGGTAGAACTCGCGGTTGTACCAGTCGAGATCGCAGTCAGGCCCGGCGAAGACGAGCAGGCCGCCGCCTTCCTTGACGAATTTGTCGATGTCATTTTGCGTGTGGCCTTGCAGGCGCTCCACATCGGCCATGATGATGACTTCCTGCTGGCGCAGGTCCTCATTGCGAATTTTGCGCAGATCAATCTTCTTGGTGCGGATGAGGTCTTTGAGCGTGGCCGCAGCGACAGTGTGCGGTGTGAGGGCAATCTCAAGGAAGTCGGCGGCACCGCTGAGCGGTTCGTTGCTGGGATTGCCGTCGATGAGCAGGACGTTGAGCTGATTGCGCACCTGCACGATGGAGTGAAAAGCGTTGTCGTCGGCGAAGCTGTCGCCTTCGAGGCGGACGGAGAGCGAATGGTCGCCGACCTTGTCGAAGGCATGGGTGAAGGAGAGCACCGCCTCGCCTTCGGGAGCGAGAGATACACGCGCAGTGCGGAGGCGTGCGCCATCGGCTTCGAGATGCACGGGAATGTCCTGCCAGGGGCGTTTGCCGTGGTTTTTGATCCGGACGCGAAGACCAATGGGCTGGGATTCGGCGGCCACGAGTGCGGAAATGTCGGCGCTGGCGATGCTGATGTTCTCCGCCAGATCACTGCCGACGCGGAAGAAGGTGATCTGCGGCTTGGGCTCCTGTTTGGAGAGAGTTTCGAGCGCGGGCAATGCGGCACCGTCGGCGATGGCTTTCCAGTCGGCTTCCTGGAAGTCGGAGACGATGACGACTTCGCGCGTGGCATTGGGGGAATCCTTCAAGGCCGAGGTGGCAGCTTGAAAGGCATCATTTGCGGACAGCGGGCCGGACATGGAGGGTACCTCGCTGAGCTGCTTGGGCACGAGGGCGCGGTCCGTGGTGGCTTGATCAAGCAGCTTGCGCGGCGTGCCGCCGGAAAGGATGACCTGGGCGCTGGAGCCGTCTGGCAGATCGGTGATCATGGTCTGCATGTCCTGGCGCGCCTGCTGCATGACGGTGCCGCCGGGAAGCGTGGTCTGTGCGGCGGGGGCGCGCATGGAGAAGGAGTCATCCAGCATGAGGATGAGCGAGGAACTGCCGAGGCCGAGAGAGCGCAGTGCCGTGAGCACCGGACGTGCAAGACACAGCGCGAGCACGATGGGAATGGCGATGCGGATGATGAGCAGCAGGAGCTGCTCGACCTTCATCTTGCGCTTTCGCTGGCGGATCACCTCATGCAGCAGGTGCATGGCACCCCAGCGCACGGTGACGACCTTCCGCTTGTTCAACAAGTGGATGATCAGCGGGATGAGAAAGGCCGCTGCGCCGAAAAGGAGAATGCCGTGAAGAAAACTCATCGCATTCTCAATGATAGATAGCTCCGCAGCGCAGCAGAGTGTGATTCGTCAGTCGGCAGGCTCAAGTAATCGACCTGATGCTTGCGGAAGCCTTCCTTG
The DNA here is from genome assembly GCA_903838675.1 of uncultured Verrucomicrobiota bacterium. Taxonomy (GTDB): domain Bacteria; phylum Verrucomicrobiota; class Verrucomicrobiia; order Verrucomicrobiales; family Verrucomicrobiaceae; genus Prosthecobacter. Next base: position 46,763 of record CAILZI010000119.1, read on the forward strand.
AGCTGCGCGGCGAAATTCTGCTGGGCTTCGATGTAGCGCTGGCGGATCGTGGCGGGATCGAGGAGAAGGAAGTCGTCGTCGTTTTCGAGGTTTTCGAAGCGCGCCCAGTTGCCAAAAGGGAAGTCGATTTCATCGCGGTCCCACAGCTGGAGGGCGATGATCTCGTGGCCTTTTTTGCGCAGGACGCCGATGGAGCGAAGGAGGGCTGCGGGATCGTCGAAGAAGTCGCTGATGAGGATGACGAGGCCTCGGCGCTTGAGGCGCTGCGCGAGGGATTCCAGCACCGGGGCGAGGCTGGTGTCCTTGCCGGGCTCGGTCCTGACCATCGTTTCGAGCAGCAGGTGCAGGTGGGTGATCTTGGTGCGGCAAGGGATCACGTCGCGCACCTTGGAGTCAAAGGTGATGAGCCCCACGGCATCCTGCTGGCTCATGAGCAGGTAGGCGAGGGAGGCGGCGAGCTTGCGGGCGTAGTCGAACTTCAAAATGCCCTTTTGTCCCCGATAGCCCATGCTGCCACTGGCATCGAGAACGACGGTGGCGCGCAGGTTGGTCTCCTCATCAAACTCACGGATGTAGAAGCGGTCGGTGCGGCCAAAGATCTTCCAGTCGAGGCGGCGGATTTCATCGCCCTGCACATAAGGGCGGTGCTGGCGGAACTCGACGCTGAAGCCCTTGTGCGGCGAGGCATGCTGCCCTGTGGTGAAGCCTTCGACAACCGTGCGCGCAAAGAGCTGCAAGGACTGCAGACTGGTGATGTCTTCGGCTTGAAGGATGTCGGAGAGAGTAGCCACTGATGTGGGGAATTAGGGGGCCGGGCGTGTGGCGCAGCGGCTCAGAGCACTCGCGTTTCGCTCTTCTTCGTCTTCTTCACCAGCTCAGCAATGATCTGATCCACGGTGATGCCTTCGGCTTCGGCGTGGAAGGTGGGAACGAGGCGATGGCGCAGGGCAGGGGCGGCGAGGGCTTCGATGTCGTCTGTGGTGACGTGGGTGCGGCCTTGAAGCAAAGCGCGGACTTTGCCGGCAAGGACGAGCATCTGGCTGGCGCGCGGGCCGGCGCCCCAGCTGAGCATGCTCTTCACATACTCGGAGGCGTCGGGTTCCGTGGGGCGAGTGGAGCGGACGAGATCGAGGACGAAGTCGATGACATGATCCGGCACAGGCACCTTGCGGGCGAGCTGCTGCGCTGCCTGCAGTTCTTCAGCGGTGATGACGGCTTCGATTTCCTGCGTTTCACCGCCGGTGGTGCGGGCGATGATTTCGCGCTCGTCGTTGCGCGTGGGGTAATCAACTTTGATGAGGAAGAGGAAGCGGTCTTTCTGGGCTTCGGGCAGCGGGTAGGTGCCTTCCTGCTCGATGGGGTTCATCGTGGCGAGCACGAAGAAGGGCTTGGGCAGTTCATGAGTAACCTGACCGACGGTGACGTGCTTTTCCTGCATGGCCTCAAGCAGGGCGGCCTGTGTTTTGGGCGGTGTGCGGTTGATTTCGTCAGCGAGGATGATCTGCGAAAAGATAGGTCCTGGCTGGAAGACGAGTTTGCGGCGGCCCGTCTCAGCATCTTCCTGGATGATCTCGGTGCCGGTGATGTCGGCAGGCATCAGGTCAGGCGTGAACTGGATGCGGCGGAAGCTCAGGTGCATCGCGTCAGAGAGCGATTTGACGAGCAGGGTCTTGGCGAGGCCGGGCACCCCTTCGAGCAGGCTGTGACCACCGGCGGCGATGGCGATGAAGACCTGCTCAATGACAGCCTCCTGTCCGACGATGCGTCTGCCGAGAGCAGCTTTGAGTTTGTTGTAACCAGAGACGAGAGCGGCGGCAGCAGCGGAGTCGGACATGAGGGGGGATGACGAAATCAGAATGACGAATGAATGAGGCCCTGATGAGGCATCAACGGGGACGCAGTGAACACGAGGACGGAAGGCGAGTTCTTTCCACTCTTGCACACATGCTGGCAAGAAGACAAAAAAGTTGGATCTGCGAATTCCTGCCGGGTCAGATTTTGCTGACGCAGGCGACGGCCATGGCGGCGATGCCTTCCTCACGCCCGACGAAGCCGAGGCGCTCGTTGGTGGTGGCTTTGACGCCGACCTGATCTGGCTGGATGCCCAAGGCGGCGGCGATGTTCTTTTTCATCGCTGCGGCGTGGGGATTCACCTTGGGGGCTTCAGCGATGAGGGAGGAGTCCACGTTCTCAATGCGCATGCCCTTGTCTGCGGCGATCTGGGCGCACTTTTCGAGGATCTTGAGGCTGCAGATGCCTTCGATGGTGGGATCGCTGGGCGGAAACCAGTGGCCGATGTCGGGCTCGCCAAGAGCACCGAGGACGGCATCGGCTATGGCGTGGCTGAGCACATCCGCATCCGAATGGCCTTTGAGGCCGCGCGAGTGCGGAATGGTGACACCGCCGAGCACGAGCGGGCGGCCAGTTTCGAAGGGGTGGACGTCGTAACCAATTCCAGTGCGAACCATGGGGAGATCAGGCGTTGTGGTCGGCGGCCTTCTTCAAACTGGCGAGCACATCGGAAATGGGGAGATCGATGCGCTGGCGGTTGAGGAAGTAGCTGACTTTTTCGTAGCCTGCTTCAGTGAGATGATTCAAGGCGGTGACGAAGTGCTCGCCAACGCGTGCAGCGCGGTGCGAGTCGGAACCGAGGACGATGGGGATCTTGCGATCAGCCATCATGCGCAGCATTTCGAGGCCGGGATTCATCTCGGAGTAGCTCTTGTTGAGGCCGGAGGTGTTCAACTCCATGGCGACACCGGTGGCCGCGATGCGGTCGAGAGCGGTGGAGACGGTGTTTTTGACAATGGCAAAGCACCAGGAGTCCGGATGGTAGTTTTTGACCAGGTCAGGGTGGGCCAGGCTGTCGTAAAGGCCGGATTCAGCCGATCTGGCGAGGTGCTCGAAGTAGGTGCGGCGGAAGTTTTCGATGGTGCCGGTCTCAAACTTGTTGAGGTATTCCTTGGCCTGCCAGTGAACGGCGCCGAGCACGTAATGGAAGTCGGCACGCTGGTGGAGGGCGGCGATGTATTCCTCACAACCGGGGAAGTATTCGCTCTCAATGCCGAGGCGGATGTCGAGCTTGCCCTTGAAGGCATCGGCGGCGCGCTGCACGAGCGCGACGTAGGTGTCGAATTCACTCTCCGACATGCGCACCGTGGGCCAGAAGCCATTGGGCATGGGGCAGTGGCAGGTGAAAATGATGCCTTTGAGGCCAGCTTTGAGTGCCTGCTGAGCGTACTCTTCCGGCTCACCCCAGGCATGCTTGCACAGCGGAGTGTGCATGTGGGAATCGTAGAACAAAGCGCCAGACTTGGTGGGGCCGGGGGCGGGCAGCGGCTGGGAGGGCACCTTTTTAACCGGGGCGGCTACAACGACGGCAGGGGCCGCAGCCACTTCCACAACCGGTGCAGCGGCTTTTTTGGCTGGCGCAGCGACTGCTGGAGTTTTGGCGGCGGGGGCAGGTTTCGCAGGGGCGGGCACCGGAGCGGTTTTAACCTCCACAGAGGCCGGGGCAGGGACGGCTTTGACAGCAGCGGCAGGCTTGGCAGGTGCCGGAGACGTGGCCGCTTTAGCCAGGGGTTTTGGGGCAGGTTTGGCGAGTGCCGGAGCGGGTTTGGCCACGGCGGCTTTGGTTTTTGGCAGGGGGGCCTTGGCCGCAGATTTTTTCACCGTGGGCTTGGGAGCAGAGGCCTTCTTGACCACCTTTTTCGGGGCGGGCTTGGGCGTGGGCTTCTTCAGCACGGGTTTCTTGGTGGGAACCGGCTTCTTTTTGGCCAGCGTTTTCTTGGCTGGCGCGGGTTTGGCTTGGGTCTTGGAGGCCACGGTCTTTTTGGATTTGGCCGCAACAGGCCTGGCCTTACCTTGGGCCGCCTTTTTCGTGTTTCGTGTAGATTTGCTCACAGTCTAGCTCCTGGTTCCATGCAATATCAGCCATCCTTTGCCTTCAACTTCTGCGATCCGTGCGTTTTTACCGCTGCCGGTTGGGCCTGGAAAACAAAGTCGTAAAGTTAGCGGGACGTCTTTCCAGTTTCCGGTCTGCAGTTGCTGGAGAAGTGGTTGAAATTTAGGATCTTTACGATCGAAGTAGGCATAGATGACGTCATTATCGTCGGGATGCTTGATTTCGAGCATCTCGCTGCCCATGGGGGGCGCCTCAGGAGGAATGTTCTGGGGCTTGGAGGCGATCACGCGGAACAGCTTGGGCGCGGACGGCTGAGTTTTGATGAATTCCTCCCAGTCGATGTCGCCGTAACGTACGGAGCTTTCCCAGTCCACCCTGAAGGTGCCGTTGTCCATTTCTTCAATGATGAGACTGACGGGCTCGGCATTGTTAAAGACGGCCTGGGCGTATCCGAGACGATAGCCGGGCTCCTCCACCGGCAGTATCCAGCCCAGGTGTTTCCATTCGAGTGGCGTGTGCGGATGGTTGCGGTAGTAGTTCTCCATCAATGGACGAACGCGCTGGGGATCACGGGCATAAACGAGCTGCTGGTCCATGCTGGCAGCTTCAAAAAAACCACGTAGCGACTGTTCGATCTGGGGTCTTTTGCTCTCGATGTCTTCGATGGCGGAAGGGGCCGCAGTGGCACCGCCCATGAGTTTCAGCTTGCTTGACTGGGAAGTGCCGGAGGCGGGGTGCGTGATTTCACGGGGGGGGCTGACTTCCTGCGGGCGGAAATCGGAGGAATCACTGAGCAAGGAGGGGTGCTCTTTGATCTTGCCCGACCAGCGACGATCCTGATCATTTTCATACACCGACTGGACGTACTCAGGATTGACCCGGGCGGACTCCCAGAGCTTGATCATGACAACGCGCACGACTGTGGCGATCATGATTACCAGGGCCATGCAGCCGAGAATGGTGGCGATGGCGTTGATCATGGCCTCTCTCCGCCGGGCTCGGCTGCGGCGTGGCGGATCATTGTCAGCGATGCTCGGATTGGTCATGGCAAACACGCGTTGGTGGAGCCGAAGGCGGGATTTGAACCCGCGACCCTCGCATTACGAATGCGATGCTCTACCACTGAGCTACTCCGGCAAAAACGTGTGACTTTAAGTGATTAATTATATAAGGGGTGGTTAGACCTTGTCATTTGCTTTCTTTGACAGGTCGAAAAAAGTCAAGCAGTCAGGGGTGTCTTTGGAAAACAGCGGGAGGCAGATGACACAGTTTCCTGGCTTCACGGCAGCTCTTGCTTGAAACTTGGATGAAGCCATGGATCTATGACAAATGAGCAGCCCATCCATCACCGCACAACCAGGGACTCCCTATGGTGAGTTTCTTGCTGAGCAGGAGGAAATTCAGAAGTTGAAATGGCTGGCCAGCGAGAGTCAAGGTCATGACATCGGTTTTGAATACGCGCTCAATGACTGGGCGCAGAACCACCGTGCCGAGTGGCGCAGCATGCGGAACCGTCTGCAGCGGCAGAATGCCTGAGTTTTCACCCTTGGGCCGGGCAATATTGCTGCAAATGACGCGTTTAGGCCCGATCATGATTTGTCGCGCTGCTGCCCTCGGGGTGCTGTTTTTGCTTTCCACCCCGCTGCTGCAGGCCGCGGCGCGCACCAATGTCTTATTTATCATGGCGGATGATCTGCGGCCGGAGCTGGGCTGCTACGGCTCGGTGGCGGTCACGCCCCACCTGGATGCTCTGGCCAGGCGGGGCATGGTTTTTCGGAAAGCCTACTGCCAGCAGGCGGTCTGCAATCCCTCCCGCTCCTCCATGCTAACCGGGCTGCGTCCGGACACTTTGGGACTGTACGTCAATGGAACGCATTTTCGTGAGCTGAAGCCGGCTGCGACCACGCTGCCGGAATGGATGAAGGAGCATGGCTACACCACCCGCTGCGTGGGTAAGATCTTCCACAACTGGCATACGAAGGTGCATGGCGACCCGCGCTCCTGGAGCGCGCCGGAATTTCTGCACTATGCGAACCATGGCGATGATGTGCCCCAGGTCAGCGGACCGCTGCCGCCGAACCTGAGCACCCTCTCCAGCAACCTGCACACGTATGGCAAGGAGCCGCTCTGCGAGTGCCGCGAGGTGCCGGACGAGGCCTACTTTGATGGACGGGTGGCCGCCGAGGCCGTGCGTGTGCTGGGAGAGATCAAAGACCAGCCGTTCTTTCTGGCCGTCGGTTTTTGGAAGCCGCATGCCCCGTTCAACGCGCCCAAAAAATACTGGGATATGTACCAGCGAGACCGGCTGCCACCGCTCAATCCCGCACGGCCTGCAGCCGCTCCAGAAATCGCCTTCCACCAGAGCACGGAGATTCTTGGCCCGGTGGAGAGCCAGAAGCAGCCCACCCCGGAGCAGGCGGCAGAGATGCGGCATGGCTATTTCGCCTGCATCAGCTACCTGGACGCCCAGCTGGGGAAGGTGACCGCAGCGCTGGAAAAGCAGGGTTTGCTGGACTCCACCCTCATCGTGTTCTGGGGAGACCACGGCTACCACATCGGCGAGCACAGCCTGTGGGCCAAGACATCGAATTTTGAGCTCGATGCGCACGTGCCTCTCATCATTGTGCCACCGCAGTCCAGGAATGCCGGGGCCAGCACGGATGCCCTGGTGGAAATGGTGGATCTTTTTCCCACCATCACCGCCTTGTGCGCTGTCCCCGACGCACCCGGTCTTGATGGGGTCAGCCTTGTGCCCTTGCTGAAGAATCCGCAGGCCACAATCAAAGACGCCGCCTACACGCAGTTTCCGCGGCCAGCCTACCCGGACCGCACCCCGCGTGGCAGACCGGATGTGATGGGGGTGAGTGTGCGCACCCCGACGCTGCGCTACACCGAATGGCGGGACTTTGACACGGGCAGCGTGATGGCGAGCGAGCTGTACGACCACACCCGGGATGAGGCGGAAATGAATAATGTGATCGCCAGCCCGGCGGATCCCGCGGCACTCGAGCAGGCGCGGAAGCTTCTGAGCCGTCAGTTTCCGCCTGGAAAGCCATGAACAGGCAAAAAGACCATGAAAAAGCGCAACTTAATGGTTGCCAAAGACGCCCAAATTTTGTTAATCATCATTAAGCCACATGAAAAATCGTTTTCTATTCCTAGCCATCACCCTCTGCGCCCTCTCCAGCATCGCTTATGGTGACATTCAGTCTCCTCCCGGGCACCACTTTACTTGGAGCCGGAAACTCAGCCGCGGCATTGGCAATGTTTTGTTTGGTTTTTTTGAATACCCGGCTGTCTGGCGCAAGACTAACGAGTCTGATGGCTCCATCGCCGCTGCTTCCGATTTGCTCGTTGAAGGAACCAAGCGCACTTTGGTGAGAGCTGGCTACGGTCTCTATGAGATTGCCACCTTCCCAATCCCAAGCTGGAAGAACACCTATCGCCCACCGTATCATCACAAGGAGAATGTCGACACCTGGTGGGGCTACACTGAGTTCGCCCCAGAAGTTGGCTTCCGGTCCGAGATTCCATATTCGCGTTCCCAAGGCTGGTAATTGCCAGCAGGCGAGTTTTTCAAGGCACAGACTGCAATCAGTCTGTGCCTTTTGTTTGCAAAGCATCTTTCCCGCTGGCAAGAAAGGACTGTTTCCTCATGCCTGAAGCTCATAAGATCGACATTAAACATGTGGCCAAACTGGCCCGCCTTTCGCTCACCGACGAAGAGGCCAAACACTATGCAAACCAGCTGGACGGCATTTTGACCTATATCGACACCCTGACGCGGTACGATCTGGATGGAGTGGCACCGACGGCCCATGCCATGCCCGTCTATGATGTGCTGCGTGCGGATGAACCCCGCCCGGGCCTCACCCAGGATCAGGCATTGTCCAATGCGCCGAAACGTATCGCCGACCAGATCCAGATCCCCCAGGTGATCGAGTAACCGTTCAACCTCCGCCTCTGCTTCCCGCTCTCTCTTTTTCCTATGCTCGCCTCCTCCACCATCGCAGCCTTGCGCAAAGGCATCACTGCGGGTGAAATCACGCCACGTGACATCGTTTTGGATGTCGCCAAGTCCATCGAAGCAGGAAATGCGGAGATCGGAGCTTATTTGTCCTGGGACGTCGAAGCCGCGCTCGCAGAGGCGGATCGAGCGGACATCACGAAGCCGCTGGGAGGCATTCCCATCGCGGTGAAGGACAACATGAACGTGATCGGACAGCCCTGCACCTGCGGCTCCCGCATCCTGGCAGAAAACTACACGGCTCCCTACGATGCAGGCGCCATCCAGCAGCTGCGTGCTGGCGGTGCCATCCCCTTTGGCCGCCTGAACATGGATGAATTTGCCATGGGCTCCAGCACGGAGAACTCCGCCCTCGGCGTGACGCGCAACCCGCGCGATCTTTCGCGTGTGCCGGGCGGCTCCAGCGGCGGCAGTGCGGCGGCGGTGGCGGGGGATCTCGCCATTGCAGCCCTGGGTTCAGACACCGGTGGCTCCATCCGCCAGCCGGCGGCGCTGTGCGGCTGCGTGGGCATCAAGCCCACCTATGGCCGTGTTTCCCGCTACGGACTCGTGGCCTTTGCCTCATCGCTCGACCAGATCGGTCCGGTCACCAAGACGGTGGAGGATGCCGCGCTTTTGCTGAACCATCTTTGTGGCCATGACGCCCATGACTCCACCTCGCTGAAAGTCGAGGTTCCCGACTTCACCGCAGCCATCGGGCGTGACATCAAGGGCCTGCGCATCGGCCTGCCGAAAGAGTATTACATCGACGGCATCCATGCCGGGGTTTCGGCCAGTGTGCAGGCGGCGATCCGCCAGTTGGAGTCTCTGGGTGCCATCATTGAAGAAATCAGCCTCCCGCACACGGAACTCGGTGTGGCGACGTACTATGTGCTCGCTCCTGCAGAGGCATCGGCCAACCTCGCCCGCTTTGATGGTGTGCGCTATGGCCACCGCAGCAGCATCGCTGGAAATTTGATGGAGCAGTACACGTTTTCGCGGTCGGAAGGCTTCGGCCCCGAAGTGAAGCGGCGCATTCTGCTGGGCACCTACATGCTCAGTTCCGGCTACTACGATGCGTACTACATCCGTGCGCAGAAGGCGCGCACGCTCATCCGCAATGACTTCACGGAGGCCTTCAAAAAGGTGGACGTGATCCTTTCCCCCACCAGCCCAACGCCTGCGCACAAGCTGGGCGAACTCAAAGACAACCCGCTGGCGGCCTACCTGGAAGACGTGTTCACCATTCCCGTCAATCTGGCGGGGCTCCCCGGCATCAGCCTGCCATGCGGCGCTGTAGAAGTGGAAGGCAAGGCGCTTCCGGTGGGTCTGCAAATCGTGGGCAAAGCGCTGGATGAAGCCACCGTGCTGCGTGTGGCGCATGCGTATGAGCAGTCACGCTGAGGCACTGGCACAAAGTGAATAAAAACTGTCTGCAGAGTTTGACAAAAGAACTCATTGGTCTATTCTCGTTGCCCGCTGTTTCAAACACAACGGCTTAGAAAATTTCAACGCACCCGTAGCTCAACGGATTAGAGCATCTGACTACGGATCAGAAGGTTTCAGGTTCGAATCCTGACGGGTGCGCCACTCATTATCAATGAGTTATATCGGTGCTCTGGTTGGCGCGTTATTCCCTCGTGTGCACTTCTCAGGGGCCGCATGACGGCTTGACCTCCTCCCATGCTGATCCCCGCAATTCTCCCTCTTTTCGAGTTATAAGAACTTGAGAGGTCGGGATTAACCTTGGCCATTTTCATCTGCCCATCATGCCCCGGCGAACCCATTATTCGCCCTGCATCAACCGTGTTATCGTCTGCGCGTTGTATCATGAAGGCCGGCGACTCCGCCGTCCCATGACACGACTGGTCAACGATTTGCTCACCTCATCCCTGCAACACACGCAGGGTTGGAGCATCGCTGCCACGCAGATGAGCGTCCCGGTTCAGGGCCGCATTCAGGAGGCTGGCAACACTTGCTAGCCGCACCACGTCGTTACAGCATCCCACTTCAGCCACCCGGTTCTCTCGCAAGAGGGGCCGGGTGTTTTGTTGTCGGGCCATGTGGCGGCTTCCTCATCCACCCAAGCACATCCACCCCACATCAGGAGACACACCACCATGGCCATAAAACTCAGCGCCAACTACAGCAAAAAACTCGGCTTGCCCCAATTATAAAACGCGGATCAAAAGTGCAGCGGATCGCGGATCAAAAGTGAGTCACCTCTGAGCGATTGAACAGGTGCTGGGCGTGTTCGTCAAGGCTGTGATGAGCTTCGTGCCTGCCTCGATC
>CAILZI010000120.1 GCA_903838675.1 uncultured Verrucomicrobiota bacterium
CCGCGCTCCTTGGGGTGTTGACCACGTCTTAGTGTCGCGCTATCACCATTGATATCTGAGGGAGTTCGCGAAGTCATTGCAGTCTGTGGAGGAAACCACCCAGAACAGCCGCGAAATGCGCGTCTTTGCGGCAAAATCTGTCTCAGTGTGGCAGGCGACGCCATGCAGATGCAGACCAACGCGCTCATTGTGAATTTTCACCGAGGTGTCGATGATGAAAAGAGCGGCTGGTGTGTCAGCCTGCGATCACCTGCTGCGCCAAACGGCGGGACCGTGCATCCTGCATTCTCGTTGCCGCCTTGTGCTTTCTTCTCTTCGCCTCGCGCCGGGGAGACCGGGAGATCATTTGGAAGAAGATAGGTGGAGTGACATGAGCCAGGCTGAACCTGCATAAGTTTGATGTGTGGCGGATGCGCCATGTGATGGGGGGAAAATTCTTTGATTGTTGAGAGCACGTCACTATGTCTCCCGCCTATGATGAATGACCTTTCGGCAGCACTTGAGCTTGCATGGTTGCCTTATTTTCCCGGCTGGGATGAGCGGCTTGTGAAGATTGCGACTGCCGCTGATTCCGAGGCGTGGCACGAACTTGTGGCGCTTGCGAACGCACGCATTGACTACGCTACCACGCTCCGGCTTGACCGCACACTGCGCCGTCGTTTTAGCTCCGTGCCTGGCGCGCTCACGACGCGTCCCCTGCGGCTTGCCATCCTAGGTTCATCGACGGTCGAACATCTTTTTCCAGGCATTCGTACCGCAGCCCTGAGGCGGGGGCTTTGGGTGGAAATACAGACCGTGGAGTATGGCCAGTATCAGCAGGCCTTGCTCGCTTCGTCGTCTTCGTTGCATGCGTTCAGGCCAGATGTGGTATTGTTCATTTTCGATGCTCCGCACTTGCTGGGCGGCGGGGCGGCGAATCTTGAGGCGGTCTGCGGACGGGTGCGCGAGCTTTGGCAGCAGGCGCGTGCGGCGTTTGGCTGTCAAGTCATCCAGCAGACATTGCTGCCAACGGCCCTCGCCCTTCTGGGCAGCAACGAACATCGCCTCACCACCTCGGCATTGCATTTGACCAAGCGTTTTAATGAATGGCTGCGGACACAGAGTGACGTGGATGGTGTGGATCTGCTAGCTCTGGATGACCGTGCGGCCGTCGATGGCCTGCTGTCCTGGCATGACCCCGTGATGTGGCTGCGTGCAAAACAAGAGGTGACGCCTCTCGCGGCACCGTTCTACGGAGAGCTTCTTGCGCGCATGCTTGCTGCACAGCAAGGCCGTTCCTTCAAGTGTCTGGTGCTCGACCTGGACAACACGCTGTGGGGCGGAGTTATCGGCGACGATGGGATTGAAGGCATCAAGCTCGGACAGGGCAGTGCTGTCGGAGAAGCGCATCTCGCGGTGCAACGCTACGCGATGGAGCTGTCACGCCGTGGAATCATTCTCGCCGTTTGTTCGAAGAATGATGAGGAGATAGCGCTTTCCGCATTCGAGCATCATCCGGAGATGCTGCTGCGCCGGTCCGACATTGCCTGCTTCATCGCCAACTGGGAGGACAAAGCCACCAACCTCCGGCGCATTGCCAGCAGCCTGAACCTGGGCCTCGACTCTCTTGTGCTTCTTGATGACAGCCCTTTCGAGCGCAGTCTCGTTCGTGGAGCGCTGCCCATGGTGGCGGTGCCCGAGCTTCCTGAAGACCCCGCCTTGTACCCCCGCCGCCTGGCTGATGCCGGCTATTTTGAAACCGTTTCTATCACCGATGACGACCTGCTGCGCAGCCGCCAGTATCAGGCAGGGGTCGAGCGTGAAACAATGCGAACCAGCGCTGCTGATTTGCAGTCCTATCTGGCCGGACTGCAGATGGAGCTGTTCTGGGGGAACTTCAACAGGATCGCCCTGCAGCGCATCGTTCAACTCATCAACAAGACCAATCAATTCAATCTCACCACCCGCCGCTACACCGCGGCCGAAGTACAGGCCCTGATGTCGGACCCGCTGGTGTTTACTCTGCAATTGCGCCTCGTGGACTGCTACGGGGACAACGGGATCATTTCGGTGATCATCGGCCGCCTCGTGGGGGATGTGGTGGAGCTCGACACCTGGCTTATGAGCTGCCGTGTGCTCGGACGCGACGTTGAAAAGGCGGCCTTGAACATTGTGGTGGAGCAGGCGCGTCAGCTAGGTGGCAAATTCCTGCGCGGCATCTACCGTCCGACTGAAAAAAACGAGATTGTCCGCGGGCATTACGCAGCTTTGGGCTTTCACCCTGATCAAACTTCGACGACAGATGAATGCTGCTGGACTCTGCCGCTTGATGGCTGCGTTCAGCATGATATCTGCATCAAAATACAAAAGATTGAATGATGAACGAAGATCAAATCCTAGAACAGCTGACTGAAAATTTTCATCAGGTTTTTGATGATGACAGCATCGAGCTGACCCTGGGGACCACAGCGGCAGACATCCCGGAGTGGGATTCGATGAACCACATCAGTCTCATCGTTCTTGTGCAGTCACATTTTAAAATAAAATTTCAAACGTCCGAACTGGAGGACCTCAAGAATGTCGGAGACTTCGTGACGCTCATCGTTCGGAAGTTAGGCTGACCCCAGCTGCTTGCAGCAGTTTCGCAATCTCGTCCGAAAACCGTTGGGCACCCTCGATGTTGAAATGATCTGGGTCGCCGAAGTCCGTCCACGGACGACCTGGCATCGCATCGCCAAGCACATGGAAGCTGGGATATCGCGCTTCGTATTGCCTGAGGTAGGCCTCACGCTCGGCCTTGAAGGCGGCGGGCATAACAGCTATGGACTGCTCGGTGAGCGGACAAGAGATGAAAAACACAGGAATTCCGCGTTCTGCAAACAACGTGATGATTTCTGCAAAGTAACTGTCAATCAGCGGGCTGGGTGAAAATGTCTTCAACTGGCTGTCTCTCGAAAGTTCACGAGATCCCGGCCGGTTCCCAAAAGTAAAGTACCCATGCGACTTGATCATCCGATGATAGATGTCGAGATTGTCAGCTTCACGAGTCCATAACCGGCCATCACGCAAGGAAGAGTAGTAGAACGAGGGAAAGCGTGCGCAATAGAGAACGACTTTCAAGCGCGCATCGAGATCGCATGCGGTTTCCGGGCCAAATTCAATGGAATGGAATTTGCGTGACCGCGCCCGTACTCCGTCCACGGTGGCAAGGTCGAACAAACCGTAATTCACTCCTTGGTTCAGGTAAGCGTTCTCCATGAAACGCAGCGGTGAAAAAGACAAAATGACCGCACGTGGCGTATGGCCCGGCTCTAGTACGATACGGCTGAGTGCCGCGGCTTCGATGGGAGTGCCACCTCCCAGTGCAAGATTGACCACAGCATCTCCCAATTTTTCGGGAATCATGCCGGCCACTGCCTGGGAGTCACCCAAAATGACGACTGATCCGGGCGCGAGCGTTTTCGCGAGGTCAAATTTTGCACGCCACATCGGATACTCTCGACGCATGAATGCCATGGGACGCACCCAGCACCAAAACCACGCGGCGGCGAGTAATATGAACGGTATGACGAGCAACCAAAGCAGGTAGCGGCGCATCTGCTGCTGAGGAGGCGGGATCATGGCTTCAGCGCTCCAAGTGTGCGCAGTTCCCGTAGAATAACCGGTAGCGCGGCGGGCGCAGAATTACTGGTGATGCCGGTGGTTTGATCCGTGGCCAGGCGCGGCAGACGGGGCATGTGAATGCGCCGCGATCCTGCCAGATGCCGGCACAACACCTCGCCTGCGGCTTTCGCGGCGCAGTAGGCGGCAAGCTGCGGCTTGTGTTCGTCGAGATAGATTGTGGAGGGATAAAGGATCGCATTCAGCGAAGGGAGTGAGGTCACGAGGCGGTGAAAACCTTCCACGTAATAGTCACACAAGCGGGTGAAATGTGTCATTGAGAAGTTTTCAGCCCGGTCCGTCGGAATCTGTGGCGTGGCGAAATACAACAGGTGGGTTGGCTGCCACGGCAGCATGGGCAACTCCGTCTGTGTGACATCCAGCCGGACCGCGTGCGCCTCCCGGCCCGCAGACTGCAGTTCATCGCAAATTTTCCGGGCGTCATCCGCTCCAATCGCATACGTCAGGCAGACGCTTCCACCTCCCGCAGTGATGAGCTTTGCCGCCACTTCGCCAAGTCCACGTGATCCTCCCACGACCAGTGCCCGCCAGCTTTGAAACTCACTGGGGGTCACTGACAGAGCCGCATCGGCATACGTTGCCTGGGCCTGAGGTGGTGGACGGAAAAGCGCACGTGCCTTTCCATGAGCTCCTGCGCCGTCAAACATGATCTCGACGGAAGAGTACGGAGAGTCCTCCGTCTGCACTGCATACGAAAGCAGGTTGGATTCAATCGGTTCGTCGAAATCCATTGTCAGCCCTGCGTAAATGGAGTGAAGCCCCGGACATTGCATGCCAACGACACGTGTCGTGGCAAGCAGCACTTCGGTCTGCCAGGTGGGAAGGCTGAGCCCGGGCAAAAGTTTGCCCAGCAGATTGTCATCACATCCGAGTGTGGCCGTGCCCCGCATGCCACTGGCATCGGCATATTTCACCACAGCAGCCTGCCGATCATGCTCGGGAGCGGATCTGGGCGCGCATGATCGCGCGAAAGATCCTGTTCGTCCTTTGATCTTGACCGCCGGCGCTCCATCAATAGAAACCACGATGTTGAATGCCTCCGGAGTACCTTTCATCGTGCAATGCAGTTCCGAACCAAGAAGGACACCTTTTTGAAACTTTACATCCAGATGTGCCAGTGCGCCGCGAGGAGCAGCGACAGAGAGCGCCCACAGCAGTGAGTGAACGCCATGTACCACGCGCTCACCAAAGACGGTGCGTCGTGCTGAGGCGGCATCCATGTGCATCGGGTTCCAATCGCCTGACAACAGCGCGAAGGCGTGCTGATCGGCTGAAGTGAATCGGTGCGTGAAGTGCATGGCGTTTAGAACTGGAAATAGAGAAACTCTGTCTGGCCTGAGATGGCCAGCAATGCAAGCGCCGCCAGAAGGCCGAGCACGACGGCCCAGGGCAGGGATGGCTTCCATTGCAGCCACTCAGGCACCGAAGTGTGCGGTTTTGAAAGCGTGGGACTCCACGCCGCGAAGATCTGCAGCACATTGGGCGCGAACCAGATGATGCCGAACGCAAGGAGCAACGGTTTGGTTGCCTGCACGACGGCGGAGGGCTCGCCAACGTGCTGGCCCATCATGTCAGACAACATCGCCAGTGCTTCCTGAAACGAGGAGGCACGGAAGAATACTTCGGCGATGACGACTGCCAGAAATGTCAAACCCACCTTCCATACAGTGTTGTACCAAGCCGGTGAGGACGGTGAGTTTTTTTTGTGAAACAGCAGGCGCCACATATGATTGATGCAGAGGTAAACAGCGTGCAGCAGGCCGAACATCACGAAATTCAGCCCGGCACCGTGCCATACACCCGCAAGCAGCATGGTGATCAGCGTCGGCACCAGCACCAGAGCAGCAAAGCCCGACGCAGTTTTTAAACCTGAACGTCCCACCGGCAGCCCTTGCCGGGCGCGCCACGATGCCGTCCACAAGGCGACGGGGTTGTAGAGATAGAGGTTCAGGTAGCGCGTCAGTGTCATGTGCCAGCGCTGCCAGAAATCAATGATCGAAGGGCTTTTGTAGGGCGAATCAAAGTTGGCAGGAAACCGGATGTTGAACAGCAGCGCCAGGCCCACCGCCATTTCCGAATAGCCCGAAAAATCAAAATACAACTGCACCGAATACGACAGGACGCTCGTCCATGCTGATCTCATGCTCAGCCCTCCTGCATGACTGAAACCTTCATTGGCAGAGATCGCCAACCAGTCCGCGATGAAGTCCTTCTTTGCCAGTCCGATAAAAAAAATTGAACAGCCCAGGGCCAGGTTTTCCCAGTTCCAATGCGACTTTGCAGGGTCTCTAAACTGCGGCATCATTTCGCGGTGATGCAGTATGGGTCCTGCGATGAGATGCGGAAAAAATGTGACAAACAGAAAATACTCAATGAACCTGCCGCCCGAGGCTATGCCACCTTTGCAGTCGATTAAGTAGCCGATCTGCGTGAACGTGAAGAAGGAGATGCCCAGAGGCAGCAGGACATTCGCGGCGGGGTCCACGGTATGAAAGCCGAACTGCTCCAACCAGTGCAGCACAGGGAACAAATACTTGTATCCGCACAACAGCAGCACATTGGCCAGGATACCCGCGGCCAGCACTCTTTCCTGAGCTTTGTCATTTCGCGCCAGCCGAAGGATCAGTTCACCCGCTGCGAAATTGAAAATCGCCGAGCCGCACAACAGGGCGAGATAAGCGGGATTCCACCATGCATAAAACAGCAATGACATCACCAGCAGCCATCGAATTGCGTGCTGATGCCCAGCCCGTGCGGCCACCTGATGGCCAATCCAGGCAACAGGCAGAAACAGCAGTAAAAACGAAAGGGAGTTGAACAGCATTGATCGAAGAAGGGCCAAGGCAGCGCGATAGAAGGTGCCTTCAGCTTGTGACTGAAACCTGTCAAGCGCTGTCGTGACAGCCATTGACCACACTAAGAACGACAGATTCGTGAATCGCGTGAGCTCATCGAACGCGAAACGTCCGCAACAGCCAACTCGAACAACAGAGCGTGCCCGGTGATAACAGCGGACAGTCTAATTTTCGCTCATCAGGCATCCATTTCGGACGATTTCACTTTCCGCATTTCCTGAGTCAACGCCCCGGCCTTGCGAAAATGGGCAGCCACAAAACCCAGCTTTTGGGTCGTGTTGGCCTCTAGATTTTTCGAGGTTGCCTGGAACTTCTCAGCCGTTCCTCAATGGACAACTTGCCGAGACTGGAATCGATCCGGCCCAGGCTGTGTTTGAAGTCAGCAAGTTACTCTAATGCGGGCTTGCCATCGTCGGTCTCCAACGGTCTTCGAATCAGCTTGCCTTCATGCCTGACGACCGCATAATATATGCCGTTCGATGAGTATCGGTAGAGACATTTTTCAACCTTTTCAAACTTTCCGAGCTGCTTTGCACGCGTGCTCATGGTCTGCAAACTTGGAGAATGCAAAACCTGTATCCAAGCGAATATTTAGAACTTGCCGAATCCGTTCTAAATCAATGTGGACCAGTGATTCGGGCTGTGGCTCAGCCTGGTAGAGCGCTTCGTTCGGGACGAAGAGGTCGTGGGTTCGAATCCCGCCAGCCCGACCATTGTTTTTGTGCGTATTTGAGATATTGAGGCAAGACATGGCGACCCCAACCCCACCCAAAAAAATTCTGCTCGCAGAAGATGTGCGAGCACTTTCCATGCGGCTGTCGCATGCACTTGAAACGCATGGATACATCGTATGCGTGGCGGAGGACGGTGAGGAATGCCTTGAGCAGATGGATATATTCAAGCCGGACCTGCTGGTGCTGGACCTGATCATGCCGAAAATGAACGGGCTTGAGGTGCTGAGGCATCTTCGGGCGCAGCAATCCACCCAGCACATGCCGGTGATTGTCTGCACGGCGAAGGATTATTCGACAGAACTCAAGCACATCCAGCAAACCGGGCCGGTGGATGTGCTGATCAAGCCGTTCGATCCTGAACTTTTGCTGGAGAAACTGCGCCAGTATTTTCATGATGCTTCATCGACAAAAGGGATCACGCACCGCGATCACCTGCCTGTATCAGCGGAACAGTATGCGCCGGTGCTGGACACCAAGCGCCCGCATGTGAAACTGTGGGGCACGCGGGGTTCCATCCCGGTCTGCGGCGCGCGGTATGCCCAGCATGGTGGCAATACGACCTGCTTCGAATACAATACTGGGAAGGAGCGCATCCTGATTGACGCGGGTTCCGGACTGAGAGATGCGGGTCAGTCGTTCCTGGCAGGCGGGCCGTGCCACATCCATCTGTTTATCACGCATACGCATTGGGATCACATCCAAGGGTTCCCGTTTTTCACACCGATCTACGTGCCTGGCTTTGAAATCACGGTCTATGGCGAGCGTGGGTTTGGCAAAAACATCGAGTCGCTGCTCTGCGGCCAGATGGACCGCGATTATTTCCCGATTCAGCGGGAGGATCTGCGGGCTAAAATCAACTTCGTGTTTCTCGACGATGCACCGGTGAAAATCGGTGATGTGACGGTGACACGCGAATTCACGCAGCATCCCGGGGCGACGGTGGGTTTTAAAGTGACGCATGATGGCTGGAGCGTGGCGTTTGTGCCGGACAATGAATTTCTCCAAGGGTACACGGGTTCCCCCATGCTGCTGACGCGTGATTCAAATCTCGTGGTGCCATATGAGCCGATGCTGGCTTTTCTCGACGGGGTGGACCTGCTGGTGCATGAGGCGCAATACCTGCCGACGGATTATCCGAAACGCATCGGCTGGGGGCATTCCAATCTGGCCACGGCCTGTGCGCTGACGAAACTGGTGGGGGCTAAAAAATGGATCGTGGTGCATCACGATCCGGATCACGACGATACTGCGCTGCAGGCCAAACTGAATCTGACGCGCCAGATTTTGAAGGAGGTCGGGCATCCGATCCATCTGGTGCACGGCTACGACGGGATGGCGGAGTACCGTTGATTCAAATGCCGGGCTCGAAAGCGCCCAGGAGTGCGTCTCCAAGCAGGGCGCATTCCTTTTTCAACTGCTCGAGCATGAGCTGGGCGCCCTTCAAATCTCCGGCATGGGCGTATTCGCAGAGCTCGGAGGAGAGTGTCAGCGCCTTTTTGGCGGCGTAAACGCCCAGCATGCCCTTGAGGGAGTGCGCGGCTTCATAGAGAGGCCTGGCTTTGCCTGCTGTGAGGGCCTTCTCGGCTTTGCGCAGGTACTTTTGCGCGTCTTCAGAGAAGATTGCCACGAGTTTGCGCATGAGCTTTTCATCGCCGGTGGACTCACGAAATTCGGCAAGGTCGAAGGGGGGAGGCTCGATCTGAGGGCGGGGGGAGGGGGGGGAAGGTACGGGCGATTCGTGGGCAGGCTCAGGCACGGCTGAACGGTGCGCAAACTGCTCGACGACCTGGAACAATTCAGCCGAGCGCAGGGGTTTGGCGATGTAATCATCCATGCCTGCGGCAAGGCAGCGTTCACGGTCGCCTTTCATGGCATTGGCCGTCATGGCGATGATGGGGACATGCCTGCCGGTGGCCTGCTCAGTCTTGCGGATTCTTGCGGTGGCTTCGTAGCCATTGATGCCGGGCATGTGAACATCCATCAAAATGGCGTCGAAGGTCTCCTTGTCACAGCGTTCAATGGCTTCTCTGCCGTTGGCGGCCAGCGTCACGACATGGCCGCGTTTTTCCAACATACGCGCCCCGACGAGCTGGCTGACGTGGCCGTCTTCAACGATGAGCACTTTCATTGACGCCTGGGCGGTGGCCACCTGATTGATGCGTGGTGGTCTGGGCTTGATCGAAATGCCGCTGGTGCGGCCAAAGGCGGCGGTGAAGTGGAAAGTGCTGCCGGTGCCGGGCTGGCTCTCCACCCAAATGCGGCCCTGCATGAGGGCGACCAGATCATGGCAAATGGCGAGGCCAAGGCCGGTGCCACCGTAGCGGCGCGAGGTGGAGGTCTCGGCCTGGGTGAAAGCCTCAAAGATGCTTTCGCGCATGTCAGCAGCAATGCCGATGCCGGTGTCGTTGATCTTGAAATGCAGCGTGACCATGTCTGCGGTCGAAGATTCCAAGGTGACCTCAATGGTGACGCCGCCTTTGTGGGTGAACTTGATTGCGTTGCCAATCAAATTGACCAGGATCTGCCGCAGCCGGCCATCATCACCAATCAGGCGCAAGGGGACCTCCGGGCTGATGTGATGGAGGAACACAAGCCTTTTTTGGAATGCGCGGATGCCCATGGCCTGCGCGATCTCGGTGACGACCTCGTTGAGATCAAACTCGTGTGCGTCCAGCTCCATCCTGCCGGCTTCGATTTTGGAGAAATCGAGGATGTCATTGAGAAGCTCCAGCAGCGAGTCGGCGGAAAGCTTGAGCATTTCCAGGTATTCGCGCTGAGTTTCGTTGAGATCGGTGCCGAGGAGCAGCTCGCTCATGCCAATGACGCCGTTCATCGGGGTGCGGATTTCATGGCTCATGTTGGCCAGGAAGGCGCTTTTGGCGCTGTTGGCAGACTCGGCGTCGCGACGTGCCTTGCGGAGCTCCTCCTCGTCATGCTTGCGCTCGGTCACGTCCGTGTGTGAGCCGGCCATGCGGTAGGGGGTGCCATGCTCATCGCGCAGGGCGCGGCCGCGGGCGAGGATCCAGCGCCAGCTGCCGTCCTTGTGGCGGAAGCGGAACTCCACGGAATAACGGGGAATGCGGCCGGCGAGGTAATCATTCAGGGTGGCCATCACGCGGTCGTGATCTTCGGGATGGAGCTGAGTCTCGAAGGTGGAGAAGACGTTTTCGAGCTCATCGTCTTCATAGCCGATCATGCTCTTCCATGGCGGGGAGAAAAACACCTTGCCGGTGCGGATGTCCCAGTCCCAGATGCCGTCGTTGGTGCCACGCACCGCCAGAGCGAAACGCTCCTCACTTTCCGCCAGTTCGCGCATCGCCTCCGCCGGGGCATTGGGCAGGCGAAGGCGGCAGGCATGGAGCATGCCTGCCAGTTCGCGAATGCGCTGCTTCAACTCCGGCACGGAGTCGCCAGCGGCATGCTCATGAATGTCTGACATGGGGGTTGGGAAAGTCCTCAGCGCGGTGGGGGGCGGAAGCGAGGGGATGAATAGACACAAATTGACACAAACAAACTCAAAAGGTGAGTTCAGAATTGTAAAGTATGCTCCGTTTCTGGCCGGAGAAACACTGCAAAATCGATCTGATTGCGTGTTTGGACGCGCTGATGACGTTCTTGAGTCTGAATGAACCGCCGCCACCTGCTCGCCTCCCTGCCCGCCGTTTTCACTGCTTCCAGCTTTGCTGGCCCAGCCGAATCCAAACTTCGTGTCGCCGTGATCGGGCACACGGGACGTGGCAACTACGGCCATGGGCTGGACAGCATGTGGCTCAAAATTCCCACCGTGGAAATCGTTGCGGTGGCTGATGCGGATGAAAAGGGGCTCAATGCCGAACTGAAGAAGCTGGCGGTCAGCAAGGGGTTTGCCGACTACCATGTGATGCTGGCGGAGGTGAAGCCGGACATCGTTGCCATTGGTCCGCGTCACATTGACCAGCATCGGGACATGCTGCTGGCGGCGATTCAGGCCGGGGTGCGCGGCATCTACATCGAAAAATCGTTCTGTCGCAGTCCGGCCGAAGCGGATGAAATCATTGCCGCGGCAGACAAGGCGGGAACGAAGATCGCCATCGCGCACCGCAACCGCTACCATCCGGTGCTGCCGGTGGTGGCGAAGCTGATCAAGGAGGACGTGATAGGGCGGGTGCTGGAAATGCGTGGACGGGGCAAGGAAGATCAGCGTGGAGGCTCGCTGGACCTGTGGGTGCTCGGGACGCATCTTTTCAACCTTGCCACCTACTTCGGAGGAGGACCGAAGGCGTGCAGCGCCATCGTGATGCAGGATGGCAGGCCGATCACGAAGGCTGATGTGAAAGAGGGGGATGAGGGCATCGGTGCGCTCGCGGGCAACGAGGTGCATGCCCGTTTTGAACTGGCCAACGGTGTGCCCTTGTTCTTCGACTCGATACAAAACGCTGGTGTCAAGGAATCGGGCTTTGGGCTGCAAATCATCGGCACGAAGGGCGTCATCGACTTCCGCATCGACAAGGAGCCTGTGGCGCATCTTTGTGCCGGGAGTCCCTTCAATCCGGCCCTGAAGGAGCCGCGCCAGTGGCAGCCCATCACCACGGGCGGGGTCAACAAGCCGGAACCCATCCCCAATCTCGGAGCCCAGGTCGCGAGCCATGAAACAGCGGGGCTCGATCTGATCGCAGCCGTGCGGGAGAATCGCGCACCACTGATCGATGCGGTGCAGGGGCGTGAGACCATCGAGATGGTCTGTGCGATCTTTGAATCTCACCGGCTCAATGGACAGCGGGTGACATTCCCACTGCAGACGCGGGTCAATCCGCTCACTTTGATGTGAAGAGGCCGTAAATGGCAATTCAACGTGCCTTCAATGCGAGTGTCAGAGTGCAGCATGACTGACCTGGTGCTCCGCACATTGCTGCTTTTTTCCTGTGCCCTCGTTTGCGAGGCGCAAACCAGCCAACCGACCTTTGCCGACCGGCTGGTGAAGGCGGCACTGGAACGGGTGGCGCACACGGTGCGCTACGATCCCTCCTATGTGGTGCTGGATTATCCCAAAGGCGATGTGCCTGCGGACACCGGGGTGTGCACGGATGAAGTCATTCGCAGCTATCGGGCGCTGGGCATTGATCTGCAGAAGCTGGTGCATGAGGACATGAAGCGCGCCTTTACAGCGTATCCGAAGGACTGGGGACTGAGATCAACGGACAAAAACATTGATCACCGCCGCGTGCCGAATTTGCAGACGTTTTTCAAGCGGCGTGGAGCGGCGCTGCCCGTCACGCAGAAGGCGGAGGATTATCTGCCTGGTGATCTCATCACGTGCACCGTTGCGGGCAGGCTGCCGCACATCGCGATTGTGGTGCCGGCGGCGGATGGCAGTGCGACGCCGTGGATTGTGCACAACATCGGACAGGGACCCAAGCATGAGAGCCGTCTGTTCGAGTTTCCGCTGACCGGCCACTACCGGTTTCATCCACGCTAAACTGTTTCAGCAGGACGCACTGCTTCGAGTGTGAGCTGCCACTGCTCCGCACCACGGAACCAGCCGCGCTGGATGCGCATGGCGACATCCCATGGGGCAGGGGGGAGATGGCCAATGGGTGCATTGAACCAGCGTGCCTCCATGGAGGCGCCTTCCTGGGTGAGGATGATGCGCAGGTGTTTTTCTTTCATGGTGCGGCCCGGCAGCTTGGGCTTCACATTGCGGCAGAGAAACAGGGGCTCGGAGTTTTTTTGACCAAAGGGCTCGAGCAGCTTGTAGCTTTCGAAGAAGCTCAGCGACAGGTCGCGCAACTTCACCTCGGCATCGAGTTCCAGGATGGCGGTCATGGCTTCCTTGCTAAGAGCTTCACGTGCGGCCACCTGAAAAGCGGTGCGGAAGGAGTCGATTTTGTCTTCATGGACGGAAATGCCGGCCGCCATGGCGTGGCCCCCGCCACCGAGGAGGTGATCGCGGCAGATGTCGATGGCCTCGACGAGCGAAAAGCCGGGGATGCTGCGGCCGCTGCCTTTGCCAATGCCGTTTTCATCGATCGAGACGAGAATCGTCGGGCGGTGGCAGAGGCGTGAGATGCGTGAGGCGACGATGCCGATGACGCCTGGATGCCAGTTGCGCGAGGCCAGCACGATGGCGGAGACCTTGTCGATTTCGCCGATGTTGGAGAGCATGGCCTCGGCCTCGATATGGACCTGCTGCTCGACGTTTTGACGATCCTTGTTGTGGGCTTCGAGCAGTTCGGCCAGCGCAGCACCTTCGTCGGCATCGGTTGCGAGCAAAAGCTGCAGTGCCGTCGCCGCAGTGTCGAGACGGCCTGCCGCATTCAAGCGGGGGCCAAGGCGGAAGCCGACGTGATGCGTCTGCACCAGGCCCTCTACGCCGGCGATCTGTTTCAGGGCTTTCAGGCCGTGCCGTGTCGTTTGTGCGAGGGCTTCAAGACCGCGACGAACGAGGAGGCGGTTTTCATCAATAAGAGGGACAAGGTCTGCCACGGTGCCGAGTGCGACGAGATCGAGCGTCTCCTTGAGGTCGTAGCTTTCGATCATGCGTGCTTTCAGCAGAGCGTGCGAGACTTTGAACACCAGGCCTGCGGTGCAGAAGTAGTGGTAGTCTTTGCCCAGCTTTGGATTGACCAGGGCGAGGCAGTCTGGGCGTCCCTGAGGTGAGAGCTCGTGATGGTCGATGATGACACAGTCCACGCCATCGGCGCGCAGCTTGGCCACCTCTTTTAAAGAGGTGGTGCCGCAGTCGAGGGCGATGAAGAGATCCGGCTTGCCAAACTGCTCGTAGCACTTGGCAATGCCATTGAGGCTGAGGCCGTAGCCTTCTTCCATGCGTGTGGGCAGGAAGAGATGCGTGTCGAGGCCGTAGGCCTTTAAGATGAGGTGCATCAGCGCCATCGAGGTGACTCCGTCCACATCGTAGTCGCCATAGAGCACGACGCTTTGCTTTTGATCGACCGAGAGGAGGATGCGCTCCACGGCGGCTTTCATTTCGGGCAGAACCGTGGGATCGCCGAGGGTGGCGAGCTTGGGCACGAGGAAATCGCGTGCCATTTCCACGGTGCTGAGACCACGCTGCACGAGAAGCTGCGCCATGAGAGGAGACAGCGCCATGTCCGCCGACAGCTCTGCAGCGCCATCCACAGCGGGCTTCAGCAGCCAGCGTGGCGGACGTATCGAGATGGGAGTGGGTTCGGACATGAGGGAATTTGCGAGATGAATACATCTCTGTATGGAACACGCGTGAAGCGTAGTCAAAGCCTGCTTCCCGAACGCATGTCGCAGAATCAATTTGCATCTCAATCAGGCCGCTTGTGGCTTTGCACGATGGGTTTGTTCCTCATCGTGGTGGGATCGTTCTTTGCGTGGCGGATGTGGTTGTCGTATGAGAAGGCGCAGATCACACGGAAGTGGTCGCAGGTTCCATGCCGCATTGTTTCCTCCCGCATCGTTAGCGAGCGGCCAACGCCGCACTCAGATGCCGCGCACCGGGTGGAGGTGCGTTACGAATATGAGGTGAATGGTGTCAAGCACAGCAGCACACGCATTCGTCAGGTGGAGGCGGCACCGACGCTGCATTTCGATGACGCGGTGCAGAAGCAGCAGCAGTATCCGACGGGATCAACTCAGACCTGCTGGGTGAATCCGGCGGCCCCGGATGAGGCCGTGCTGCAACATGGCTCGCGTGCGGCGTTGTATTCCATCTGGTTTCCGCTGCTGTTTGTGCTTGGCGGCTTTGGCATGCTGAGGGGCGCACTGAAGCGGGCCGGGCAATAGACGAACATGAACGGAGCTTGTGTGAAGGCCGGGCTTGTGCGCGGAGGCAGCCTCCTGCGGCGGGATGTCGGGCAGACGCTGCTGGAGCGGGCAGCATGTAAAGAATGCCCTGGGTTGGCTTTCCGGAAGGATGCGGCTGTACCAGAGTAGCCTCGCTGAGGCTCGGCAACCCTTCGCTATGATACGGAAGGCCCTTGGCCTTCAAGACGAGGTGGTCAGTCTATTGCGAAAGTCTCAACATGGCTGCGGGGTTTTACGGCGCGTGGTATGAGGACTGCATGAGCTTTTCGAGTTCAGCGACGAGCTCGGGTTTCTCTGTGGCGAGATTCTTTTCTTCGCCGATGTCAGTTTCGAGATTGAAGAGGAGTTTTTCGAGGGGTTTGGGTTTGCCCTTCGTTTTTGTTTCACCACCGGTGTTGAGATGGATCAGTTTCCAGGGCCATTTGAGTACGGCGATCTTGCCGCCCTGCTCGTTGAAGGCCCAGTAGAGATGCGAGTGCTGCTGCTGGTCTGGTTTGCCGAGGAGGGTGGGTGCGAAGGAGATGCCGTCGGTTTCGGTGGTGACCTTCGCGCTGCTGAGTTCGGCCACGGTGGGGAGGAGATCTTGGAAGCCGCTCACATGCTCGCTCACTGCTCCTGCTTTCACCTTGCCGGGCCACCATGCGATGAAGGGCTCGCGGATGCCGCCGTCGGTGAGGTCGCGTTTGATGCCTTTGAAGTCGCCGTTGCTGTTGAAGAAGTCGCTTTGATGGCCGCCTTCCTGATGGGGGCCGTTATCGCTGGAGAACATGACGAGGGTGTTTTCCGCGAGGCCGAGTTCTTTGAGGCGAGACAAGACTCTGCCGACTTCGTTGTCGAGGAAGCGCATGAACTGAGCGAAGCCCTTCTCTGCGGCGGGCCAGTCCTTGTCTTTGAATTCGCCGTAGTCGGGGGACTCCAGGCCATGACCCAATGGCGAGTTCTTGCCAGCTTCGTTGTTGGCGTGCGGAATGTTGAAGGCGTAGTAGAGGAAGAAGGGTTCCTTGGCTTTGGCACGCTCGCCGAGATAGCGCTGCACGTCGTCTGCGAGGAGCTGTGGGACCCAGGCCTTGCGGCCATCCAGCGGGGCGACGCCGGTGCCGACGAGATCGCTGTCGGAATAGTCTTGCGCGTTTTTGGCTGTGCCGGGGATGACAGTGTTTGGCAGGTCCACGATCTTGCCGTTTCGAATGAGGGCCTTGGTGTAGAAGTTGTGCGCGTGGCTGGTGCCGACGTAGCCGAAGGATTCATCGAAGCCTTTTCGCTGCGGATCATCGAGCGGCAGCGGTTTGCCGAGGCCGTATTTGCCGATGCATGCGGTGTGATAGCCTGCGTTCTTGAGGAGCTTGGGAAGGGTGATGTCTTCGTCGGGGATGTGGCCTTCGCCATTGCCGCGCACGCGGCAGTGGCCAGTGTGAAGGCCGGTCATCAGTACGCAACGCGACGGCGCGCAGACGGTGCAGCCGGCGTAATGGCGTGTGAACTTCATGCCCTCGGCGGCCATCTTGTCGAGATTGGGTGTGGTGAGTGTCTTTTGCCCGTAGCAGCCGGCATCGCCGTAGCCCATGTCATCGGCGAGGATGTAGATGATGTTCGGCTTGTCCGCTGCGTGGGCGAAGGTGCCGAGGAGAAGCAAGGTGAGGATGAACAGGGCTTTCATGGGTTTTTAGCAAACGCGGGAAGTGGAGGGTTGATTCATGAAAAGAGGGCGATTCAAATGACGAATGAGTGGCGCGATCTGGCGTGGCGGAAATAAAGAGGCGCTGGGTGATGCGGCATGCTTTGGCTGTGGCGGAGGGGCGTGGCAGACGCTGCTGGTGGGCGCGGTGTGTGGCGAAGGCGCTGGATTTGCTTCCTGGTTTGGCGGGGAATTAACCCAGGGCGGCCTCGCCAAGGCTCGGCATGCCCTGGGCTACGATAGGGCGCACCTTTGGTGCTACTGAGGTGGTTTGAGCGAGCCTGCGCTGATGTATGGCGCAACTCTGTTGGGATTGACGGGGTGTTCTTGGCGGTGTTGAGGCAGGATGGGCTGTGGATGAGGTTTCAGCTTGAACGAGCGGTCATTCAAGACTGGTGTTTTTAGGGGGGAGCTGCCACTTTTCACCATGAACCAAATCCTTGTCCTCTATGATTCCCGCAGCGGCAATGTCGCGAAAATGGCTGCGCTGGTGGCCGAGGGGGCGGGGCAGGTGCCGGAGACTGAGGTGCGGGTGCGGAATGTGGATGAAGCTACTGCCGAGGATGTTGTGTGGTGTGATGGGCTTGCGGTGGGCAGTCCGACGAACATGGGCATTCTGTCGTGGAAGATGAAGCGCTTCTGGGATGAGACGATGGCGGACAAGTGGCTGGAGGTGGATGGGAAGATCGCCTGTGCTTTCAGCAGCGCGGGTGGCTGGGGCGGCGGCATGGAGCTTGCGTGTCAGTCCATTCTCACGGTGCTGATGAATTTTGGATTCCTTGTTTTTGGTGTCACGGATTACTCGGGCAAGAAGATGACGCTGCATTACGGGGCGGTGGCTTCGAAGGCGCCGCGTGAGGAGGAGACGCAGGAGGCGTGTCGCATTCTGGGGCGTCGTCTAGCCGACTGGCCAGCGCGGTATGTGCATGGGCGCAAGGATCAGAATCCACTGACGAAGGATGTGCGGAGGTTGTGTCCGAGTGATTTTTTGGATGACAGCAAACCTGTGGCACCCTAATTATTTTATGACACCCACGCTCTGCATTCTTGGTGGCTGCAATGGGGCAGGCAAAACCACGCTGGCCCGCAAGCTGCTGCCGCGCCTCGGACTGATGCGGTTTCTCAATGCGGATGAGATCGCACGGGGGCTCTCGCCGCTGGATCCGAGCCTCACGGCTTTCAAGGCGGGGAGGCTGCTGATTGAGGAAGCGCGTGGATTGATCGCTGCGAAGGCGAGCTTTGCCATTGAGTCCACACTCAGCGGCAAAACTTACGTGGCCATGATTCGTGAGGCGAAGGCGCAGGGGTATCGTTTTCTGCTTCACTACATCATGATTGGTTCGGGCGATCAGGCCGTCGGGCGTGTGGCGCTGCGGGTAAAGATCGGTGGCCATCACGTGCCTGAGGATGATGTGCGCCGCCGGTTTGAAAGGAGCAGGAAGCATTTCTTGGCGGATTATGTGCCACTTGCTGATGAGTGGGTGTTGTGGGACAATGCCTCACCACCGCATCGTCAGATTGCGGACAGCAGCACTCATACCCTCGAACAACTCCAAACCATGCTTGCTTCCACCCAACTTCAGGAGGTTCCGCCGATGGCCATGTCGGAGATGGTGCGCATTGGCCTCGAAGCCAGCCGGGTAGCGACGGAGGAGATGCTCGACTACTACAAGCGGATGGGAATCAAGGTGACGCCGCAGATGACGCTGATTCCGGAGAAGCCGAAGCGGGTGAGGAAGAAGTGACCGGGCCATTTCTGGCCAACTCATAGAGGTCTACGTCTATCGCTGGTCCGACAGACGCAAAGTCCCCCATACCGATGTGCGCCCATTGTTGTCCCATTTGTGCGCCGAATACAAAGATGCTGACAGCCCCCCCAAACTGTCTGACATTAACTGGATAAGTTTTTTTAAAAAAATATGGCGCAGACAACACCTCAATGGCCGGATTTAGATCAAGTCCGTGAGCGATTCAAGGCCACCAAGTACAAGATTGTCTCCGACGAGACAACCTCCAGACTGGTCATTCATGCTCCTTCTGGCAAGATTGATCGTGAAGGACGATTCATTCGTCCCGAACTTATGGCTCGTTTTCTTTCTCAGCCAATCGAAGGAATTGTCTGCGTCGGAGATTACGCTGCAATCGCCTCATATACCGAGGGATGGATCGAGGCGGTCGTTGATTCGGTCTATGCCGAACCGTCCTACATTAGGTTTTCGATGCTTTTCGACGCCGCACCATTTTCCACGGAGCCGAAGCAGCCGATCACCGTGACGAAAGGGAATGTTAAAGTTACGTTGGAGGCGGGCTCGGAGCGCTTGTGGGCTTATATGCCGTTCTTTGGCGATTTGAATCGGATGATTGTTCGGCCCGGCCAAGATAGGCCGATCGTTTCAATCCGGATTGAAGGCTTGAAAGCGATAACGAATTCTGAAGCAGTTCATGCGCTAGAACGGATTTCGAACGCTCTATTTTTTCAGATTGACCTTTTGCGTAATGCGCCACTTTCTCTTCATCGGGTGAGAGAGCGAATTGGATCAGGACGCTTGTATCGCAAAAGTGAATCTTCGCTCAGGGATGAAGTCGAATTTCCGTCTTTTGAGTATGACGCGAATGCTTTGTCTTACTATTGGTTTGCGCGGTCGGCGGGACGATCTCCTCAATTTCAATTTCTGTCATTTTATCAAGTCTTGGAGTACTTTTTTGTTCCATTCGCGCAGGTCGAGGCCCGCTCTCGTGTGAAGCAGGTTCTGGGTGATCCGCGGTTTCGGCCGGATCGCGATGTTGATCTCGCAAAGCTGATTGGTGCCTGCAATGTTCAGCAGGCATACAGTGAACGTGAGCAACTTAAGCTTACAGTGGTGGCCTTAGTCGCGAACGAAGATATTCGTGAGTTCCTTGATGAGGACACGGAACGAAGTGAGTTTTTAACAGGTTCAAAGGGTAAACGAGTGTCTGACCACATTCTCCCTGTTAAGGACAAGAACGCTGATCTCATCACCGTTTTAACAAACCGAATTTACGATGTAAGATGCCAAGTTGTGCATACTGGCGCAGAGCATGGTGAGGAGAGTGGCAAATTGCTGCTGCCAGCGACAGAACGGATCAGACATCTGGGTTATGATATTAGCGTTGTTGAGTGGCTGGCAAGGAAGGCTCTTATATCGAGTGCAGCGCCACTAAGCATTAAAGAAGGCTAATAATAAGCGAGTCCTAGCACCGAATCCGCCGTGAATCGAAAGCCTTTCGGCGATTCAGACATCACTTTCATAAGCCAGAATTCGACCTTCGTTCAGGCTTAGGATGACTCGGATTCTGAACTCGCTATAATGTGCAAAAGAAGAGCGCCAGATTGGCAATCTGGACACCTTATTTTTACTTCTTCTCAAACCCCGGCTTCCCATTTTTCATCGTGGCAATGATGTGATCGCCATCCTTGAAGCCGCCTTCGAGGACCGCGAGGCTCAGCGGATCAAGCAGGTGCTTCTGGATCGCGCGCTTGAGGGGGCGGGCACCATAGACGGGATCGAAGCCGGCGTCGGCGAGGTAGCGGGTGGTTTCGTCGGTGACGGTGAGGTGGATGTTCTGCTTGGCGAGGCGATCAATGACGCGCTGGAGCTGGATCTTGACGATCTGGTCGAGCTGGGCGGCGTCGAGGCGGTCGAAGATCACGATCTCGTCGATGCGGTTGAGGAACTCGGGGCGGAAGAACTGCTTGAGGCTGTCGCGCACGAGGGCATCGCGCTGCTCAGGATTGCTGACGTCCTGAATGGCGCTGCTGCCGATGTTGCTGGTCATGATGAGGACCGTGTTTTTGAAATCGACCGTGCGGCCCTGGCCGTCGGTGATGCGGCCATCATCAAGAACCTGCAGCAGGACATTGAAAACATCGGGGTGGGCTTTTTCGACTTCATCGAAGAGCACGACGCTGTAAGGGCGGCGGCGTACGGTTTCGCTGAGCTGGCCGCCTTCTTCATAGCCGACGTAGCCGGGAGGCGCGCCGATGAGGCGGCTGACGCTGTGCTTTTCCATGTATTCGCTCATGTCGATGCGCGTCATGGCGGTGTCGTCGTCGAAGAGGAATTCGGCGAGGGCTTTGCAGAGCTCGGTCTTGCCGACGCCGGTGGGGCCGAGGAAGAGGAAGCTGCCGATGGGGCGGTTCTCATCCTGAATGCCGGCACGCGCACGGCGCACGGCATTGCTGACGGCGTGGATGGCATCCTTCTGGCCGATGACGCGCTGGCTGAGGCGCTCCTCCATTTTCACGAGCTTGGAGCGCTCGCCTTCCTGGAGGCGTGAGACGGGGATGCCGGTCCAGTTGGCAACGACGCGGGCGATGTCGTCCTCGGTGACTTCTTCACGCAGCAAGG
>CAILZI010000121.1 GCA_903838675.1 uncultured Verrucomicrobiota bacterium
CATTGATGTGGTGACGTGCTGGCTGAGTGGCTGGTGTGTGTTTTGTTTTAGACATCGCACTCCAAATCAAGCCGCTTCCCGCCCTCAGTCAGCACACTTCACTTCAAAACTTCAACCGTCCATGGGATGCCTGTGAATCCAATAATAAGGACGAAATGCGAAAGAATGTCCTAGTGAAGTCGAAGGGCAGGAAACGCTCTGAGTATGCTGGAGCTGGTTGCTTCCTCAAAAAGGTAGCATGGCTGGGAGACCAGCATGGATGCTATGTCTAACCAACCGCAGTATCCAAAATGGAACAACGCAAAAAGTGTCCAGAAAATGAACGCCACTGGAAGTGTGAACTGAAGGTATCTTCGCAGCATCGTTTACGGCGCTCCTCGATTAATCGGACATATAAGCTGTGCCAGAAGTTGGTACCAGCTTTTTATTTCCCCCTTTGCTCACCCTGTGCTTCGCTCTGCTTCCGCTGGAAGTCACGTTCATCAGCAATGTAGGCATAGGTGAACAGTGCCACTATGTATCCACCAAGGATGAAGAGCACGATCAATCTCGACACTCTGAGGTCTGGATGGTGGCTTGGCACTGTGAAAACAGCTTTCACTAGGCCAAACCTGCTGATGGAGCCACCCTCTGACGCACCACGAAACACAATCCGATTCAAATGCCAGAATGCAAATGGGAGAGGCAACCAAGCCACACCAACAATGGCAGTAACAAAAGCCCAGAGTGGGACTCCTAGTTTGTTGGCAATTGCTCCGAATGCCTCTTGATTATGAGGCAGCGAGTCGGGGTGCAATAAGGCAGCGAGCAGGACGGCGAGAATCACCACACTGAGAATGACGGTTGCCTTGAGGAGTCGAGAGGTCTGCAACCATCTCGCATCGACCACACGGGGACTTGCTGACGGGGTTTCTGTCATGGTGTCATCAGGACTGGCGTTATTCTTGGGTGAATGAGCCAAAGCTCAGCGAGCGAGGACCCATGCCCCGACAGATGCCATACGAGCCGTTGCCTGCACCCGTTTTGTTCTGCTTTGGAAGGGTTGCATAGTCAAACTGGGGTGTACTACCACCCGGGCATTGCCCTCTTGCTATGCCTGTCGTCCCCCCTTCAGTACGTTCCTATGTCAGACAAAATCAAAAAGCGGTTCGGTATTTGGATGGACACTCATCATGCGACCATCATCGGTTACGATCCCGCCGCCGCCGTGTTCACCGTCCTTGGTCATGCCAAGAATCCAGGTCCGGGCTCCCACTCAACCGAGAGTGCCGCGAACCATTTGGAAATCACCCTGGTTCACAAGTTTTTCAAAGAGATCGAGCACCATCTGGTGAACGCGGATGAGATCCACGTCACCGGCAGCGGCACCATCCAAGAGCAGTTCGTCCATCACCTCGCCGAAACGCCTCAGTTCAAAAAGACGGTCGTCTCCCAAAGCACCTCCAACCCGATGAGTGATGACAAGCTGGTGGAGTTCGTGACCCACCATTTTAAGAACTAGGGAACCACTGATCCATAGCAGTTCGCAAAACACATTTCCTTTTAGCGGGCTGTCTCTGGTGAGAAAGGCATGGGCTCCGACGGCGGCTGGCTGGGGACTGCCAGCCCTACCCGCGCTGGACTGGCGCGTGCCCGGCGCGAGGTAGGGAGGCTTATCCTCAAGCCTCCGCCGAGTGTCGCCACGCGTGCTTTGCGGAATTCAGTTTTAGAAAACGCTATAACACCGCAGAAATTGTTTCAGAAAACTCTGCGGTGTTGATCTGTTCAGCGCAATCGGGCACGACACCTCACTCCTGAGACTTGTGCGCCTCGATCTCTTTGGCGGTGCTGCGCTTGGTCCACAGCCATTTGCGGCAGTGCGGACAACGCTCATACCGTGCATTGCCGAAGTTGATGGCCAGCATGGAAGGCTCGAAGTCGTTCGAGCACTCCGGGCAGTGCCGGAGGCCGTACATCAACCGCAGGGGCAGAACCTTTCCAAAAATGAGGTAAGCGAGCCAGGCCACCGCTGCCACAAAAAGACCCGCCAGCCACAAGCCCACGATCACTTCCCAGGTCGCCCGGCCCAGACCGCCCACATTCCAGGCCATGAGAGTGATCGGAAAGTTCGCCGCCCAGTGCGCAACCATCGCCCCGCCAAGCCCCAGCCCCCAGCCTCGGCGCAAGCGGGAGAGCGTGATGGCCACAAAGGCGCTGTGAAACACGCACGTCATTAGCCGCTCACTCACATAGCCGCCAAACTGATAAAACGGCAGCTTGGCCAGAGCCGGCTGGTGGGACACGCGCTCAGCGATGAACCACATTTCCCCAAGCGCAAAGCCCAGCCCGATGGCGAGCGCATAGCGCGGAAAATTGTCAGGCCGTATGTCACGAAAGATCGCTGGAATCAGCAGGACCAGCAGCTTCGCAGGCTCCTCGGTCAGGGGCGCATACAGTGTCACCAGCCACTGATAAGCGAGGGATGTTCGCGCCAAATGTCCGGCCAGCCAATGGTCCAGCGGCAAGCGCACGAAGTAGAAAGCCAGAGGCTGAAGCGACAGGCAGATCAGGACCGCCGCCAACAACAGCCAGCCTGTGGCCGGCTTGTCCAGCTTGCGAATGAGTGTGCCAAAGCCAGCGATGGCGAGAAGGCTGGTCAGAATGGCTGCGATGTAGATTCCGTGCATTTCAGTTGTCCTTTAAACATAGCGTGCCCGCAACCGCCGTGCCAGATTGAGCCAGAGCGAAAGCAGCATTCCGTTCGCGAGGAGAGGCCAAGGAAAGATTTGAAATCCACGGTCGCGGAGAAGGGAGACTCCAAGATTACCGAGGCTTAACATCAGCCACGGAAACCACGAAACCAAAAACACCCTCGAGAACTGAAAGCATGAGTCCCTCTTCTTGGGAAGCTTGCCAGCCTTCGCCAAAGAAACCTGCTCTCTGTGCCGGGCCACGAAGTAATTCAACAGCCCTATCACCATGGAAATGACGAGCATCCAGATGCAATCAGATGCTGATGTCGTCGGTGGTGGCTTACTCATGTGCAGGAAGAATTTTCAGCTTGGAAAGAATGGACTCAGCAATCTTGCGAGCCGTGCGCCCCGAAGGATTCTCGCCGCCGGTGATGCGGGTGGCAAAGAAATAATCGCCCGAGGGGGTGGAGACACTGCCAATGAACCATCCCAGGGTCGCGGTTTCAAAGCCCACGCCAGCGGTGCCGGTCTTGCCGCGGAAGATCGTCTTGCCTGTTTTAGAAAGCGTCATAATGTCGAGCACCGTGTCCATGTTCTTCTCGGAAAAGGGCAGCTTGTGAGTGCTCAGGCGGCGCAGAAACTCCACCTGCTCATTCGGCGAAATGGTCAGAGAACTCTGCAGCCAGAATTGCGTCACGCCGCCGGTCACATCGTCATTGCCATAACCGACCTTGGGCAGGATCTGCTGGTAGCTCTCCAGCCCCACGCGCTTCGCCAGCTCCTGGAAATACCAGAGGCAGGAAACGGACATCGCGCTACGCAGCGTCTGGTCATGATTCCAAGGTTCGATGGAATAATGCGTGCCATCCCACTTAAGACTGAAATCCG
This sequence comes from uncultured Verrucomicrobiota bacterium, assembly GCA_903838675.1. Classification (GTDB taxonomy): domain Bacteria; phylum Verrucomicrobiota; class Verrucomicrobiia; order Verrucomicrobiales; family Verrucomicrobiaceae; genus Prosthecobacter. Next base: position 3,561 of record CAILZI010000121.1, read on the forward strand.
GCCCACTGGCCACACCCGTCTCGATAGCGATCAACGCGTTGCACACCTTGAAAGTCGAGCACGGCGTCGTACGCACGCGGCATTCCTCCGGATGATAGCGCAGCCAGCGCTGCTGCGCCGCATCGTAGAGGACGAAAGCGCCGGAGTAAGAGCCAAACTCAGCTGAGAGGTCGCGCTCTTCGGAGATTTCTGCTGCCAGCGTTGGCATGGACAGCGCAAGCAGCAGGCAGAGGAGAAGAGCGGATTTCATGGGAAACACTGGGGGATGGCACAAGATCAGGCCTGCTTCTCAATTTCACGAAGTTTGAATGTGGCGAGCTTCTGAAAACGCTCGAACTCGCTTGGGGTGAAACAAGCAAAAAAAGCACACTGACCGAAGTCGGTATGATTCGAGTAGATGCGAAAGGTAGTTCCACTGGCTTTGAGGAGCTTGTCGAACTTGATCACGATATATGGGTCAAGCCAATCATTGTCCACCTTGGCATCCCAGTGGAGGTGCGAGCCTGCCAGATCAAACTCAACCCAAGCCTTTCCTTCCTCAATATCGACGTAGTCGGTGATATTGGATATGGGCAGGCTCTGCTCGGAAATTTGATGCAGCCGGGCAACAACATCGGCATAAGCTCCATGATCCTCGACTCGCTCATAATCACACATCCATAACCGGCGGCAGAGGGGAGCAAACGGACGACGCTCCATCTCGAAGCCGAGGGTCGGAATGAGTTCTTTAAAAGGTGAGGATTCGTGTTCTTCCTGTGTATGGAACATGTAGAGATCTTCGACTTTGGCTTCGGTGCTCAGAGTGACGCCACATTCAGCCAACGTCTGGAGCTGTTGATCCAGCGGCATCGTCGACCGCTTCTTTCGGAATAGGGAAAACATGTTTGGCATGCTAGCAGAATGACAATTCACCTAAAGACTATTTTTCGAGAGCCCAGTCCAAGCACCTGCATCATGCAGGCGCACCATTTTCGATTTCCATGGGCTACTCCTGCATTCGACAAGTGAGGAAATGCATGCTAAACACCACGCCCCATGTCAGCCCCAACCAACCGTCTCGACGCCCGTTTTGCCCAGCTTCGCTCTCAGAAGAAGAAGGCATTCGTAGCCTATGTCTGCGCGGGTGATCCCACACTGGACGCCACCATCGACATCGTTCTGGCCCTGGAGCGTGCGGGTGCAGATGTCGTGGAGCTGGGCGTGCCCTTCTCTGACCCGCTGGCAGACGGCGTGGTGAACCAGATGGCGGCAGACCGGGCGCTGAAGGCCGGAGCCAGCACGCCGAAGGTGCTGGAGATGATCAAGAAACTGCGCACGCAGTCCCAGGTGCCGCTGGTGCTCTTCACCTACCTCAATCCCGTCTACACCTACGGCTACGAGCGCTTCCACATCGACGCTGCTGCCGCCGGGGCCGATGGCGTGCTTGTGCTGGATTTGCCGCCGGATGAAGTCGCGCAGAATGCGGAGCTCAAGCCCACGCCGGAGTTGCGCCACATCCAGCTCATCGCCCCGACTTCGTCGACAGAACGCATCACCAGCATCGCGAAGTCGGCCGAAGGTTTTGTCTATTACGTGAGCCGCCTCGGCGTCACCGGCGCGCAGGTGGAGATCGCCTCAGGCATCGCCGAGCAGGTGGCCATCATCCAGGCCGCCACGGACGTGCCGGTATGCGTGGGCTTCGGCGTCTCCAATCCCGCCCAGGCCGCAGAGATCGCCAGCAAAGCCGATGGCGTCGTTGTCGGCAGCGCCATCGTAAAGTTGATTGAACAAAACGGCTCGTCCCCCGATTGCGCCGCGAAGGTGGAAGCCTTCGTGAAGCCCCTCGTGGACGCCGTCAAAGCCCTCTGATTTTCCTCCTATGACTCTCTCCTTCACCAAAATGAACGGCGCCGGCAATGACTTCGTCATGCTGGACAATCGCGACCTTTCCATCGCGCTGACCAAAGAGCAGATCGAAAAGCTCTGCGACCGCCATCGCGGCATCGGTGCCGATGGCCTGCTCTGCGTCGAGCCCGCCATGGCGGATGGCGACTTCAAGATGCGCTACTACAACGCCGACGGCGGCGAGGCCGAAATGTGCGGCAATGGCGCGCGCTGCTTTGGCCGCTTCGTGAATCATCTGCATGGCGACAAGCTCGTTAAAATCCGCTTTGAAACCCTGGCCGGAATCATCTCCGCCGAGTTCGAAGGCGGTCACGTGCGCATCAACATGAGCGCTCCGCACAATCTCAATTTGTCCCAGCACCTCGAAGTCTCCGGGGCCGGGCTGACCGTGCACAGCGTGAACACCGGCGTACCGCATGCCGTGGTGATGGTCGATGATCTGGAAGCCGTGCCCGTGCGCGAGTGGGGGGCCTCCCTGCGCTACCACGAAGCCTTCAAGCCGAAAGGCACAAACGCGAACTTCGCCAAAGTCGTCGCCCCCGGCAGCATCTCCATCCGCACCTACGAGCGCGGCGTGGAAGACGAAACCCTTGCCTGCGGCACCGGCATGGTCGCCTGCGCCCTGATTTATCACGAGCTCACCCGCGAGCCCAGCCCCATCAGCGTCCTCGTCAAAGGTGGCGACACCCTCAAAGTGGGATTTGAGGAGGTGGACAAGAGCGAGTACACCAATGTGACGCTGTTTGGACCCGCAGATTTCGTTTTCCAAGGCACAGTTCAACTCTAAGGTTTCTGCCCCTTCCCCTACCGCCCCATGTTCGCCGGAACCCACACCGCTATCGTCACCCCTTTTCGCAACGGCCAAGTCGATGAAGCCGCGCTCAAATCGATCATCGACTTCCAGTTCGACAACGGTGTCACGGGTGTTGTGCCTTGCGGCACCACCGGGGAGTCCCCCACGCTGGATCACGAGGAGCACAGCCGCGTGGTGAAGCTGACCGTCGAGTTTTCCAAGGGCCGTGGCGTCGTCATGGCAGGCACGGGATCGAACTCCACCCGCGAGGCCGTTGAGCTCACGCAGGAAGCCGAGGCGGCAGGTGCCACCGCATCCCTGCAGGTCGCGCCCTATTATAACAAGCCGACGCCTGAAGGCCTGTATCAGCATTTCAAAGCCATCGCCGACAACACGAAGCTCCCGCTCATGCTTTACAGCATCCCCGGACGCTGTGGCATTGAGATCGGTCTGGACGTCCTCGTCCGCCTTGCGGAAAACTGCCCAAACATCCGCTCCATCAAAGAGGCCGGCGGCAACCCTGAGCGCGTCAGCCAGATGAAGCAGATCCTTCCGGCGGACTTCGAGATCATGTCCGGCGACGACGGCCTCACCCTGCCCTTCATGTCCGTGGGCGGAGTCGGCATTGTGAGCGTGGCAGGAAACATCATTCCAAAGCAGATCAGCGAGATGGTGCAGCTGGCCCTGAAGGGCGACTACGTCTCCGCACTGAAGATCCACACGAAGTACTACCCGCTCTTCGCCGCCTTCCTGAAACTGTCCACCAACCCCATCCCGATCAAGACGGCGATGGCGCTGGCCGGCTACTGCACCGACGAGTTGCGCCTGCCGATGACCGGCATGGAGCCCGAGAAGGTTGCGGAGCTCAGCGCCACGATGAAGAAGCTGGGGATCATTGGCTAGGGCTGGACAGCAAGCCGCCCATGCGCATCTGTAAGGCATGAAGTTTCTGCGCCACCTGTGCCTCCCTTTGCTGCTGGGGCTGTCCAGTTGCACCTACCTCGAAAACAAGCTCGGGGGCTGGTTGCCTTCGAAAAAATCTGCTGAGGACAAGCGCATTCGCGAGGCCAAGGTGATTGGCGTCATCGAACTGGTGAACCCCGAGCAGAATTACGTGCTCATCAACTGCGAGCAGCGCGTGGACATCGCGGTGGGAACTGAGATCATCTCCCAGGGAGTCAACGGCACGGATGCAAAGCTCAAGGTGACCCCCGAACGCAAAGGCAACTACATCACAGCAGACATCACGCAGGGAATGCCGCAGCTGCGCGATCTGGTGGTCTATCAGGTCAAGCGCGATGAACCGCCCCCACCCACCACGACAACCCCAGCAGGCGTTGTCGTCCCCATGACTCCGGTGATGCAGGCCGATGTCATCCCTCCGCTGGACGCGCCCTTTCAGCCAATGGCACCGGTCCGCTCCACCGTCGTCCCGACACCGGCTGCGCCACCGCCTGTGCGGCAGGCCCCGCTGGCCCCTGCCCCACCGCCAGTCGAAGAACCTGCGGCGGACCTGAGCAAACTGCCGCCTGTGATCCGATGATCACCGAAGAGGAAGCACTCACACGTGTACTGGCGGCGGTGAAGCCACTGCAGGCCGTGCCAACGACCTTGTTTGAAGCACTGGATCGCTATGCGGCGCAGGATGTCACGGCCACGGTGCCGATCCCTGCCTTTGATCAATCCTCAATGGATGGTTACGCCATCGTCGCCGCCGAAAGTACGACTACCCAGCCGTTACGGGTGACGGGCGAACAAGCCGCGGGACTCGATGAAAAACTGACTCTCCAAAGCGGCTGCGCCATTCGCATATTCACCGGAGCGCCGATACCCGCCGGAGCCGATGCTGTGATCATGCAGGAAGATGTGCGGCGCGAGGGGGATGCCATCGTCTGCACCGATCCGGTCACCACCGGAGAAAACATCCGGCGTGCGGGAGCGGACCTCTGCCAGGGCCAGTTCGTGCTGCGCATGGGGGAGCAGCTCACCCCCGGACGCATGGCCTTGCTGGCCTCCCAGGGGCTCGATCAAATCTCCATACACGCACTGCCACGTGTAGCGGTGCTGAGCACCGGAGATGAACTGGTGGTCCCCGGCTCCGGGCCGCTGCAGGCCGGGCAGATTTACAACACGAACGGCCTCATGCTGCGTGGCATGCTGGCGCAGCTGGGAATTCGCACCAGCACTCAGGCCCACTGCCGTGATGATCTGCAGAGCACCACGGAGACACTGCGCGAACTTCTGCGCAGCCATGATGTCGTGCTGATCAGCGGCGGCGTTTCCGTGGGCGATCATGATCAGATCAAACCCGCGCTAAAAGAGCTCGGCATTGAACCCGGCCTCTGGCGCGTGAAGGTGAAGCCCGGCAAGCCGTTTCTGTTTGCCCAATCAGGACAATCGTCCGTCTTCGGTCTGCCGGGCAATCCGGTGTCGTCCTTCGTGACCTTCCTGCTCTTTGTGCGCCCTGCTTTGCTGAAAATGATGGGAGCTGCGGATGCCCAGCTCAAGCCGCGCCTGATCCCTGCAACCTCCGGAACCGCGCTCTCGAACCCCGGTGACCGGCCCCACTATTTACGCGGCACGCTCTCGCGCGGTCAGTTCATGCCCTTTGGCCTGCAGCAGAGCCATGCCCTGCTGTCCCTGAGCCGTTCGAATGCGCTGCTGCGGCTGGAGGCCGGACAAGACCTGCAAGCGGGAGACACCGCCGAAGTGTGGTTGCTGGATTGATTGGTTGCGCACCCCGCACGGCCATCCATTCTGCCGGTCTTCACATGGAACACGTTCTCGTCATCACCCGTCAGCTCTTCGATCAACTCGGCAGTTTTCAAGGTTTCCAAGCCGATGCCTCACGCTATTTGGACGCGATGCTGGCACCCGGTGCCAACCATTTCATGGAACGCCCTGCGGCCGAAAAAGACCCCTCTCACAAGCAGCTCATCCCCTATGCCATCTTCCACCATGCGGGCAGTTACGTGAGCTACACTCGCGGCGGCAGCTCGGGAGAAAAGCGCCTCGTGGCCAAGCGCTCCATAGGCATCGGAGGACACATCAATCCGGTGGATGCAGCGCAGGACGGCCTGGGCGAAACGATGTACTACAACGGCGTCGAACGTGAGATGGCCGAGGAGCTCGTGATCGGTGGCACGCACACGCAGAAGGTCATCGGCCTGATCAATGATGACGCAACGGAAGTCGGCAGCGTGCATCTCGGCGTCGTGCATTTTTTTGACCTCAGCAGCGATGATGTGAAGTCCAACGAGGATGCCATCCAGGACCTGCGCTTTCACACATTGGCGGAACTGCACGCCATGCGCGACCAGCTAGAAACCTGGTCGCAGATCTGCGTGGACCACCTTTGGAACGTTCAAAAATAATTGATATTTGTGCGTCCATAAGAAATGCTTGTCTCTTGAGGCAACGAGTGTTTCTCTTACTTTAATGGAAGAATCATCACTCAGCGCCGCAGCGACCCCCATCGCTTCGCTGAACCAGCCCGCTCCAACCAGCAGCTCTGCGGAGGATCGCATTCTGGTGGACAGAGCTCAGGCGGGTGACACGCGCGCCTTTGATGACCTCGTGCGTAAATACACGCCCAAGCTCTACGGTCTGATTTATAACATGACCTCGAACCGCGAGGACACCGCCGACCTGCTGCAGGATGTGTTTGCCAAAGCCTACCGCTCCATCAAGCGCTTCATGGGCAAGTCTTCATTTTACACATGGATCTATTCCATCGCGGTGAACATGACTTTGAACTTTCTTAAGAAGCGTGGAAGGCATCACAAGGTCAGTCTTGACGATGTAGATACGGGCATTGAGAACGATCCAGAATTCATCCGCGTCACCACGGCCAACTCGGGCACGCTGCGGGAAGTAAACATCCACGAACTGCAAAAAAGATTGAACGCAGCCATGATGAAGCTGTCAGAAGATCACCGCACGGTGGTGACTTTGTACGATGTCCAAGGTCTCCAGCATGCCGAAATCAGCAAGATACTAGGAGTCTCGGAAGGGACGGTCAGATCACGATTGTTTTATGCACATCGCCTGCTCCAGACCTATCTTGAAGATTTCGTGAAATAAACTGCCCCATTAACACCTTAGTAGAAACGACAATCCACAGCACGCCATGAGTGAGTTTGAAGACATCCAGCGGTTGATTCGATTGAAGCGGTTTGAACAACCCGAGGAAGGGTTCACCGAGAATTTTCTGCATCAGTTTCATCAGAGACAGCGGGCTGAGATGCTGCAGCAGTCGTCTTTGGAATTGTTCTGGGAACGAGTCACAACCTGGTGGAACAATCTTCTGGTGCCCAAATGGGGCATGGTGGCGGCCGCTGCTTCCGTTTGCGCCATGAGCCTCTGGCTGCTCTCGCGTCCTGTTGAAAATTCCTCTGCGGCACTCACCGCGGCCCCCGTCGTTCCTGAGAAGGCTTTCGTTCCCAAACTGGACCTGAGCGATCTTCCTCTGGCGCGCATGGTTCAGCATGACGATGCCAAAATGGCCGACATGCTGCTCCGCAAGCATCTGGAAGTGCGTCCCGCACTCGAAGGCAATGTATTGCCGGTGGATGGCTGGCAGCAGCCCTCGCTGAAAAACGCCACGCCTGCCATCCAGGCAGGTCTCGAAGGCATGCTGGGCAAATAAGCCCAGTGCCTGCGCATAGGCCATAGGCGGCCAAGCCCCCCCCCTGGCAGGTGAAAACTTCCCTTTGCCAGCAGGGCTCCCCCGGCGTAATCCTCGCGCTGCTCATGGGAAACCGCCCTGACATTCGCCTAACCATCCGAATTAGTTTCGGACTCATCCGCGCCTGACGCCGCCGGAAGAGTCCGTTGTCATGCATGCCTGCGCTTGAAAGCGCCCCCGGCAGCCGGCGTCCCGGAACTCATGGCGACCGCCAGCCCGGCCTGTTTTCTCATTGCATCCCCCTTCCATCTCTTCATTTCCCCTCCCACATGTCTCCAGTTTCCATCTATGACACCACCTTGCGTGACGGCACGCAGGGCACCGGCATCTCCTTCAGCACCCTCGATAAAATCCGCGTCGCGGAAAAGCTCGACGATTTCGGCGTGCACTACATCGAAGGCGGCTGGCCCGGCTCCAACCCCAAAGACGCCGCCTTTTTCGAGGAGGCCTCCAAGCGCCACTGGAAGACCGCGAAGATCACCGCCTTCGGCATGACCCGCCGTGGCAAGATGAAGGTCGAGGACGATCCTCAGGTGAAAATGCTCCTCGATGCCAAAACCCCCGCCGTGACCATCGTCGGCAAGACTTGGGCGCTGCACGTCACCGAAGTTTTCCAAGTCAGCCTGGAAGAGAACCTCGCCATGATTTCCGACACGGTGGCCTATTTGAAAAAGCACGGCCGCGAAGTGCTTTATGACGCAGAGCATTTCTTCGACAGCTTCAAAGAGGATCCTGAGTACTCACTCAAAACCATCAAGGCCGCGCAGGATGCCGGAGCAGACCTCATCGTGCTTTGTGAAACGAATGGCGGTGCACTGCCAGAATTCGTCGAGGACACGACGCGCAAAGTCATCGCCCATCTCGGACGGTCCGTCGGCATCCACACGCACAACGATGGTGGCGTCGGCGTGGCCAACGCCCTCGCGGCCGTGCGTGCCGGAGCCTGCCAGGTGCAGGGCACCATCAATGGCTACGGTGAGCGCGTGGGGAACTGCAACCTCACAACCATCATGCCCAACCTGCAGATCAAGATGGGCATTGATCTCGGCATCGACCTCACCCGCCTGCGCGAACTCGCCAACTTCGTCGATGAACTCGCCAACGTGCCGCATGACATCCGTGCTCCCTATGTGGGCGTGGCCGCGTTCACGCACAAAGGCGGGCTGCATGTGCATGCGGTGCAGAAGCTGGCCCGCACCTATGAGCACGTGGACCCCACACTCGTCGGCAACCAGCGCGTCATCACCATCTCGGACATGTCCGGCCAGTCCAACGTGCTGGTGAAGGCCGAAGGCATGGGATTCAAATTCGCCAAGGGTGATGCCCGGGTGCAGACCATCCTCACCGAGGTGAAGCGCCTGGAAAGCGAAGGCTACGAATTCGAAGCTGCCGAAGCCTCTTTCGAGATGCTCATCCGCAAGCAGCTCGGACAGCATCAACCGGTGTTTAACCTGATCGAGTACCACTCCACGCACCGCTTCCATGGCGGTGAACATGGTTTTGAAACCTGTGAAGCCACCATCAAACTTGAGGTCGGCGAGAGCCGTGTTTACACCGTGGATGAAGGCGACGGCCCGGTGAATGCGCTCGATAACGCGCTGCGCAAAGCCCTCCTGCCATTCTTCCCCGCGCTCAAGGACATGCGTCTGGCGGACTACAAGGTGCGCATCATCGACGGCGGCACCGGCACCGCGGCCAAGACCCGTGTGCTAATCACCAGCACCGATGGCAACGCCACCTGGGGCACCGTCGGCGTCAGTTGCAACATCATCGACGCGAGCTGGAAGGCGCTCGTTGATGGCATCGAATACTTCCTGCTCAAGAAGGCGGCTTAAACAGCCTTCATGCCCGCTGCCTCCAGCACGGCCAGCAAATCTGGCGGCAGCGATGCTTTGACTGTGAGTTGCTGCCCGGATGCGGGATGCTTCAGGCTCAGTTCATAAGCATGCAGAAAAAGCCGTTTGGCCAGGATGGTTTTGCGCAGTTTGCGGTTCAAATCAAACGAGCCGTACACATCATCACCCACCAGCGGGAGCTGCCGTGAAGCCGCCTGCACGCGGATCTGATGCGTCTTGCCCGTGATCAGCTCGACTTCAATCAAGACCACGCGATTGAGCCCATTCGCCTCGATCACACGGTACTTTGCTTCGGCATTCGGACGCGCTCCATGGCGTACCGTTGTGCGCACCTGGTTTTTTGCATGCGCTGTGATGAGATGGTCAAGCCACACGCCCTCAGGCTTCGCTCCACCGCCACTGCATAAGGCCAGGTATTTTTTGCGCACCAGCTCGGCCTCAAAAGCAGTGCGGCATGCGGCGGCCGTTTTTTCATCCTTGGCCCCCAGCAAAACCCCTGAGGTGTCCTGATCGAGGCGATGCATCAGCCACACGCTTCCTGCGGCCGTTTTGAAACAGCGCCGGTCATGGTCGTAGCTTCCTTCAAATGCAGCCATCTGCGGTTTGCCAGCCTTCGGGTTCGGGTGAGAGAGCACGCCATGCGGCTTGTTCACCACAATGAGGAAACGATCCTCATGCAGAATGTCGCAGCGGGTCATGGCGGAGGCGGGAGTCATTGGGGCTGATACTTCTGCACCAAATACTCTTCCAATGCATCGTACCAGTTGCGAATCTCGCCTCCCAGCAGGCTTTGCAGCCTGGCATTGCTCATCACGGTCAGCAGGGGACGTGGTGCCTTGAGCTGGGTGAGGCTGGCGAGCTTGACCGGCCGCACGCAGGTGGTTTTGACCGGCACCTCCAGCCGGGCGGCAATCTCAAGTGCGGCCTCGGCCCACGAATGCCATGAAGCGACACCGCTGTTGCACAGATGCAGCACGCCACAGGTTGTCGGATGCCGGATAATCAGTTGTTCGATCCAGCCGCTGATATCTGCGTTGCTCGTCGGAACCGACACCTTGTCGACCACAGCGCTTAAGTCGTCGGTCTGCAGCGCCCGCTGGATGATATTGTCCGGATGGCTCGGCTTGTCGGGGCCATACAACCACGAGACGCGTGCCACCAGAGCACTCGGAGAGGCCTTGAGGACCGCCTGTTCTCCAGCAAGCTTCGTGCGGCCATAGACGTTTATGGGAGCTGTCTCGTCCGCTTCGAACCACAGGTCACGCTGCACGCCGCTAAACACGTAATCGGTGCTGAAATGAATCATGCGGGCCCGACGTGCCAGACAGCATTCAGCGAGAATCTGTGGAGCCACCGCATTGGCCACGAATGCGCGCTCCGGCTCCACTTCACAAACATCCGGGCTGGTCATGCCTGCGGCATTGAGCAACACATCGAACTCCTGCTCAGCAAGTCTGGCAGACAGCTTGTCGGGCTGCTCAAAGTCCAGCTCAGCACGCGTCAATGAAATCGTTTCAAATCGGGAGGCCATGTGGCGGTACAGGGCTCGGCCCAGGCCACCTGTGGCGCCGAGAATGAGGATGCGGGGGGCTGGCATGGCGCATGCTTGCCATGCCTCCCGCACTTGCAAAGCCAAAAGGCTTGTCCAAGGTGAGAGCGCGACTGATTAAGGATGAATGAGTGATGCACAGCCCAGGATTGTGATTATTGGTGCCGGCCTAGCGGGGCTGGCCTGTGCCCGCGTGCTGGCGGCAGCAGGCAGGCCCTTCACGATTTTGGAGGCTTCCAACGCCGTTGGCGGCCGTGTGCGCACCGACGTTGTGGATGGCTTCCGGCTCGACCGCGGCTTCCAAATCTTTTTGCCTGGCTATCCTGAGGCCAGGCGGGTGCTGGACTATGAGGCACTCGACCTGCGTTCGATCTACCGTGGTGCGGATGTCTTTGTGAAGAACCGCTTTCACCGCCTGGCGGACCCGCTGGCGCATCCGCTCACGGCCCTGAAAAACTTCAACGAAGCCATCGTCTCCCTGCGTGACAAATGGACCATGCTATTGCTTCGCAAGGAGGTCTTCGGCCTGCGCGAACCTCCGGGCGACACCGTTGAAATGGAAACAGAGGACTACCTGCGCGACTTTGGCTTTTCGGAAAGCATGATCGACCGCTTCTTTCGCCCGTTCTTCGGCGGCGTGTTTCTTGAGAAGGATCTGCGCACGAGCGCACGCATGATGTTGTTTTTGTTTGCCATGTTTGACCGGGGGGGCAGCGCACTTCCAGCACGCGGCATGCAGGCGATCCCGGATCAGCTCGCCATGGCACTGCCCCCGGGAAGCCTGCGGCTGAATGCTCCAGTTTCCGCAGTGCGCGCCGGTGAGGTCACTTTAGACACGGGCGAAGTGCTGCACGCCGACCATGTGATTGTCGCAGTCAGTGAAGAAGTGGCCCATCGATTGCTGCCAGCTTCTGAAAGCACCCCTCGCCTTCCCAGCCGTTCCACCACCTGCATGTATTTTGCCACGGATGAGCTGCCGCCGGGAGACCCCATTCTGCATCTGGATGGGGATGGCCGCGGTCCGGTCAACAGCATCCTCGCGCTCTCACGTGTCTCGCCACACTATGCGCCGCCGGGGCAGCATCTCCTTTCCGCCTCCATCCTTGGTGCTCCATCCAGCACTGAATTGGAACAGGTCGTTCGTGAGCAGATGCGCAGCTGGTTCGGGGAGGCCGCCGTTTCCAAATGGCGGCACCTGCGCACCTATCAGATTCGTCATGCCCAGCCGGAGAGCAGACAGCTGCGGCTCGGTGGCGGCCCGCTTGCCAGTGTGATCCAGCCCGGTCTCTACCGCTGCGGCGACTGGTGTGAGCATGTCTCGATCAACGGCGCGCTTCTCAGCGGCCGTCGATGCGGAACGGCGGTAATGAAAGCGTTGGGAGAACCGAGCCCGGATTAGGCGTGGCAGGAGCCGCCTCCGTGGGCAGTACAAAAGGGTTGATCGTGGCAGCCGCGTTTTTGAGCCGAACCTCCACCTTCGTCACCCCAAACTTGTCCGGCTTCTTTTCAGCAATCCCACGCAGTTCCTGGGCGACACCCTCGACCTGAGCCCGGTTGGTGAGATCTAGTATGGTCACCGTGGTGAAGCCCGGACCAGCCTTCACCTCGATCTTGCTCGCAGGCACTCCCATATCCACGTGAATGAGTTTTTCCCAGGCACTGGCATGCTGAAGGTCCGGCAGCAGGATGAGCCCGGCTTTGTGATAGCGCGCATCTTCCTCCAAATTACGAGCAGGCACGGCAGTGTCCTGCTTGTGCTGGCAAGCGACGAGACCGGTGATGGCAAAGAGGAGAAAAAATCGGGAAATCACAATTTGAGGAAAGCCTTCTGCTTATACAGCCACCAACAGATGAGCCAAAGTACAAAAAGCACGCCACAACGCTCAATGACTGGTGTCCAATAGGCCGGAAAGGCCGATTCCGGAAGATGCTTGTGGAGATTCTCGTTGATCCAGCCCGCACAAAGGTTGTGCAGCAGATAAATCACAATGCTGTTCATGCCCACGACCACCAGTGGGAAAACCAGCCGGCGCATGCCGAGGATCTCCACCAACCAGTAAAAGAATGAGAGCATAATGAGCACCCAGCCACCGCTCAGCACAGCCCAGGAGGGCGTCCAGATGCGTTTCACCACCGGCAGCAGCGTGTAGTGATCCAGCTGCGCCCCAACCACAGGCAAGATTTTGAAATCAAGCGCCGTGCCTGCCACCACCAGCAGGATGCCTGTGACCAGCAGCGTGGCACACCTGCCTTTGTCTGTTTTCCGGCTGTGCATCAGGAAACCACCGGTGAGCGCACCACCGAGCATTGTGGCAAGCGCTGGGACAAAGTTGAGCGTTTGGTAGCCCCCATTGGTATGCTGGTAGGGCTGTGCCTGTGGCAGCAGATTGAGCCACCAGCGGTCAAAGGCCGCAGCGGCGTTGGTGTGGATGTTCCAATGCCCGGCAAAACCCTGCAGGATCGCATGCTGCGAGTCCTTCATGCCAGCGATGGCGGCGAGTTCCTGCGCCGACGGCAGCGGATGATTGATGAAGAACCATGCATAACCCACCAGAATCAGAATGATCCCGGACAAGATGTATTCCCAGCCCAGACGTGAGAGCAGAAAGAGCACAAAGTAGCCGAGCCCGATCTGCGCCAGCACGTTGGTAAACAGAAACACGGTGTGCTTGTCTGCGGCACGGGTGGCCAGCATCACCCCCAGAGCCACCAGCAGCACCGAACGAGAGAGCGCATGCCAGGCCATGCCAAAAAACGACTGCCCGTGCTCACGCCTCTTCGCATACGAAAACGGCACGGCCACACCTACCATGAACATGAAACTCGGCTGAATCAGATCCCACAATGAGCAACCCTGCCAGTCCTGATGCGCGAACTGTGGCTTGATAAACTCCCAGATGGAGCCGGGATGGGCCGAAGCCATTTGCGCGATGCCAAAGCCCGAAGAGGCCATCAGCAGCATGATGAACCCTCGAAAAGCATCGAGAGAAAGGAGTCTTTGGTTGGTGGTGGTTGGATTCATGGCGCAACCACAACGCTGCTCAAGTGCACCTGCTATCGGATGCCCTTCAGGTATTGATCACGCGGCCATGAGCACCTCGTGCGTGTGGATTGCAGGATTTACAATGTCACGCACAAACTGCGCCGGCTCGGCCCCTGCGCCAAAGACATAGATCCGGGTCCGCAGGGTCAGCTTCTTGATCTCAAAACCCGGATTCGGGATGCTGCGGTAATAATTGAGGATCATTTCTTTTTCCAGATCCAGCGCCGCACCCTTCATCCCGTATTCGAGCACGAAGGCGGCTTTTTCAAAGGCCGACTGGCCGCCCACGCGGGCCTCCTGGCTGATGGTATCAATCAAAACCTTGTCCACAAAAGCCTTCAGCGCGGCCTCATCTCCCTCGAATTCGATCTTGTACACACGCCCTTCGCGATATTTCAGCGGCAGCGGGTGCGGAGCGTACAGCAGCTTGTGACAGTCGCTTTCAGTGTCGAATTTGCCGAGGATTTCAAAAATTTGGGTCACAGGAGTGGCGGGGATGGTTGCCAGTCTTCCTAGCAAGAACGTCCTCCTGTGCAAGCCCGCAGCCACCTGCCGTGAATCCCTCTTGCCTCCCGTGCCACGGCCTGCTAGAACTGCACTGTTATGCCGCGTATTCAATTCACCACTCCTGACGGTGCCTCTGGCGCCCTCGAACTCGACGCCGAACGCATGTCCGTGGGGCGTGCCGATGACAACCAGCTTATCATCGCTGAAGATTCCGTGTCCAGTCACCACGGTGAATTTGCATTCGACGGCAGCAGCTGGACGCTCACCGACCTTGGTTCCACGAACGGCACCAAAGTCGGCGGTTCCCGTGTCGAAAACATCAATCTCACGTCTGGGGCTGCCTTTCAGCTCGGCAATGTGAACTGCGTTTTCCACGGCGATGGCGAAGAAGACGCCTATTCCGCCGCAACCGTCACGGTTTCCACTCCTTCCAGCGGCTTTGGCAGCCACCCTTACAATGGTCGTCTGCGCACGGGCTTTGGCCCGAAGGTGAAGCAAAAGAATCCTGGAGCTGGCCTGCTCACACTGCTCGGAGTTGCCGGCATTCTGGCATGCGGCGCTGCTGTTTATTTCGCCATGCAAATGGGAGCATCCTAAGACTGACCAATACGCACGCGTTCGCGATCCTGGCTCCCGTTCGGAGCACTCCAGCGGTCCTCCCGGCTGCCATGGGATGACTTGCGCGTCACGAAAACACCCCCTTGCGGCCCCCCCATGCCGCCATTTCAAGAAAAGAATCCATGTCTAATACAATCATTGTCGGTGCCCAGTGGGGCGATGAAGGAAAAGGTAAAATCGTTGATTATCTCACTGAGAACACAGACGTCGTCGTCCGTGCAGCCGGTGGTAACAATGCAGGCCACACTGTCATCAGCAACGGCACCAAGTACATCCTCCACCTCATTCCTTCCGGCATCCTTTGGAAAGATAAAATCTGCGTCATCGGCAACGGTGTCGTCATGGATCCCACCGGCCTGCTCGCCGAAATGGCCAAGCTTCGCGGCCAGGGCGTGACGATCACTCCGGAAAACCTCCTCATCAGCGAAACCGCCCACTTGGTCATGCCCTACCACCGCGGCCTGGACAAGGTGCGCGAAGCCAAGCGTGGCGACAAGAAGATCGGCACCACGGGACGCGGCATCGGCCCGGCCTACGCCGACAAAGTCGAGCGCGACGGCCTGCGCACCATCTTGATGACCCAGCCCGAAATCTTCGAAGAAGAGCTCCGTGACCGCCTTGCCCGGCACAACGCCACTTTCGCCGAGCTCGGGGTCGAACTCGTCCCCGTCGAAGAAACCGTCAAGGAGATGCTCGAAGCAGCCAAAACTCTGGCTCCGCACATCACCAACACCACGGTGTATCTGCACGAAGCGATCAAAGCTGGCAAAAGCTTGCTGTTTGAAGGCGCCCAGGGCACCTATCTCGACATCGACCACGGCACCTACCCCTTCGTCACCTCCTCAAACACCACCGCCGGCGGTGCTTGCACCGGTTCCGGCGTTCCTCCGCGCATGATCGACAAGGTCGTGGCCGTGGGCAAAGCCTACACCACCCGCGTTGGCAGCGGTCCCTTCGTCACCGAGAACGACGCCATTGGCGACATGCTGCACAACATGGGCCGCGAATTCGGCGCCACCACGGGCCGTGCCCGCCGCTGTGGCTGGCTGGACTCCGTCCTCGTGCGCTACGCCGTCATGCTCAATGGTGCAGATGAGCTCGCCATCACCAACCTCGACGGCTTGGACGGGCTGGACACCATCCAGATCTGCACCGCGTACACCCTGCGCGGCAAGACCATCCACTACCCGCCGAGCACCGCCGCCGATCTCGCCGCCTGCGTCCCTGTTTACGAAACCCACCAGGGCTGGAAGCAGGATCTCAGCGGCATCAGGAAGTTCGCCGACCTCCCTCCGCTGGCCAGAGCCTACCTCAAACGCCTCGAAGAACTGACAGGAGCCCGCGTCAGCCTCGTCGGCATCGGTCCGGACCGGGAGCAGACTCTCGTCGCTTGAGGTCATATTCCTGTTGACGCCCGGCCTCATTCCCCTATTTTCACTCCCCTTTTCCCAAACCACCCAGACCCGTTTATGACCGAAATTCAGATCCGTAAAGGCGAGCCCGTTGACCGCGCTCTCAAACGCCTCAAGACCCGCCTCGAAATGGACGGCATCCTCGAAGAAGTGCGCCGCCTGCGCGCCCATGAGACGCCAAAAGAACGCACCAAGCGCAAAGCCCGTGCTGCTGCCAAGCGTGGTAAGATCCGCTATCGCTTCACCCTGCCAAAGGCCCCCGGCGCTCCCGAGTCTCCTGTTTCCGCATAATCCGGCATCGGGAAAAGAAACTTTGAAGGGCGGGTTCATCCCCGCCCTTTTTTGTGCCTGCGTCACCCAATCGTGGCGGACAGCCCCTGTGGACCTTCCGGGCCTCGCAGTTCGTTCTGTTCATCGGGGGGCATTGCTGTTTATTCCAGTCACTTCCTCACCTTATGAAACTCAAGCTCGATCTCGATGATTTCCGCGTGCCCGATGGCAAACCGTTTCGCATCAAGAGGGCGAAGACGAAGGTGAAGAGTCTTTACAAGGATGACGCGCACTATGAGTCTCTCATCGCCGAGTTCCGCACGGAGATCGACGACCTGCAGCAGAAGATGTATGCGCAGGACCGGCAGGCGCTGCTGCTGGTGTTTCAGGCGATGGATGCGGCAGGCAAGGACAGCACGATCAAGCATGTGATGAGCGGGGTGAACACGCAGGGCGTGGAGGTGCATGCCTTCAAGCGTCCGACATCGGCTGAACTGGACCACGACTTCATGTGGCGCCACACACGCGCGATGCCGCCACGCGGACGGATCGGCATCTTCAATCGCAGCTATTATGAGGAGGTGCTCATCTGTCGCGTGCATCCTGAGATCGTGACCAAGGTGCAGCGTCTGCCCGCGCAGACGACGAAGGACATCGACAAGCTCTTCGCCGACCGGCTCAAGGACATCCGCAACTTTGAAGCCTACTGCCACCGCAACGGTATTTTGATTCTCAAATTTTTTCTCAATGTGTCCAAGGGCGAGCAGAAGAAGCGGTTTCTCGACCGCATCAACACGCCCAGCAAGAACTGGAAATTTGAAGAGGGCGACGTGGGTGAACGCGGCCACTGGAAGGAATACATGGAGGCTTATGAAGATGCCATCCGTGTGACCGCCACGGAAGACTGCCCCTGGTATGTCATACCAGCAGATGACAAAAAGAACATGCGGCTCATCGTCAGTGCGGCGATCTTGGCCGAGATGCAGAGCATGAAGCTGAAGTATCCTGAGCTGCCGCCGGAGCAGAAGAAGCATTTGCAAGCTGCGAAGAGGATGCTGCTGGCGGAGTGAGCGAAGGGGAAATCTGGAGTAGTGCGGGCAATCCTGCCCGCTGGGCCGGGCTTTACGGGCAGGATTGCCCATGCTACCTCAGGCCATCATGCTGCTTATTGGCCCGAAAGAGTTTGTGCCGTTTGACTGGGAGGCAGTTGTGCCCGGTTATCAGCGCAATCTGCCGCATCTCACTCAGCCAGGTGTGATCTATTTCATCACTTTCCGACTGGCGGATGCGGTGCCTGTGAAAATCGTTCAACATTGGAAAGCGGAGCAAGATGAATGTCTGCATCAACATCCTAAACCGTGGAGTTCGCAGACGGAGCTGGAGTTCAGGCGTTTGTTCACTCTCCGGATGGAACGATGGATGGACGCCGGACACGGATCGTGCATGCTGCGACATGCCGAGCATCGGGAAGAAGTTCGGCGATGTTTTCAACATGGCGATTCAGAGCAGTATGATCTCGGCGACTTCGTTATCATGCCAAATCATGTGCATGTGCTGGTAAGGCCCAGGACCGCCGGGCAGTTGCAGTCTTTACTGCGACCCATCAAAGGAGTCAGTGCACGGAACATCAATGCTGCCACGGGAAATAGCGGCGCTTTGTGGCAGGGTGAATCGTTCGATCATATCGTGCGCAGTTTGGAGCAGTTGAAGCGTTTGCAGGAGTACGTCCGCAATAATCCAATCAAGGCGGGTTTGAAGCCGGATGAGTTTACTTATGAGCAGCGATGGGTGGTCGGGGAGTAACTCGGGGATTGTGAACGCTGGGCCGCAGACTACGGGCAGGATTGCCCGTGCTACTTCAGGGTGCGGAGCCAGGCGACGAGGTCGAGGAGATCGGCTTCGGGCATGGTTTGATCGAGGCCCTGGGGCATGAGGCTGGTGGGGAGGGTGGTGTCTCCGGCGATGGTCTGGTGGGCGATGGTTTTTTCCTGGCCGGCGATGTCGATGACGAGGAGGCCTTCGGCGGTGTGGGATTTGATGACACCCAAGGTTTGCTGACCGTCGGTGGTTTCGATGACGTGGGCTTCGTAGTCGCGGGCGAGGGTGTTGCTGGGGAAGAGGATGCTTTCGAGGAGGTCGCGCTCGGTGCGGATAGCACCGATGTGGGAGAGATCGGGGCCGATGGGGCGGCCGGCAGAGCCGATCTTGTGGCAGGCAATGCAGGTGCCTTTGCCCATTTCGAAGTTCTTCTTTCCAGTCGCGGCATTGCCGCTGGCGATGACCTTGTCAGCGAGGGGTCCGAGCTGGCGTTTCTTGGCCTCCGAGGCGGCAACGGCGGCATTGTAGGCAGGCAGGATGACGGTTTCGAAAATGTCGGGCGGCAGATCGCTGAAAGCGGTGCGGTACAGGCTTTCCTGCTGGCTGGCGATGACGGGATTCTTCGCGATCTCAGTGGCGAAGGAACGCCCGACCTCAGGCTCTTTCGATTTGCGCACGATGCCGAGCAGCGATTTGAGTTCGACGGGGCCCAGCGTGGCAAAGAGCGGTGTGAGTTCGATGAGCTGTGGCTTTGCCAGTGGTGCGCTGGCGATCATGCCTGCGGCCTGAATCTTCGCGGCGGAAGAAGAAGTGGCATCGGCGAGCACGCCTTTGACCATGGTGAAGGTTTCACCGGTGAGCTTGACGGACTTGGCGGAGTCGAGGGCTTTGAGGCGAATGGCGAGCGGGCGCTTGGTGTCGTTGGCGATAGCTTGAAGTGCGGCGTCGAAATGCGGGGTCTTGAGTTTTTTGATGGCGTCGAAGACAAGAGGAGTGGGGGATTCGGCGAGGAGTTTGTCGATTGCGGGCAGCCAGGCATCGTTGGTGGTGCCGGTGGTTTGGGTGGCGAGGATGGAAAGCCCGCAGGCACGAAAATCTGAGTCGGGCTCCGCCAATAACAGCGTCACCAATGCTTGGACAGACTCATCACTCAAAGCAGGGACAGCCACCCTCTTTATCTTGGTCAGCAGCCGTGCGCTGCGTTCTGGCAATGCCTTCAAAAGCTCCCTGCCGAGTACGGGGTCTCCGTTAAGGGCGGAATCACGCCTGGATTGGAACGCTTTCCACTCATCAGCCAGACTCTCGCAGGCGAGCTGGCGCATCTGAGGATTCTGCTCCAATACAAAGAACGCAGCATCGACCTGCACATCGTGACGGCTCGAAAAAGCCAGCTTGAATACATTGGTAAATGCCTCGTCTTGAACTCCAAGGATCTGGCCGACAAGAAGTACACGTCCTAGAAAAACAGGTTTGCTGATGTCTCCGAATCTTTCGATCAAACGAGCTCTTTTTTCCTTGTCGGAAACACTCCTCCGAATTGCATCATACTTCAGCACCGCATTACGGAACCATTCCATGGCATGCCGTCGATTGACTCGTGCTGTCGCTGTGATGACGGCGTGCTCCAAAGCAGGGTCCAATGGAGCGACGAGCAAACGCTCCAATTCTGCATTGGCGGTTTTGTCCACCTGCTTTGCCTCTGCAATTGCCTCGCATGCGCGAAGCTGGACTTGGGGATTGTCGGATTTAAGATTCACAATTTGAGTCTTCAAATCGACAGAAGCTTGCGTCGGCGATTGCGCGAGTGCTTTGACTGAAGCCTTAGGTTTGATGCGATACACCGCGCCGAGGAGATCGGACTTGGCCATGAGGCTGGCGGGGCAGCCGATGCGGAACCAGCCGCCGGTGTCGAGGAGGAGGAGGGAGCCGTCGCGGGGGTCTTCCATGACATCGGTGAGGTGGATGTCGGGATTGTGGAGGCGGAGGAATTCGTTTTCGACGGCCTTGTAGGTGCTGCCGCTGGGGGTGAGCTCCATGCGGACGAGGCGCTGCGTGTTGAAATGGGTGACCATGAACTGCTGTGTGGCCTGAGTGCGGACAGGAGTGTCCGCGCTCCCGTGGTCAGCGCTCCCGTAGTTTTTCCAGAAGCAGCAGCCGCTGACGGCGACGTGGCCGAAATTGTACATGACGGGCATGGTTTCGAGGGTGCGCGGCAGATGGGCGATGGCTTTGAGCTGATCGCTGCGCTCATAGACGCCGCCGTAGAGCCAGTGGACGATCGTGTCGCCACGCGGCTGGGTGTAGTAGAGGTTCTGCACGCCGATGATGTCGCCATCGCGAGTGAAGTCGACTTCGACAGGATTGTCACCACAGCCCAGTGAGTGCCAGGCGACGTCGGAGCCGTCGGGCTTGCAGCTCCAGATGCCGCACGCGAGAGATTCATCAACGAGGGTGCCGTCCTTTTGCACGACCTTGTGGCCTTTGCGACCGTGGCACCAGTAGAGGCGGCCATTGGGATGGAGGAAGGGACCGTGAACGTCGGCGGCGTTGCCGGTGTAGTCGAAGCCGCCGACGATCATCTCGCGCTGGTCGGCGACGCCGTCGTTGTCGGTGTCGGTGAGTTTCCAAATGCCGGGCGGTGAGCCGACGTAGAGGCTGCCGTTGAGCCAGCTGGCTCCTTGTGGGAAGGTCATCTTGTCGGCGAAGACGGTGCTCTTGTCGAAGCTGCCGTCGTGGTCCGTGTCTTCGAGCATGAGGACTCGATTCGGGGGATTCGCTTCGAGCTGGGGCTTGTTCCAGTTCACGCCGACGGCATCGCCGACGAAGAGACGGCCCTTGTCATCGAGGCAGCCCATGATGGGATGGGTGACGAGTGGTGAAGCGGCGGCGAGTTCGAGTGTGTAGCCTTCGGGCAGGTCGTGCTTCGGCAAAGGGAGCGATGATTTGCCGGTGATGACGACGGGGCGCTTGCCACTTTCGGGGATGGTGCTGCCTTTGTCCGGAGGGAGGTCTGCGGCGAAAACGGGGATGGCTAGGAGGAAAAGCAGCTGGCGCATGAGGCATGTACGCAGCGAAAGAGCGGCTTGTGTCGGGATGCTGCATAAGATGATTGACTCTTTTAAAGGGGCGCGGCAAAGCGAACCCATGGAAAAAATCAATCCCTACGCGGCTCCGCAGTCCCAGGTGCTTCAGGCCACCACTCAGGATGAAATCATCCGCCGGGAGCACATCGACACCGAAGCTTCGATCAAGTCGGTGGGGCTTCTCTATTATCTCGCAGCACTGGCGCTGATCACCATCGGGGTTCTCTCACTGACCGACTTCCATTTCGGCGAAAGCATCTCCACACTGGTGCCAGGAGGACTGCTGCTGCTAGCGGGCATCGGGGTGGGATTCGTCGCCCATGGCCTGAGGCGGCTGCGCAGCTGGGCACGCATTCCGACGATTATCCTCTCAAGCATCGCGGTGATCGTCGGGTTGATCAACACCTCCGGAGGTGTTCTCATCCACATCTACATCCTCGTTAAGATGATGGGAAAACAAGCACCGTTTGTGATGACGCAGGAGTATCAACGGATCATCGCAGCGACACCGCATGTGAAACGGAAAACCTCCGTCGTGATGGTCGTGCTCCTGGTGCTGCTGGTCATCATCCTGATCGGCATCATCGCGGCCATCAGCATGAAACGCTAGGCAGGTTCGCTGCTGCGCGCGCTACAGCCGCCGCACTTCCTGCACCTCAAGGCCGGTGAGCTTCCATTCATCTTTCACCGGCGTGAGGGTGATGCGGGCGTTGTAAATATTGACGCGGGGGTGGCTGTGGCCCCAGTGGCCGACTATGCCACGCGCCATCCAGTTGCAATCGGCGATGAAGCCTGCGCCCTTGGGGTCAGGCTCCACCTTGTCCACGGTGGCGGAGAATTCGGCAATGGTGACACGGGTGCCTTCACGTCCGTCCAGTGTGAGAGCCTGGATGGTTTCGAGATACAGCTTGCGCAGCAGTTCGCCATCGACACTGCGCGCCAGCACGTCATACACGTCTGACTCGGCATGGTGATCAAAAGCGCGATAGACATTGCGCAGCAGCGGAGAGACGATCTTCTGCGCTTCAGCGACCTGGGTGACGGCGGGAGCTGAAGGCCCTAAATTAAGAGGCACCACCAGCAACTGGCTCATGAGCACCGCCCCGAGCAGCCAGACAACCACATAGGGCAGACTGCCACCTGGGAGCTTGTGATCTTTTAATTTGAGATAGATGTAGAACAACAGACCAGTGACCACCCACAAGATGCCTCCCATCGGCAGGCGCCAGGGCTGCGGAAGTGGAATCTGCGGCACCGCCGCCAGCGGTGCCGGACGGGGCATGCGCCCTTGATTGCGCCAGCGGAAATTTTTGACCGGGGAGTAAATTTCCCCAGTCTCGCTCAAGGGCCCAAAAAAGACGCGCACCGGCAGCTTTGTCATGCCTTTGATCCACCCCTTCCAGGTGACATTCAATTCATCCGGACCGGGAGGGGTGGCAAACTCCCACATGAATCCGACGAGAGCCTGGTTCAGGGGCACTGCTTCCCCCTCCTTCAAAGGCAGCGTGTTTCCGGGCAGCCCCTTGATCACCGCCACAAGCGGCAATGGTACTGGCAGCGCCTGGTCCCCGGCGCTCAGGGCGCACCAACTGGAGGCACGAGACGCCATGGATTCGACTATTTGTTTTTGCTGGTCAGCTGCGAGTGATTCCGGCAGGGCGGCATCAGGTGCGAGCCAGGCAAGCACGGTGGCCGCATCAAACAGCACCTCAAAGCGCGTCTGGTACGGTTCAATGTAGAGATAGGCCTGCGCAATGGGTCCGGTGATGGTGAGCGTATTGCTCGTGGGCAGTGGCGGCGGTGCGGCGACAGGTGGAGGCACGGGCGGCGAAGCAGCGGTTGGTGAAGCCACAGGTGGGGCGGCCATGGTCGGCAAAGCCACAGGTGGGGCAGCCATGGTCGGCAAAGACATAGGCGGAGCGGCCATGGTCGGCAAAGCCACAGGCGGCGAAACCGCAGTTGGGGCTGAGGGAGGCGGCATCGCCGGAACTAAAGGTCCCAGCGAAGGCAGGGTCTGCAAGGGCTGGAGCGGACCGATCTTGATGGTGTCCTGCGCCAGCATTCCAGCGGGGGCAGCAGCCCCCAGAGCCAAGATGACCGCCAGGATGACACTGCACCAGAACGATGACAGGGAATGTTTTGGCATGCGATGGTGTGGGAAGTCGCTTGGATCAAAGCACCCATGGCTTGCGCCATTCCTTGGCGAGCAATCCGGAGGCGGCGGCATTGTCGGCGATGGTCTCCGACTTCGGATCCCACTTCAAGCCGGTACTGCCAGTGCGCAGGGCAATGTTTGCAAGATGTGCGATGGTGATGCTGCGGTGCGAGACCTCTATGGGGGTCGCGGTCGGTTTGCCGTCGTAGATGCAGGAGAGAAAGTTGTCCGTGTGGTCCTTGCTTTCGTAGAGATGGATTTCTTCCGGGCGGGTCTTCTCGCGCAGGATTTCGGGGCTGCTGGCGGTGATCTTGCCACGGTTGACGTAGATCCATTTGCCTTCATCGCCTTCAAACAAGACGCCCACGTGGTCGAAAGGCTTCTTGGCGTTAGGTGTGGCCAGCGCGGCCTCCACTTCAGGCATGATCTTGTGGGTCGGACTGGCCACCTGCATGATGAGGCCGTTCTCGTAGACGCATTCAAAGGCAAACTCGGAGGCCGTATTGTAAAGCGCCGTCTTGTCCATGGTGCCGGAAACGTTGCGAAGTTCGACGGGGCCGCTGAGCTGCGTGCCCATGCCCCACTGGGCGATGTCGATGTGATGCGCGCCGAAGTCCGTGATCATGCCTCCGGAGAAATTGAAATTGTGACGCCAGTTGAGCGGCAGCAAGGCAGGGCGGTAGTCCATGTGTTCGGCAGGGCCGAGCCACATCTCGTAATCGAAATCGGGGGGCAGCGGTGCCGGGTTGATCTGGTCCGCCATGCCATTCCAGTTGGAGTGACCGCCAGGCAGACCGACGCGCACGCGCTTGAGTTTGCCGATGCGGCCATTCTGGGTCATCTCGCAGGCGAGGCGAAAGTATTGGTCACTGCGCTGCTGGCTGCCGGTCTGCCAGGTGACGCCCGCCTTGGCCACTTCATCGCTCATGCGGCGGCCTTCGGCGACGGTGAGTGCCAGCGGTTTCTGACCGTAGATGTGCTTGCCTTTGCGTGCGGCATAAATGGCCAGGTAGGCATGCCAGTGGTCGGGAGTGGAAACCTGCACGGCATCGAGGTCTTCCTTCTCCATCATCTCACGAAAATCTGCATAGGAGGCGCAGGTCTTCACCGGTTTGTTGGCCGACTGTGAGTAGTGGGCATCAATGATCTTCTTTCCAGCTTCACGGCCGCCGGTCTTTTTGCCATCGTAGCCGTAGTGGCCGTATTCCTTCATCGGATCTGCAACGGCAATGA
Organism: uncultured Verrucomicrobiota bacterium; assembly: GCA_903838675.1. Lineage (GTDB taxonomy): Bacteria > Verrucomicrobiota > Verrucomicrobiia > Verrucomicrobiales > Verrucomicrobiaceae > Prosthecobacter. The sequence goes on from CAILZI010000121.1 coordinate 28,469, forward strand.
CCTGGCATTTGTCGTTGTTGAGGAAGGAGGGCGTCCAGTCACCTGCAATCGTTCCCCAGCCGATGGCACCGACGGTGATGCGCTCAGAAGGTGCGGGGCGCCCCCCTTTGCCCAGAGCCGTGGCGGGAATGATGGTGGGGAAACCGAGAGCTGTGGCGCTTACGGTCAGGAAATGACGACGAGTGACGGCAGGAGTATCTTTAGCCATGTGATCAGCTTAGCGGATGCTCCGGCCTAGGCCAGAAAAGAAATTGAAGAACTCAGGCGCACGCAAATGTGGACATTCCATGTCTGTTTGTTGCATGATAAAAGGATGAAAGACTCGAAGGCAATGGTGCAACGCTTCCTGCCCCTACTGATTGCGGTGCTGCTGCTTGCGGCCTCTTTTTTCCCGTATCAGGAGAAAAAAAGCCGTCTGCGCATCGTGCCAGGAGTGTGGCCTGCGGCCGAGTCTCTGCTGGTGGCGAGCGACCTTCAAGTGCTGCCGCTCGACAGCTTTCAACTCATCGAGATTCCCTGGTCATCAGCCGTGATCCGGGCATTTGGCAGCGGCGCAGCCGACGTGGCCGTAGTGACCCTGGAAAGCATACTGCGCATGCAGGAGGCAGGACAGAAACTGAAGGTGCTCATGGTGCTATGCCAATCCGCAGGAGCCGATGCAATTCTAGCACCCACAAAAATTCTGCGACTTCAGGACCTCAAAGGGAAACGAGTGGGGATTGAGCGCAGCTCAAGCTCCTATTTGCTGGCCTGTGCACTGGAAAGCGCCGGCATGACCATGGCAGATATTGAGACCGTGCCCATGTTTCAATCTGAAATGGAACCAGCCCTGCAAGGGGGCCAGATAGAGGCCGTGGTGGCGATGGAACCCTGGCTGACCATTCTGTCACGCAATGGTACACACTGCCTCTATGACTCCAGCCAGCTCAAAGTGCCGATCATGTCTCTTTTGGTGGCCTCCGATCGCGCCTGCACCTCTTCCCGCGAGGAACTTGCGGCTCTGCTTCAGGTTCAGGCAGGCATGGCAAAAACCCTATGGGCCGGCAAATCTTTCCCGGGAATGGATGCAGTTTTGCGACGTGAAAATCTGACCGCTGAGGAGCTGCAGGCCTGCCTCGGACGGCTTCACCCGCTGAACAATTCTGAAAATAAGGAAATGCTGAAACAACTTCCGCAACTGGCGCTGCAAATGGAGGAGCTGATGATCCGCGCAGGCCTCCTCAAGACCAGGCCGACAACCAGCGAATGGATCGACGCCAGCATCGCCAAGGAGGCTTTTAAGTGAACTTCTTTCAATCCATTCAAAGCCGCATCACACTGACTCTGCTGATTTTTGGCATGCTGATGATCTTGCTAAACAACTGGAGAAACCAACAGTGGCTGAAGGACCGCCGGCTGGCACGACTGGAACTGGAGGCCAATGAAACTGGCAGCCGTCTGGCCGGACTGCTGCAGCATCTTTCCCGCAAGCAGCTGCAACGTGCCGCAGAACTCGAGATGGCCTATGTATCTCTTTCTCAAGATGTGGAACTTGGGCTGGTATGCAACAAGGAGGGCATCGTCAGCTGCGCCACGCAGATGCAATGGCAGCAGATGGACGTCCTGAAAACACCTCTGGCCGACGAATGGCGGCAACACGCTGACGTGCTTGAGACCATGGAGCCTGCACTGCATTGGAATGAGGAAAAGACCCGCCTGGTGGTGATGGTTCCTTTCTTTGAAACCTATGAGTCCACCAGCCGGGCGGCGGTGATGATCCGCTACGATGCCACGCTGGCGCTTGTTCAGGTGCGTGAGGACGCCTGGCAGGAATCTCTAAGGCAGGCCGGGGTGCTGCTGGCCTCGTGCCTGCTGCTATGGTTTGCCCTGGATGAACTGATTACCCGCAGGGTGCGCAGGGTGGTGGAAATCCTGCGTACCGCGAGCTCCAAGAACGGACTTCCTCTGACCTTGAAGGGCAATGACGAACTTTCCATGATATCCAAAGAATTTGCGGGTGCGGTGACCAAGCTAAGAACAGCTGAAAACATGGTGCTGGAAGCCGCGGAACAGGAACGCAGGAAGATTGGCAGAGATTTGCATGATGATCTCTGTCAAAGACTCTCGGCGACTAAAATGAAGGCCGAGGTCGTGCAGAGAATGATCCATGAGATAGACGGCAAGATCGCCAGTCTTGCGGGGCAGGTGGCGGAAGAGCTGTCGGAATCGACGGTTATCGCACGAGGCATGGCCTGGGGGCTTGCTCCTGTAGGCATTGAAAATCATGGATTAAAAGATGCGCTGGAGAACGTGCTGCGGTTTGCGGAAAAATCATACCAAGTCCGGTGTTCCCTGGACTATTCTGATGTGAGCACCAGCCTGACCGGCAGCGCCCAGGAGCTGCTGTTCCGCATCGCGCAAGAACTGGTGGTCAATGCGTGCAAGCATTCCAAGCCGGGTGTTTTGAACATCACTGTTAGGATAGAAGACGAGAACGTTGAATTAAGCGTCATCCATGACGGTTCTGCATTCTCCGAACCCGAAGTTGCCAGCAGCCTCGTCATGGGGCTGCATCTCATGGGCCAAAGGCTGCGCACACTTTCCGCCACCCTTGAAAGAACCATTGAAAAAGGGGCGCGGGACTTCCAAATTGCCATTGTGCGGATTCCGTTAAAGAATGCCTGAAGTACTGCAAGCCCATGAACCCCCAGCACCTTGCGCCAATGATTCAAAAATCTCCTCCAGAAATCACCCGCATTGCCATCGTGGATGACCACACCATGATGCGTGAAGGGTGGCGGCTCTTCATCGAGAACACTTCCGATCTGGCCTTTGCCTGGATGGCCGGAGATGCAGCCGAAGCCATGCGCAAAGTGAACGAAGACACACCGGATGTCCTGGTGGTGGACATTTCACTGCCGGATCGCTCGGGGCTCGAACTGATCAAGGATCTTCGACTGCTGCGCCCGAAGCTCCCCATGGTGGCCATATCCATGCATGACGAAAAGCTCTATGCACAACGCGCCCTGAAAGCGGGCGCCCGGGGTTATGTCATGAAAAGCGCCCCGCAGAAGGAGCTGGAGCAAGCGCTTCACCGTGTGGCAGCCGGAGGCATCGCCATCAGCGAAGAGATGTCCGTGGAAATCCTGAGGGCCTATTCCTCCGGCAATGCCTCCGAACCCAAGGATTCAATTTCAGAGCTGAGTGATCGTGAGTTTGAAGTGTTCGCCCTCATCGGACAGGGAAAAACCACCGGCCAGATTGCGGAGGCGCTGCGGATCAGCACGAAGACCGTGGATGTTCACAAAATGAACATCCGCACCAAACTGGCGCTGAATGAGGCTGGTGAGCTGGCTTATTTCGCCATTCGCTGGGAGGAAGGACAGAAGACATCCTGAGTGCAGGCCTGTGTGTTTTTACGGGGTTCTCATGCCGAATGCTGAAGGGGAAGCCTGAAGCTGCGCTGCCAGAAGCACTGACGTGAATAGTCGTGCCACAGCCGCCCAGGACGAATGAGCCATTAAAATTGAGCTCAAACTGCCAGCCCACTGGTCGCATCACCAGTTGCGAGTTCGCCCCCCCTCAACACCTTCACTGATATGTCTCGCATCCCGGAAGAAACCATCCAGCAAGTGATTGCCGCCACGGATATCGTGGCGCTGGTGGGGCGTTCGGTGAAACTGCGTAAAGCAGGGACGAATTTCGTGGGCCTGTGTCCGTTTCACAACGAGAAGAGCCCGTCCTTCAACGTCAGCCCCTCACGCAATACGTACCACTGCTTTGGCTGTGGTGCGGGTGGCACAGCGATCCGCTTTGTGATGGAGCATGACGGCATGTCGTTCGTCGAAGCCGTCAAGCGACTGGCTGATGCGGCGGGCATCCGCATCGAGGAGGAAGTCTGGGACGCAAATGCGGAGGCTGAGGCCAAGCACCGCAGCCTGCTCCTGCGAGCGCACCGTGAGATTTCCGAGTGGTTCCACCAGCTGCTGATGAAGCACAAAATCGCCGCTCCAGCGCGCGACTATCTCAAATCCCGTGGCATCACGGCAGAAGTGGCGAAGAACTGGCAGATGGGCTATGCCCCGCCCAACGGCGCTTTTTTCCGTGAATGGGCCGCGCAGGCCAAAATACCCGAGAGCGTACTCGTTGAGGCCGGCCTGTTTGTTCAGAGTGATGAAGAATCTGGCCGCCGGGGCACCTACCCACGTTTCCGTGACCGGCTCATGTTCCCGATCCGCAACGAGAACGGAGACGTGATCGCCTTCAGCGGGCGCATCATTGATCCGGCAGGCAAGCCCAAATATCTCAACTCCCCAGAAACCCCGCTCTTCAGCAAGAGCAAGGTGCTTTTCGGCTTTGACCGTGCCAGGCGAGCCATCTCAAAAGCCGGCGAGGCCATCATCTGCGAAGGCCAGATCGACATGATCATGATCTATGAGGCCGGCTTTCAGAATGTCGTCGCAGGCCAAGGCACCGCCTTCACCGAACTGCACGCCAAGCTGCTCAAGCGCGTCTGCAATGAGATCGTGCTCTGCTATGACTCTGACAACGCAGGCTACGGAGCAGCTGAGAAGGCCTTTAAAATCCTCTCGCCCATCGGTCTGACAGTGAAGGTGGCCTCCCTGCCGCAGGGTGAAGACCCCGACTCGCTGCTGCGCAAACAGGGCACTGAGGCGCTGCAAGCAGTGCTGGGGAACGCCACGGACTTCTTGGAATACCAAATCCGCCGTCTGAGAGCCAGCGCCAAATCTGACAGCATGGTGGAGCGCGTGCGCATGGCGGAGCAGGTGGCTGCCGCCATTAGCATTTTTACCGGCGTGGCTCAGCGCATCACTGCAGTCAACAAAGTGGCCAAATTGCTCGAGATTTCTGAGGATCAGCTCAATGCGATGGTCAAGCGTGCTGCAAACGAGTCCAAAAGCAGCAATGGCGGGCAGCGCTCGGGTAATTCCCCCGTCAACGTGGTCGATGAGGCCAAGAAACTGCTCGCTGCCCAGCACAAGACTGCCGTGCTCCTATGCCAGATGGCGCTGGCCGACGCCGAGGTCATGTACTGGCTGCGCGAATCCGACTGTGAGGCCATGCTGCACGAAGTGCCCGGGACGGAGCTTCTCTCCCTGCTGGTGCACAGCCGCCATGACCCGCTGGAAGAAAACTCCCAGCTTGTCTTTATGTCTGGCCTGGAGCGCCCGCAGGAAGCAGCGTTTGCCCAGCTCCAGGCCAGCCCGCGTCTGCCCGGTGGTCTTGAAGATGCAAAGCTGGCCCTTTACACACTAGAGCTCGCCCGGCTGCAGAACCTCATCCAAGGTTTGCAGTCCAAACAACGCCAGCCAGGGCTGTCAGCGGAGGAGATTGCACGCCTTCAGGAGAGGGTCATGGAACTCAGCGCAATGCGTAAAGAATGCCTTGACCGTACGAAAGCATCCCCGAATAGTTTCTCCCCCTGACTGACGCAGGTCCCGGACCCTCACCGAGGTAAGTATGGCCGTCTCCAAAAAACCACTTAACGGATCCCATTCTCGCAACGCCGCCGGACAGGCAGGCGAACCTGCTGCTGCTGAAGAAGATGCAGCCCCACAAAAGCGTGGCCGCGGCAGACCGCGCATTCATCCGCCCAAAGAACAGCCAACATCCCAGGTAGGACCTGATGGCCAGCTGCTCAAACGCCGCCGGGGACGCCCGCCCAAGCTCGGCCATGCGGGTGGCATCAATCAGTTTGCGAACACCACGCACGATGACATCCATTCTCCCGATGTTCAGGCGAGGCTGCGCGATCTGATTCGTACGGCACGCGAGCATGATCATCTGACTTGGGACGACATCAATGAGGCCCTGCCTTCGGGATTCGTGACCCCGGACCTGATGGATGCCCTCATCACGCGCCTGCGTGCGATGGAAATCAAGATCAGTGACGATGTTGATGGTGTGGCTGCCCGTCATAATGCCGCCCGTGAGCGGATTACGGCAGAACGTGACGCTGCTTCGGCCAAACTGGATGTGTTTGATGATCCGGTGCGCATGTACCTGCGCCAGATGGGCCAGGTGCCATTGCTCACGCGCGAGCAGGAGATCAACATCTCCAAGCGCATCGAAAAGGCTGACCTGAGCATGCGCCAGTGCCTGCATACCATCGGCTTCATCGGCCAGGCCTATTTGCAGTTTGCCGAAGCGCTGTGCAACGGCGTCGAACGCTTTGATCGTCTCGTCAGCGACCGCAAGGCAGATGAAAGGGACGCCTATTTTAAAAAGCTGAAACCGCTGCTCGACCAGGCGCGCGAGACGCATGAAAAGACCAGCAAGGCATTTTCCGCCTTGATCAATGCCGGCCCGCGCAAACGCGCCGCCAGTCAGGAGGAGTTTGAAACACTGCGCGCCGCATTTTTCCGTGTCTGTGAGAAGTTTTACTTCAAATCAAAGATCACCGAGGACTTCGTGACCCTGCTGCAGCAGCGGCTGACTGATCTGGGCAATCTGGAGCGCAGTCTGAAGGAGCAGCCCCGCAACGAAGCCACGAAAGAGGCCATCAGCGCCTTTGAACAGGAATCATGGATGACGGCGGCGGATTACCGCACGCTCATCACAGACACTCTCAAACATGTGTCCGGCTCCACGCGGGCCAAGACCGAGATGATCGAGGCCAACCTGCGGCTGGTCATTTCCATTGCCAAGAAATACACCAATCGCGGGCTGTCCTTCCTCGATCTCATTCAGGAAGGCAACATGGGCCTCATGCGTGCGGTGGAGAAGTTTGAGTACCAACGCGGCTACAAGTTCAGCACCTACGCCACCTGGTGGATTCGTCAGGCCATCACCCGCAGCATCGCCGATCAGGCGCGCACCATCCGCATCCCTGTGCACATGATCGAAACGATCAACAAGCTCATGCGCGTGCACAAGCAGCTGCTGCAGGAGCTTGGCCGCGATCCTACGCCCGAAGAAATCGCCGAGGAAATCCATCTGCCCGTTGATCGCGTGAATGCCGTTCTGCGTCTTTCCCAGCAGCCGGTCTCCATGCAGGCCAAAGTGGGCGAAAGCGAAGGGGACACTGAATTTGGTGACTTCATCGAGGACAAGGAGGCGAGCAATCCGATGGAACTCACCGCCATGCACCTGCTGCGGGACAAGCTGCGCGACGTGCTCGACACGCTCAACCCGCGTGAGCGCGAAGTGCTGGAGCAGCGCTTTGGTCTTGGTGACGGTGCAGGGCGCACCCTTGAAGAAGTGGGCAAGCAGTTCCAGGTGACTCGCGAGCGCATTCGGCAGATCGAAGCGAAGGCCCTGCGCAAGCTGCGGCACCCGACGCGTATTCGGAAGCTGGGTGGATTCTTTGGTGCGGGCTGATCACCAGCACGAGCCCACATCGCGTCTTCCCTCAACGCTGCGCAGGTAAATATAGCCCTCGACGCGCGGCGTCGCGAAGTCGCCTTCGAGTTGTAGCGTCACGCGTTCATATTCACCGCCCGCTGTGTCTTCTAGCACATCGAGCAGCGCGAGCCCGGCTTCGTCCACGCTCCAGACTTCACCTTGGATGGAGATGCCGTCTTTTGAACGCACCATGCCGGGATAACCACCGAGATCAAACATGCGATAAAGCGGCAGTGTGCATGCTTCCGCCACGAATTGCTGCTGCTCGATCCATCCATGATTAACCCCGCCGCGCTTCAGCGTGCCATAAACAAACACGAGAGTCATTGCAGGTGATCCTCCCGTTCGTTGAGCCAGGAACCCAGGCTGTAGCGCTTCTGGGTCAGTTCGTTCGCTCGCTCTCTCATTGCAGCAGTCATCTCGTGCTTCACCAGCACGTTTTTGGCCAGTTTTGAGGCCCAGCGCGGCCAGAACTCATCGGGTAGGTTCACCTGCTGGACGCTGCCCTGATGCAGCAGGCCCAGCTTGCCGCGCCTCTGCCCTGCCCCGGCCACTTTCACCTTGTCGCGTATCACATCGTGCAGAGCTGGTGCCACAAAGCAGAACGGGTTTTCGATCAGGTCTTCCATGCCGGCGAGGCGGCTGCCATCGTCCAAGGCCTTGGCCAGGGATTCATGGATCAAGCGGTAGCTGTCCAGCGGGTTGGTTTGAGACCAGGGATGCACGGCAGGCACAATCACCGAATAGGTGAAGTCATTGTCATGCAGAACGACACCGCCGCCCGTCCAGCGCCGCACGACCGGCCACTGCGGTAATGATCCTGCAAGCTTGGTCAGATTCTGTGCATAGCCAATGGTCGCTGTTGGCTCGTCCCAGCGGTACACGCGCAGCACGGGCAAGTCGCTCATTTCCAGCCAGGCCTGGTCGGCGGCCATGTTCCAGGGGCCGTCATGCGGTGTCGGGTCAAAGTGGAGGATGAGTTGGTCAAAGAGAGATGTTGCTGAATCCACGCGTACATCATGCCGCAATTATCCTTGCTTGCAGCCGGGATGTTTCTTTGACTTCCGCCACCTCGTTTCCAGACTCCACGTCATGCGCCCAACCCGCCTGCTTGTTCTCGCCTTTTCCCTGCTGTCCACCGTCTTGTCCTCTGCGGCAGACGACTACCAGCCCGGCCCCGACTCCAAAGCGCAGGAGGGCGTGCCGAAGGGCGACGTGTTGAAGTTCGAATTCAAGAACAGCAAAATCTTCCCCGGCACGGTGCGTGACTACTGGGTTTATGTGCCGAAGCAATACACTCCCGACAAACCGGCGTGCGTGCATGTGAATCAGGATGGCATTCAGAATCTGGCTCCGGTGGTCTTTGACAATCTGATCGCAAAAAAAGAGATCCCTGTGCTCATCGGTGTCTTCGTCATGCACGGCCGCGTTCCGGCGCGTGATGGCAGCACGGCATTGGACCGCTTCAACCGCAGTGTGGAATACGACGGCCTGGGTGAGAACTACGCGCGCTTCATTCTCGAAGAGCTTCTGCCCGAGGTGGAAAAGATCGTACTGCCGGATGGGCGTGCCATCCGTCTCTCGCATGAAGGGAATGACCGCAGCATTGGGGGCAGCAGCAGCGGGGCCATCGCGGCATTCACTGCTGCGTGGGAACGGCCTGAGGCTTTCAGCCGCGTGTTCAGCAGCATCGGCACCTATGTGGATCAGCGCGGCGGCAATGATTACCCGGTGATGATTCGCAAGGCCGAGCCAAAGGCGCTGCGTGTTTTCCTTCAGGACGGCAGCAATGATGCGAACGGCACCGGTGGAAACTGGTTCCTCGCAAACAATGAAATGCTCTCAGCACTGGAATTCGCGGGTTATGAATCCAACCACGTATGGGGTGACGGTGGCCACAATGGCAAGCATGCCACAGCCATCTTCCCTGATGCCATGCGCTGGCTGTGGAAGGACTGGCCCAAAGCCATCACGAAAGGTGTTGGCTCGAAATCACCTGTGGTGGAGGTGCTTGGCGCAGACAGTGAATGGCAGCTGGTGGGTGAAGGCTACGGCTTTACTGAAGGTCCGGCGGTGAATGCAAAAGGCGAAGTCTTCTTCACCGACATCCCGAACAGCCGCATCCATAAAGTCGCGCTGGATGGCAAGGTTTCCGTCTTTGCTGAAAACACCGGCAAGGCCAACGGGCTTATGTTTGGTCCCGATGGACGCCTGTTCGCTTGTGCCAGTGGCAACAAACAGATCGTTGCCTACGATGAAGCGGCCAAGATGACGGTGATCGCCGAGGGCATTGAATCGAATGATCTCTGCATCGGATTGAACGGCAATCTCTACGTCACCGATCCGCCGCACAAACAGGTGTGGCTCATCAAACCGAATGGTGAAAAAAGCATCGTCGATACCAATGAGAAGGGAGGGCTCGCGTTCCCCAATGGTGTTCGCTTAACGCCGGATCAGAGCCTGCTGCTCGTCGCTGACATGCGCGGCCAGTTCGTCTGGAGCTACCACATTGAGGCGGATGGCACACTAAGCGCCAAGCAGCCGTATCACCATCTGCGAATCGTTGATGGAATGATGGAAAGTGGAGCCGATGGCATGGCGCTGGACACGAAGGGCCGGCTGTATGTCGCGACACACGCGGGCATTCAGTTTTGTGACCAGGCTGGACGGGTGAACGGCATCATCGCCAAGCCGCAGCGCAAATGGCTGGCGAACGTCGTGTTTGGGGGGGCTGGCTTCGACGAGCTCTACGCCTGCAATGGCGACAAGGTATTTAAACGCAAAACTCAGGTGAAGGGCGTACGCTCGGCGGACGCCACGATCAAGCCGGAGAAGCCGAGGCTGTAAAAACTCAGCTCTCCGCAGCAGCAGCAGCTCGCTTCTGCAGTTCCATCAAGGCGTTGAGGATCTTCACGCGGTTCATTTCGTGAACTTCAAGCTTCGTGCCGATCTCGGGCACGAGGGTGACGGTGAGCTCACCGCCCAAGTGCTCGCGGAACTCCTCCAATCCTTCGAGGATGGCGGGCTCGCCACTGCGGCCGGTGTTCATGAGATGGGGAGAGGACGTGGCGAAGCCAATGCGCTCGATGAGCTTCAGCACACGCTCACAGGTCTCTTCGTTCAAAATGCCCTGCATGCGCGAATAGACGAGATCCACGGCCATGCCGATGGCGACGGCCTCGCCATGTGAAACGGTGAATTTGGAAATCTGCTCGAGCTTGTGCGCAGCCCAGTGACCAAAGTCGAGGGGGCGGGCGGAACCCAGTTCATAGGGATCTCCGCCGGTGGCGATGTGCTCGACATGAAGCTCGGCGCTGCGCTGGATGAGCTGCTCGAGCGCCTCCTGCTTCAAGGCGGCAAGATCATCTGCCATGGCCTCGAGCTGTTCGAAGAAAGCACGATCACGAATGAGCGATACTTTGATGGCCTCGATGATGCCATTGCGGCGCTCACGCACGGGCAGAGATTCCAGGAAGGCGAAGTCATTCACCACCGCAAACGGCACGGTGAAGCTGCCCACCCAGTTTTTCTTGCCGAAATAATTCACGCCGTTCTTCACCCCAACGCCCCCATCTCCCTGGCTGAGAGTGGTGGTGGGAAAGCGGATGTGGCGGATGCCACGATGCGCGGTGGAGGCCGCAAAGCAGACCAGATCCAGCGCCGCACCGCCGCCGATGACGAAAACATAGCTGTGCCGGTCCAGCGCGGCTTCATTGATGGCGTCCCAGCAGCATTCGACGAGCCGGAAGTCATTTTTGCAGGATTCACCACCGGGAATGACGATGGGGTCATCCACCATGGTGAAGGTGTCGGCGTGCACCTGACCGTAGGCCATGATGTCGTCGATCAGATCACGGTTGGCGGTGGCGACGGCTTCATCCACAAACACGAGCACGCGCGGGAGCTTGTGCGGCTGGTCGAGGCGGAGAAGATCACGAATGGTGTGGTTCCGGGGCGCAAAGACTTCTCTCGTGAACAAGATGCGGTGGATGTGCTCGAGCCTGATTTTTTTCTCTAACATTAACGGGGGTGGGTTCTTTGGCTCTGACCGGGGTTGAGGTCAAAGGGAAAGGGCAAACGTCTGCCGAATGTACTTTCTAACCCGCAGCACCCATTTAGCCCTGAAAGCAGCACTTTTTGATGCAATTCTCCGGCAGGCTGATGGCCAGCCCCCCCTCCTGTCCGGCCACCCGTGGAAATAGCCTGCTCGGGTGATTGAGATGGCTACCCCCCGGATTCAACATGTTTGCTGCCATGAAAACCATGCTTTCCAATTCGCAGAGCAGTCATGACATCACCAGGAATAGCATCGGGTGATGGCAGATTCACCGTTGTTCAGTCAATCAATGCCCAGGGAAGCATGGGAAAATAAAGCAACCACAGCAGTGACTTTTCCACCTCCACTTCGCTTTCTAATTCCAGCGCTGCTGCTGCTGCTGGGACTCGTGGCGGCCTGGCTGGATTATGAACTGGACCTGGCCAATGACTTGGAGCGCAATTTTAATGACGTGACCACGCAGGCCGAGGCAACCGGCACCCGGCTGACCCAGCTCGTCCGGCAGCATCTCATTCAGGGAGACCTCAAGGTATTGAGTGACAGCCTTTCCGACTGGAAGCATGAACCCTGGCTGCGCATGGCCGCCGTGGTAGATGCAAACGGCCTGGTATTGGCAAGCTCATCCACCCATTGGGAGGGGCTGTCAGCCGAGGAGACCCCTGCGGCCACCGCGTGGAAGCGTGCCAGACAGAACACCGGCAAAATCATGGAGTCTGCAGCCTTGGACAAAGGGGACTTCATTGTGCTTGCAGCGTTTCCCATCGAAATTCCTTCAAAGAGCCGCCAGTGGCTCCTGCTGGTGTATGACCGCGCCAATGCCGTCCTCAATGCGCATCAGGATGCACGTCAACGGATGGCGTGGTCAGCTTCCGTGATCGCCTTCATGTGTCTTGGCCTATGGGCCATCCTTCACTTTGGCGTGGCCACCCGGCTTGAACGGCTGGCACGCTCGGTTCGTGAGTTTGGCGAAGGCAGGACCATCAGCATCGACCCCGTGAAGGGTGGCGATGAAGTGCATGAGCTCTCGCAGGCATTCAGGAAAATGACCCAGCGACTGGCAGACCGTGAACGAGAACGCACCGAACTGGAGCGTGCGGTGATAGATTCGGCTGAAAATGAGCGCCGTCGAATCGGACATGAACTCCACGATGGCATCGGACAGCAGCTCACGGCCGTGCTGATGGCGATCAACGGCCTGCACGACGAACTGCAGGCCAAAGCCCCGGCTTTTGCGGAACACGCACAGCATGCCAGCCAGAGCCTGCGTGAAGCCCTGGCTGAAGTGCGAGGCCTGTCCCATGGACTTGCCCCGGTTCCTTTGTGGGAACAAGGCCTGGAACACGCCCTGCAGGCGCTGGCAGATGTCACCACGCGCAGCTCCGGTGTGCGGTGCGTGTTTGAATGCCCGGCTCACATCATGGACATCAGCGAGTCGACTGCCTGCAACCTGTACAGGATCGCTCAGGAGGCGGTGAACAATGCTTTGAAGCATGCGGATTCTGGAGAGATCCGCATCGGACTGGAGTGCCGTGATGGATTCCTTGTCCTTGAGATCGACGATGATGGCTGTGGTCTGCCGGAAACACCACCCGAAGGCGGCGGCATTGGATTTCGCATCATGCAACATCGCACTGAAATGATGGGCGGCAGGATGGAGCACGGTGCTCCACCCGCAGGCGGCACGCGCATCGCTGTGCACATTCCCAACATCCCATGACAACTGCTGACACCAACACAAAAACCTACCGCCTCGTGCTCGTGGATGATCATCCGGCAGTGATCAATGGCTATCGTTACATGCTGCAGGCCTATCCGTGCTTTGAAATCTGCGGCACGGCGGCCAATGAGTCCGAGGCCCTGACCTTGGTGACCGACTTGAAGCCCGACCTGCTCATCACAGATCTCAACATGCCGGGCCGCGGAGGCCTTGAGCTCATCAAAGATCTCGCGGCCCTGCATCCCGGACTGAAAATCATCGTCAGTTCCATGCATGATGAGATGCTATGTGCCGCACGCGCTCTGCGCGCCGGAGCCAGCGGCTACGTGGGCAAGGACAGTCCTGGCAATGCTCTGCTGGATGCCATCCACAAAGTTCTCGAAGGCGGCGTTTATGTAAGCGACCGGCTGGCCGCGCACCTCGCGGCATCCTTTGCAACTCCCCGGCCACGGGGATCAACTGAATCGCCGCTGACCAAACTGAGTGACCGGGAGTTTCAGGTCTTCGAGCTCTTTGGCCAGGGCCAGACCGCCAAGGAAATCGCTGCACAGCTGCATCTGAGTCCGAAAACAGTTTCAGTGCATCGTGATCATATCAAAGATAAAATGGGGTTTGTCACGAGTGCGGAAATGATCCGTCAGGCGGTGCGCTGGGTGGAGACACAGCGGGATGTGCTCAAGTGACATGTCACCGGAAGCAATAGGCTCAGTGCCTAAATGCAGACGGCGCCAGTGAGGATACCGGAACTGCTGAATCCCCCCCATGGTTTGATGTCCATCAACCCAACCGGCATTCAGCAACCATGAAATCGTCGCACTTGCAGTCCATAAGCCGGGCACCAGGAAGCCCCACCACTCACTTGAGTTTTTCGGATGTTCATCAGCACCTTGATGATAATTCTCATCATTTCGATGAACTGATGCAGATCTCGCAGATTGACCTGGAGCAAAAGCCCGCCGTCCACCAGAAACCCAATGCGAAGGTTTTGTTCCAATTCTTTGATGGCTCGCCCATGTCAGAGCCGTGAGTTTCAGGCGTTCAACAACTAGTAATGCCTGAAATGAGAAACCCTGATCGAATCGTCATCGTGGATAATGATCCCGCCAGTCAAGCGGACTTCCGCGCTGCGCTGGAAGTACAGCCTGATCTTACTGTTGCGGCGGCTGTGACCTGCGCCTCCTGCTCATTCGCAGCGGTGTCCGAGCAGAGTCCTGATCTTGTGCTGCTCAGACTGAGCATGCCGGGGCATCGAATCCTTGAACTGGTGAAAGATCTTCTGGTGCTGCATGCGGGCCTCAAGTTTCTCATTATCTCCAGCAACCATGCGGAACTGGAAGCTGGCCGTGTCATGCGGGCAGGAGCCCAAGGCTGCGTGTGTGCCAGCAGCAGCACCGCCACCAAGCTGAACGCCGTGCGCCAGGTGCTGGCTGGCGGCCAATGCTTCAGTTCGCAGCACCCGCTTCGCCAGTCTGCGCCCAGCCTGGCACCGCTGCACTGGGTCAATGCAACCGTATCGCTTTGATACCTATCCCGAAGGCAGACAGGGATCGATTCGTGTTTCACACCGGTTCAGCTCCAGTTTCTTAAAATAGATTGCTGAAACTGGCGGCACTTCATTGTATTCCATGAATACATGAAGAAAGATGTTTTAAACCACCTCCTCAAACTTGTTGCTCCACATCGCAGCAGGTTCCTGATGGTGGCGTTTATCACTCTGCTGAGCACCGGTGCAGGGCTGGTGGAACCGCTGATCTACCGCGAGGCGATCAATGACATCGCGGGGCTCTTCGTGAAACACGCCAATGACAAGGCCAAAGTCGTGGCGGGCGAGGAACTGGAAACCGGCGACAGCCCGCTGGAGGATTTCCTTCATAAAAAAATCGTGGCCGCGCACGAGAGCACCCACCCCCTGCCTTCGCCTACCAAGAAGACGCACGAGAAAAAACCGCATACCCAGGCCCACGTGGCCGAGCGCACCCCCGGTGAGGCCATCCACACCCTGCTCTATGCAGTGCTGCTGATGCTGGGAATCAATGTGGTCAGCTACATCCTTTGGCTTTACGCCGAAAACAGGAAGGCGCAGCTCGACTGTGACATTGAACAGGAGTTCATCCAAGGAGCCTTCGCGCATGTCCTGCGGCTGCCTCTGGGTTTCTTCGGCAAGCGAGCGCCTGCCGCCATCGCCAAGCAGATTGATCAAAGCGAGGAGGTGAGCGCGATTGTCGGCGCATTTTCGCAGCAGATCCTGCCAGAGATCATCAGTCTCTTCGGCATCATGGCCATCATGTTCTACCAGAACACCACGCTGGCGCTCATTTCAGTGTCCTTGATTCCCATCTACCTGATCATTGCCTGGCGCTCGTCCCAAAAACTTGAGACAGGACTCAACACCTACTATGAGCGCTGGGAAGATGTGAGCGCGCGCATTTCCACCGCGCTCGAAGGCATCAAAACGGTCAAGCTCAGCGGGGCGGAAGGACGCGAGGTGCAGGAATACCGCCGCATCTCCAGCAGTGCATATGACAACTTTGTTGAGCGCTCCAGGCTCTCGAACAAATTTGCCTTCTGGGAGGGAGTGCTGAGCCACCTGGCCACGGCGATGGTTCTCGGCTGCGGCGGCTATCTCGCGCTCATTCACAAGCTCACCCCTGGCGATGTGGTGATGTTTGTCGCGTATCTGGACCGGTTGTACTCACCGATCGACGAACTGTGCAGCTTGTGGGTAAACACGCAGCAGCAAATCGCCTCCATTTCACGCGCGTTCAGGCTGCTGGAGAACAAGACTGGCGAGAAGGCCGGCATACCCCTGCTGATTGAAAATGGCAAAGTGGAGTTCAAAGACGTGAGCTTTGCCTACGTCGAGGATCATCAGGTGCTGAAGTCTCTCTCCATGGTTTTCGAGCCGGGAAAAATCACCGCCATCGTGGGAGGCAGCGGCGCAGGCAAAACCACGGCGGTGGATTTGCTGCTCAAGCTGTATGAGCCCCAGCAGGGTGAAATTCTCATCGACGGCCAGGAACTTAGTAAGCTCGACTCCTCCAGCGTGCGCGGCCACATTGGCATGGTGGCGGCAGACGGAGCGATTTTCCGCGGCACTCTTGCCTACAACCTGCGGTACAAAAAACCTGATGCGTCGGATGCTGAGGTCATGAAGGTCGTGGAGCAGGCGGGCTTGAAAAATCTGGTGGCGCGCCTGCCAAAGGGATTGCAGACGCAGATCGGCCAGAACGGCATGGGATTGAGCGTCGGTGAACGGCAGCGCGTCCAGATCGCCCGCGTGCTGTTGAGCCGTCCAAAAATTCTCGTGCTCGACGAGGCCACGGCCAATCTCGACTACAACACGGAGGCGGAAGTGAAACACGCGATTCACCAGCTGCGGAGCAGCTGCACGATCATCATCATCGCCCACCGCTTCAGCATGGTGCGTGATGCAGACCATGTGTATGTGCTTGGCGGTGGCGGCATCCTTGAACAGGGCACGCCTGAAGCTTTGATCTCGGCTGGCGGATGGTTTGCCGCTTTTGCCCATGCCGTTGAAGAAGAGGAGGAGTCCGAAGTGGAGGAGGAAGCTGAAGAGGAAGAGGTTGAATCCGAGGACGAAGAAGCCGAAGATTGAGAGAGGTTCAACGCCATGCCAGAACACCCTGTCTCCTTGACGAAAAAAGCCTGGCCCTACGTTGCCACACTTAGCAGTGCCTCCGTCATGCTGCTGGCTTTTTTCATTCCTTCCATCCAGGACCAGTGGGACCGCTATCAGTCACGCAAGGTGATCGGGCTGTACGTGACACTGGGAGACGACTTCATGGAGGAGGAGCGCTACGACATGGCGGAGAAGGCCTACGAGAAGGCGTTTGAACTCTCCGTGCAGACCCGCCTGGAGATCGAGATGAAACGGCTCAAAGCGCGGGTGCACCGCATGAGCATGCTCGTTGAATGGGGGGCCAAGCCGCCGGAGGATCTGGAAGATGTTGATTTTCAGCTGCTGCTTCACCTGCAAAAAAGCCATGAACATGACAAGGAGCGCGCATACACACTGAACAGTTACGCCTCCTTCCTCGCGGGCTCCAGCAAGCTCAAGGAAGCGGAAGCCGCGCTGAGGGAAGCCCTGATCATGGATCCTGGCAGCTCCATGCTGCATCTCAACCTCGGCAATTTGCAGGATCAGGCGGGAAAAAAAGACGAGGCTCTGCAATCTTACCTCAAAGCTCTCGAACTCGATCCCAAAAGCCTGAATGCCCACTACAATCTGGGGCTGCTGTATGTCGAACTCGGCAAGAATCAGGAAGCCAGGCAAGCTTTCGAAGCAGCGCTGAAGCTTGCGCCCGATGACCTTGAGACGCAGAAACAGCTGAAGCAGATCACCAAATAAACGGGTGATACGCCACCTCTGGAATCTCCCCTAAGTTGCAGCCACCCAGCGCTGCCAAAGCCGCAGCAGCGGAGTGAGCGCGATGAACCCTAGCGTGAGCGGCACCGAGACCGTTGCAACCGCGAGTGCATCAACCACGACGATGCCTGCAAGCAACCAGCCGACGGCCTTGCCGATGGCAGGCCCGCCTTTGCGCAGGCTCTGAGTGGCATAAGCTACCAGCAGGGCAAAGACCCCCAGCACCCCAACCTGCATCAGGCTGCCGCCGGAAGAGGCGAAACGCATGGCGCAAAAAATGGCCGGCGTGTAAAGCAGCGCGAAAGCCAGCATGGCGGTCGGGACGGGCAGGACACCGCCCTTATGCTCCAGGCGGGCCGCCACGGTAATGCCCACAATATAGAAACCCAGCGCCACGGCATAAGGCAGCACCAACATGAAACTGTCGGGATTGAACGGCACTACGGCAGAGGCCGCCATCATGTACAGCAGCAACCGGCAGGCCCCCATGATGATGACAGAGCCAGCCCACTGTTTGTGATAGAGATCGTAAAGCACAATCCCACCCGCCAGGAATGCGGTGATTTTCGGGTTGGCGCCAGTGACTGCGGCGATGGTGGCTCCCGCCAAAAGCATGGCGGCACCCACCACCCACGCCTCGCGCAGGCTTACCTGACCTCTGGGAATGGGCCGCTCTTTGCGATGCAGGCGATCGAACTTCACATCGGCCGCATCATTCAATATCATGCCACCGATGTAGAGCAATGAACCGGCGAGAATGAGCCAGCCCAGACGCACATCGAAGAGTGCGCCGCCAGCAAGAAGCCAGGCGGCAGTGACATTCGTCCAAGCAGTTGGCAGATTGGAAATTCGGGCGAGTTGGAACCAGGGGCGCATGCGTGCAGTGTCGAAACCTGACGGACAAATGTCGAACGGTTATTTCAACATGCTGCGCACAAACGGCAGCATGGAGGAGTACAACGTGCTGCCGTGAAAGCGGGAGAGCTGTTCACTGACGAGCTCGGCCTCACTGTCCACATCCGCAGGGAGGAGATCCTCCCGGGTGTTGTCGCCACAGGTCGAGCTGACGCGGACAAAGCAGGAGTCGCAGTCGCGCCGCACCTCGCCGCGCACACCGGGGCCTTCCAGGACGAGACCCTGCAGGGCAGGCCCGGTGTCTTTTTCAATCAACTCGACGCTCAAGGAAGCCTTGAGCCGCAGATTGATCCACCCGGCGAGAAGGAGCGCGGTGGTGCGCTGGCCTTTGAGATGGGTGATTCGAATGGTCTGCAGTTTGGCGAGATTATGGCACGCGGTGGCGTCCTGAAAGCAGGAGGCCAGTGCGGTGCGCATGAAATGTGAGCGCGTCCAAGCGAGATCTCGCACGTCGAAGCCTCCGGTTTCGGCGTTCACGGCGGCCAGCAACGCATCAAACTGCCGGGCAGGATCCTCCCAGCGCGAGCTGTCGATGATCAACGTGTCGATGCGGCTGTAGAGTCGTTCTTCAAAATTCTTGGACAGGTCGGCCTGCCACCAGACGACAAGCGGCAGATCGGAGTCGAGATGGGCAAAGACAATGTTTTGCACCTGCGCGGCATCCCCGCCTTCGAGCACAAAGCTGATCTGTTCACTGCAGACGACCTGTTTGCCCTGATAAGGGCGGCACAGCGCCTGGATCCAGGCCCGTGCGCGCGGCGGCTGAGCTTCCGGCAGTGCGAGAATGAGCAGGGCGCGACAGGCGTGCTGCGCGGCCACATCATCGAGCAGGTCGTTGTCCGCCATCAGCTGGCAGCTGTCCTCGGTGTAGATCGCGAGATTGATGAGTGAAGCACGGGTCTTTGCCTCGTCGCCCTCCCAAAGCTGCTTCAGGGCGCGGTCAATGCGGCCAATGGGAGTCTCAAGGCCGAGGCGATCGAGATCGGAGTCGTTAAGGCTGGAAGAGGGCATGGTGAATTCCTTCCAAATTAGAGCAGGCGCCATTCACGACCGTCTGCGCGCAGCAGGTCATCTGCTTCTTTCGGTCCCCAGCTGCCGGCGGGGTACTCGTACATGGCTGGCGGAGAATCGGACTTGTGCCAGGCTTTTTCGATTTCATCGACAAATCTCCAAGCGTTCTCGACTTCATCACGACGAGCAAACAAGGTGGCATCACCGGCCATGGCATCCAGCAGCAGACGTTCGTAGGCTTCTGGGCTGGCCTTGCCGAAGCTGGATGAATAACGAAAGTCCATCTTCACCTGCTGCATGCTCATGGCCTGTCCCGGCTGCTTGCACAGGATGCGCAACGCGATGCCTTCATCCGGCTGAATACGGATGACGAGAGTGTTCTCACTGTTTTTGAGCATGGATGAGGTGGCAAAGGGCACCTGCGGCGGCTTTTTGAAATGCACGCTGATTTCCGTGGCTTTTTTGGGCAGCTGCTTGCCCACCCGGATGTAAAACGGCACGCCCTGCCAGCGCCAAGTGTCGATCATGAGCCGCAGAGCGACATAGGGCTCGGTAGTGGACTCAGGATTCACACGGTCTTCCTGTCGATAACCCACACGCGGGGCACCATCAACGCTTCCGGCGGTGTATTGGGCCCGGATCACGTGTTTGCCAACCTCCTCAGGTCCCACCAGCGGACGCAGGGCGCGGATCACCTTCACTTTTTCATCTCGCACGCTGTCGGCGCTAAGATCCGTGGGCGGCTCCATGGCGACGAGAGAGACGAGCTGCAAAAGATGGTTCTGCACCATGTCTCGCAACGCCCCTGCAGTATCATAATAACCACCGCGGCCGCCTTCCATGCCGAGATTCTCCGCGCAGGTGATCTGCACGTGGTCGATGTAACGGCTGTTCCAGTTCGGCTCGAAGATGGAGTTGGCAAAGCGCAGCACCATGATGTTCTGCGCGGTTTCTTTGCCGAGATAGTGGTCGATGCGGTAGGTGTCTTTTTCCGCAAAGGTGGCCGCGACCACTGCATTCAAGCCCTGTGCCGTGGCCAGATCTTTGCCGAACGGCTTTTCACAGACGACCCGAGCCCATTTGCCATTGGTGCCAACATTCAGCCCGGCGGCGCGGATCATTTCCAGAATGGGTTTGAAGGCCTCGGGGGCAGCCGCGAGATAGAAGAGCCGGTTTGCAGGAGCACCGCGCTCCGCATCAAACTGGTCAAGCAAGCGGCCCAGAGACTTGTAGCCTTCGAGGTCTTCGAATTCGCTGCGGTGATAGTGAATGCACTGGGAGAAGCTCTTCCACAGCTCGTCATTGTGGCCCTGGCGGCTGTTCTGGCGATTCCCCTCCTCCAGTTCAGCACGAAATCCTTCGTCCGTTTTTTCACGCCGGGCGAAGCCCACCACCTTGAACTGGGGCGGCAGATCGCCCGCAGCAGCGATGTTGTAGATGGCGGGAATCAACTTGCGATGGGTGAGATCTCCGGTGGCACCAAAGATGACCACGGAGCAGGGTTCCGCACGGTGGCGGGAGAGCAGAGTCTCTTGAAAGGGATTTTCCAATTCGGGCATGGCGTTAAAGCAAGGACTACGCCACAAACGCGGCGCTGGACTGCCAGACTAACCCGCCGCCCTCTGATGGCAACAAACGATGCCGTCCCATCAGGCTTGAGTCGATGAAATGACTTCATGGAACTCATGAATTCGCTTGGAGGCATCATGTGGGGGTACCCCGCTAAAATTTGGCGTCTCTTTCGCTGATTTTCTCTACGCCCGCTGAGTTTCAAAGGTTTGACAGCGCGACTCATCCGTTGAGAGTCGCAGGGCAATGAGCAAACCGGCACCTGAGCCAGACATTCCGATCCCGGAAGACGTAAAGAAAGACAAGGGCTTGTGGGAGAAAACCCGCAAAAGCCTGATCGAACGTCTGAACAATTGGGAAGATCAGAAGACTTGGAACGAGTTTTATCAGACCTACTGGCGTCTCATTTTCAGCGTTGGCACCAAGGCGGGCCTCACACGTGAGGAAGCCTTTGATGTGGTGCAGGAAACGATCATTGCCATCGCCCGTCAGGTGCAAAAAGGTCAGTACGATCCTCGTGCAGGCTCCTTCAAGGCCTGGCTGCTGCAGATGACCCGATGGCGCATTCTCGACGTTTTTCGTGCCCGCAAGCGTCAGCCCTCCCTGGCCGACCAGGGAAATGCGGACACCGAGGACACCAGTGGTCAAGTCATTGACCGCCTCTCCCAGGACAAGGACAACCTGCTGGAAAACATCTGGGACCGCGAGTGGCGTGACAACATCACTGCGGCAGCGCTGGAACGTGTCAAAGCCAAGGTTTCGCCCCGGCAGTTTCAAATTTTCGACTGTTATGTGATGAAGGGCTGGGGGGTCAAGAAGACCTCGGAAGCCCTCGGAATCAACGCCGCACAGGTCTATCTGGCCAAGCACCGTGTCGGGGCTCTGGTGAAGAAAGAAGTGCAGGGGCTTGAGAATACGATGCTTTAGTGGGAGACTTCCGGGCGCTGGCTTGCACAGGCCATGCTGCACCCCAACTCCACGCCTGCTTCATGAGCGATACAGCCGCCCTGCCCGCCGATCATACGCCTCCCCCCGAGAGCGCGGATGAAGAAGCCGACGTGCCTTTCATGGAAGAGGCGGCGGAACCAGTGGATGCGGAGGCCGAATCAGAGTTCTCCGAAATGGAGCTGCCGGCCCCACCCATCGCTGTGCCGACGGCCCGGGAAAAGGTCAAGAGCCGCGACAAGAATGGCCCGCCTTCCCACCGAGATGATATTGTCATTCCAGACTACACGCTGCTGAAGCGCATCGGTTCCGGGGCCTATGGCGAAGTATGGCTGGCCCAGAGTGTGACAGGCGCTCTGCGTGCGGTGAAGATCGTCTGGCGTGAGGATTTTGAACTCACCCGCACCTTTCACCGGGAATTTCAAGGCATCCAGCAGTTCGAGCCAATCTCACGTGGCCACCCATGTCTCGTGCACATCCTGCATGTCGGCTGGAATGAAAAGCGCGGTTTTTACTACTGCGTGATGGAGCTGGCGGACGATGCCGAAGACGGTGCGCATATCAGCGACGTGAAGACCTACGTGCCGCGCACGCTGACCACGGACATGAAGCGGCACGGACGTCTCGACCCCTTCTTCTGCCGCGATGCGGGCGTGTACATGGCCGATGCGCTGCACTACATGCACAACCACGGACTCACGCACCGTGACATCAAGCCTTCGAACATCATCTTCGTCGGCGGCGTGTGCAAACTGGCGGACATCGGACTCGTCGCTGCGTTTGGTGAGCGTACGTTTGTGGGCACTGAAGGCTTTGTGCCCCCGGAAGGACCCGGCACACCGCAGGCTGACATCTACAGCCTTGGCAAAGTGCTCTACGAAATGAGCAGCGGCAAAGACCGCATGGAATTTCCCGAAGTGCCGGACAATCTCTCCGATGAAGAGTGGCCGTTTTGGATCGACCTCAATCGTGTGATCTGCCAGGCCTGTGAAGCCGACCTGGGCCGGCGCTTTGCCAATGCCTCGGATTTTGCCGAAGCCCTGCAGCAGGTCGGTGGCATCAGGCCTGAGAGCTTTGTCCGCCGCTTCAGCCGCGCCGCTATCATCACGACCCTGACATCCTTCCTCGTGGCGGGTGGCCTGGTGATGGGGAAGCACCAGCGTGAATGGAGCTATGAAATCCCTGTGCCGGTGAAACCACCGCCGGTGCTGCCAGCACGTCCGCAAACACCCACGCCCAACAAAGTCTGGAAGAACCGGTACGAACAATGGTTCACCTACAAGCAGGACCGGCACTTCGCCGACCTGCCGCTGGATGCTGACCTATTCCGCAAATTCCTCGACGCGACTTACGGTGCCGCAGAGTACGAAGTCAGCCCCGTTACGCTGCCGAACAAAAGCATCTTGTACGCCGCCGTGATTCCGAAGGAAGAGGCCGACGCCTTTTGCGCCTGGATGACCGCCACAGACCGACAGAGCGGACATCTGGACTCTGACCACGAGTATGCCTGGCATCCGGCGAGCATTCCACCAACCCCAGGCGCCTCCAAACCAAAGCCCGGCCACAGCGCGATTCGCTGTGAGATCGTGAGCGTGAAATTCGGCAGCCTGAACATTGCCAGCACGCCTGCAGGAGCAGATGTCTTCGATGGCGAACGCCTCATGGGCCGCACCCCGCTCGCCCTGCCCAAGGTACGTGCAGACAGCTTCAGCTACGAAATTAATCTGCCCGGTTACAAGCCTGAAGTGGCCGCCGGCAAACTCAAGGAAGGGCAGAGCATCAGCTTCAATCTGCGCCTGAAAGCCACCGGCTCCGTGGTGTTTGGCAAGCCTTGGCAGAACAGCCTCGGCATCAAATTTGTGCCGCTTGGCAAGGCCATGCTGGCCACCACGGAAACGCGCCGCAGAGACTTCGCCGAATTTGCCAAAGCCACCAATCAACCGCCTGTGGATGGCCGTGTTTTGGATGCCGGGCCCGATCTGCCAGTCAACATGGTCAACCGTTCCGAAGCCGAGCTGTTCTGCCGCTGGCTGACGGATCGCGAACGTGCGCAGGGATTGCTGGAGCCTGATCAGGAGTACCGTCTGCCGAGCGATGATGAATGGAGCATGGCCGCCTATCTTTCGCGTGAGATAGGCGACTCCCCCTCCGAGCGAAGCCTGCGCATTGAAGGCATCTACCCTTGGGGGTTCATCTGGCCGCCACCCGCCAAATCCGGCAACTTCCTCGACAAAAGCGCTGATAAAACGGGCAAGCTCTCCATTCCAAAGTACGACGATGGCTTTGCAGGTCCCGCACCCGTGGGGTCATTCCGTGCTGATGGCCGAGGCTTGCATGATCTTTCCGGCAACCTCTGGGAATGGGTCTCTGATTCGTGGAATACCATGCCCGATCAAGGGGTGCTGCGTGGCGGAGCCTACACCACGGCAGAGCGCCAGGAACTGCTCGCCTCCTTCCGCCGGCATGTCACTGCCACTGACCGTCATCCCGACGCTGGCTTCCGCCTGCTGCTCTGGAACATTGGGCAGCTGGCGCGTGAAGATGAAGATTGAGACACAACTTTGTGGGAATAAGCAATCTTCGCCTCGCCTCCCACGTATCAGCAAAACCAACGCCATGAAACTTCGCCTCGCCCTCCTTTCCGCCCTCGCCGCCGTCTTCTGCATCGCCCAGGCCGAGGACAAACCCAAAACCGACTCCAAAACCATGCCCAAGCCCGAAATCGTGAAGTCTGAAAATGACTGGCAAAAAATGCTCACCCCCGAACAGTTTCAAGTGACGCGCATGCGCGGCACCGAACGCCCGAATGGTGCGGTCTATGAGGAATTCGAGAAGCAGGGTGAAGGCACCTACTACTGCGTGTGCTGCGGCGCGGAACTCTTCACCTCGAAGGAAAAATTCCACTCCGGCTGCGGCTGGCCTTCCTTCTATGATTCGTCCAAAGCCAAGGGCGTGCTCGAAAAAGTGGACAACAGCCACGGCATGCACCGCATCGAAACCGTCTGCAAGCGCTGCGACGCGCACCTCGGCCACGTATTCGAAGGTGAAGGCTTTAAAACGCCCACCGACCGCCGCTTCTGCATCAATGGCGTCGCCTTAAAATTTGTGCCCAAAGGCGGCGAAGCCCCCAAGCTCCTGGAAGTCAATTCCACCGCCGTGCAGCAGAAGAAAGGTGAAGTCGCCAAAGAAGGCGGTGTGGAGGTGAAGAAGTAAAAGAGCCAGCGATCCGAGATCGACACCTCACCGAGACACCCAGAGGACGATCACCACCAAAGCAATGATCACAATGACCGGGTGAATCCATGCTGCGGCACGGCTTTTGATCGTGGGTGTCCTTCGAATCATGTCCTGATACTCGCTGGATAGAACACGCCTCGCCCTTGGGCTGAGCATGAAACGCAGCACAGCTGCCTGAACGATGATTTCAAGCAAGCCGCCGGGAAGTTGAACGATGCCCATCAGGATCTGCACCACCGCCAGAACACCCATCACCACGCCAGCCCAGCGTTTGAGAAAATAAAGCCCCATCCCCGCAATCAAGGGCAGCAACGATAGGCTCCCGAGGGCGACGAAAGGCCATGGAATTTCTGGCATTCCAAGGTCCTGAATAAAGAAGATCTTCAACATCATCACCTTCGCGGTGATGAGCATGAGACTTAGCAAAATAATTAGCAGGCCAAAAGCCTTCAGATGCCCCTCGGCCCGCAGAAACTCCTGCCGTAGGCGGACAACGTCTGCGTTGACCGCCAAAATCTGGCTCCTGGGAGCTGCATAGGGATTGAGTTCTTCGCCCATGACAGCTCCGAGTGCCCGTTTTTCTCACATCTTCCCGGTCTTCGCAAAGTCGATGATCTTGCGGTCATCGTCCCCGGCCGCCCAAGTCACGCGCAAAAAATCAGCGGGGTGCAGCTTGTGCTGCTCAAAAAAAGCGCGGTCACCGCCGCAGCCGTACATTGTGTCCGGGTCCATCTCACCATGGAGTTTGGCCCGTGCCTTGACGATCAAGCGTGGCAGCCATGGAATGCCATCCACCGCGGCAGGTTTGGGGGGTAGCGTGCTCGGAGGCACGATTTTTCCGGTGCGCTGGCCTTTCTGCACGGCACGGAAGTAATCCCGCCGCACGGCGGCCACGAGCAGGCTCGTCTCCAGTGAGGGGCCCTCAGCGCCATAGCGGCAGTGATCGTCGACAAAGTCGAAAAACTCCTGCGTCGTGTAGCCAATGCTGTCGAGAAAGGCCTTGTCCGCCGCGGTGAACCACGTGGCCGCACGGGTGTCGCCGCCCCGGTGCAGTTTGGCGCAGCGTTCAAAGAGTTCGCGGAAGGTCGTATCCCAGGTTTGGTCGTTCATGATAATCATCTACGCTAACGACGGCGTGTTGAACGTCAAATATTCGCGCGCAACCATTCCACGCCTCCCATGGTTTACATTGCGCATGACCCTCGCTAGCATGGCAGCCACACTGCCAGCCTACCTCATGCCAGAACCGGAACGGAACGCTCCCCCCCATGCACCGCAGGCAGCCGCCGACGGTGGGGAGGAGTCATCCGACCAGGAAAGCGTCCGTCTCATGCTTCGTGTGAAAGAGGGCGATGTGAAGGCTTTCGAGCGCCTCGTGGAGCTGCATCAAAGCGCCGTCGTGGGCACCTGCGCCCGCATGTTGAACAACATCGAGGACGCGCACGACATCGCCCAGCAGGTCTTCATCCGTGTCTGGCGCAGCGCCCCCCGCTACGAAGTCACCGCCAAGTTCACCACCTGGCTCTTCACCATCACCCGCAACCTGGTCTTCAACGAAACCCGCCGACGCGCCCGCCGCAAAGAGGTCAGCATGGAGCAGGAAAACGAGGACGATCCGCCGAAGTACTTTGCCGATCACAGCACGCCTGGCGCCGATCACATCACCCAGCAGACCGAGCTGGAGCAGGCGCTGGACAAGGCCATCGCCGCGCTGCCCGAAAAGCAGCGCATCGCCGTCGTCATGCGCCGACATCAGGACCTGCCATACGAGGACATCTGCGCTGTCTTGAAGATGTCCCTCCCCGCCGTGAAGAGTCTGCTCTTCCGTGCCCGCACCGAGTTGAGAAAGCACCTGGCGGCGCATTTGGGTGAGGACGTGGAGTAGGTGCAGCCTGTTTGAAACCGTGGGGAGCTCAACGCAAACCACCTTCCTTCACACCGGCCTTTCTCATTGCCTCCCTGACAAGTCCATCCAAGCGCGACTCCGTCCCGGGCTTCAGATCAGGCGTAGTGACCTTCGGCAGATTGAGCAATTCAGCCCTCATATGCGCCACTATGATCTTGAACATCGGAGGCATCTGGGTGCGGCGGAAAGGCTGCATGGCTGCGAGTGTTTTTTGAAAAGCCGAGGCATTGCCCCGCCAGTAGTCGACGAGCAAAGTAGTGTAGTCCCGGTTGCTGTCCCAGGTCATGAGTTTGACACTTTCAGCATTCGAAAACCCCAGCTCACGGAGGATCACAAACTGCATGTGGGGGTACTCCCCTCCCCTCAGAAACAGGCTTTCTGCCTCGATGTGCTGATGATGGTCCTTATTTTTGAGGGCATCCAAAAACGGAAGCATGGTCAGCAGCCAGCTGGCCGCACGCGGTGCGGGGCCATAGCGTTGCAGGCAGGCTTCGCCCGTCTGCCTGGCCCGCTTCAAGTCACCAGTACACAGCGCCTGCAGGCAGTTCTTCTCCAGGTCAAGGGAGCTGTAGCTGGAAGCGTCTTTGTCGGCGGCAATCATTGCACTCTTGTCCCCCTGCAACCAGGCCAGCGCCCAGCGCATCGGGGCCTCCGTGTTGCTGAAACCAACGGAGCCCCCGTCAATGGCAAGCGCATGTGAGTAGAAGCGCGTGGCAGCCTCTGGCGCATTGGCTTCCACATACTTTTCCATAATGAAGGCGATGTGATCAGCACCCGGCGCCAGCCAGTAGTGAGCCTCCATTTTCTGCGCAGTCTCCAATGCGGGAGCTGAAGATTTTCTCAATTCCACCGCCAGCATATCCCGCTGCAACAGGAGTGCGTTGGGGCAGGCCTTGAGCGTCCTCTCAAAATGAGTCACCCTTTGTTCTTTGAAGCGTTCCCTGACATGCTCGGGGAGTCCGATGTTGTAAAATTTGCACGCATAGGAGAGCACGTTTTCGCTGCTCTGCCTCAGCATCAGCTCTGTCAGGGGGACGCTGTTGAATTCATGAGAAATGGAGGGAAACAAGGTGCGCCATTGGTTGTAAGCCAGAGGACCTCGTCTCATGCAGTTGTGCAGGTACTGAGTCGCCAGGCCGGGATCGCCATTCTTGGGCATCTCACGGCCCTTTTGATAAATGGCCATCTGCCCGATTTTTGGATCCTCCAGATACTCCAGCCATGCCAGGGGAAAGCCCGCCTCGGCTGGCCTCTGATTTTGAAGCAGCATCATGGAAGCCAGCGAAGGTGCTGCTGCCCCTGCAGCCCTGGCCAGTGGAGCAGCGATCTCCGGGACGCCCAGACGGGCATCAAAAAATTCATAGATCAGCCGCCAAATCTGAAGCGAAGACTCCCAGCCATGCACCAGCAGCTCATCAGAGGACACCACCGCCTGCGGCCGCAGCGGGCCGTCATGGGCTTTCACCCCAAGCTCAACCACCCGGCCGGTGGCCGCCAGTCCAGGGATGGGCGCATCTTTGCCTTCATCATTATTCATGGCGGCCAGCGCAGCGTCAGCGGCATCCGCCGCCATGCTGCTGCGTTCATCAGCACTAGGTTGTTTTTGCAGGGTCAGCAGTTCCAGCCACTCCCTCTGGTTTTCCCGGGCCATTTGAAAGCACAGCGAGCGCATGCCGCCCATGACAAACAAGTCCAGCAGCAGAGGCACATAATCCGTCTGGGAGACCAGCTTACGGCCGTAAAGTTCCGGCAGGATGTTTTCCAGAGGACTGGAAACCCCTGTGTCATACCGCAGGTAGGCCAGCAAAAATGGCAGGCCGGATTCAGCCTGCCCAGGCGTCGTGGCAAACAGGCACGCATCCTTCACAGGCATGGGGTAGTTCGTCAAAACCTTGTCCCACCATCGCCAGCCGGGGGTGTCATGAGTCTGCGCGTCCTTCACCTCCTTCCATGCTTGACTCGCGGGAATCTCCCGCCCAGCCAGATGTGCGATCACACACCATTCACGGGTTAAAACCGTTCCCGACAGCGCCTCTGCATGACAAAGCCATGCTGCAGCGCGCGACAGCATGAGGTAATCCAACGTGCATGAACCTCCCAGGATCGGCGCAGCCCCCTGGGCCAGCATGCCCGCCAGTTCTGCAGCATCCTGCGCGTTTGAGCGTGGGTGGCCCTGATTGAGGAAGGTCTGGGCTTTCACGACCGCACTCACCCTCGTCACTCCTGCCAAGGCACTGCCACGCCAAAACGCTGTCTCCAACTCCTTCGCCGTGGCAGGACTTTTGCCTGCATCATAATGCAGGCCCTTAGCCAGTTCAGACCACACTTCGCGATAATAGGCAGGTCCCTTGCTAAGCTTTGCCGTATTGTAAGTCACTGTCGCATTCGCGCTTTCTTCGCCCGTGTAAGACTTCCATCCGATCTTCCACACACATCCGTCCTGGATGTGACCCGCAACCTGCCAGGTGACCTCACCGATCCGGTCCGACTTCTGGTTTTCCATCCACGCCATCGCTCTCGCAGCCTCGACGGGAAACATCCGCTGTGCCGCGTCGTGCAGATAGACTTCCGGATTATAGTGTTGTGCGTGGCCAATGCTTGCGAAAACCACGGTTAGCAGGCACAAATGGCAGGTACGGAAATATCCCATATTCCCCCTTTCTCTCAAACGGCGGAAGCCAGAACAAGGCAAAAGTTTGCGCCTAGGAGAAGTTGATAGCCCAGACTGGTCGCACCCGTATTCTCCGCCCTCGCATGAAATCTGTCCTGCTCGCTCTTCTCGCCCCCACGCTGCTGCTCGCCGCCCCGAAGCCGCTGTTTAATTCCAAGCTCATCACCAGCGCCACGCCGAACCACAGCGTGGACATCGATGTTTCGCTGGAGGGTGCCAAGGAGCTCTACCTCGTCGTCACCGATGGCGGCAACGGCTTCACTGCCGACTGGGCGGACTGGGCGGAGCCACGCCTCATCCTGGCTGATGGCAGCGAGAAAAAACTCACCGAGATCGAATGGAAATCCGCAGAGACGGGTTGGAACAGCGTGCGAGTGAATGCCAGTGCCGGTGGCACTGAACTGCGCAGTGCTGGCAAGGCCATCGAGTATGGCATCGGCACGCATGCGAACAGCATCATCGCCTTCAACCTCCCTGCTGGCACGAAACGCTTCAAAGCCCGTGGCGCGCTCGATGAAGGCGGCACCAAGCAGGGCAGCGCCAGCGTGGAATTCCGCGTGTACTCGGAAAACCCCGGCCCCATCACCGCCAGCGACAGCAGCTCTCATGATCCGGCAGATGCCGTTGCCTCACTCGACGTGCATCCCGAGCTCAAGGTGCAGCTCTTTGCCAGCGAGCCGATGATGGCGAGTCCTTCCAGCATCGACGTCGATCATCGTGGCCGCGTCTGGGTGTGCGAGGTGGTGAACTATCGCAAGCACCTCGGCGAACGGGCCGAGGGCGACCGCATCCTCATCCTTGAAGACACCGACGGCGACGCCAAGGCGGACAAGTCCACGGTGTTTCATCAGGGCCATGATGTGGACAGCGCCCATGGCATCTGCGTGCTCGGCAATAAGGCACTCATCTCCTGCGGTGACGATGTGTTCTGGCTCATCGACGACGACGACGACGGCAAGGCCGACCGCAAGGAGCTGATGTTCACCCACATTGGCGGTGCGCAGCATGACCATGGCATCCACGCATTCCACTTCGGACCCGATGGCCGCCTGTATTTCAATTTTGGCAATGCTGGCAAGCAGCTCTGCGACAAAGAAGGCAAGCTCATCACCGACATCCACGGCGTAAAATGCACCAATCAGAACAACCGACCGTATCAGCAGGGCATGGTCTTTCGGTGCGAGCTGGATGGCGGCAACGTGGAAGTGCTCGCCTGGAACTTCCGCAACAACTGGGAGGTCGCCGTGGACAGCTTTGGCACGATGTGGCAGTCCGACAATGATGATGACGGCAACAAAGGCGTGCGCATCAACTACGTCATGGAGTTTGGCAACTACGGCTACTCCGACGAAATGACCGGTGCCGGATGGCAGACCCCGCGCCTCGGCTGGGAAAGCGAAATCCCGCTGCGCCACTGGCACCAGAACGATCCCGGCGTCATCCCCAACATGCTGCAAACCGGCGCTGGCAGCCCCACGGGCATGCAGGTGTATGAAGGTGACCTGCTGCCCAGCATTTTTCATGGGCAACCTTTGCATTGCGATGCGGGTCCGAACGTCGTCCGCAGCTACATCACCCAGCCCGACGGTGCTGGTTACAAGGCGGAGATCGTGAACATCCTCGAAGGTGCCAAAGACAAATGGTTCCGCCCGAGTGATGTGGCTGTGGCGCCGGATGGCTCATTGATTGTCGCCGATTGGTATGACCCCGGTGTGGGCGGGCATGGCATGGGAGATGTGACGCGGGGGAGGTTGTTTCGTGTGACGACGAAGGCGGCGGAGAAGTATCAGGCTCCGAGTTTCAAGGTGGATACTGTCGAGGGTTCCGTAGCGGCTTTGAAATCGCCGAATGAGGAGGCTCGGTATCTGGCGTGGGTGGCGCTGAAGAAATTCGGAGGCAAAGCCGAGCCTGCACTGAAAGCATTGTTTGAAGACGTGAAAGCCAATCCACAGCACCGCGCGCGAGCACTCTGGCTGCTGGCCAAGGAGGGGGACTTGCCAAGTCCCTCCGCCAAAACGGGAGTTGGCAACTCCCGCTCCTTGATGGAAGCAGCCCTCACCGACACCGATCCGAACATTCGCATTACGGCCATCCGTCTTGCTCGTCAGCTCTGGCAGAAACAGCCGGAGAAACTGCGCGAGGTCATCGCTAAAGTCTTGGAGGACAAATACGCCGCTGTGCGTCGGGAGGCGGCCATTGCGCTTCGGTTTGATAACTCCTCGGAAGCCAGTCTGCTATGGCAAAACCTGATGTTCGACGCCATTCAACAACACCAGACCAATAAATGGATGGTAGAAGCTATTGGTATTGGATCAGACATGCACCCTGAGCTCAGATTTCGAGTTGCAGGACCAGATTTTCAGAAGCTGGCAAAGCCAGCGTTCATCGGTGATTATCTTCGCTTTGTGACCCGAACACGCAGCCAGACAACGATTTCAATGGCAGAAGGCATTTTGTGCGAATTTACACCTGAAGCAAAAGCATTGTCTTCAGAACAGAAGTTGGCACTGCTCCGCACCCTTCAACTATTAGCAAGCAAGTTCCCCGATGATGTTGCGGGTGCAGCTTACCACATTTTCATGAAATCTAGTGACGAGATCGCACTGGCCTCAACTGCGCTCTTTAACAGAAACACCATCACCTCCAATGCCGAGGCCAAAGCCCGCCTCGACGAACTTCTGAAACCCGTCATCGGCAAACCGGATTTTGTTGCCCTCGTGGAGCGCCTGAACCTGACGGGCTTCGAGAAGGAGCTGCTTGATTACATTGTCGCGAATCCGAATGCACCGGAGTCCGTGAATGCGGCACGGCTCATCGCCGCAAATCGGGATGGCGCGCTACGTTTCCTCAAGGAGGCAGATGCTGCATCTGCCAAGGCGCTCATCGGGGCGCTGGGTCGTGTGAGTGACCGTGCTGCTGTGGGTGTTCTAAACCAAGCCTTCTGGCCGGAGAAGCGTGAGGACGTGCGCCATGTCATCATCGATGCCCTCGCGCTCAGTGGCGAAGGCGGACGTTCGATTCTCAAGTGGCAGAGCGAAGGCAAACTGCCTGCCGAGTACAAAGACCAGGCCGCACTGGCGCTCAGCCGCAGCACGGATGGCAGTGTGCGCGATCAAGCGGCCAAAGAACTGCCGCTGCCTGCCGCGCAGGGTTTGGAAAACTTCCCCAAGCTGCCGGAACTGGTGAAGCTCAAGGGCGATGCCGCCAAAGGTCAGCAGATGTTCATGCAGGCAGGGTGCATTGCCTGCCACCGCGTCAAAGGGCAGTTCATCGACTTCGGGCCTGACCTCTCGCAGATCGGAGCCAAGCTCTCTGCGGAAGGTCTCTTCACCGCCATCCTGTATCCGAGCGCGGCCATTGAGCACAGCTTTGTCGGCCAGACTGTCACGACGAAAGAAGGTCAGTCGATAACGGGTTATCCGATCAGTGAGACGGATACGGAACTGACGCTGCGGATTGCGGGAGGGGCGTCCACGCCGGTCAAGAAGTCCAGCATCGTCAAGAAGGAGGAGATGAAGCTGTCGCTCATGCCTCCGGGTCTCGCGGGTGCCATTGGGCCGCAGGGCCTTGCGGATCTCGTGGCGTGGCTGCAGACGCTGAAGTAGCGCGCTGAAACTTTGCCCCGCCCGCATCGTTTCACCCGCATCATGCGTCTGCTCCTTCCCCTCCTCCTCGCCATCGCTCTGCCGCTGCATGCCCAAAAGGGCGGCAAGAACAAGCCTTTGATCAAGCTGACCGATGTCGAAGTCGCGACGAAGGAGATTGTTTATAAAACGACGCCGCAGGGGGAGCTGAAGCTGCATGTGTTTTCGCCGAAGGGGGAAGTGCAAGCGGCGGTACTCCGGCCCTGCGTCGTCTTTTTCTTTGGTGGTGGCTGGAAGAGCGGCTCCTACCTGCAGTTCGTCCCGCAGGCGGAATACCTGGCCAGCCGTGGCATCGTGGCCATCAGCGCGGATTACCGCATCCTGAACGTCCATAAGACGACGCCGGACAAAGCGGTGGAAGATGCCAAGAGCGCCATCCGCTGGGTGCGCGGGCATGCCACGGAGCTGGGAATTGATCCCGGCAAGATCATTGCGGGCGGCGGCTCTGCCGGTGGTCATCTGGCGGCCTGCACGGCGCTGGTGTCAGCCTATGACGCTGAATCGGATGACAAGAGCATCTCCGCCAAGCCGAATGCCATGGTGCTGTTCAATCCGGCCATGAACATCGCCACGCTCTTCAAGCAAAACGTCACCGCTGGAAATCCCATGACCCCGGAGATCGCGGAAGCCATCACCCCCAACAGCTTTGTCAGCAAGGACACCCCGCCCGCCATCCTCTTCTTTGGCACCGCCGACAAACTCAAAGCCGGTGGCGATGAGTACGTGCAGAAAGCCACCGCACTCGGCGTCCGCGCCGAGATGTGGACCGCCGCCGACATGCCGCACAGCTTCTTCAACGGGGTGCCGTGGATTCAAGTCACCGCGAGGAAGATGGACGAATTCCTCACCTCGCTCGGCTACCTCGTCGGCGAGCCTACGATCAAGCTGCCGGAGAATGCGCCTGCCCTGAAGCACGAGAACTGAGTGAAAAAAACGGCTTGAGCGGCGTTTCTTCCCCGCATGCTCACTGAATCCTCCCGCGCCACCGATTTTCCAAGCCTCAAAGGCATTCATTACCTCAACACCGCCGCCGAAAGCATCCCGCCTCTCTGTGTAAATGAGGCCGTGGCGGAATACATGCAGCACAAATCGCTCGGCATGCGTGGGCGCGATTTCCATTTCCCGCGTGTGGAAGACTGCCGCGAGATCACCGCCCGGCACCTTGGCCTCAGCACGGATGAAGTTTCCTTCTGCTCCTGCAGCTCCGAGGCCTACAACCTCCTCGCCAACGCGCTGCAACTGACGCCGAAGAACGAAGTTGTCGTCACGGATCTCGATTTCCCTGCGGGAGCCACGCCCTGGCTCACCGCGCCGGAGGCCTCACGCCCCGTCACGCGGTTGTGGAAAAATCGCGACGGGGCCTTGGACCTCACCGACCTCGCCGCGCTGCTCAATGAGCGCACAGCGCTCGTGCAGGTCAGCCTGGTGAGCTTCTACAACGGTCACCGCATTCCCTTTGCGCCACTGCGCGACATGATCCGCCAGCACGCGCCGCAGGCGGTCATCGCCGTCGATGTCACGCAGGCGCTTGGCCGCGTGGCGCTCGACTGCCAGGATGCGGACATCGTGATTTCCAGCACGCACAAATGGACCCTGGGCATTCATGGCGGTGGCGTCATTGGAATTCCGAAAAAATCCGCCGCGCGACTGACTACCAGTGCGGGTGGCTGGTATCACATCGCGAACGCTTTTGATGCGGATCGTTTTGAAAGCGCGCGTATCAAGCCCGGCGCGCTCAGTTTCTCCGTGGGCATGCCCAGCTTTGCCGCGCTGTATGCCTTGAATGCCTCGCTGCGTTACCTCGAAGCGGTGGGCATGGACAAAATTATCGCGCATGCAGATCCGCTCGTCGCCCGCGTGCATGCCGGATTGAAGGACCTGGGCCTCACCGCGCTCAGTGCCGCGCAGCCGGAATGCTCCAGTGGCATTGTTGCTTTCAAGCATGAGAACACAGCGGCCATCAATGAGGCTCTGCTCGCGCAGAACATTCACGTCATGCACCAAGTGGGGCGCATCCGCATCGCTGTGCATGGGTATAATACGGCTGAGGACATTGAGAAGCTGCTGGCAACGCTGCGCAGCGCACTGAAGTAGTGCGGGCATTGGCATCCTGCCTTTTTCTCTGACACCCCTTGCCCTGACAGGCTGGAAGCCTATCCTCCGTGACCTTGGACTGGGAATCGCCAAAACTCCTTCTGCTCATCCTGCCCGCAGTCGCTCTGCTGCTGTGGATCGAATCGCGTTCATCGCATCCCATGACCGGACTGCGCAAGCGCCTGCTGCTGGTCACGCGCGCCATTGGTGTGATGCTGGCCATCGCCGCTCTTGCGGGACCAGCGCGTGTGAAACAGACGGGACGCAAGGCGCTCGGCATCATCGTCGATGCCAGCCAGAGCATGGGCGAGGAAGGATTGAAGAAGTCGCTCGCAGAAGCCGCCCGAGTGCGTGCGGCGCTCGGCAGCGGGATTGATTCGTTTGTGGTGCAGCTCGGCTCACAGCCCGAACTCCTGCCCGCAGGCAGCACGCCCGCAATGCAGGCAGCCTGGCAGAAGGCAAACGGCGGAGACAGCCACTACGCCGCCGCCGTCGAATATGCGGAAGCCTTGTTTCCGCCAGGGGCGAGCCGCAACATTCTGCTGATCGGCGATGGCCATGAGACACGCGGCAGCCTGCTGGATGCTGCACGCGAAGCGGCCGTGGCCGGCATCAAACTGCACGCTTTGCCAATGGCAGGCCCCAACCGCCCGGATGCACGCATGCTATCGCTCACGCCCAACCGCACCCGCCTGTTTGAAGGTGCCAGCCTGAGTCTGAAAGCCATGTTTGAGAGCACCATCGAAGGCACCGGCACTCTGAAGCTCTACGAAAACGGCATTGAGGTGGAGAAGCGCGCGGTCACGCTCAAGCCGGGCGCGACGCAGGAGGTCGTCTTCAATCGCACGCCTTCCACACGCAACACGTTCCAATACCGCGCGGTGCTGGAAGGCATCAAAGGCGACACACTGCCGGGCAACGACAGCGCTCTCGCCATCGTGGATGTGCGCGGACGGCTGCGGCTGCTCTACATTGAATCCGATGCTGCTGAAGGCCGCTACCTCATGCAGGCGATGGAGAAGGAGGGCATCGAGCTCGATCTGCGCCAGCCGGGCAATCTCGCAATCACCTTTGATATGCTCGGCGGCTACGATGGAGTGATTCTCTCCGATGTTCCGGCGCATCAGCTTGGCGAGCCGCTCATGAATGCGCTGCGCGATTACGTCGATAAACTCGGCGGCGGCCTCATCATGCTCGGCGGGCCGGGTTCCTTTGGCGTCGGTGGCTATTATCGCACGCCCATTGAAGAAGTGCTGCCCGTGCGGCTCAAAGCACCGGACGAAGAAGAAAAGCAAAGCGCCGCCGTCGCCATCGTGCTGGACCGCTCCGGTTCCATGGCTGGTGAAAAACTCGAAATGGCCAAGAGCGCCGCCATCGCGACCGCTGAAGTGCTCGGGCATAACGACTCTCTCGGTGTGTGGGCCTTTGACTCGGAGGCACACGTCGTCGCGCCGATGACGCGGCTGACTTCCACGAATGCGGTGTCAGGCCAGATCGCGGCCATCGCCTCGGGAGGTGGCACCAATTTGATGCCGGCGTTTCAGCTCGGGCGCGAGGCCCTGCTGCGCACGAAGGCGCGCGTGAAGCACATGATCATCCTCACCGATGGCCAGACCGCAGGCTCTGGCTACGAGCAGCTCTCCACCCAGTGCCGCAACGAAGGCCTGACGATTTCCACCGTCGCCATCGGAGAAGGCTCGCATGTGGCGCTGCTGCAGGCCATCGCCTCCAGCGGCGGCGGGCAGTCATACTCGACGATGGATGCCAGCAGCATCACACGCATCTTCACACAGGACACCCTCATGCACACCGGACGCATGATCCGTGAGGAGCCCTTCATGCCTGAGCTGAAGGAAAAGGACCCCATCCTTGCCGGATTTGAAAAGTGGGACTCGCCCACGCTGCTTGGATATGTGAAAACCACGCGCCGCACCTCTGCCCAGGTGCCGCTGGTCACTGACACGGGCGATCCGCTGCTCGCACACTGGCGCTTCGGTCTCGGCAAAGCCACGGCTTTTACATCGGATGCGAAAAGCCGCTGGGCCTCACTGTGGATCGCACGCTGGAGCGGCTACGGACGCTTCTGGTCCCAGGTGCTGCGTGAAACTGCCCGTGCACCCCAGGGACGCCTCATGGATCTGTCCGCACGCATGCAGGGAGATGATGCGCACGTCAGCGTGGATCTGCTCGCAGATGCTGGCACACGCGCCAACAACGCCACTGTCGCCGCCGAGGTGTTTCACGTGGCGGCAGATGCGCTGGGCGCACCGCTGAAAGCCGTGCAAAAACTGGTGCTGAGGCAGGAAGCGCCCGGCACCTATGCGGCTGACTTCAAACCGACGCAGGCAGGTGTGTATTTGATCCGCGCTCAAGTCGGTGCCGAGATGGTCACCACGGGCCTCATTCACAATCCCTCCACCGAAGCCAGCCTCGGCACGGTGAACGAAGAACTGCTGAAGGAAGCCGTGCGCATCACGGGCGGAGATTATCTTGGCGATGGTAAAGGACTGCCGAATCTTGAGACGACCAAGGCGGTGCAGTATGAGGAGCTCTGGCCTTCGTTGCTGATTGCGCTGCTGATTATTTTCATCATCGACACAGGCATTCGCCGCTGGGAGCACGTGGTGGGTTTGTGGCAGCTGGTGCCGCAGCGGAAGGCTGCTTGAGGTGCGTGGACTTTAGTCCGCAGCAGGTCGCTGGCGACTAACGCGTGTTTTCCACGGTGAATGCCAAAAACAAACTGATCCTCGGTGTGATGAGAGATGATTCGTGGTAAGAATCTGGCACTTCGGCGGCGCGCTGCGGACTAAAGTCCGCGCTCCAAAAGCGGCTCCACGCGTTCGCGGATCATGGTCACCAGCTCCGGATTCATGAATTGGTAATCGTCTGGGATGTCGAGCACGTCGATGCGCAGGTCGCGCAAGAGTTCAGGAAACTGCTCCCGCAGCCGCTGCTTGTGAGCATGCTCCATCACCATGACGCGATCCGCCCACAGCAGCAGTTTTTCGGAGACACGGCAGCGGGCGGAAGCGCTGGTGCCAGCGCTGCGCACTTCCACACGCGGATCGTTTTGATACACCTTCTCCGCCGTCGGGCTGCGCCATTGGTTGCGGGAGCAGAGGAAG
Source organism: uncultured Verrucomicrobiota bacterium (assembly GCA_903838675.1). Taxonomy (GTDB): domain Bacteria; phylum Verrucomicrobiota; class Verrucomicrobiia; order Verrucomicrobiales; family Verrucomicrobiaceae; genus Prosthecobacter. Next base: position 67,091 of record CAILZI010000121.1, read on the forward strand.
AGAAGGCGCATTTCAATTCAGTGGAGCCACCAACCGAAGGCGAATTTCGACCTGCTCTTCATCAATCTTTTCAGACACAAAGTCATTCCAAACCATGCGTGCATTGGGGGTCATGTTCTCAGGTCGTATAATCCCATTCGCAGCTCCATGCAGTTGAGTCGAAAAATATTGAAACACCTCATGAACCAAGTTTAAACCGCTGGTCGTCCAATCTGGATTACCCATTGTAGGCTGGGAATGGCCTTGTGCGTGACAGTATGAACTTAACTGATTCCAGATGGTGCGAAGCTTCTTGAAATCCCAAACTGCAATTCCGTATGGCGCTCGTTTGTCGAGTCTCATTATGATCGCGGCAAACTGAGTCAGTTTCCTATATTGTGGCTCGAGCACTTTGATTGCCGCAGCCCAACCATCTTGACGTTTTTTTATTTTTTCAAACTCCTCTTTTGCCATGCTTCCACCCTTTAGCAGTATGTAAATTTCAAACCACAACTGCTCGATAGCATTCCGCGCTTCTAGGCACGCATAAACCATCAAATTTGCGTTCTTTTCATGTTCCGCAATGAGAGCCAAATCACGGCACTGAATTGCCAGCCAACCAGAGTCACACTGGCGAGGACGCCCGAGGACTGCAGTAACTGGCAAAACTTTCATACTCAATTCGGCAAATCACTTCTTCACCAGCAAACTCTTCCCGGTCATCTCAGCCGAGGGCTTCACGCCGAGCATGTCGAGCAGGGTCGGGGCGATGTCGGCGAGCTTGCCGTTGGCGACGGTGTAGCTGTTGGCATCAGCGGCGACGTAGATGCCGTGGACGAGGTTGGTGGTGTGGGCGGTGTTGGGGCTGCCGTCCGGGTTGCGCATGAGCTCGCAGTTGCCGTGGTCGGCGGTGATGAAGAGCTTGCCACCGAGTTCGAGCACTTTTTGCACGATGAGGCGCACGCCGAGGTCGATGGTCTCGCAGGCATGGATGCCCGCTTCGACGACGCCGGTGTGGCCGACCATGTCGGGGTTGGCGTAGTTCATAATGACGAGGTCGTAGCTTTCCAGACGGCGCATCACTTCAAAGGTGAGGTCGGGCGCGCTCATCTGCGGCTTCTTATCGTAGGTGGGCACTTCCTTCGGGCTGATGGCGAGGTAGCGGTCTTCACCAGGATTTGGCTCTTCGACACCGCTGTTGAAGAAGAAGGTGACGTGAGGGTACTTCTCCGTCTCCGCAGCACGGAGCTGGGTCAGACCGGCGGCGGCCACGACCTGGCCGAGGTTGTTGCTCAGGCTCTCAGGTGCAAAGATCACACGGGCACCGAGCTCGGTGTAGGTGGCGTCGTATTCGGTGAGGGTGTAGTAGCCGGTCTTGGGAGTGACTTCACGATCAAAGCCATTGAAGTCAGTTTTCAAGAAAGCCTCGCTGAGCTGGCGGGCGCGGTCGGCGCGGAAGTTGAACCACAGGATGACATCGCCATCACGGATGCGCTGTTCGTTGACATTCGAGAAAATCATGGGCTGCATGAATTCATCACCGCGCGGGTCTTTCGGATAGGCGGCCTGCACGGCGGCACTGGGCAGATCGGTGCGGACTTCGCCACGGCCAAGAACGATGGCGTCCCACGCGAGCTTGTTGCGGTCCCAGCGCTTGTCACGGTCCATGGCGTAGTAGCGGCCAATGACGGTGGCGATCTTGGCCCCGCTTGGCGCGAGGTCTTTTTCCAGCTTGGCCATGTAGGCGGCACCACCTGTCGGGGAGGTGTCGCGACCATCAGTGATGGCATGGACCATGAGATCGCTCACGCCAGCGGCCTTCGCCGCATTGCAGAGAGCGGCGAGGTGATCCTGATGGGAATGCACGCCGCCGTCGCTGATGAGGCCGAGGAAGTGGAGGCGCTTGCCCTTGGCCTTCTCAAAGGCTTCCACGAGCACCGGCATGGAGGCCAGTTCGCCATCGCGGATGCATTTGTTGATGCGGGTGAGGTCCTGATACACCACGCGGCCTGCGCCGAGATTGAGGTGACCCACTTCGCTGTTGCCCATCTGCCCCTCGGGCAGACCCACGTCTTCGCCGCTGGCGCTGACGGTGCCCATTGGATAGGTGGAGTAGAGGTGATCGTGGTAGGGCGTGCGGGCCAGCAGTGTGGCATCGCCATTGGCCACGGCTTGAGCTTTACCGCCGGGGTTGATACCCCAGCCGTCACGGATAATCAGAACAACAGGTTTTTTGGTCATAGCTACTGGGTCAATGGGTCAAAGCGGCGACTCCGTCAAGGGCGGGGTCAAAGCGGGGGTGAAAGCATAGACTGGAAGCACCCTTTTGACCACCTTAAGCATTTCTTGGCAAAAGCTGACCGCCCCCGGACCTGGCTTGTCAGATCGTTTGCGCTCCATGCCGTCTCAGGCTATAAAGGGCAGCTTTTCCCCGCTATTGCTGTCATTCCCGTCATGACTCCAAGACTGCATCCCAAACTCCCCAAGGCTCTCACCGCCCTCTTCGCTTGCGCCCTGGTCACAGCGTCGTTCGACGTGGCGCATGCGGAGGATCAGAAGCCGGGCTTCTTCAAAAAGCTCTTCGGCGGCGGCGGCAAGACTGAAACGCCTCCACCTGCGCCTGAGCCTGAGAAAAAACCGGCCGCCAAGTCAAAGCCAGAACCCAAAACAGAGGCGGAAAAGTCCACCGCTAAAAAGCCAGCGAGTGGCAAACCACCCCGGGTCATCATCACCACGACCGGCGGCAAGAAAGTGGAGATCGGCAAGAAATCTGAATCCGCCAAGACTGCTTCCAAGACCCCAGCGAAAACAGAGCCCCCCAAGGCGGCACCCAAGCCCAAGGAAGAGCCCATCAAGGATGTGACGAAAACCGCTGCGAAAGACGGTGAGTCCCCGATGAAGGGCGAATTCAAAGAGGACGATGACGACAAGCCTGCCACCAAGGAGAAATCCAAATCCGTCGAAGTCCTTCCCGCCAACGGCGGCTGGGAAATCGTGAAGATCGGCGGGCGCGACTACGTGACGGCGGAAAGCATCCGCAATTTCTACAACCCCGTCTATGGTTTCACCACCTTCCGGACGCAGGGCACGCACTTCTGGCTCGGCTCCTCCAAGCTCATCCTCAAGGCGCAGATCGGCTCGCAGGAGATGCTGATCAACAACATCAAATTCATCCTCAGCTTCCCGGTGGCGGAGTACAATGGCAAGGTGCTGTTCTCGCGCCTCGATCTGTGCAAGCTCATCGACCCCGTCCTCTACCCCAGCCACATTCAGAACGCCGAATTCTTTGACACCGTCGTTGTCGATGCCGGCCACGGTGGCCATGACGCCGGTGCTCGCGGTGTCTACGGCTACGAGAAAGACTTCGCGCTGAAGATGGCCATGTCTGTGCGCGCGGCCCTCATGCAACGCGGTTTCAAAGTGATCCTGACACGCGCGACTGACACCTTCATCACGCTAAGCGGACGCGTGGCGATCGCGAACCAGACGCCGAAGAGCATCTTCCTCAGCTTCCACTTCAACTCTGGCGGTGCCGCCGCCACAGGCATCGAAACCTGGGCGCTCACACCGCAGAGCGCCGCCGCAACGATCAGCCGAGGTGGCGGTTTCAACATCAACGGTGTCACCGGCAACAAGCAGGACTCAGCCAACATCGCCCTCGCCACTGCTGTGCATGCCAACGTCATCAGCCGTTTCAAGTTCGTCGATCGCGGCATCAAGCGTGCGCAATGGAGCGTGCTCACCGGCTGCAAGCGCCCCGGCATCTTGTTTGAAGGCGGCTTCGTGACCAATGGCGCGGAATGCCAGCTTGTCGCCTCGGAGACGTACCGCCAGCAGGTGTCCGCAGCCATTGGAGACGCCGTGATGACCTACCGCAAGGCGCTCGAATCGGCGATGGTGAAGCGCTGAGATAAGAGCGTGGGATGGGCTGATAGCCCGTCGGTTTTACGGATGTTTTTTCAAGCCACAGGCTGGCAGCCTGTATCACGGACGGAGGGATCAAGATGATCCCTCTCCTTCAGACCTGCGGCAGCTTCTCCCGCAACAGCGCGTCCAGCTCCGTCGTCTCCGCCAGCGTAAACTCCGCGCTCACCTTAGGTTCATGATGGCTCAAAATGCGCACCGTGCGCGGCACGCCTGCATTGATGGCCATTTGGATGTCACGATCATGATCACCGACGAGCCAGCTGCGAGTCAGATCGATGCCGTGTTCATCACGCGCGCGGAAAATCATCTCCGCGCTTGGCTTGCGGCAGGTGCAGGTACCTGACAGGTGCGTGCAGGCATAGATGCCATCAAGCGCGGCGGAATGCGGTGCGAGTTCGTTTTGCATGCGCGCATGAAGATCGTCGAGAGCAGCCTGCGTCATCAGCCCCTTGCCCACGCCCTGCTGGCTCGTCACCAGAATCGTCGCATAACCACGTGCACGGCACAGCGCCAGAGCCTCGATGATGCCCGGTGCAAAGTGGAAATCCTCCCAGCGCAGCACATAGCCGTCTCCCGGGGAGACATTGACGACACCATCGCGGTCAAAAAATACGGCGGGACGAAGAGGCGGAACAGTGGGCATGGATACGCACGCATAGCCGTGCTGTCATGGGGGGGAAACTGATCTTTGCAGCAGCGAGTGCTGCGCTTGAGCAATACGCTTGTCAAACGGTCCAATTTCAGGTCACACTCGGAATGATTCTCTCGAAAGCTTGGCCGAACCCAGAACCGCCGCCGTTGCATGAGCACACTTTTACAAGACACCCCATCCGCTCCCCTTCACCGCCGCTTCTGGCAGGTTGCAGCGTTCGCAGCCTTGGTCCTGGTGGGCGGTGGACTGATCTGGCGCTGGCAGCAGCATGCCTGGGCAGTCAACGAACTGGTCAGGCACGGCTTTCAGTACGATCCCGTGAAGCGCGAAGTTAACAGCCCACGACACTGGCGGGATCTGAGCCAGATTCGTGAGCCTCTGCGCATTTTGCAGCCGCTGTCATTGGACCTAAGTTACTGCCAAAAGATCACGGACTTTTCAGGACTCGAAAAGCTGGTGTCATTGCAGGCACTTGACCTCAGCGGCTGCCTTGGACTTGCAGACACTTCGGTGCTGGCGCCACTTGAAGCCTTGCACACACTTCACCTGTGCAGATGCTATGGCCTGAAAGGCAAAGAGACGTTTCGGGGCATCGCCAGCTTGAAGAACTTGGTGGAGCTTGACCTCTTCGACTGCCCTGGACTGGAAGATACGTCCATGCTGCCTGGACTGAACTGTCTGCGTGAACTCGATCTAAGTTCATGTGAAGGCCTTCAAGGCAAAGCTGCATTTCAAGGTCTCGCTGGCTTGAAAGACTTGGAGATACTCGACCTTCGGGGTTGTGACGGACTGGAGGACACCGAAGTGCTGGCAGGCTTGGCTGGCCTGCGTGAGCTAGTCCTGGCTTCCTGCCAGGGGCTGAAGGGCAGCAACGCATTTCACGGCATCAGCGGTCTGTCTAATCTGGAGGCGCTGAACCTCAGTTCCTGCGAAGGTCTGGAAGATGCGGCAGCGTTGGCGGAGTTGAAAGGGTTGTACCGGCTGTTCATGGATTTTTGCCAAAATCTAAAGGGTAAAAACGCGCTGCAAGGCCTCGCCGGCCTGAAGGATTTGGGATGGCTTAGCCTTGCTGGCTGCAACGGGCTGGAAGACACCGACCCGCTGAACGGCCTCAAGAAGCTGCACACGCTGAACTTGATGCAATGCACCGGCCTCAAAGGGGCAACCGCATTTGCAGGTCTCGCCGGACTGTCAGGTTTGCAAGATCTGTGCCTAAGTTCCTGCGAAGGTCTGGACGACACTACCGCACTGGCAGGCCTCACAGAACTGCGAAATCTTGAACTGGATTACTGCAGCGGCCTCAAGGGCAATGCTGCTTTCCACGGCCTCGCCGGGCTGAAACACTTGGAAAGGCTTGACCTCAAAGACTGCAGCGGACTAGTGGATACCTCGGTCCTTGCAGGACTGAAAGATCTTCACAAGCTCTTTTTAACGAACTGCATTGGCCTGAAGGGACGCACTGCATTCCAAGGACTTGCAGGCCTGGTGAATTTGGAAATACTCCACCTCAGCGGAGGAGAAGGGATGGAGGACACTGCCATGCTGAAGGATCTCAATCATCTGCTCACACTCGATTTGATAAGTTGCACCGACCTGAAGGGCAGAGAGGCGTTGATTGGCATCGCCGGCATGACGAAACTTGAAGAGCTTGACCTCTTCCACTGCACCGGACTGAAAAAGGAAGAGGTCGAAGCACTCCAACAAAAATTGGGAGACAAGTGCCTGATCACCTGGCCATGAAGTTCAAAGAGGAGATTACCACGTAACAAACCCTCATCAGCAGGGTTGAAGCGCCACAACCCTGCCACTCCATGAAACTTCTCCCCTGCTCGCTCATCTTTGCCATCACTGCCGTCGTGGGCTGCCTTGCCCAGGCACAGACGGCCGTACTCCCCGCCGGCGTCACTCGTGTCCCCGTCACCTTTTCTGGCGGGCATGACACCGACCGGATCGATCACGGCAGACCGGTCATCCTCATCGGTTCCGCCCTCGGAGTCAGTGCGGAAGTCTTTCGTGATGCCTTCAGCGGCGTGCATCCTGCCGGACCTGGAAGTGGCGGACCTTCACGCGAAGAAGCGCAGGCCAATAAAAAAGTGCTCATGGCCGCCCTTGGAAAATACGGCATCACCAATGACCGCCTGGATGAAGTCTCCAATTTCTACCGCTACCCGCCGGGCAGCCGCGAACTTTGGAAGCACACGCCCGCAGTGGCCAATGCCCTCGTGAAGAACGGCGTGGTCACCGGATTTGAAGTCGTCAGCGGTGGTGCAGGCTACACCACCCCGCCCACCGTCAGCGTGCCCGGCATTGCCGGAGTTACCGCGAAGGTGGAACTCGCCTTTGGCAAAAAGTTTGAGACGAACGGATCGGTTGCTTCGATCAAGCTGGAGCCAACGAAGTAGCCGCTGCAGTTCTGAACATCAACGAGGCGGGCTGGAAACAGCCCGCCTTATTCTTGTGCCGCCCCCGGCCACACGGGGAAACCGTGGAAGCAGACGTTGTCACCCATGGGACGGACGGTGATGTTTTGCAGCTCGATGGAGGCGGGCAAAGCAGGACCGGCCAGGGATGGACGGCCGCCGCCGCAAAAGCGCGGAGCGATGTACCAATAGACCTCATCAACCAACTGGTCGCGAAAGGCCTGGCCGAGAACGATGCCGCCACCCTCGATGAGGACAGAAAGCACGCCGTGTTTGCCCAGAATGGCCAGCGCTTCGGGCAGGTCCTTGCCATGCATGATGACGGTGCGGTCCTTGAACGCGTCGGTGAAGATCTGGGAGTGCGGTGGTATGTCGCCGCTGCGTGTGAGAACAACGCGCCAGGGCTGCAACTTGCCGCTGCCAGCACTGCCATCACGCAGGGTGAGCTGGGGGTTGTCTTTGCGGATCGTTTCGGCTCCGACAAGGATGGCATCCACACGCATGCGCAGTCTGCGGCCATGGGCGCGGGCGGCGTCGTTGGTGATCAGCGAGCTCTCCCCGGCCGGACGGGTGATGCGGCCATCCAGACTCTGCCCGGCCTTGGCGATGACGTAAGGCATCCCGGTGGTGATCCATTTGGCAAAGGGGCGGATGATCGCCCGGCATTCTTCTTCGAGGACACCGGCGGTGACCTCGATGCCGGCGAGCATGAGATTGCTGCGGGCCTGCTCGCGGTGGGTGGGATTTGGATCGTGGGCACCAATGACGACGCGCTTGATGCCGGCGGCTTTGATCGCCTCGGTACATGGCGGGGTCCGGCCTTGCGTGCAGCAGGGTTCGAGGGTGACGTAGATCGTGGAGCCACGCAGCAGCTTGGGGTTTAATTTTTGCGCGTCGCGGATCGCCTCCACCTCGGCATGCGGCTCGCCGGCCTTGTGGTGGTAACCCCGACCAATGACTTTTTCCTGCGCAATGATGACCGCGCCCACGGGCGGATTGGGACTGGTTAGACCGACGCCAAGCTGAGCCTGGTCGAGGGCGAGGTGCATCCAGTGCTGGTCGGGTGTTTCTTTGTGGGCGATGGGCGGCGGCATGCGGAAGCCGGATGATAGGCGGTGAAACCAACCTGAGAAGCAATAAGAGTGTCACAGAACGGGGATCAGGCCGTGGTCTGTAGATTTTAGTACTCGCCGCGGCGAATGCGCTGGCGTTAGTTTCGCACCGCCGATGAAACTCTCCGAAAAAGCAGTGCTGTATCGCGAACTGGCCAAGCTGGTGGGGGCAAGCTTTCATCTGGACCGCTCGATAGAGATGCTCCTCAAGCAGCAGCCGTCCCATGCGCGCCGCACCTGGCTGCAGGGACTGCAGCTTGGGCTTAAGGAAGGCAAGGGAGTCGCCGCCTCCATCACCGAACATTGCGGAGCGTTCTCAGACGCGCTGGAGTTTGCCCTCCTCGACGCCGGAGAGCGCAGCGGACGTCTGGGCGATGCCTTCAGCCATCTGTCGCGCTACTTCGAAGCCTGGAACATGGCGGTGAAGCAGGCGATCGGGGCAATGATCTACCCGCTGGTGCTCGCGCATCTCGGCATCGTCCTGCCGGAAGTGCCGACAATCGTCATGGCAACGATGGAGGACAAACCCTGCTCGCTGGGGGGCATCTTCATGCCGCTGGCCATCCTCTGGCTGGTGCTGCTGTCCCTCTTCCTGCTCTGGCGCTGGCTGTCGCGCCTGGGGGCGGAGTCTGCCCCGGTGGATCGCTGGCTCGGCCACCTTCCGCTGATCGGCAGCGTGCGGCGTCACTGGGCGCTGGCACGTTTTTGCCAGGTGTTTCATGCCTGCCTGCTGGCCTCCATGCGGATGACGGAGTCCATGGAGCTCGCGGGCAGCGCCTCCCACAGCGGCATGCTGCGCCATGCGGCGAAGGACGCGGCCCAGCGCATCGCGACGGGAGAAACGATCGCCGGAGCCATGGCAGACGTGCATGGCTTTCCCATCGTGTTCGTGCATGGCATCGCCACGGCGGAAGAGACCGGAACCCTGGATCACGAGATGAACCGCTGGGCGGCAGCTGAAACCATCGAAGCAGGAGATTCCGTGCAGCGTGCCGCGCAGTGGCTGCCGAAGATCGCCTATGGAGTCGTCGTCATGTATGTGGCCTACCGCATCATCAGCATGATGTCGGGCTTTTACGGCGGCATGCTGAAGCAGATGGACAACATGTGATGCCGATCAGGGGTTGAAGAGGCTTTTTGGTAAGGAATCGCGCCTTAAGGATGAAAAGTGCTTTACGGCATGCTTTAAATGCGCTTTCTGTTCGCCCGAACAGCTTTTTATCCAACACTGAACACCCACGATTATGGCCAGAGCACCCAAAGAAACCTCCGAAACTTCCGCAGCCAAACCCGACAAGCTCGCCGAAGCACGCGGCCGCAATCTCGATCTGGCCATCCAGCAAATTCAGAAAGACTACGGTGAAGGTGCCATCCTGCGCATGGGCGGTGAAGGCGTGAAGTCTGACATCACCGTCATTCCCACCGGCAATCTGCTCATCGACCAGGCGCTCGGCACTGGCGGCTTCCCCCGTGGCCGCGTGGTGGAAATCTACGGCCCGGAATCCTCCGGTAAAACCACTCTCACCCTCACCGTCATCGCCCAGGCACAGAAGACTGGCGGTCTGGCAGCCTTCATCGACGTTGAGCATGCACTCGATCCCGCCTACGCCCGCCGCCTTGGCGTCAAGATGGACGAACTCCTCGTCTCGCAGCCCAGCTCCGGTGAAGAAGCCCTGCGCATCTGCGAAACGCTCGTCCGTTCAAACGCGCTCGACGTCATCGTCATCGACTCCGTGGCCGCGCTCGTCACCCGTCAGGAACTCGAGGGCGAAATCGGGGACTCCACCGTCGGTGCGCAGGCCCGCCTCATGAGCGCCGCCCTGCGCAAGCTGACCGCCATCATCGCCAAAGCGCGCACCTGCTGCATCTTCACCAACCAGATTCGTGAAAAGATCGGTGTCATGTTCGGCAACCCCGAAACCACCCCTGGCGGCAAGGCCCTCAAATTCTACGCCAGCGTGCGCGTGGACATCCGCCGCATCGGCGCCATCAAAACCACCGACGGCACCGTCACCGGCAACCGCACCAAGGTCAAAGTGGTGAAGAACAAGCTGGCCCCGCCTTACACCGAGGCCGAGTTCGACATCATGTACAACGAGGGCATCTCCAATGTCGGCTCGCTGCTCGATCTCGCGATGGATTATGAGATCCTGCAAAAGCGCGGCTCATGGATCAGCTACAAAGGCACCCAGCTTGCCCAAGGGCGCGATGCCGCCAAGGAAGTCCTGCGCAACGATGCGACCGTCTATGCCGAAATCGAAGCCGCCGTGAAAGCCAAGCAGGCCGAGAAGTCCGCCGGTTCTGAGAAAGGCTCTGCCGCCAAAGGCGCTGCCTCTGATTCCGCCGACGAAGAATAACCTGAGACGGACGTGGGGCGTGCAAGACCGCCCCGCGTTCGCCGCCTTCGTCGTTTGACTTTCCCCGCCCCGTGCGCCTCTTTTCGTAGTCATTCCGCGAATCGTATGGCTAAACACGGCCAGCAACAGCAGGAAACCTCCGCAGGCGACGAACAATCGGTCTGCGGCGGCAGGCAAACTGTCGTCGAACTCTGCGAAATCACCTCCTGCGGTCTCGTGTTCTGGTCACGCCAGCGTTTTGACATGGGCGCTGAAGTCCAGGTGCGCATCAAACGTTCCACGCTGACGCCCGCAATGCTTGCCATGACGGTTTCAAATTCGAAGTGGGTCATGCTGAAATGCCTCGTGGTTGCCGGCTCTCCGCAGCGGCGCGCAGACGGTTCCTATGGCTTCAAAATCTCCCTGCTGGTGGTGCAGGCAGCTGACGACAGGACTCACTCGCTCAAGCTCCGGTCCAAGATGCGCTGGTTTGCACCGCCAGTGAGTGGTCTCCAACGCTTCGGATTGAACTGAACGTCCTCAGGCAAATTCGATGCCAAAGAAGTCCAGCATCACCTGCCGATAGACGTGGCGTTTGAATTTTGGCACCCAGTCCATCTGAAAGTCCGACGGCTTGATCCATCTGAATCCCGCGAACTCGCGATGCGTGGCATCCAGATTGAAATCGGTGTCCGCGCCCATGAAGCGGCACAGGAAATAAGTCTGTTCCTGACCGCCATAGATGCCGTATTTAAGCCGCCCTTTGGAGAACGCATACCGGTAGCCGTCCCGCCGCTGCAGGATCAGCAGCAGCTCGCGCTTCACGCCAATCTCCTCCTCCAGTTCGCGAAAGAGCGCCGTTTCCGCATCCTCGCCTTCATCAATACCGCCTTGGGGAAACTGCCATGCGCCTTTGATGTTGATGCGCTCCGCCACAAAGATGTCGCCGTTCTCCCGCTGCAAAATCGCAGCGACATTCGGGCGGTAAACGATAGCTTCGGCGGGAATCATAAGCCGGATGGATGGCGCATGGTGTAGCCTTTGCTGGGCCGTGAGCGGCTGCTCCAGCGCGGTCCGTCGCTGTCGGCATCGCTGTAGCCCGTGTCAAGCCGCAGCCCTGCCACCTCCATAAAGACATGCCCCTTGCGGGCATAGACGGTGATCCACTTCCCGTGGCCGCTGCTCCCAAAGCTGCGAAAGGCCCCGGACACTGTAGGTTTATCCAGCTTGCCAGCGGCATGCAGCACGTAGGAGGCCGTGCCGGAGCAGTCATAGGCGCTGTCCTCAAAGTGTTTGTGACCACCGCCTCTGCGATAGGGCATGGTACAGATGCGATTGCCGGCAGAGATGGCCCGCAGCACGGCCGCAGGTGCATTGGCCGGTGGCACGGCCCTGCCGCCGATGAGGACCGCCGTCTTGCCCGGGGCATACTTGTACTCCCAGCGCGCTCCAGCGCTGGAGCCGCACTGGCAGAGAAGTACACAAAGTGGCAGGGGCATTAAAAGTAAAAGAAAGCGCATCATCCATGCCATCGTATTCGGCCCGGTCGAAATGACAAGGCACGCAACACTGCCTTGCCTTGTTTTCAAAAACCCGCCAGAATCCGCCCCTCATGATCAAAAAACTTGCCGCTCCCTTGATGCTGGCCGCCGCTGCCTGCGTCGTGGCCTTTTCCGCCCCCGCCCCCAAGCACAAGATTCTCTTCTTCACGAAGTCGAGCGGCTTTGAGCACAGCGTCATCTCCTGGAAAAAAGGCCAGCCAAGCTGGGCCGAGAAGGTGCTGCTGGAACTCGGCGCCAAGAACGGCTGGGAGTTCGAATTCTCCAAGGACGGCTCCAAGTTCAGCAAGGACTACCTGGCGCAATTCGACGCCGTGTTCTTCTACACCACGGGCGACCTTTGCAGCGAAGGCACCGACAAGCAGCCGCCCATGACGAAGGAAGGCAAGCAGGCGCTGTTTGACTATGTGAAGAGCGGCAAGGGCTTCATCGGTACGCATTCCGCCAGCGACACCTTCCACACCGACAACGAATCGCAGAAGGGCCCTGAGCGTTACCTGAACCACGGTGAAAAGGCGGATGCGTATGTGCACTTCCTCGGTGCCGAGTTCATCAAGCACGGAAAGCAGCAGGACGCCAAGAACACCGTCACCGACGCCAAGTTCCCCGGCTTCGAAAAAGTCGGCGCAACCTACGGCTTCATGGAAGAGTGGTACTCTCTCAAGGATTTCAATTCCGACATCCACGTGCTCAGCGTGATCGACGCCCCAGCCATGGAAGGCAAAGAGTATGAGCGCCCTGCCTACCCGAGCACCTGGGCACGCAAGGAAGGTGCCGGCCGCGTGTGGTACACCGCCATGGGCCACCGCGAAGACGTCTGGACCAATCCCACCTTCCAGGAAATCCTCATCGGTGGTGTGAAGTGGGCGCTGGGTGATGTCCAGGCCGACGTTCCCGCCAATCTCAAGGAGACTGCTCCAGGAGCGATGACCAATCCTCCTTACGTCGCCCCGCCGCCGCCGAAGCCTGCGAAGACGGACGCTACCAAGTAGTCCAGTTGCGCTGCAACTGGTCCCTCCTCTTTCATTCAACATACCTCCAGTTGCAGCCCAACTGGACTACTTTCACAAACCATGCCCAAGCCCCTTCAAGTCCTCATCTGGATCGCCGTCTCCCTGCTCGGAGCCGGTGCTGTCGCCTTCTCCGCATTGCACAAAGGTGAAACCATCAATGCGCTGTGGCTGGTCGTGGCGGGTTTGTGTTCGTTCGCGGTCGCGTATCGCTTTTACAGCAAGTGGCTCATCACCAAGGTGCTCGTGCTGGACAAGCATCGCGCTCCGCCTTCGGTGACGCACAAGGACGGCAAGGACTTCGTGCCGACGAACAAGTGGGTGGTCTTCGGCCATCACTTCGCAGCCATCGCAGGTCCGGGACCGCTCGTGGGCCCGGTGCTTGCCGCGCAGTTTGGTTATCTGCCCGGCATGCTGTGGATCCTGATCGGTGCCACGCTCGGCGGTGGTGTGCATGATGCCATCGTGATGTTTGCCTCCATCCGCCGCGGCGGCAAATCGGTGGGGCAGATGCTCAAGGAAGAGGTCAATCCCGTGGTCGGTTTCGTCGCCATGGTTTCCGTGCTCGCGATCATGACCATCCTGCTGGCCGTGCTCGGCCTAGTGGTGGTGAAGGCGCTCGCGGAGAGCCCCTGGGGCCTGTTCACCATCGTCATGACGATCCCGCTGGCCTTCATCATGGGCTTTGGCCACACGATCTTCGGCGTCAGCGTTCGCAACATCACCATCTTCGGCATCGTGGGCCTGCTCGTCAGTGTGTGGGCGGGCAGCAATCTCAAGGCCTGGGGCATTGAGCACTTCTTTGACTACAAGGGTGAGACCATCGCCTGGTCCATCATGATCTACGGCTTCGCGGCTTCCGTGCTGCCGGTGTGGATGCTCCTCGCGCCGCGTGACTATTTGAGCACCTTTATGAAGATCGGCACCGTGGCGGTGCTGGCCGTCGTGGTGATCTGGGTGGCCCCCGATTTGCAGATGCCCAAGCTCACGAAGTTCGTGGACGGCACCGGCCTCGTCTTCCTCGGCAGCGTGTTTCCGTTTGTCTTCATCACCATCGCCTGCGGTGCCATCTCGGGCTTCCACGCGCTCATCTCTTCAGGCACCACGCCGAAGCTGCTCGACAATGAGGCGGACATCCGCAGCGTCGCCTATGGTGCGATGATCACTGAGATGCTCGTCGCCCTCATGGCCCTCGTGGCCGCCTGCGCGCTGCAGCCCGGCGAATACTTTGCCATCAATGCGGGCATCAACAAGACGATGGCCCCCACTGAAGTCGTCGGTGTCATCTCCAATGCCGGATTCCCCGTCACCGTTGCAGGCATGGACAAACTGGCCGCCGACATCGGTGAGAAGACCATGTTTGGCCGCGTGGGTGGAGCACCCACTTTTGCCGTCGGCATGGCCCAGATGTTTGCCCGTGCCTTTGGCCCGGCATGGATGTCCTTCTGGTATCACTTCGCCATCATGTTTGAGGCGCTGTTCATTCTGACCACCATCGACGCGGGCACGCGCGTGGGCCGCTTCATCCTGCAGGATTTCCTCGGCGGCATCTGGAAGCCGCTGGGAAATACGCGCAGCCTCCCCGCCAACGTCTTCGCCAGCGCGCTGCTCGTCGCAGCCTGGGGTTATTTCCTTTATCAAGGTGTGGTCGATCCTCTCGGCGGCATCAACACCCTCTGGCCGCTGTTTGGCATCGCGAACCAGCTCCTCGCCGTGATCGCCTTCTGCCTCGGCACCACCATCCTCATCAAGATGGGCAAGGCGCGCTACCTCCTCGTCACGGTGATCCCTCTGGTCTTCCTCATGAGCGCCACCTTCGCCGCCGGCTACATCAAGCTCTTCGACAAAGATCCGCGCATGGGCTTCATTTCCGGCGCAAGAATGTATGGTGACAAACTCGCCAAAGGCGGCACGCCCGTGGAAATGAAGACCTGGACCGCGCAGCAGTTCAACTTCAACGTGGACACCTTCGTCACCGCCTTCTTCCTCCTCGCCGTCGCCGTCATCTTCCTCGGCTGCCTGCGCGAATGGATCAAGCTCCTGAGTGGCTCGAAGAAAGTGGTGCTCAATGAGGAGCCGTACGTGGCGCTGCCGGAGGGGGCGTGATGTGGAACGAGCCTCCAAGCCCGTTCATCCGCGCTCGCAAAACATGGCTCTGCTCATCGGGTATGGATAAGCTGGCCCCATTTTTTGTGCGCTTCAGCAGAGATCGCGTTTCGCATGTCGGGATCACTGGCTTCGAAGTAACGACGAGTTGTAGCAATCACCCGTTCCTTTTCTTGCTCTCCCGCCATCTGGTAATATTCCCAAAATAGAAAGCGCAGTCTATAGCGGCCTGGCAGGGGACCCTGGCGGTAGGCTTGGAATCCAAGAATACTGTTTCCTTCCAACCACCAAACTGGTGAATGCGCACCCGCCTCAACCTTTTCAGTAAGCCATCGCGTCATCTCGGAGGGCGTTTCAACTACATACGGGCTGATGCGCATTAAGGCCCAGGTCAGGCAAGTTCGCCGTGCGGCTGTGTAATCTTCCACCTGCGTTCGTGTGCCGAGAGGCAAGAGCACTACGAGCGCGAAGAAAATGACAAGCCTCCTGCGTGCAAACATAACTCAATTTTGACGATTAACCTTTTCCGAACAAGCACATTCGATGTACCGCACATGCATAAGCGCTGATACGGTTCGGCGGGGCACGTTCAGGCAACAGGGTAGCTTCTGCGTTAGAAACTCATTTCATCATCACCTGCAGATCGCGTGAGCCGTGAAGCACCCGCCAGATTTGCAGGCGGTCATTTCCCGTTCGGTAAAAAATAAGATAGTTGCGGAAGCCTTGCACCCGCCAGGATCGAAGACCTGCATGGGCGAACTCAGGCCTCGCACGACCAATCATGTGGTTCTCCGCCAGGAACTCGAAGGAATCGTAGGCGGCCTCCAGAAAGCGGCGGGCGACTTCCTCGTCATCCTTACGGATGTAACGATAGATGGCCTGCAAATCGCAGAACACATACTCGCTCTCATCGTATTTCACCGACATCAGGCTGCGGCGATGATGCGTTGGATATTTGATCGATCCCCAGGGATGAAACGCCCGGCGGCGGCTTCATCGAGTCGCGTTTGAATGTTTGGCGGCGTCTCAGACTCTTCGCTCATCCAGCGTAAAAACGCCTGACGAGCGACTTCATCGGCGTCTTTATACCCCTGCGCCACTTGGCGCTGAATGAAGGCTTCAATGGGCCCGGTGAGTGTGAGTTCCATGGCGCAATTGTTTAGGACCACGAGAACGATGTCAAGCGTCACTGAAGCCGCAAACTGCGTGTTTTTTGATCGTCAGGCGCTTCAGCCTGCGTATGAAGCGCCACATGATTTCCAAAAACGCTCTCCTCTCCGCCGCTGGTCTTGCGCTGGCGATCACTTCATCCGCCGCCCCAACCGCGCCCACCGTCCCAAGCTGGCCGGAATTCCGTGGCGCGGGTGCTCAGGGGCACTCGGCCGCCACGAAGCTGCCGCTGACGTGGAGCCCCACCTCGCACATCGCGTGGAAGGCACCCATTGCAGGCATTGGCTGGTCTTCGCCGGTGGTGGCGGGGACGCGCATCTTTCTGACTTCGGCGGTCTCGCTCAGCGGCACGGAGGAGGCCACGGCGGACCGGTCGCTGCGGGTGATCTCACTCGATGCCACCAACGGCAAGCCCGTGTGGGACGTGGAACTGTTTCAGGTGAAGTCGCCACGTGCTCACCGCAAAAACAGCCACGCCAGCCCGACGCCGATCTATGAAGACAAGAAGCTCTACGTCCACTTCGGCCACCTCGGCACGGCCTGCCTGGACGCCCTGACGGGCAAGACGCTCTGGAGCACGCAGGAGTTTGCGTATTCGCCGGTGCATGGCAATGGCAGCAGCCCCGTGCTGTTTGAAGACCTGCTCATCTTCAATGCCGACGCCGAGACGGAGCCCAAGGTCATCGCGCTCGACAAGACCACCGGCAAGATGCGCTGGACCTTCGCCCGCCAGTCCGAGGCCAAAAAGAAATTCTCCTTCTGCACTCCGCTCATCATCGACGTGAACGGCCAGAAGCAGCTCATCACCCCCGGCAGCGGCGTGGTGAACGCACTCAACCCCAAGGACGGCACCGAAATCTGGCACTTCAATTACGACCAGGGCTACTCCGTTGTCCCGCGCCCGGTCTATGCCCATGGCATGCTCTACCTCTCCAGCGGCTACGACAAGCCCGTGCTCTACGCCATCAAAGTGGACGAAGCCTCCAAAGGCGATGTCACCGCCACCCACCTCGGCTGGACCATTGACAAAGCGGCGCCGCACAACCCCAGCATGGCCGTCATCGGTGATGAACTGTACTTTGTGGCCGACAACGGCATCCTCTCCTGCGTCGATGCCAAAACCGGCACCGTCCACTACTCCGAGCGCTGCACCGGCCCCATCTCCGCCTCCCTCCTCGCCGCCGACGGCAAGCTCTACCTGCAGGACGAAAAAGGCCTCGGGGTCGTCGTGAAGCCCGGTAAGAGCTTCAGCATCCTCGCCAAGAACGATCTCGGCGAGCACAGCCTGGCCTCGTATGCGGTGATTGGATCGGATCTCTTGATTCGGACCGAGGGGAATTTGTATCGGATTAAGAAGTAATCGAAGTACTCCACTTGGGTGCAAAGAGGCCCCTACGTTATAATGGTGAGCCACATGCCCACCGCCATCTTCCTGCTGTCATGCTCGAAGAACTGATCGGCCACCTCATCGTCTTTGCTGTCCGCGTGGTGGACGGCATTCTGGGGCTGTTTGGAGTGCTGCATGCAGGTTCGCGGACGTTGGTGGAAAACTCACGCGTGGGGGAATCGCCGATGGAGGCGGAGTCGCGACGGTGGTGGGATCGGCTCGACAACCGCTGGTTCTGGCTCAGCCTGCTGCTCCTGGGGATCGCGGCGGCGCTCGGGGTGCGTGGTGGTGAAATGCATAATTGCCGAGCAAGAAACTGACCGCCATGTCCGAAATTTTGAAGCTCCTCTTTAAGTTCCTGTTGAGCGCGTGGAGCGCTGAAAAGTCTGTGTCGGAGAATTCGATTCTCGGTGAGTCCCGCTTTGACCGCGAGTCTCGAAGATTCTGGGGCATCTTCATCCTGATTTGCCTCATCCTGCTTCTGCTTGCAGACGCGGGCGTCTTTTCTTGGAGGTGGTAGAACCAAACGACCTGCCAGCAAGATGCCCTTGAAGATTTCCTTCAAGATGTCCTTCAAGAGGACCGGCAAGAGGCTCTACAAGAACCCTCAATCAGACCTCTACAAGGTGTTCTCCAAGAACTGCTCCAAGAGCCCGATCAAGAGGTTCTCCAAGAGCTTCATCAAGAACCTCTTGGAGAGCCGCTATTAGGTTTCGGAGGCAGGGCATCGCATCCTGAAGCAATTCCCGGCTTCATCAGGCCCCAACCCGGCCCCAAGTCCACCCCCAACCTGCCCCCCAACATAAGGATAAAGGCTCTGAAGGAGAAAGACACGAAAGAGAAAGTCTTCAAAGAGAACCCGAGGACGCAAACAAGCCCGCCTGCGGCGCGCGCAGACGGCGTCTGCGGGTTTTGCTCCTGGCACTCCGTGCCAACGCAGGAGCCCACAAGGCCAAGTGGGAAATGCCCCCACTATGAGAGATCCTGCACGCCCGCCCCTTGTGCGCCATGGCCCCGCGTGGAGACGCTCGCGGCGGCTTGAGGGCATGCAGCTCTACCTCGCGCTGGGCATGCGCAGGCTCACAGCAGGCAGGGCTTGGCTGTCCGCCGTCGGACTTCCCAGTTTATCGAGCGGGGAAAGCCCACCTACAAACTTTCCGATAATTAACGGAATCCAAACCTTAATTCGCCACCAAAATGGCAATTTTCAAACCACAACCACCCAATCAAAGCCAAATTCACCCGAAAAAGTCCACTTTTCGATTGTATTTTCCCAATTCAACCCCACTATCACCCTCCAAATCGCAATTTTCACCCCAACCATCATGAGCCAGCAAAAAATGGACGGCGCGCAGGCGCTCATCAAAACCCTCGCCGATCTCGGCATCGAGTATGTCTTCGGCTACTCCGGTGGCGCGGCCATCCCGATCTTTGACGCGCTGCAGACCGTGAAGACGGACATGAAGTTCGTCCTCGTCCGCCATGAGCAGGGTGCCGTTCACATGGCTGACGGTTACGCCCGCGCCACCGGCAAGCCCGCCGTCGTTCTCGTCACCTCCGGCCCTGGCGCCGGCAACACCATCACCGGCCTCATGACGGCGCAGATGGACAGCGTCCCGATGATCGTCCTGTGCGGTCAGACGGTGAGCTGGATGCTGGGCAAGGACGCCTTCCAGGAAGCCGACATCTTCAACATCACGGCCCCGGTCGTGAAGCACAACTACCTGATCAAGAGCTCCAATTCCCTGCCCCGCATCGCCAAGGAGGCCTACCACATCGCCACCACGGGCCGTCCAGGTCCGGTGCTGATCGACATTCCCAAGGACTTCAGCCAAGGTGCCTTCACCGGCACGTTTGATGAGCCGATGGATCTGCCCGGCTACCATCCCGAAGAAAACTTCAAGATTGATCAGGCCGGTATTAAAGAAGCCGCCCGTCTGCTGGCAGGTGCGAAGCGCCCCGTGATCCTCGCCGGTCAGGGTGCCATGATCGCCCGGGCTGACAAGGAACTGCTGATGCTGGCGGAAACCCTCGGCTGCCCGGTCACCACGACCCTGCTGGGCAAGGGTGTCTTCCCTGAGACGCACCCGCTGTCCCTCGGCATGCTGGGCATGCACGGCACCGCCTATGCGAACAAGGCCATCTGCGAAGCCGACCTCATCTTCAATGTCGGCTCCCGCTTCGATGACCGCATCATCGGCAAGCCGAACATGTTTGGCCGCAACGCCAAGCTCATCCACATCGACATTGATGCGGCGGAGTTCCACAAGATGATCAAGGTCGATGTCGCCATCAAAGGCGATGCCAAGGCCGCGCTGAGCGATCTCCTTCCTCTGGTCGAAAAACTGCCGACGGAAGACTGGCTGGCCACGCTGGACGGCTACAAGAAGAAATTCCCCCTCTCTTATAAG
>CAILZI010000122.1 GCA_903838675.1 uncultured Verrucomicrobiota bacterium
ACACGGCACAGCCACAGCGGTCTCGACCTCAACCGCGAGTTTTGGTTTGGCTCCACCGAGCCCGAAGTCGTCTATCTGGAAGCTGAGCTGCGACGTGAGCGGTATGATGGCATCATTTCGCTCCACTCCGATGACACCTCCGACGGCTGCTATGGCTTCGTCAGCGGGGCGCTGCTCAGCGAGCATCTGCTGGAACCCGCGCTGCAAGCCGCGAGTGAGTATTTGCCACGCAACGAACAGCCCATCATCGACGGCTTCCTCGCCTCACGCGGCATCATCAAAGAAGGCTACCTCGGCATCCTCAGCGCGCCGCCAGAGCAGCGGCCACATGCGCTGGAAATTGTGTTCGAGACACCAGCGCTGGCCCCGATGGACGCGCAGGTGAAAGCGACGGTGGCGGCGGTGGCGGCGGTGAAACGGATTCTGGTGGAGTATCGAGAGCTGCAGGCGTATGCGGCGAACTTGTAGTGATCAGCGCCCTATACCGGTTCAACAGTCGATGATAATGCGAATGTGTGTGAAAACCGACCGTTTTGTTGCATATGACGGACATACGCGTCAAAATCTACGGCCATGGACTTGGAAGCTCGTTGGCACTCGACAAAAGCATGCCCAAAAACCCTGTTGGCGTACTAGAGATTTTTTCTCAACAACTAGTTAGTCCACATCGCACGCATGACCAATACGGACGACCCAGATGCAGTAGTATTGGCAGAGCTTTATCCGACACTTAGGCGCATCGGCGAACGAATAAAAATTGAGTCTGGCCCGTTGGCTGGAGAGCCGGTTGTGATTCGGAGGCAGCTCACAGAGCGCGGTGGAGTTTTGTTCACGCTACAATATGCTGATGGCATGATTCGAGAGTGGGAGTGGTGGGATTGACAGAGATTTTGTATGACGACACTGTGTTCAACAAAGAACTCGACCAACTCTTCAATGACTCAAACGCCTAACAGACGCTAGAGTCACCTCCCCTGCTTCACCCTCAGCAACTTCTCTCCCGCCGCATTCAGCGTCTCCACCTGCTTCGCGTAGTGGAAGCGGATGAAGCGGTGTTCGGGTTCGCGGAAGAAGCTGGAGCCGGGGACACCGGCGACGCCGACTTCGCGGACGAACCATTCGGCGGCTTCGGTGTCGGTGGGGAAGCCGAGGGATGAGATGTCCATGAGGACGTAGTAAGCGCCGTGGGGCTCGGTGAAGGGCAGGCCGGTGGCACGGAGGTGGTTGAGGAAGACATCGCGCTTTTCGGTGTAGAGATCGCGCAGGCCGAGGTAGTAGCTGTCTGGCAGTTCGAGTCCGGCGACAGCGGCCTCTTGGAGTGGTGCGGCGGCACCGACGGTGAGGAAGTCGTGCACCTTGCGCGCCTGCGCGATGATGTGCGGCGCGGCCTGCACATAGCCGAGGCGCCAGCCGGTGATGGAGTAGGTTTTGGAGAGGGAATTGCAGACGATCACGCGCTCTGCGGCACCGGGAAGCGAGTGCATGTACACGTGCTCGTGCGGTGCATAGACGATGTGTTCGTAGGGCTCGTCGGTGATGACGAAGGCATCGTGCTTTTCGGCGAGATCGAGGATCATCTGCAGCTCGGCGCGGGTGAAGACCTTGCCGGTGGGGTTGGACGGATTGCAGACGATGATGGCTTTGGCCCCCTGCGCAAAGGCACGTGCGAGTTCATCGGGATCAAAGCCAAACTGCGGCGGACGCAGCGGCACGTAGATGGGCTCGGCACCGGAGAGGATGGCGTCTGCGGCGTAGTTTTCGTAAAAGGGGGAGAAGACGATGACTTTGTCCCCGGGCTCGCAGCAGGTCATCATGGCGCACATCATGGCCTCGGTGCTGCCGCAGGTGACGACGAGGTTTTGATCCGGATCGACGGGCGTACCGGAGAAATGGGTGATCTTTTTGGCGAGCGCCTGACGGAAACGCGGGGCACCCCAGGTGACTGCATATTGATGGTAGGGGCCGCGGGTGGCGCGCTCCAGCGCGGCGAGGAGTTCTTCCGGTGGATTGAAGTCGGGAAAGCCCTGAGAAAGATTGATGGCGCCATGCTGATTGGAGAGGCGCGTCATGGCGCGAATGACGGACTCGGTGAAGGCGTGGAGGCGGCGGGAAGTTGCAGGCATCCTTGCGATTTGGGCGAGAAGCCGCCAACGTGCAACCAACCAATCCGCCACACATGCTCCGCCGCATTTTCCTGCTTGCCCTGCTGCTCCCGCTGCCCTGTGTGCGTGCCGCCGAGGAGTGGCAGCCCTTGTTTAATGGCCGGGACCTGACTGGCTGGCGGGCCAACGTGATGCCGGAATCTTTTACCGTGGTGGATGGGGCAATCCGGGCGCATGCCACCAAGCCCAGCGCGCATCTATTTTATGCGGGTGATGCGAAAACCGGTTTCGTGCGCTTCAAGAATTTCGTGCTTGAAGCCACCTGCCGCAGCGAGCCGAATGCCAACTCGGGCATTTTCATTCATACGGACATGACCACGCGCGACAGCGCACTGCATCTAGTCAAGGGCTATGAGATCCAGCTCAACAGCACCGCCAAGGAGAAACGCAAGACGGGCAGCCTGTATGCGGTGGTGGATCTCGCGCAATCACCCGTGGATGAAAGCCAGTGGTTCAAGCTCCGCATCACGGTGAGCGGCAAGCGCATCATGATTCATCTCAATGACAAGCCGGTGGTGGACTACACCGAGCCGGACAACGTCACGCGCCCACCAGAGCGTGCCGGGCGCTTGATTGATCCGCAGGGCGGCGGCATCGCCCTGCAGGCGCATGATCCGGGGAGTGTTTTCTACTTCAAAGACATCCGCATCAAGCGCCTGCCGTGAAATCTCGCTGAACATGCCCCCGGAACCCTCTCCCCCGCCGCAGCTCAAAGACTGGTTTGATGCCGCCCGCTATCGGGCCATCGCCAAGGAACTCGCCAACATCGCGCCGAAGTTTCGAAGTGAAGCGTTCATGACGTCCGTGCTCGATGGGCTGGAAGGCCGCAGCCTCATGGAGCGCGTGCATCAGTGCGCGGTGGCGGTGAATGCGGCGCTGCCGGGAACGTATCAGCAAAAAGTCCGAACGCTGCAAAAGCTCGCGCCGCGTATCGGGCATGAATTTGTGACCATCTTCCTCGGTGATTTCGTGGCGACGTTTGGTTTGGGTGATTTCGATTTCTCGATGGAAGCATTACGGTTTTTCACAGTGTTTGGCTCGGCGGAGTTTGCGGTGCGGCCGTTCATCGTGGGGGATCAAAAGAGGGCTTTGCAGAAGCTGCATGAATGGACGGCGGATCCCGATGAGAAAGTGCGTCGGCTGGCAAGCGAGGGATCACGTCCGCGCCTGCCCTGGGGCATGCGTTTGCAGGAACTGGTGCGCGATCCGGCGCCCACGGCGAAGATTCTGGATGCGCTCAAGGAGGATGAATCGCTGTTTGTGCGGCGTTCGGTGGCCAATCATCTCAATGACATCACGAAGGATCATCACGACTATGTTTTGCAGCGCCTCGAAGCGTGGGATCTGGAACGCGAGCACCTGCGCTGGATCGCGAAGCATGCGTGCCGAACGCTGATCAAGCGCGGGCATCCGCGTGCGCTGAAGCTCTTTGGCTTTGGCAAGAAGGCGGAGGTAACGGCAAAGCTGGTCTCGTCTCCCTCACGCCTGGATCTCGGCCAGCGCCTTACGTTCACTGCCACGCTCGCCTCTACCTCAAGCCGTTCGCAGCGGCTCGCCATCGACTACGTGGTGCATTACGTGAAAGCCAGCGGAGGCAGCGCGGAGAAAGTCTTCAAGTGGACCGAGCTGGACCTGCCTGCGCATTCTGAAATCGAACTGGTCAAATCGCAGGTCGTGCGCGATTTCAGCACTCGCAAACATTACGCAGGGAAGCACCGCGTGGAGTTGCAGATCAATGGGCAACGGGTGGCGGAGACGGTGTTTGATCTGCGGTGAAAATCTGGCTGCGTCGCCGCTTTTGCTGGCTGAAGGACGGGATAAGAACAAAGGACACGCCGTTCCCTGCGAGAGCGGCGGGCACCGCACTCGGAGAGTGCGGACCACTTCACGGATGGGACTTGCGGCGCTACTTCTTGGCCGCTTTCGCCTGAGCCTGGCTTTCGGCAGAGAGCTTGCTCAGTGCCAGAATGTGCGTGACGCCGGTGGAGGGAATTTTGAGCAGCACGCTGTCACCTTCCAGGCCCATGAATTCGGCCTCGATGGTTTTGCCTTCGGTGTTGGTCCATTTCAGGACGCCGCCGGCTGCAGGCATGGCCGCCGCAGGAGCGGCTGCGGGCGCGGCACCACCGCCGGTGAGGCTGGCGCCTTCATCGATCCAGGACTTGAGGGTCGCGAGTTCAGCGTCAGTCAGGCGGTTCTTGCCTTCAGGGGGCATCACGTCGCCATCGTCGTTCGGCAGCGTGCAATTCACATACATGGTGCTTTTTGCCCCCTCACCAGGCACGATGTTTTTGCCTGCACCGATCTGCTCAGAAAGCTTGTCATCGTCCAGCGCGAGCTTGCCTTTGACTTTCTTCGTGACGCTGTGGCAGGCGTAGCACTTGTTGCGGAAAATTGGGGCGATCTGCGATTTGAAATCCACCGCTGAAGCAGTGGTTGCGGTGAGGACAAGGGCGAGGAAAAGGCTGGATTTCATGGTTGAAAGCGACATGGAACGATCAAACGGGCGGTTTGCCTAGCTTATTTTACGGATTCTGCCCGATCAGCGTGCGGCTGGGTCGAGCTCACGCAGCTGCTGCAGCGTGGCCAGAATGGCATTGCGCTGGGATTGCAGCCGGCTGATGCCGAGGACGGCACGACTGCCGGATAGTGTGCTGAGCAAGGGGCTGGACTCAGGCTGGGTGGAATTCCAATCCACGCCGCGCAGGGCGGCGGGATTCTTGGCGGCAAGCGCCTGATACTCCGTGTTCAATGCCTGCCGTTGTGAGGCAAGCTGCGTGCGCAGAACTTCCACGACGTTGCGGGCGGGCATGGCTGGTGCCGGGGCCGCCACAGCTGTCTGGGGCGGGCTGCCCTGCTCCCGGGGAAGTCTGGACTCCGTCTCCCGGGCTTTGACCAGCATATTTTCCCGCGCCTTCTCCCTGGCCTCCATCGGATCATAGCAGGCCTCCCAGCGCAGATCCGGCGTGGTTTTCGCAAAAGCGACTTTAACGAAGCCAGCAGCATGCCTGATGGAAATTTCCTCGGCGCTGACGGCAGTGATCTCCGCCTCGTGCAGCACTTTGCCATCCTCCAGATTCAGCACCGGAAATTTCTTTCCCACCATGGCGCTGCGGCGCTGGGTGCGCAACTGATCAAACTGGGCTTTCAAGGACTTGTATTCATCCTGCGCCTGCTTCAGATCCAGCTGGGTCTTTTGCAAATTTGTCTGTACCACCAGATATTGCTGCATCTGTACCTGCAGCGTGGACAAATCTGCTTGTGATTGCACCAAGAGGTGGTTGGTCTGATCCACACGCGTTTGCAGGTTCTGATTCTCGATCTGCAGCGCATCATACTCGCTCTTTTTGACGCAGCTGCCCAGCAGCGACAGCAGAACTGCCGCTGTTTGAAGCTTCCGAAAATGGGGCCTGCTCATTCCAAATAGATTGTAATCCCTTTCATGCCCATTTGTCACGCACCCCTTGCCAGGATTTTCAGAACCAAGCCGCAGCCTCAAGCACTTGCATTCAAGCCATCCTAGCCGACACTGCACGCCCCCCAGACCCAACTTTTATGAGCAAAGCCTCCGTCGAAGACATCAAACTCGCCTCAGCCGGCCTCCGTGGCCAGCTGGCCGAGCAGTTCGCTGATACCAGCACCCCGAACATCCCGGAGGATTCCAACATCCTGCTCAAGCACCACGGTTCCTACCAGCAGGATGACCGCGATGTACGCGCCGAACGCACCAAGGCCAAGCTGGACAAAGCCTGGAGCTTCATGATCCGCAGCAAGATGCCCGGCGGCCGCATCACCGCGAAGCAGTGGCTCATCCATGATGACCTTTGCGAAAAGGCTTTCGGCAACATGCGCCTGACCAACCGTCAAGGCATCCAGCTCCACGGCGTGCTCAAAGGCGGCCTGAAGGAGGTCATTTCCAATGTCTGCCACAGCGGCCTCAGCACCATGGGTGCCTGCGGTGACGTGGTGCGCAACACCATGGGCCCGGCGGCACCGATCAAGGACGCCGTGCATGCCGACACGCAGACGCTGACCGAAGAAATCAGCCAGCGCTTCCTGTGGCGCAGCCAGGCGTATGCGGACATCTGGCTCGATGGCGAAAAGCTTGAGCCCGAATGGACTCACGATCCTGCTGTTGATCCTGCAGTCCGTGAGCAAACCAAAGCCCCTGAAGGCGACGACCCCATCTACGGCAAGGTCTATCTGCCACGCAAATTTAAGATCGGCGTGGCCATCCAGCCCTGCAACGATGCGGACATCTACTCCCAGGACGTCGGCCTCGTGCCACACGTGGTGAACGGTGAAGTCGAAGGCTACACGATCACCGTCGGTGGTGGCTTTGGCATGAGCCACGGCCAGCTGACCACCCGCCCCTTCCTGGGCCAGCCGCTGCTGTATGCAAAACGCAAGAACGTCGTCGATGCCATTGAGGCCATCGTCACCACCCAGCGTGACCACGGCAACCGTACCGAGCGTAAAAACGCCCGCCTCAAATACACCGTGCAGACGATGGGCCTCGACGGCTTCCGCGCCGAAGTGGTGCGCCGCCTTCCAGGCATCGAAACTTTCCCGCCCAAGGAGCTCAACTTTGACAGCGTCGAAGACAAGCTCGGCTGGTACGAACAGGGAGACGGCAAGCTTTACTGCGCCGTCCATGTGAGCATGGGCCGCATCGTAGACCGTGAAAACGGCCCGCACTACCGCAGCGCCTTTGTGGAGCTGTGCAAAGAGCTGGACCTGCCGCTGATCGTGACGCCGAACACGAACATGATCATTGCCGACGTGGCGCCCGACCAGAAGGAGGCCGTGGATGCCATTCTGGCCAAGCATGGCGTCGTTCACGCCGACGGCATGACCCGCGCCCGCAAGGTCGCCCACGCCTGCGTCGCCTTGCCAACTTGCGGCCTGGCTCTGAGTGAATCCGAGCGCGTTCTGCCCGGCTTCATGGACAAGATCGACGAATCCCTGCGTGAACTGGGCCTCGAAAACGAGCCGATCCTCTTCCGCATGACCGGCTGCCCGAACGGCTGCGGCCGCCCTTACAACGCCGACTTCGGCTTTGTGGGCCGCTCGCCGAACAAGTACGCCATGTTTGTGGGTGGCAGCATCCGCGGCAACCGCCTCGCCGGCCTGGAGTTCAAAACCGTCCTCGGTGAAGAAGTCCCCGCCAAGGTCCGCGGCTTCCTCGAAGCCTTCAAGGCGGAGCGCAAAGACGGCGAAATCTTCGCCGACTGGTTCGCCCGCACCCGCACCACAGGTGAGGCGCCGACGCCGGAGCAGTTCCACATCGAACTCGCCGAACGCGCGGCCAAGCTGGCTGGTGCGAAGGCAGCCGAGGAAGGTTGATTCCCCCAAAGGCATTCTTTTCGAGGCGGCCCGCATCAAGCGGGCCGTCTTTTTTATACCCTAACCCGGGATGGAGGACTGAGAGATGGCCTACGGAAGATACGGAACCTGAGTCAAATCTCCCCTCTAATTTTTCGAATATTCAGTGTCTTACGTAGTTCACTTCCGGCGATTTCTGAACATTACGGTACTTGTGTGAGGCGTTTCTTTGGGCCACAGACTCCGCCATGTCTCTCCAGTTCTATCATTACCTGCATCTCATCGGCCTGATTCTTGTTTTCATTGGCTTTGGCGGTCTGTTCACCAGTGAAAGCGCCAAGAAGGCCATGATGTGGCACGGCATCGGCCTCCTGATCAGCTTCGTCTCTGCTTTCGGCATGCTGTCGAAGATGTCCAAGGGACTGCCTGAGGGCTCGCCTTCCCTTTACACCCAGCATTGGGTCATCGTGAAAATGGTCCTCTGGCTGGTGCTGGGCTTCCTGCCGGTGCTGGCAAAGCGCCGCGTGATCGCCGCACCGCTGGTGGTGCTCATCGCCGCCATCACTGGTGCTGCGCTGGCGTACCTCGGCTACTTCAAGCCGCAGTTTTGATTGTGGCGGAAGGAGGACAGGCCTCTGGCCTGTCGTAGGATTGAGGTGTCTCGCATTCGATCTAACTGACGCGATCAGCCCGTTGGTCTGCGGCAAATCGCAGGCAAGGGGTAATAGCGGTGCGCTGATCGACGGGCAGGAGTGCCCATCGTACTTGTCAGAGCCTGGAGGCGGGACGCCTCAGGCCGTGGTCAGGCCAGAGGCCTAACCTCCTTCTTTTACGCGCCAAGCGCCTTGCTCTTTTCTGTGGCCGCGCGCACGGCCTGGATCAGTGCGTTGCGCAGGCCATGCTGCTCTAATTTTTCGAGGCCGGCGATCGTCGTGCCGCCGGGGCTTGTGACTTCATCCCGCAAGGACGCGGGGTGTTTGCCGCTGGTGAGCACCATCTCCGCCGCACCTGCGAGGGTCTGGGCCGCAAGACGCAGTGCCGCTGCGCGAGGCAGGCCCATGAGCACGCCACCGTCGGCGAGGGCTTCGATGACGGTGTAAACATAGGCGGGACCACTGCCGGAGAGCCCTGTGACGGCATCGAGTAGTTTTTCGGCAACTTCATCCGCCGTACCGACGGCCCCAAGAATCTTCTCTGCGAGCGCGGCATCCTTGGCGTTCGCCTTGCTGCCACGGGCAAAGGCCGCAGCCCCTTTGCCGACCAATGCCGGAGTGTTGGGCATGCTGCGAATGACGCGCTGCTTTCCACCAAGCCAGGTTTCTAGATTGGCCAGGGAGACGCCGGCGGCGATGCTAAGGTACAGCCGGGAGCCTTTGACCTGGGCGAGCGTTTCGCACAGCGCCTTCATGTCTCCAGGTTTGACGGCGAGGATGATCACGTCTGAAGCCGCCGCCACTTCTGCGGGGGTGCCGGTGATGGATTTGCAGGCGAGGCATTTGCGCAGGGAGTTCACGGCCTCGGGCATCACATCGCTGAGCGCCACATTCAGGCTGGTCTTGCCGAGCGCCTGCTCCACGCCGCGCAGCAGCGCGCCGCCCATTTTTCCGCAGCCAATGAGTCCGAGTTTCATCATGGCGCGACTGTGGGGCAGATGCGACGACGTGCAAGTACACCAATCTTGTCTTGCGTTTTGCCCCGGGATTTTGCGATGATATTAGAAATCGCTGCTAAAATGCACCCTGACCAGTTCCAGCCTGAAAAGATCATCGCAGCCGGGCCTTCTGCCAAAGTCTATCGTGGAGTGGAGACTTTGACCGGACGCAAAGTGCTTATCAAAGCCCTGATGCAAGACAACGAGACTGCGTATCGCATTGATCAGGAGCGCCTCCAACAGCTGGCTCCCTCACTCATGCAGCTGCGGCATCCGCAGATCGCGGGCCTGATCACGCTGCTGCCCACGGAGGATGATTTTGCCCTCGTGTCTGAATTCATGCCAGGAATGAACGGCCGTGCCTTTGATGCCGAGCGACGCCCATCCCCCAGTGATGTGCGTGCGCTGGCGGTGCAGCTCATGCATGCGCTGCTGGTGGGTGAACACCTGCGCCTGCCGCACGGCGACCCGAAGCCAAGCAATCTCATCATCTCCGACCATCCCAGCGGTGGTTTGTTTCTTCAGGTGCAGGACTGGGGCCTCTCGCTGACCCGGCAGTCGCAACCACCTGAGACGCTGTGGTTTCGAGCACCGGAGCTGCACGCGGGCGGCATGCCAACGATGAAGAGCGATCTGTTCACGGCGGCGGGCAGTTTGTTCTGCATCGCCACGAACAGTGCTCCGGCAAAAGGTACGACAGTGGAGGAGATCATGCGGGACTGGCAGGCCTTCAACGCCAGCCATGTGATGAACCACCTGCGGCCGGATCTGGACCAACCGCTGCGCGACTGGCTGGCGTGGCTGCTCAATCTAGTGCCAGAGCAGCGCCCACAATCCGTGGCTCAGGCGCTGGATGTGCTGATGCACAGCATGCACACCGGCTACACCTACCTGCCGCAGCAGGCGCCCGTGATGGCACCAGGCACCCAGACCACACCGCCGGTGTCTGCGGCCCCAAAGCCCAGACCCATCCTGCCCAAAGCCGCGCCGGCACCTGCTGCTGCCACCCTCACTCCAGCAGCCGCTGTGAAAAAAGCACCGCGCAGCCGTGTCGTGATCGCCGTGATGTTAAACCTCGCCGCGCTTACCGTGCTTGGATTTTTTGTCTGGCCCATTGTCCGTGATTCGATGCCTAAAATGGAAGTGTCGTCAGCCATAAGCACCAACACAACGACCGCCATTGCCGCCCCACTAGGCACTGCAGAGAATGCGCAGCCCGCCGCTCCGGTGCCAGCGACGCCCGAGGCCAAAGTCCGCTAAGCAAGAGCCGCGAACTCCGCACGACAGCATTCTCCATGCAGCAGGCGCTGATTTCGCATGCAGGACCAGCGTACTCCTCTGCATCCAACTCGTGAAAAGCTCCCCTGCCCTCCTCCTGCTGCTCCTAACCGTACCTGCTGCTGCGGAAGTTGATTTCGTTCAGGACATCCAACCCATCTTCCGAGAGCACTGCTACCAATGCCACGGCGGGCACAAGCAGGAGGCGGCCTTTCGGCTGGATAACAAATCCAGCGCACTCAAGGGTGGTGACTTCGGTGTCGCGATTGTACCCGGAAATGCCGATGACAGCCGCCTGCTGCACGCGGTGCTGGGGACGAACCCCAAAATGCGCATGCCGCGGAAGGGTGAACCGCTGAACGCCGAACAGATCTCCAAGCTCAAGACGTGGATCGATGCCGGTGCCGTCTGGCCCGACAGCGCCAGCGTGAACATCGACAAAAAAACCGACCACTGGGCTTTCAAGCCGCCGGTGCAGCCCAAAGTGCCTGCGACGGCGAAACATCCCATCGACGCTTTCATCCGTGAGCGGCTGGCCAAAGAAGAACTGCAGCCCTCACCTCCTGCCGCGCCTGAGACGCTGCTGCGCCGCATTCATCTCGACCTTACCGGCCTGCCACCGACGCCGCAGGAAAGCGCTGGCTTTGCCATCGCCTACAAAAAGGATCCCACAGGAAGCATTCAGAAGCTGACCTCCAACCTGCTCGCCAGCCAGCACTTCGGTGAACGCTGGGCACGACACTGGCTGGACGCCGCACATTACGCGGACAGCAACGGCTACGAAAAGGACCCGATGCGCTTCATCTGGTTTTACCGCGACTGGGTCATCAGCGCCTACAACCGCGATCTGCCGTATGATCAGTTCATCATTCAGCAGCTTGCCGGTGATGAACTGCCCAAGGCCACGCAGGATCAGATCGTGGCCACCGGATTCCTGCGCAACACGATGGTCAATGAAGAGGGCGGTGTGGATCCCGAGCAGTTTCGCATGGAGTCGATGTTTGACCGCATGGACGTGATCGGCAAAAGCGTCCTCGGACTCACCATCGGCTGCACGCAGTGCCACAATCACAAGTACGACCCCATCACGCAGGAGGAGTACTACCGGATGTTTGCCTACCTCAACAACGACAACGAGCCCTGGCGCGTGGTGTACACCGCCAGCGAGCAGGTGCAGCGCGCGCAAGTGCTCACACGCACGGCCGAGCTCGAAGCCAAGCTGAAGCATGACCACCCGGACTGGCAGCAGCGAATGAAAACGTGGGTGGACTCTGTCAAAGCCGCGCAGCCGCAGTGGCACACGCTGGCTTTTGAGGACGACCCCTCTGGTGGTGAAAAGGCCCTGCGGCAGCCCGATGGCAGCATCCTCGCCCAAGGCTATGCCCCGACGAAGAGTGATGTGAAGTTTGCGGTGAAGGGATTTCATGATGCAACCAAGTCTAATGGGAGCGCGGACACTCCTGTCCGCTCTGGCAGAGCTGAGGATGCGGACAAGAGTGTCCGCGCTCCCGTCAAAGCCATCACAGCTTTCCGCCTGGAACTGATGAACGACCCCAACCTGCCCGCCTACGGCCCGGGTCGTTCGCAGAAGGGCACGGCGGCGCTCACGGAATTCCAGGCCGAGATGAAGATCGACGGCAAGATGACGAAGCTGAAGTTTGTGAAAGCCACCGCTGATTTTGGCGAGGCGGAAAACTCACCGCTGGCCCCCTTTGCCCGTGATCAGGACGTGAAGAAGGACAAGCGCGTCACCGGCCCTATCGCGTATGCGATTGATGGCAAAGCGGATACCGCCTGGGGCATCAATGCAGGGCCCGGACGCCGCAATGTGCCGCGCAATGCTGTCTTCGTTTTGGAGAAGCCCGTCGAACTCAAACCTGACAGCGAGCTGAGCGTGACGCTGAGCATGAAGCACGGTGGCTGGAACAGCGATGATCTGCAGACGATGAACCTCGGACGCTACCGCATCAGCGTTACCGATGCGCCGAATGCCGAGGCTGATCCGCTCTATGGCAAGAAAGCTGAGTTCACCGCCTTCCGCACCACCGTGGCGGAATGGCAGCCGATGAATGAGGAAATTGAATCGCTGTGGAAGCAGCATCCTGAAGGCACCACTACCCTGGTGCTGGACCCGCGTGAGGAACCACGCATGACCTCGGTGCTCAAGCGCGGTGATTTCCTCAAGCCGGACAATCGCGTGACTGCTGGGGTGCCTGCGGTGCTGAATCCGCTGCCCAAGAATGCGGATGGCTCGCGCCTCACCTTTGCCAAATGGCTGGTGGATAAAAAATCACCCACCGCCGCGCGTGCTTATGTGAACCGGGTGTGGCAGGCCTGCTTTGGCACTGGGCTGGTGGAGACCGCCGAAGACTTCGGCACCCAGGGCTCGCCACCGAGCCATCCCGCACTGCTCGACTGGCTGGCGGTCGATTTCATGGAGCATGGCTGGAGCACGAAGCATTTGCTGCGCCTCATCACCAGCAGCGCCACTTATCAGCAGTCCAGCAACGTCACGTCCCAGCTTCTGGAACGTGACCCCTACAACCGCCTGCTTGCGCGAGGCCCGCGCTTCCGCGTGGAAGGCGAGGTCGTGCGCGACATTCAGCTCGCTGCGAGCGGCCTGCTCAATCCTGCCATTGGTGGGCGGCCTGTCATGCCGCCTGCACCGGCGTATTTGTTTGAAAAGCCCGCCAGCTACGCGCCCTTCCCGTGGAAGGTGGATGAGGATGCGAATCAGTTCCGCCGCAGCGTCTATGTCTTCCGCCGCCGCAGCACGCCGTATCCGTTTTTGAGCACCTTTGACGTGCCTAATGGAGAGAGCGCCTGCATCCGCCGCTCCAAGAGCAACACGCCGCTGCAGGCCCTGATGACGCTGAATGAAACGATGAGCATGGCCGCCTCCAAAGCCTTGGGAGAACGCATGTGGAAAGAGGGCGGCAGCGATGATGCTTCGCATATCGCCTACGGCTTCCAGCTCTGCACCGGCAGACAGCCGACCGCCAAAGAATCCAGTGTACTGATGGACATGCTCAAGCGCCACCAACCCAAGCCTGGTGAGATTGATTCGCACACACTGATCGCGCGTGTGCTGCTCAATCTCGATGAGACGATCACGAAGGAGTGAGGCTTATTGCTCAGGCTTCATGCGCCAGAGCCAGTCTTTGTCTTTCGCTCCGCCGTCGTCCTGTGCGTCCGGCCCGGCGGACCAGAGAAGGTAGCCGTTTGTTTCGAGACGATAACCGGGCATCTGCGTTGGGCGTGCAGTGTCGTTTACGGCAAAGGGCTTCAGGTCGTCTTTCAACGCCTCAAGCGAGGGTGGGAAAATGCCATGATTCATGCGGTGCTTCTCCAAAGCACAGGCGATGATGAGACAGCGGCGGTGGAAGAGCGCTTCGGCGGCGGCATTGAAAAGGTTGCCTACATTGGGCAGAGAGTACGCACCGAGCTTGCGCCGCATATTCCAGTCGAGGTGGCGGTATTCCTCATCGCGCCGTTTTTTGAGAGCTTCGCCGCGCGCTCTGCCGTCCATCCATACAGACTCACCTTCTGGCCCGAGCATGTCGAGGTAGGTCTCTACAAAAAAGGCAATATTCGCATCGTGCCAGCCGGTGGGACCATACACATAACCAAGCCGCGTAAGGATTCCCTCCGTGGGCTTATACCAGGAGCCATCGTCAGCGCTAAAGCGCAGACCTTCCGTGGCAGACCATCCTTTGCGGCACGTTTCACGGATGTAGATGCCTCCGCCAAAACCCGTCAGCGCGTCCATGCTCATGCCGCGCTCCATCACATCCAGATCATCGATCTTGCCAAGCTGGAGCTGCAGCATGCGCAGGCCCACTTCGTTCCAGGACGGACGGCCAAGGGCATCCTGCAAGGCCTCAAAAGCCATCCCATGCACGGCCGTGCTGAACAGCGAACCCACGAGCCAGGAATGCGAGGTGGCAGACTCAGGAAACAGCCGCAGCAGAATGAGCGCCGTGCTGCGCGTCTTCTCCACATCGCCCGCGGCGGCCGCCGCGCGCAGATGTAGCGCCAGATCGCGCACGGCGGTGTTCACATTTCCGACGTTAGGCGCAGCTGCCTCATAGGGATTCGCTCCGGCTTTGCGGTAGGCCTCACGTTGCACCGGCTTCCACGCGGAGAAGGGTCGCGAAAGGCCTGCGGCAAGCTGGGGCAGCAGGCCGTTGCCATCGCCAAGCTCGCGGTTCATGGCCACAGCGGGCGCTTCCCCCTTCAGGTCGCGCCCCGCCGCCCATGCGGTGAAATCAACTTGGGAAGCGACGCCGGCTTTTGCTTCGATGATGGGCGGTTTGATGAAACCGGGGGGTAAAAATGCATTCTCTGGAATGGTGTACTTAAGCCCCTCTCCATTGGGATGCAGCCATTGCTCCACCACCGGCAGCGCGAAGAAATTCTGCTCATCCGGGACTCCGGGCGTTGCGAATGCGACCCAGTCGTCCGTGCCAATGCGCTCAACCAGACGTTGATGCGCGGCCTTCAGCTCGCGCGCGCTGCGCCAGTTTTCCCACTGGTAGTAAAGCGTGATGAGTGATGCGAGGCAGATCAACGTCCAGCCCGTGCGGCGATTCCACACGAGACGGGCCAACCAGCGGGCGATGCGGACACTATAGGGGCGGGATGACACCATGGTGCTGGGGGTGGAGGAGTTCATCAGCGAGTCGTTCGATTTCTTTGCGATTGGCGAGGAGCTGCGCAGGCGTCATCGGCGGCAGCTTGGCGTAGCTGTTGAGCGTGGACTGCGGGATGGCCTCGGGTGTGGTCACGCGGAAGAAGAAGGCCAGCAGCCAGCATGCTGCGAGTGGCAGGCGCAGCGGGCGTGGGATGAAGGCGAGCCACTCAAGGACACGCCACTTGCGATTTGACGCGGGAACGTTTTGAAGTGCGTGATCAAGAACACGCTCAAGAAACTCGGGCGGAGGGTCGCGCCAGCGCTGGGCACGAAGGGTTGATTCGATGTCTGTGTTCATACCAGGGTGTGCTTTTGAGCGCGCAGTTTTTCCAAACCATAACGGTAACGGCTGGCGACGGTCTGGGTGGGGAGATCAAGCAGTTCACCGATCTCGCGAAAGCTCAGGTCCTCCCACACATGCAGGTGGATGACGCTGCGCTGCTCCTCAGGCAGAGCGGCAAGCGCGGCGGTGACTTGAGCACGTGCCTCCTCGGCCTCGGCATCCACGGCGGGCAAGAACCAGCCAGGTGATTCCTGTTCGAGCCGCTGCAAGGCCGCCTCCCGCGTGGAACGACGGCGCAGGGCATCGAGCGCGAGATTGCGCGTGAACGTGAAGATGACAGCGCGCTCGGACTGCGCGGTGGTGATCAGCCCAGCATCCCGGGCAAGCTTGAGAAACAATTCCTGCACCACCTCCTGCGCCAGCGATTCATCCTTCGTCACCGACCATGCGAAGCGGTACGCACTGACGGCGTAGTCGGCATGGAGTCGGGTGAGGGTGGCTTCGGTGGGCGGCATCCGTGGTCAGTTTGGCAAACGACGCACGGGTTGGGGAATTTTATTTAATGTAAACTTGGGACAAACTCAGGCACCCGCCACTGATGGTCATTGAAGGATTACCGTTCATATTTTGACCCGCCCAGCGACGAAGCGGCTTGGGCGTGGTTCTGCAGCACGGCAATCCAAGATTCAAGATCTCCGAACTTGGAGTTTTCGACACTTGAAGCACCCTTAGAAATGGGAAGTTTGACCTCCTTGGAACCTTTTCGGTAGATCAGATAAGGCTGGCCTGTGTCCGCCGGCATGTCGGTGTCAGTCCACCCAAACACATTGGCACGATCCACCTTTTTCCAAAACCACTGCGCATCCTCGGGCGAAATCGGAAGCCGGAACTGACTTTTCAATGTGCTTATTCCACGCCGCCTGCCTTGATCAGGAGTCTGATAAGATTCGCCTACGATTTCATTGTCTGTGATCACATACCGGCCGCCAGAACCAGCGTCGAAATTGCCGGTCTGGAGCCATCGGCTGGAGGATTTGTAATCATCGGCTGAAAAAGGTTTCAGACTCTCGGACAACTCCAAACTCTTACACGAGGACAGCAAGGCGAGAAAAAAGAACAGAGCATAATAATATCTCATTTTGGAGATACTTTGAGCAAAATTCTCAAATCGCCAATGCGTTCTCCGCATCGCCAAAATGTCCCACATGGAGGCCCATGCGATCCATGAGGGCAATGTGGAGGCGGCACATTTTGCGGTTTGGGTCGGCGCTGTGATCGTGGAGGCGGCCGCCCTGAATGGTGCCGCCACCACCGCCGGCGAGGACGACGGGGAGCTGGCGGGAGTCGTGGGCGTTGCCGTCGAAGAGGCTGCTGGTGAGCATGATCATGCTGTTTTCAAGCAGGGTGCGCTCGCCTTCATTGGTGGCCTGCATTTTGCCGAGGAACTCGCCCCAGAGCTTCACCTGGTGCTGGTTTACACGCTGGTACATGTCGAGGCGGTGCTCGTCATTGGCGTGATGTGAGAGCTCATGAATGCCGCCGCTGATGCCATCGAGGCTGGGGAAGCGCATGTTGGAGAGGTCGTTGTTCATCATGAACGTGGCCACGCGGGTGCGGTCCATCTGGAAGGCGAGGAGCATGATGTCGAACATGATGCGCAGGTGATCTTCCGCGCTGGTGGGGATGCCGGCACCGGGGCGCTGCATGGAGGGCACCTTCACGGTGGGCTGCCAGCCTGCGCCTTTGGTTTCAGCCTGGCTGATTTTTTCGGCCAATTCAACGCGCTGCTCGATCTCACGCACGGAAGTGAGGTATTCGTCGAGCTTCTGCTTGTCGCGCTGGCTGAGCTTGGGCTTCAAAGCGCCTGCGTCTTCGAGCACGAGGTCGAGGATGCTCTTGTCACGCTTGCGCTTGCTGCCGTCGTCAAAGAGCTGATCAAATGCCTGCTGCGGGAAGATTTCCTTGGGAGCCGGAGTGGTCGGCGTGCTCCAGGAGATGTAGGCGGAGTAGATCGAGGTGAAGCCGGAATCCGTGCTGTAGCTCGGACGTTCGGTGCCGAGCACGACACTCGGCAGGGGCGTGAACTTGCCCGTTTGTGCTGAGATGAGCTGGTCCATCGTGGTGCCGACTTCGACATCGGTGGTGGTCTTCTTCACCTTGAGACCGCAGAGCACATTCATCTTCGGATAGTGCCCGCCTTCGCCATCCACGGTGGTCGGATTCCACAGGCCTTTAAACACGCTGATGTGCTTTTTCAGCGGCTCCAGCGGCGAGAGCGATTTCATGAACTCCATGCCAGCAGGGCCCTGCGTGGCCCCCCAGTGATGCGGATTCACGCCATTGCCGGTGAAGCACACAGCGAGACGGCGAGGTGCGGTGTTGTTCTTGACCGCTTCGGCTCCGAAGGAGCTGATCGATTCAAACCACGGCAGTCCAAGGGCGACACCGGTGCCACGGAGAAATTTGCGACGGGAGAGGTTCATAAGGGTAGTGCGGTTATTTTATTGATTGGCAGCCATGGCGGGTTCGCTGCGGCGATGGAGGAACTGGCGGCTGTTGACGACATCAAGCACGGCGGCGGAGAACTTGCCGTTGTTCTGCTTGAGCGTGGCCTGCATCTGGCGAAGCAGCGCTTTGTCGCTGGGCATCGTCTGCCGGCCCAGCGCGTAGCCGAGGAGCTTGCGGCAGAACTGTGCGTTGATGTTGGCTTCGTTCTTTTTGAGGTAGTCGCGCAGCCCGGCGAGACCCTGGAACTTGGTGCCGTCCTTGAGCTCGCCCGTGTCATCGATCTTGCCGCCGGATTCATCCGCAACACGGAAGCGGCCGATGGGGTCGAAGCTTTCGAGCGCGAAGCCGAGCGGATCAATGCGTTCATGGCAGACGGCGCAGGCGGCATCGGTGCGATGAACCATGAGGGCTTCCCGCAAAGAGGCGGGCTTCACGGCGCTGTCGGGAAGCTTCGGCACGTTTGGTGGTGGCGGTGGTGAACTGAAACCGAGCACGACCTGATAGAGATAGTCACCGCGCACGACGGGGCTGGTGCGGTTCGGACGCGAGGTTTTTGTCAAAATGGCCCCCATGCCGAGCAGACCACCGCGATGCTGCTGCGCGAGTTTGACTTCGCGGAACTCACCCCCGGTGACGCCAGGAACGCCGTAGAATTTGGCGAGGCGCTCATTGAGGAAGGAATAGTCGCCGCCGATGATGTCGCTGACGCTGCGATCATCGCGCACGAGATGCGCGAAGAACTCGATGGTCTCGCGCTGCATGTCGTTGCGGAGTTCGGTGGTGAACTCAGGATACTTTTTCTCATCGACCGTGCTCTTCTCATCGAAGCCGTTGAACTTGAGCCACTGCCCGGCGAACTCCTTGGCGAGGGCATTCGCCTTCGGATCACGCAGCATGCGTTTTGTCTGTGCGGCGAGGACTTCGGGCTTCAAGAGGCTGCCGTCGTCTGCGGTCTTCCTAAGCTCCCAATCAGGCTGTGAAGCCCAAAGGAAATAGCTGAGGCGCGAGGCGAGCTCATAGGCGTTGAGCTTCAAATCACCGGGAGCAGCATTGGCCAGCGGCAGCGTTTCGGCTTTGAACAGAAAGTAGGGCGAAACGAGCACGCGCACGATGACTTCGCGAGCGGCAGATTCGCGGTCGAGTTCCTTTTTGCGGCCCTCATAGTAGAGCGCGTCGAGCTTCTGGATTTCCTCAGGGGTAACGGGCCTGCGCCAGGCACGACCAGCGAAATATTGCAGGTGCCAGAGCACGGCACCCTCATACTCCTTCTGCTGCTGCGGGTTGAGATTCGGCACGGCGGTGTAGCCAAAGTCCTTCTTCATTGCCGCGAGATAGTCGCGGTCCTTGGGGCCCAGAAGCTGCCCGAGCTGATCGTCGCTGAAGTAATAGACGGTGATGCCGGGCTTGCGGCGGTAGAGATTGTTGGCGACTTCCTCCAGCCGACGCTCAAACATATCAGGGAAGGCCTGCTTCATGAAGTTGAAGTCCCCCATGGTGCGGCGTGCGGCTTCGGTCTGTGTTTTCCAGACGGTGAGAATGCCGGGCATGATCTTGGTGACATCTCGTGGTTTGTCTGCCGTGAGATCCCACTGGATCGTGCCGTCATTGATGTCAGGATTTTCCAGGTCAAGCCGGGCCTCTGCATGAAGCCATGTGGCGTTTTCCGGCAGCGGCAGGTTGAAGACAAGCGGTGCGGCGATGGCTAGCACACCGGGCTCAACCTTGCGCCCCTGCGGGTGTTTGCCAAAGGCGTTCTTCACGCGTTCGAGCTCGGCGATGCGCTGCTTGATTGCATCGGCGTTGGCAGGAGGCGGATTCACCGCGACAGCTTTGCGGTCTTCATCCAACTGCTTGTTGAGCCAGTCCATGTAGATCAGGTGGCCCTTGGGGGTTTTTACATCGATTTTGGTGATGAGCGCGATGTCTCCTTTGTTGCCGTCACCATCATCGCCAATGCAGAGAAAGGCCTGCTTCCTGCCTTTGACATCGATGTTCATGTTGTAAGGACGGATGCCATCAGCGTCCTGCTGCTGACGCTGAATACCATTTCCTGGCCTCTTCGGATTGTTCCATGAGAGCAACTGCGTCTGAATCGCCTTGGCACCGTCGGTCACCGCCTGCGGCACCTGGCCGGGCTTCGTGGCATCGGGTGCGGGCAGCTCACGCCATGCGAGGCGAGTAAGATCGAGGAAGCGTGACTTTGGCTCCACGGCGTTCACGAGATTGTTCCAGTTTTGCAGGAAGGGCAGCTTCAAACCGGTCTCCTTGGCGAGTTGTTCGAGAGGCGTCTGGAAATGCTTGTGCTTCCAGCAGGCGACCATGTAGTCGGCTTCACGCATGTCCTCGCCATCCTGGGGAAGATGAGGCGCCGACTTCTGCTGGTACCAGACATAGAGGGCCTGCTGCGCCTGGGCTTTGACCTGCTCCGGCCCGCGCAGGCCGATGCGTTGCGGATTGAAGACAATGCCGGTGCCCGGCATGATGGTGGCGTGGTCGGCCACCTTGCGGGCGGCTCCGAAGTATTTATCCAGGGCCGCCGGGCTCATGAAGAGGACATCGCCCGTATTGCTGAAGCCTTCGCCACCGCCGCCGTCGGTCTGGAATTCCTTGGCAAAGCCGTAGTCGTGGTGGGTGAGATCGCGGATCGTGTAGTCATACTCGGCGTTGGTGAGCCTGCGCATAGTCACCGGGCCGGGATCGCCCGACTGGGCGGCGGCCAAGGTGTCTAGTTCGCCATTCACCCAGCCGAGGAGGGCCTTGTGCTCCTGATCGCTCATCTGATGCGCCTTGGGCGGCGGCATGTCGCCGTTTTCGATGGTGTCTTTGACTTTCAGCCACACCTCAAAATGCTTGGTGAGCTGCGGATCCGCCGCGAACTGCTGCAAATCGACATCTCCCTTGGTCTTTTTGGGGTTGTGACACTCGTAGCATTTGGCCTTCAAAACGACCTCTGCGTCCTTCCATGCAGGAGCAGCGGAAAGTGAGAACGAGCCGACGACAAAGGCGGCCAAAGCAAGATGGCGTGGATTCAAAGACATTGGGGGGTACAAATGATACGGAGAAAGGACGGTTTTTAATCAGCAGCTTCTGCTCCTTTTTTGCGCTTTCATGTGCTATAAATCCCGCCCAAAGAATCACGAGAAAGCATCCCCCTGCCGAGACGTATCATTCATACCCCCATGAATTCTTCCTTTTCACATCATGCCCCGAATCTGGCGCATGCGTTTTTGACACGCCGCGAGCTGCTGCAACGTGTCGGCATGGGCTTTGGCACGATGGCGGCCGGCTCACTCTTCACGCCGCAGGCCTCCGCTGCCACGATGGACCCCATGGCGGTGAAACGTCCGCATTTCGAGCCAAAGGCGAAACGTGTGGTGCATTTTTTCATGAACGGCGGGCCGTCCCACGTGGATACCTTCGACCCGAAGCCAATGCTGGATAAATATGATGGCAAGCCGCTGCCAAACGTGCTCAAGACGGAGCGCCCGACCGGTGCTGGCTTCAAATCGCCCTTCAAATTCACGAAGCGCGGCCAGTGCGGGCTCGAAGTGAGCGAGGTCTTTGAGAAGACCGGGGCCTTCGCAGATGACCTCTGCGTGATCCGCTCGATGCACGCCGATGTGCCGAACCATGAGCCTTCCCTTGGCCTGATGAATAGCGGCGAAGGCCGCCTGAACCGCCCGACGATGGGATCGTGGGTGACCTACGGTCTGGGCAGCGAAAACCACAACCTGCCCGGCTACATCGCCATGTGCCCCGGCGGCATGCCGACACGGCG
Organism: uncultured Verrucomicrobiota bacterium; assembly: GCA_903838675.1. Lineage (GTDB taxonomy): Bacteria > Verrucomicrobiota > Verrucomicrobiia > Verrucomicrobiales > Verrucomicrobiaceae > Prosthecobacter. Next base: position 21,679 of record CAILZI010000122.1, read on the forward strand.
CACGAAGAACTGGCAGTCGGCCTTCCTGCCGAGCGCCTATCAAGGGGCCTATATTAATACGGAAGACACCCGGGTGGAAAAGCTCGTGGAATTCATCAAGAATGGGTCGCTCGACTTGAAGCAGCAGCGCCGCCAGCTGGACCTGCTGCAGGAACTGAACCAGCGCAATCTGGTGCAGCAGGACCGCGACCAGCAGCTCGAAGCCCGTGTGCAGAGCTATGAACTGGCCTATCGCATGCAGATGGAGGCCACGGACGCCTTCGACATCATGAAGGAGCCGGAGTCGATGCGGAAGATGTATGGCGACCACGCTTTTGGCCGGCAGTGCCTGATTGCCCGGCGGTTGCTCGAACGCGGGGTGCGCTTCATCCAGCTCTGGACCGGTGCGGGCCAGCCGTGGGACAATCACGACGAAATTCTCGAACACCGGAAGCTCGGCCAGCAGACGGACGGGGCGATGGCTGCTTTTATGAGTGACCTGAAGCAGCGCGGCCTGTGGGATGACACTCTCATGATGTGGGGCGGCGAATTTGGCCGCACTCCGGCGGTCGAACTGCCGACTCCCGGGGCCAACGCGGGCAAGCAGCATGGCCGGGATCATAATCACTACGGCTTCACCATGTGGCTGGCGGGCGGCGGGGTGCGGGGCGGCTACACGCATGGCTCAACCGATGAATTTGGCTTCGCTGCGCAGGAAAACCCGGTGCATGTGCACGATCTGCACGCCACGATCCTGAACATCCTGGGCTTTGATCACGAAAAATTTACCTACCGTTACGCCGGGCTCGATTTCCGCCTGACGGGAGTGAACGAGTGCAAAGTGGTGCGGGAATTGCTGGCCTGACCGGGTCGGTAAAGCCAGCCACCGGCCCCTTGCAAGGCTGGCGCACACGTTTACAGTCGCCACCTCATGCACCGAAAAATCCTCCTCGCCCTGGCTGTGCTGGTGGCTCTCATCTTCACGATGAACCTCAAAGCTCAGGCCCAGCAGCCTGCGGCTGCCGCTCCTGCTGTCCCCGTGGCCACGACTGCCGCTGAAGAGAATCCCTATGGCGACGTGCTGACCTTCCAGGGCTTCGTCAAGCGCACCGGCGTCATGGCCTACCCGCTGATCATTCTGTCGATGATCGCGTTCTTCATGATCGTGCTGTTCGGATTTACAGTCAGGCAGGGCACCGTGGTCAGCGACGCGTTCATGAATTCGGCGGATGCTCTGATTCGCAAGCAGGACTACCTCGGGCTGCTCGCGGTGTGCAACCGCCGCAACGAGTGCATCGCCCGCATCACCTCGAAGACGCTCGACTTCGCCACGCGCAACCCGACCGCGAGTTTTGAAGAGGTCAAAGAAGTCACCGAGGCCGAGGGCAACCGCCAGTCGAGCCTGCTGCTGGCCCGCATCGCCTATCTGGGTGACGTGGGTGCCATCGCCCCCATGCTCGGCCTGCTCGGGACGACGCTGGGCATGATCACGACCTTCCATGAAATCTCCGGCAAAGGCGTCGGCGGCTCGAACCAGCTCGGCCTGGCCCAAGGGGTGTCTGAAGCGCTGCTCTGTACGGCCTCGGGGCTCGTCATCGGCATTCCCTCCCTCATGTTCTACGCCATCTTCCGTGGCAAGGTGAACCGCCTGATCTCTGAAATGGAAGCCGCGACGACCCACCTGATGGCCTTGCTAGCAGTGCAATACAAGCGTGCCGCACGCGCCGTCGCCGGTCAGTAACCAGGAAGCTTCCTATCCGCGATGAACTTCCGCAAACAGCACTCCATCGAACCCTCGCCCATGCAGCTCGCGCCGCTGGTGGACGTGCTGTTCCTGCTCGTCATTTTCTTTGCCGTAACCTTTCAATATGCCAAGGAGGAGCAGGTCATGGACGTCAGCGTGCCTGCCGCCGACGAAGGCAAGGAGAAGGAGTCCCGCAACGTCGGCGAGATCATCATCAACATCAAAAAAGAGGGCGAGATCCTCGTCAACGGCCAGAAGTACAACACCGACGAACTGCTGGTGAAACTGAAGAACATCGTCGCACTCTACAAAGATCAGGCCGTGATCCTGCGTGGTGACGAAGGCACCCCTTACCAGAACGTCATCCGCGTGCTGGACACCTGCCAGAAGGCTGGCATCTGGAACATCGCCTTTGCCACGCGCAAACCTGACGCCGACCAACCTGCCGCCACGCCCAAGTGAGATGACCGCCGCGAAGTTCCCAACCGCCTCGCGCAGTCATGCGCCCTGTTTCATTCCAGCGCTTTTCTGCCTGGTGGCGTTTTCGTCCATGGCACAGCAAGCGGCCCCACCGCGGGCACTGCCGGTCACAGACGATGCCCCCGTCCCGAAGGCCATTCCCGTGAGCCCGCCGCCGAAAACCAAGGGACCTGATGATGACATGTTCGACTTTGCCACGCTGGCGTATGACCGCCAGGAGTGGGGCATGGCCGCGCAGTCGTATGCAAAGTACCTGCAGCAATATGCCAGCGGCAAGCAGGTGCCCGAGGCACTTTACCGTGTGGGTGAGTGCTACATGAAGCAAAACCAGCTCAAGCAGGCCGCGGGTTTTTACGAGGAAGTCGTGAACCGCTACCCGGAGAGCGAAGGCGCCCCCTCCTCCGCCTATCGCCTCGGTGCGATGATGTTCAACGACTCCAAGTTTGCTGACTCGGCCAAATTTTTCAGCTTTTCCGAAGCCAAAACCAAGAGCCCCACCGTCCGACTGGCTGCCGCTTTCAACAAAAGCCGGGCCTATGAAATGCTTGGGGACAAAGCGAAGCAGGCCGCCGCTTTGAACAGCGTGATCTTGGTGAAAACGGACAACCCTTACCGTGAAACTTCGCTGCTCACACTCGGCAGCATCTACCTCGGCCAGGATAAAAAGGCCGAGGCACTGCCTATTTTTGACGAACTCGTCAAGACCAGCGCCGACCGTGCCATCATCGCCGAGGCCAGCATTCGTGCGGCAGTGCTCTATGCCGAGCTCAAGAAGCCGGAAGAATCCATCGTGATGTTTGAAAAGGCGCTGCGCATGCCGGAAACGAGCGAGCAAAACCGCGGCATCTCCCTCGTGGGCATCATTCAGGCGCTCTATGCCAAGGGCGATTACGACGGAGTCATCGACTACTACAACAAGAACTCAGAGGTCCTGCCGCAAGGAGCCTCACGTGCCAAGATGCTGCTGCTCGTCGGCCACGCCTACCGCATGCGCAAGAGCTATGCCCGAGCCGTCGAAGTTTACCTGCTCATCGAGCAGTATCACGCCGACACCGAGGAAGCCTTCAGTGCGGGATACTGGAAGCTGTACTGCTTCTACCTGCTAAATGACAAAGATCTGGGCGAGTTTGCCACGGCCTTCATCACCCGTCAGGCGCCAAAGCATGCTGAGCATGAATATCTTGCGCTGGCACGCCTGATCCGTGCCGACTTTTACTTCAACAAAGGCGACTACCAGCAGGCCGCGCTTAGCTACAATGAGGTCAGCCTCGACAAACTGCCTGAGAAGCTGCGCCCAGGCACGCTCTTCAACATGGGCTGGGCACAGGGTGAGGCCGGACGCCACCAGGAAGCCGTTGGCACCTTCACCCGTTTCATCACTGAAAACCCTGCGCATGAGTTCACCCCCAAGGCCTATGCGCGCCGCGGCCTCGCGAACCGTGATGCCCGTGATCTTCCCAAAGCGAAGGCCGACTTTGAACACGTGACCAAAGAATTCCCCAAGTCCGACGCCTGCGAACTCTCCTGGCTGCAGCTCGGCTTCATCGCGATGGAGCAGAAGGATCCAAAGGCCACTATCACCGCGTTTGAAACGCTGCTGAAAAAATTCCCCAACACCACTGCCGCCGCACAGGCCTACTACGGCATCGGCCGGGGCAACTTTGACCAGAAGATCTACGACAAGGCTGTGCCCGCCCTGCGCCGCTCCATTGAGATCGACAGCAAAGGCTACCTCGAAAAGTCCAGCCAGCTCATCATCCTCTGCGACTACGCACGCCAGAACGCCGACAACCTCGCCAAGACCATCGACAGCTACCTGCAGTCCAAGCCTGAGGGCGTGGTGCCTCCGAATATTTTGAAATGGCTCGGCCTCAAGCTCTACAGCAGCGATGATTACAAACGCGCGGCCCGCTTCCTCGAACTCGCCGTCACCCCGCAAACCCCGGAAAACACTGAGCCGGTGGTGTGGAACTACCTCGGCATGGCGCAGCTGAACAACCAGCAGTACGACGCCAGCATCCAAGCCACGGACAACTTCCTCAAAACAGAACCTGACAGCGCGACACGCTCACGTGCGCTGCTGACCAAAGGACGCGCCCAGCTCGGCAAAGGGCAGTTTGATGAGGCCGACAAGGTGGCCCAGGACGCGCTGCAGGTCGTCAAAGACGGCAAGCTCCAGGCTGAGCTGCTGATCCTCGAAGGCGACATCTACGCTGCTCAAGGCGACAAACTCGCCGCAGAAGGCCAGAAGGATGCCGCCGTCGGCAAATGGAAGGACGCTGCCGCCAAGTATGCCGTTCCCAGCCAGTTCTTCGACGATCCCGATGTGACCCCCAATGCCCTCTACAAAGCCGCCAAGGTGCTGGAGAAAGCTGGAGATTCAGCCAAAGCCAAGCAGATGCTTCAGCAGCTGCAGCAGCGCTATCCGAAGTTTCAGCCGAAGTAATGCTGGGGGTTGAACCCCACTGCTCGATGCCATCCCATGCTCTACCCTGAAGCAGAGAGCTCATGATGTGAGAGGTCTTATTATTCAAGACCTCTTGTCGCGGTCCCAGCCTTCACGCTGATCGCGTTTGCCGCCCCCGCCCCCACCTCCGTAGCCGCGACTGCCACCACCCCCGCCAAAGTTTCGCAGGGGGCGTTCCTCCTTCGGACGTGCCTCGATCACTCGCAGTGCGCGTCCACCCACATCCTTGGCATTCAGAGCATTGATCGCCGTGAGCGCTTCAGCTTCGACCGGCATCTCCACGAATCCAAAGCCGCGTGAGCGACCTGTTTCACGGTCTTTGACCACTCGGGCGCTGGAGACATTGCCGAAGGCGGCAAACTCGCTCTGCAGTTCTTCGTCCGTCAGAGTGTAGGGAAGATTGCTCACATAGAGGTTCATCGCATCAGGTATTGAAGATGAGCCATGGCGCACGTTGCAGAGAACAGGTCATGGCGTGAACCCGATTTTCCGTGTCTGCGTCCGTCTCGGGATGCACACGGGCGTGAAGGTACGCGCAGGGCGGAGGGGTGTCAACCGCACGTCCGATGCCGGGGTCTCCCCCACAGGCCCCTTGCGAGCTGAAAAGTTTCAGTTGCGGAAAATCTGTGAATTCGTATCCGAGTCCGACGTTCCTTACCACCACGCCCACCATGAAACACATCCTCACCCTCATTGCCGCGCTCAGCCTGCTGGCTGGCTTTTCCCCTGCCGCCGAGCCGTTGAACACTGTCTGCCCCATCTCCGGCAAGCCTGCGAGCCCGGCCATCACCAGCACCTACTCGAAGACGGTCGCCGTCTGCTGTGACAAATGCAAAGCCCAGTTCACCGCCGCTCCCAAGGGCTACCTCAGCAACATCATTGCTGCCATCGCCGGTCAGTGCCCGCTGAGCAAAAAGAAATCCGATGCTTCCAAAACCGTGACCTACACCCGTCAGGTCGCCTTCGCTGATGCCGCCAGCAAGGCCGCCTTTGACGCCGCGCCTGACAAGCACATCAAGGAAGTGCGTCAGTAATCGGTGGCTTTCATTTCATTCTTCCAGGCGGAGCTGCGATATGCGGCTCCGCTTTTTTCATGCCTGCTTGATTCAGCGTTTCATCAAAAGCCGTTTCCATTACTCTCCCGTCCTGTGAAAGCCAAAGCTGTCGCCACATCCCCCGTTGATGCCCTGCGCGATCTTTTTGACGTGCTGCCGGATGTGCAGGCGTGGATCAAGGACGCGAAACGTCGTTACCTGTGGGTGAATCGCACCTTCCTGCTGAACTACGGCATGCATCACCTGGATGAAGTGCTCGGCAAAACCGATGATGATCTCTCGCCTGCACACCTCGCCGCGCATTTCCGTGCTGGCGATGAAGCGGTGCTGGCCGGGCAGACGGTGCAGGGCCGCCTGGAGCTCGTGGGTCGCTTTGACCACACGGCAGCCTGGTGCTTCACCACCAAGCGCCCCGTCTGCAATGCCCGAGGCCGCATCGTCGGTACCGCAGGCATCACGCGCGCCTTGGATGCCGCGCAGATCGATCAGCGCAGCGATATTCGACTCGGTGTGGTCATCGCGCTGATGACCCGCCGCCTCGGTGAATCTGTGACGAATGCCGACATGGCGCGCAGCGCTGGCATGTCCGTGCGTGCCTTCGAGCGCAGCTTCCTCCGCGAGTATGGCCTGCCCCCGCAGCAGTATCTGAAGCGCCTGCGCATTCAGACCGCCTGCCGCCTGCTCGTCGATACGCGTGAATCCATCTCAGCTGTCAGTCTGCGCTGTGGGTTCGCGGACCAGAGCCACCTCACTCGTGCATTCCGCCGTGTTACCGGCCTCACTCCGGGCGCGTATCGCGAAAAATACGCTGCCGCGAATATTCCACGCCCTGCCGTTTCTGTTCTATCCCGGCGCAGGACGAAGCGATAGCATTCGGCCACCATGAAGCTCCAACTAGGCACCACCGTCGTCAAAAACGGCCAGCTCGTCGATGGCACGGGCCGTCCGGCCATTCCCAACGCCGCTGTCATCATCACCGACGGCTTTATCAGCTACGCGGGTCCCGCCTCGGATGCACCGCCAGCTGCTCCTGAGGCACGCATCATCGACGCAGGCGGTGGCACGATCATGCCCGGGCTCATCGAGGCACACATCCACCTCACTTACTTCAATGTGTCCGAGTTGCAGGATCTCGACATCAAGTTCCCCGTCGAATACGTCACGCTGCAATCTGCCGTGAATGCAAAGACGGCGCTCGAATGCGGCTACACGGCGGCGCGCAGCGGCGGCTGCCTTCACAACATCGACGTGTGGATGAAAAAGGCCATCGAGGAGGACATGATCCCCGGCCCGCGCCTCAGCACCAGCGGCCGCGAAATCTGTGGTGCAGGCGGGCTGATGGACTGGAACCCTGACTACCGGCGCATTGGCATGGAGGGCATCGTCTTCATCGTGAATGGTCCCGAGCAGGCCCGCACGGCGGTGCGAAAACTCGTCAAAGACGGCATTGAGTGGGTGAAAACCTATCCCACGGGCGATGCGGCCTCCCCTGACATCAACGACCATCACACGCTGTGCATGACCTTCGAAGAATTGCACGCCGTCGTGGCCACGGCGCACAATCACGGCCTCAAAGTCACCGGCCACTGCCGCGCCACCGAGGGCATCCGCAATGCGCTCAAATCCGGCTACGACGCCATCGAGCACGGCACTTTCATGGATGACGAATGCCTCGACCTCTTGCTCAAGCGCAACGTGCCGATGTGCCCCGGTCTCGGCTTCGAACTCTTCAGCGTGCAGCGCGGCAAGGAGTTCGGCCTGTCCCAGCGGGTGCTCGACGGTCATCAGGAAACCCTTGAAGCTGGCGCTGAAAGCTGTCGCAAAGTACTCAAGGCGGGCGGCACCATGGGCCTTGGCGGCGACTACGGCTTTGCCTGGACGCCGCACGGCACCTACGCCCAGGAACTGACCTTTTTCGTCAATTACGTCGGCTTCTCCCCACTCGACACCCTCAAGTGCGCCACGCTCGGCGGCGCCAAGATGATGGGGCGTGAAAAGGAGATCGGCACCCTCGAAGCAGGCAAGCTGGGCGATGTCCTCGTGGTCAAAGGTGACGTGCTCAAGGACATCTCCATTCTCGAAAACCGTGACAACCTCCTTGCCGTCATGCAGGGTGGTGTGGTGAAAGCAGGAACGCTCGTAAAGCCTGCGAGTTTCTGATGCGCCAGCCCGTTCCATCGTCATGAAGTCAGCCCTTCTCCTCGCCACCCTTCTGGCCACTCATTCTTCCGCCGCCGACATCCAGGTGGAAAAGCTCGGCTCCGTCCTGCATTTCAGCACCGGCGGAAAAACGATCTGTGATTATCAGATGGAAGCGGGCGAGGTGCCTGAAGGCGTGTCTGCCGTCTTCAAACACGGCGCTCATCTGCACCCGGTGTATTCGCCAAGTGGCAAACTTGTCACGGGCAATCATCCCGAAGATCACCGCTGGCATCGTGGCATCTGGATGGCGTGGACGAAGACTGAGTTTGGCGATTCGCATCCCGATTTCTGGAATCAAGGCAAAGGCGACGGCAAAAACAAAAGCGGCGACCAGATCCTTGCCGAAGTGCGTTTCGCCAAATTGGACAAGAGCTGGGGCGGGGCTGACGGCGGTGGATTCATCAGCCAGCATCTGTTTCTTGATCACAGCCACGCGCCCGACACCAAAGTGCTCAATGAAACGTGGGAGGTGTCGGTGGCGCAGAAGGAACTCGACGGCACGCCCGCCAACATCATTGATCTCACCAGCACGCAGACCTGTGCGGCTGCGCTGCCGCTGAAGCTGCCGAAGTACCACTACGGTGGCCTTGGTGTGCGCGGCAACCTCGCCTGGAATCCGGTCGATGCCGTCACGATGCTCACCAGCGAAGGCCATGACCGCCTCAAAGGAGACTCCACCAAGGGCAAGTGGGTTCACATCGGCGGTCAGGTCGATGGCGCAGCCACCGGCATGGTGATCCTGATTCACCCTTCAAACTTTCGGTTCCCTCAGCCTCTGCGCCTTAACCCGAAGAACCCGCAGCTCTGCATCGCCCCTTCGCAGGATGGCGACTGGTCCATCGAACCCGGCAAACCCTACGTCTCCAAATACCGCATCCTCGTCTTCGACGGCGCGCCGGATGCGAAATGGATCGAGGCCCAGTGGGCTATTTATTCCAACACCAAGTAATCTTCCCTCATGCTCTCCCGCTTCCTAGCTTTCGTACTTTGTGCTTCCGTCTTTGGTCAATCTCAAGCCGCCGACGCTCTTTTCGACAAATCCAATCTCGCCGCGTGGTGCATCGTGCCGTTTGATGCGGGCAAGCGCGGCCCGGAGCAGCGTGCGACCATGCTGGAGAAAATGGGCGTGAAGAAATTCGTCTATGACTACCGCGCCGAGCACATTCCGCAGTGGGACGACGAGCTGAACGCGCTCAAAAAGCATCACATCGAGCTGATGGGCTGGTGGTTCCCGACCGTTCTGAATGACGAAGCCCAGAAGACGCTCGAACTCTTCAAACGCCATGGCGTGCATCCGCAGCTGTGGGTGAATGGCAACGGCGGTGCGATCCAGGTCAAGGACGAGGCGGATCAGCTGGCGCGTGTGACGAAGGAGGTCGCACGCCTACAGCCGATTTGCGAAGCAGCCGCACCTCTGGGTTGCCAAGTGGCGCTCTACAACCATGGCTCCTGGTATGGCGAGCCTGAGAACGCCATCGCCATCGTGGAAGCGCTGAAGGCCAAAGGCATCAAAAACATCGGCATCGTGTACAACCTGCATCATGGCCACGGCCACCTGGATCGTCTCGCCAAGGTGCTGCCGCGCATGCTGCCGCACCTGCTGTGCTTCAATCTCAACGGCATGGACATCGATGGCGAAGCCAAGGGCCGCAAGATCCTCCCGCTCGGGGTAGGCACCGAAGATGTGAAGGTACTGCGCATCGTGCGTGCGAGCGGCTACAACGGCCCCATCGGCATCCTAAACCACACCAACGAAGACGCTGAAGGCCGCCTGCTCGACAACCTCGACGGCCTCGCCTGGCTGGTGCCGCAGCTCGATGACAATCCTCCCGGCCCGAAGCCGAAGTATCGCACCTGGAGCGACAAGCCCGCTGCCGCTGCTTTCATCAACAAACCTGCCATGACGGGCGAGGGCGTGCCCTCCTTGAACAAGGAATTTGGTGAGGCGCTGAAGGGCAGCTACTTTGAGCAGGACAACGAGCCCTTCCGCACTCTGCCGCTCACCATTGAGTGCCGTGCCAAGCTGACCGGCAAAGATCACTTCAACATCCTCATCGCCTCAGACGCCAAATCATCCGCCACGCATTGGGAGCTCTACACGCACGCGAAGCGCGGCACGCTGGCGCTCTTCATGCCCGGTCGCGGCGGTGACTTCGATTCGCAGGTGAATGTCTGCGACGGCCAGTGGCACGACTTCCTCGCCAGCATCGATGACAAGAGCGTGGTGCTCTATGTCGATGGCAAACAAGTCTTCGAAAAGCCGGTGCAACCGATGACCGGCACGCCTAAAGCAGGCGGCATCGCATTCGGCAGCCTTGTGGATGGCAGCATCGGCTGTGAAGGGCTCATTGACGATGTACGCATCGCACGTGGCGTGATGAAGCCGCGCAAAAGCAATGGGCCGCGTCTGCGCATGGACAACACGATCGGCATCTGGGATTTCGACCATCTCGATGCGCTCATGCCGCCCAAGGCTCCGCCTCCCGCCGCCTTTAAACCTGACCTCAAACCACTTCATCCCGAGGACAACGTCCACTGGCAGGAGTTTGTGAATCGCGAGCGCGTCTTCGACTTCTACGGCAAGCAGGCGCTGCAGTTCATGAAGCAGAAGCCGCTGCCCGAACTGATCCCGCAATTCCCCGGCCTCGATGGCGGCCAACAGGGCCACTGGGGCAACCAAAACGATCAGGTGACGTGGAAGGATGGGCGCTTTGCAGAGAGCGATCATGGCTCCGTCTTCAGTTGTGTTTTTAAAGGAGCTGGGCTGACGATTCCAAAAGCCGTATGTGTGCGGTCCGAAGACACCTCCTATGTCTTCAATCCTGAAACACTGACTTTCCCACTCACCTGGACCGGCGGCTTCATCAAACTCACGGATCACCGCCACGGATTCATGGGCGGAGCGGCGATGGATGGCAAGGTGGCATCAAAGCCATCCACCAAGCTCAATGGGCAATACCATGGCTTCTACCGGCAGGGCAAAGAAGTCCTCTTCAAAGTCGGTGAATCGCTTTGGAATGTGCATGGCGAGGAAGTTCCCCTGGCCAAAGAGTTTCCTGCACAGTGGCCCAAGTGGATCGAAACGAAAGGCAAGCTCGGCACGCAGCAGCCCTTCGCTACCGACACCATCGAACTACCCTGGGAGAACCCGTATGGCACCCTGTTCTTCATCACAGCGCATGATTTCTTCAGCGATGGCACTGCCGCCATTGCCACGATGACGGGCGAAGTGTGGCTGGTGAAAGGCATTGATGAGAAGCTGAGTAAAATTCGCTGGAAGCGATTCGCCACCGGGCTGAACCAGCCGCTGGGAATGAAGATCGTGAAGGACAAACTCTACGTCCTCGGCCGTGATCAGATCACCTGCCTGCAGGATCTCAATGGCGATGACGAGGCGGACTTCTACGAGTGCGTCACGAACGCGATGCAGACCTCTCCCGGCGGACACGATTTCATCGTCGGTCTCGAAACAGACAAAGAGGGCCGCTGGTATTTCGCTTCTGGAAATGAAGGCGTGTGCCGCATCACAGGACGCGACAAGCTCGAAGTTCTCGGCACCGGCTTCCGCAATCCCGATGGTCTTGGCATCTCACCAGATGGTCGTTTCCTCACTACCAGCGGACAGGAAGGCGACTGGACGCCTGCTTCCTCCATCTTCCAGATCGAGCTCGATCACAATCTCGGTGCCCACTTCGGCGCCGGTGGCCCCAAGAACGGCCAGCCCCCAGAGCCGGTGCTGATGTACATGCCACGTGGTGAAGACAACAGCGCGAGCAGCCAGGCCTTCATTTCGAGTGATAAATGGGCAGCGCTCAAAGGTGATGGCAATTTCGTTCACCTCTCCTCCGGTGGTGGCAGCGCATGGCTCGTCATGCGGCAGAACGTCAAAGGACGCTGGCAGGCAGGTGCAGTGAAGATCAGCGGCAACTTCGACTCCGGCCCGCAGTGCGCGCGCTTCAATCCCAATGACGGTCATCTTTATGTGAATGGCATGCAGGGCTGGGGCAGCTACACGCCGAAGGATGGCTGTTTCCAGCGCGTGCGCTTCACCGGTGGCGAGAAACCCGTGCCTATCGGGTTCGAAGCCCGTGACAACGGTGTGCTGCTCCGCTTCAACCAGCCTGTCAAGGATGCTGATGCCGCGACCTGCTTCGCGCAGTGCTGGAATTACCGCTACGGGCCGCAGTATGGCTCGCCAGAGTATTCGGTGAAGTATGCGGACACCCCCGGCCATGATCAGCTCGAAGTCCACAGCGTGCAGAAGCTCGACGGCGGCAAGACGCTCTTCCTCGAAATCCCGCAGATCGTCACCGCGAGCCAGATTCATCTTCATGTGAGCACAGGCCACGACATTTTCCTCACCGCGCACGCCCTAGCTGAACCCTTCACCGAATTCCCCGGCTACGCCAAGATTGCCAAGACCAATCATGCCGCACAGATCGGCCTCGAAGCACCGAAGCCGTCCAAGCCCAATCCTTGGGCCAAAGGCGAAGGCGGTCGCGAACTCGTCATCGAAGCCGCGCTCGGACTGCAATACGTGCAGAAGCAGCTCACCGCCAAAGCTGGTGAAAAACTCACCATCGTGTTCAAGAACCCCGACGTGGTGCCGCACAACTGGATGCTCGCCAAACCGGGCACGCTGCAAAAAATTGGCAACCTCGCCAATCTCATGATCACCGATCCGCATGGCCTGGCGAAACACTACGTGCCGGATTCCGACGACGTCCTCGCCTACACGGACATGACGAATCCGCAGGCCAGCTTCACCATTCACATCACCGCCCCGAAAGAGAAAGGCGACTACCCCTACCTCTGCACCTTCCCGGGGCATTGGATGGTGATGAACGGTGTGCTGAAGGTGGAATAACTGCAGCGGTGTAGATCTATTCTACGTGTCTTCAGGAGCCGGTGAACTTTGTAGAGTCATCTACAAAGCATAGGCCGCTGCCAAAGGGATCGCGGCAATAAAACAAGCGCTCTCCCCAAGGCATGGTCTGGATGGCCTGCTCGATGGTGGCGCCTGCCGTCTCGGCGGACTGGAATGCGGCTTCGAGATCTGGCACTGCGAAGTAGTGATAATGCATGGGATGAAACCGCCAGTCGTCTTTACCATCATCACCATCTGCCACAGGATCGTAGCAGGCGAGGATCGTGCCGCCGCAATCGAAGTAATGGCGTCCTGGCGAGACGCGCTCACCAAGAGTGCCAAACAACTGTCCGTAGAATCGCGCAGCCTGCTCAATGTCGGGCACCGGCAGAATGACTCGATAAAGCTGCGCGACAGCATTCATTTGTTTCAGGCCGGGCAGGCCACCGCCGTCTGCCCCTGCTCGCCGAGGCCTTCGACGCCGAGCTCGATGACATCGCCGGGCTTCATGAAGAGTGGCTCAGGCTTGAAGCCGAGGCCGACGCCGGGAGGCGTGCCTGTGGTGATGATGTCTCCGGGCAGCAGGCTCATGAACTGGCTCAGGTAGCTCACCAGCGTCTTCACGCCGAAGATCATCTGCGCGGTGCTGCTGTTCTGAATGGTCTTGCCGTTCAGCTTGAGCCAGAGCTTCAAATTCTGAGGATCAGGAATCTCATCGCTCGTGGCGAGGAAGGGACCGATGGGCGCAAAGGTGTCGCAGCTCTTGCCTTTGACCCACTGACCACCGCGCTCCAGCTGCCATTCGCGTTCGCTGTAGTCGTTGTGCACGCAATAGCCGGCCACATGGCTCAGAGCATTCTCCTCGGAGACGTAGCTGGCTTTTTTGCCGATGACAAAGGCGAGCTCGACCTCCCAGTCGGTCTTCTTCGAATTGCGAGGGATCACCACATTGTCATTCGGACCCACAATGGCGCTGGTGGCTTTGAAAAACACGATAGGCTCCGCTGGTATCGGCATGCCGCTTTCCTTGGCGTGGTCGCTGTAGTTCAGCCCGATGCAGATGATCTTGCTCGGACGCGCAATGCACGGGCCCAGACGCGTGCCAGCAGCCACCGTCGGCGCAGAGGCCGCGTTGGCCTTGGCCCAGGCGGCGAGACGTTCAAGACCATCTCCCCCGAAGAATTTTTCATCGTAGTCGCTGCCAAAGGCGCTCGCGTCAATGCGGCGTCCATCGTCGAGTTGCAGGCCGGGTTTCTCTTCTCCGGGATTTCCAAAGCGGATCAATTTCATGGTGGTTTAGTTGGTGTGATCTTGTTGTTTAAGGGGGTCGCCTTCGTGATTTGTGTAGCGGCCGATGAGCGGATACTGCTCAAGTTCGGCCACGGTGCCGGTGACGGGGAAGCTTTCGCGACCGACCCAGTAAACGGCTGCCGCAGCGATGTCTTCCGGCCTCAGCAGACGGCCCATCGGCACGGCATAGGCAGGCAGGCGGTCTGGCCAGCCTTCGCCCAGTCCGTCACGGAGTTTCACCTGGTATTCGTTCTCGGTGAGCGTCCAGCCGACATTGAGCTGGTTCACGCGCACGCGGTCGGTGCCGAGCGCGTCAGCCAGATTGCGCGTCATGGTCATCAGGGCACCCTTGGACATCGAGTAGGCCAGCAGATTTGCCTGACCGCAGTGAGCGAGGACGGAGCCGATGTTCAGCACCACACCTTGGTTCTTTTTCAATTCGGGCAGCAACGCACGGATCAAGAGCATCGGCGCACGCGCATTTACGGCAATGATGCGGTCAAACATGGCCGCATCTGTTTCGGCGATGCGTGCGCGATTGGTCATCGCTGCGTTGTTCACCAAAGCATCGATTCTGCCGAAGGCGGCAATCGCATTCGCAGCGAGTTTTGCCGGGCACTCCGCGTCCGCGAGGTCGCCCTGGCAGAAGGCTGCTTTGTCGGTGCCGAGTTCCTGCCTCAGAGCTTCTCCGCGTTCCGTTTCAAGGCCATGCAGGATAACTTTGGCTCCTTCGGCGACGAATCGTCGTGCCATAAATTCGCCAATGCCGGTGTAGCTGCCGGTGATGAGGATGACCTGGTCTTGAAGTCGCATGTTCTTTGCTGGGTGGGGTGAATGAGGAGCCTTTTTCTATGGCGAGCACCGGGCGATGCTCAAGGCTGCAACACGGCCATTTTAAGATTCGTCATTGGCCGGATGGGGCGCGTAAAATGGAGTAAGATGCCTTACTTCTCCAATGCCCAGGCGATGCCGTTCAGCAAAAAGCGCCGGAAGGCGGGCAGTTTGAAGTCATCCCAATGCCCCATCGAGGTGTAAAAGATGCGTGACTTCTTCTCCCCATAGAAATGCGTCCACGCGACGGGTTCCGTTTCCGCACCTGGCAGCGTTCCCATGAGCAGTGGTGTGGTCTCGGCCTGCAGCGGTGTGTTTTTGTACAGGCCACCGTGTCCGATGAGCTCCGCAATGGTGACGCCACGCAGGATGGGATGCGACTCCGCACCCGGTACTAGGGTGATGGTGGCGGCGTCTTTGCCATAATGGCCGGTGTAGTTGCCGCCCAGTACCTGCGGGTCAAAGTCCTGCCAAATCGCCAGTCCCGCTTTGGGCTCGGGTTCCTTGGGACGCAGGGCAAAGCAATGGCTGGCCGTGCGGATTCCCACCAGCGGTTTTCCGGCGGCAAGATGGGCGCGCACGGCATTGATCACTTCCGTCCTCGGTGTGCGACGTCGCACGCTGATGAAGAGAAGATCCGCATCACGCATGGCCTCGACGAATCCCGGGAACTGGTTTTTGTCTGCCGCATCCGCCTGAATAAGGGTGACGCGATAAGGCACGCCCTTCAATTCTTTGGCCACGAATTCGGGCAAGGTCTCCCAGGTGTGATACTCATCCTCGCCAATCATGATGACGATGTGAGGTGGTTCCGCCGCTTGCAGCTGCCATCCGAGGATGGCTATCACAAAAAGCAACGCGTGAGATACAAAGGATAAGCTCATAAGTATTTAAGTCTGATCAGGGTTTCGATGTTGTTTGAAGTGCCGCTTTGGCCGCCAGCCAGTCTGGGTTCGGCAGAGCCTCCCACACGCGCAGATGACGGAAGCTGGCCTCAGTGCCGGCCCCCAGCATGATGCTTTGCTTGGCCACGCTGATAAGTGGATTGCTCAGCGTGGTGCTTTTGCCATCGAGCGTACCCACCACCTCGTCGCCTTTGATCTCCAGCACCACCGTATGCCATTCGTTGAGTTTGACGGGTGCTGAGACACGGCTCATCGCCCCCTTCTCCCGCTGCTTCGTAGTGGGACTGATGCGCTCGGCATCATACGGTGTTAAAAACAAGCCGCCCGGGCCGATGCTGAGCGCGATCACATAATCCTTCACATCCGTCGCCTTAACAAACAACGAGCGATACTTGCGCCCTTCATCAGGCACATCGTTCAACCGCACTTCGCATTGGATGATTGCGTCGGTGAATTGAAACCCAAATGACGCCGTCGCCGGATGGTTGGCACCGGGACTCTCAATGCCGGTAAAGCAGCCATCGGCCAGCTTCCACTGCCCGGACTTCCCACCAGCAGGTCCTGCATTGCAGCGCCAGCCGGTAAACCCACTGGCAAAACCAACGGGCTTGCCCGTGACCGGCGCTAGCGGCGGCGAGAAGTCTTCGCTGACCAGCAGTTTGCCACGCGTGGTCATGAGCGTCTTGGGCAGTTCATCAGCGGCCAAAGCACCGCAGGTCCAGGCGCATAACAGAAGAGTAAGGATGGTTTTCATGGGGATGTTTATCGGCTGAGGTTGGTCAGCACTTCCAGTGCCTTGGTCTCAAAGATCTTCTGCCACTCGGGGGCGACCAGTGTGTCGCAGTCCTCCTGTGCGTAGCCGGGGTTGAGGCGCTGCTCGACGGTGGGGGTGTACCAGATGTAGCCATTGGTGTAGCCGGAGACATGGGCATTCACATCTCCGGCGGCTTTCTTGATGTTCAGGCCCACCTGCACCGTGACTTCACCTGGAAACGTCACCAGTTTGAAATCTCCCACACGCAGTCCGCAGACTTCGGTAGCCAGTGTACTTTTACCTGCCTCCTGGGTTTGCTTCAGGTGCAGCTTCAGCAGCGCCAGGTTTGCATTCAGCCGGGTGAGCCGCTCCATGATTTCGATGTTGGCGAGATAATTCTCCACCAGCAGCCGGTTGTCGGCATCAAGCTGTGAGATGGCCTTCCGGTCGAGCGCCTGATCGTGCAGATAGCTCTGCGAATAATGCGAGGGCGTGTCCGGCCAGAGCTTGTGCTGAAGCAGCAGCGGCAGGAAGCTTTTGAAATTGATGTTCGTGGGCTTGAGCGCCGCGACGAGTTTTTTCTGCTCCGCTTCGATATTGCTGATGCGCGCGGTGTAATCCGCTGCGCGTGGCACCGCGATGGTGGCATTGCTCACTTTGAGAACGCCATCGCTTTTGGTTTCGATTTTCCGAGCTGCGGCCAGCACCGTCGCACCAAGCATCGTACCCAGCGGTTCGGCATCGGCGGTACGGGTGACTTCTTTGTAGCGCACCGGATTGATGTCGCCACCGCAGCCCTGCACGAAGAAAGCCATCGCGCCGCCGCCGAGCGCCTCTTCGATAACTTTGGAGGCATAGCCCGGATAGTCTGCCGAGCAGCCTTTGCTCGGCGGATTCATGATCGGATGGCAGGCGAACTGATAGAGCACGGCCAGCGGTGTGCCATCGGTTCGATCCAGCCGCAGCAGGCCGACCTGCGGGTCAATCGGTCCCACGCTGGCGACATC
>CAILZI010000123.1 GCA_903838675.1 uncultured Verrucomicrobiota bacterium
CCCGTTCCTCACACAGGCTATTCTCAACACGAACCTCCCTTCCTCACACCATGTCTCAGCAAACCGCAGAAATTGAAGTCGAGTCCTGGGTCGAAATCGTCAAGCAGAAGGTCTCCGCGCTGAGATTCGGCTCCGTTCAGATCATCGTTCATGAAGGACGTGTCACACAGGTCGAGAGCACGGAAAAAACCCGCCTGTCTGGCGAGCCCTTGGTCGCTCAAACCAGGAAGTGATTCCTGTCTGCGATTGCCTCATTTTTCATTCAGCTCCTCATCCTCATCCTCAACACCGATTCAAGCCATGTCCTACTACACCAGCATCGTTGAAACCATCGGACGCACTCCTCTCATCAAGCTCAACCGCATCGCCTCAGGTTTAAATTCCACGATTGCGCTCAAGGGAGAATTCAAAGAGCCTCTTGGCAGTGTGAAAGACCGCATCGGTCGTGCCATGATCGAGGCTGCGGAAGCTGACGGCCGCCTCAAGCCTGGGACAATTATCATCGAGCCCACATCCGGCAACACCGGCATCGCACTGGCCTTTGTTGCGGCCGCCAAAGGCTACCGCCTCATTCTGACCATGCCTGAAACGATGAGCCTGGAGCGCCGCACCTTGCTGGCGCTGCTGGGTGCTGAGCTGGAACTCACCCCAGGCCCCAAGGGAATGAAGGGCGCCATCGAGAGAGCGAACGAAGTGCACGCCGCGACTCCAAACTCCTGGATTCCTCAGCAGTTTGAAAACCCGGCGAATCCCGAGATCCACCGCAAAACCACAGCGGAAGAAATCTGGGCCGACACCGAGGGCAAGATCGACATCTTCGTCGCCGCCGTTGGCACAGGTGGAACGATCACGGGCGTTAGTGAAGTGATCAAATCACGCAAGCCTGACTTCAAATCCATCGCGGTGGAGCCTGCGGCATCTCCCGTGATCACGCAGACGCTGAACGGCGAGCCGCTGGTACCAGGGCCGCACAAAATCCAAGGCACAGGTGCCGGATTCGTGCCAAAGAATCTCAACATCAAAATCTTGGATGAAGTCATCAAGGTCAGCAACGAGGACGCCATCCGCACGGCGCAGCGACTTGCCCTTGAAGAAGGGTTGCTGGTAGGTATTTCAACAGGAGCCAACGTCTGGGCGGCGCTGCAAGTCGCAGCACGACCGGAGAATGCGGGCAAGCTGATCGTCACAGTGGGATGTAGCACCGGTGAACGCTACCTCTCCACGGCACTCGCCGACGAAGCCCGCAACAAAGTTGGATCCTAATCACCATGTCAGCCTTACCCTCATTTATCACTTACACCGGGGACAGTATTCCCCGCCCTCTCACCCGTCGTCGTCATTTCGTGCTGCGTGAACCCACGCCCGAAATCGAAAGCGGCACGTTCATTCCGAAAATCATCTCCAAGCCGCTTAATCCCGGCTTTGGTTTCAAGTTCGCCATCTTCGCCGGCATTCATGGCGACGAAGAAGCAGGCACACTTGCCGCCTTTGACCTTATCCGTTGGGCCTCCGAGCAGCCAGTAGAACTCCACGATTACGAACTGCACATCTATCCGGTGTGCAATCCCACCGGGCGGCGGTCCCGCACCCGGCACTCCGGCAGCGGGATTGATCTGAACCGCCAGTTTTGGAATGAATCCGACGAGCCGGAAGTGCAGTACCTCGAAGGTGAGCTGCGCCGTGAAAAATACGATGGCATCATCTCGCTGCATTCGGATGAAGAGAGCGATGGCGTGTATGGCTTTGTGGGCGGTTCTTTCCTCAGTGAACACTTGCTGAAGCCCGCACTTCGCGCAGCCTCAAAGATTCTTCCACGCAATGACTCCCAGGTGATCGATGGCTTCCTTGCTGACCACGGTATCATCCGTGAAGGCTACCTCGGCATGCTCACCGCCCCTCCAGGGCAAGGCTTCAATGCGTTGGAAATTGTCTTTGAAACTCCTTCACTGGCACCCATGTCTCTGCAAGTTTCTGCCACGGTCGTAGCAGTCAAAACCATCCTCGCACGTTACCGTCAGCTGCAGTCCTAGCCCCCAATCTTTAGTCAAAACCAACCTCAAATGAACAGACGCGACTTCCTCCAACTGAGCACTCTGTCCGCCGCCGGACTCACGGCCTGTGGCAAACAAAACACGGATCCCAAGGCACCGCTGCGCTTCGGCCATTTTCCTAACATCACTCACATCCAAGGTCTAGTGGCTCACCAGCTCAGTCGTCAGGGCAAAGGCTGGTTTGAGCCTCGCTTGGGTGTGCCGGTGGAATGGTTTGTTTACAATGCCGGCCCGTCCGCGACTGAGGCTATCTTTGCTCGTGCGCTGGATGTGACCTACATTGGCCCCAGTCCGGTGCTGAACGCCTATGCAAAGTCCAAAGGTACAGAACTGCGGATTCTCTCAGGCGCTGCCACAGGTGGCAGTGCATTGGTTGTGCGTCCGGCAGCAAACATCAACACCCCGGCGGACTTTAAAGGCAAACGCATCGCCACGCCGCAGCTTGGCAACACCCAGGACGTCCAGCTCCGTGCCTGGCTCTCCGACAACGGCCTCAAAGTCACGCAGTCTGGTGGTGATGCCATCGTGCTGCCGACCCAGAATCCAGATCAGCTCGCGCTTTTCATCAAAGGTGAGATCGACGCAGTCTGGACCGTGGAGCCCTGGGTATCACGTCTTGAACTTGAAGCCGGCGGCAAAATATTCGTCGAAGACAAAGGCACCTTTGCCACCCTTCTTGCATCCAGCGCTGCCTTTGTAACCGAACGGGCTGAACTGGCGAAGAAGCTTGTCGCCGCACACAATGAACTCACGGAGTGGATCAAGAAAAACCCAGCCGAAGCCCGTGAACTGATCAAAGCAGAGCTGAAGGAACTAACAACCAAGGCCCCGGGAGATCCGTTGCTGGATCGTGCGCTGCCACGTGTCGTATTGAACAATGAAATATCACGTCCGGCGCTGGACGTGATGGTGGAATCCGCCAAGAAAGCAGGTTTCCTCCATGACATCCCGTCCCTTGACGCTTTACTACCCAAGCTCTGATCCAGCGCCCTCTGAATGACTTTAGACGAAGCACTCCACAATCCGCCGCCGGCCAAACTCCAAGTCCAAAACGTCTCCAAAACTTATCATGGAGCACGCCAGACGGTCGAGGCGCTGCAGGACATCAATCTGCAGGTGGCTGAGGGCGAGTTTGTCTGCCTGCTCGGTGCCAGCGGCTGTGGCAAAAGCACCTTGCTCAATCTCATCGCCGGCCTGGAAGCACCTACCTCCGGCAGCATTCATGCCGATGGCCAGCCCGTCACCGGGCCGGGGCGTCAGCGCATGGTCATGTTTCAGGAGCATGCCTTGTTTCCCTGGCTGGATGTGATTAACAACGTCCTGTTTGGCCTGAAATTGAAACCGGGCCTGACAGACGCTGATCGCGAGCAGCTGGCGATGTACTATCTAAAACTCGTCGGCCTGGAAAACTTCGCCCATGCCAGCATCCACGAGCTTTCCGGTGGCATGAAGCAACGAGTCGCGCTGGCACGAGCCCTGGCTCCCAACCCACGTGTTTTGTTGATGGATGAACCCTTTGCCGCGCTCGACGCCATGACGCGCGAACAGCTCTACTCCGATCTTCAGGACATCCAGCAGAAGCGCTGCAAGACCGTCGTCTTCGTCACTCACAATGTCCGCGAAGCCGTTTGCCTCGGAGACCGAGTTGTGCTCTTCACCCCACGTCCTGGCCGCATCCACGCAGAGTATGTGGTGAAACTGCCACGCCAGCGCGACATCAATGATGTCGCAGTCGCTCAGATCGCCAGCGCCATCACAGTGGAACTGAAAAAACACTCTCCTGCTGCGCTATGAAACGGTTTCTTCGCTCTTTTGCTTTTTTTGCCGTGGTGGTCGCACTCTGGGAAGCCGCATCGCGTGCAGGCTGGTGGTCGCCTGTGCTGGTGCCGTCCCCTCTTTCCATCGGGCAGTATCTCTGGACTGCCTCATTGGATGGCACCCTGCTTGCCGCAGGAATTGTGACCATGACACGGCTCATGATCGGTTACATCATCGGCCTGCTGCTGGGCATCCCGCTTGGCCTGCTCACAGCGCGGTTTCGTTTTGCCGAAGACACCATCGGTGTTCTCGCACTCGGTCTGCAAACACTCCCAAGCGTGTGCTGGGTGCCGCTGTCTCTGCTATGGTTCGGCCAGACAGAGACTGCCATGCTCTTCATCGTCATTATGGGAACGCTCTGGGCGGTGCTCCTGGCCACAGATCATGGCATTCGTCAGATCCCACCCATTTACCGCCGTGCAGCCACCACCATGGGATCCAGCGGTTTTCATTTGCTTTGGAATGTGCTGCTTCCCGCCAGCCTGCCGCATTTGGTCAGTGGCATGAAACAAGGCTGGGCCTTTGCCTGGCGTTCTCTCATGGCGGCCGAAATCTACGTCACGGTCCTCACAGGTTTTGGCCTTGGTCATCTTCTGCACTATGGGCGGGAGCTTCAGGCCATGGATCAGGTGGCCGCCATCATGTTCGTGATCCTCATTGTCGGATTTGTGGCGGACAAGGCATTGTTCAGCCCTTGGGAACGTTTCCTGCGCAAGCGCTGGGGGCTCTCCTAGCCTGCTCACCCCATGCTGCTGTTCTTCCTGCTCACCTGCGCCGCCGCTCTCGGTGTCACTTTCTTTTGCTCGCTCGCAGAGGCAGTGCTGCTCAGCCTCAATCCGCTGGATCTGAAGTTGCAGGAAAAAAAAGGTGTTCCGCATGCCGCGCGCTGGCTGATGCTGAAGCAACGTGTTGAGCGCCCCATCTCCGCCATCCTGGCCTTC
The DNA here is from genome assembly GCA_903838675.1 of uncultured Verrucomicrobiota bacterium. Taxonomy (GTDB): domain Bacteria; phylum Verrucomicrobiota; class Verrucomicrobiia; order Verrucomicrobiales; family Verrucomicrobiaceae; genus Prosthecobacter. The sequence continues at coordinate 4,811 of CAILZI010000123.1, forward strand.
AGTACGCTGGCAAACACCGGCCTCGCCATGCTGGCCGGTGCGCTCTTCACTTGGATCTTCGGCGCGGACTGGCTCTGGCTCTTTTCCATCATCATGAGCGCCGCCGTGCTCTTCGGTGCTGAGATGGCTCCCAAGATCATCGGTGTGCATCAGGCGGCCCGGTTCGCCCCGCGCATCATCACTCCACTCAGCTGGATGATGTTTGTCTGCCATCCGCTGATCCTGCTGATGGAAAAATTCTGCGAAAAGCTGAAAAGCGGTGCGGGAGACGGCCGCGGCAAAAGCGACCAGATCATGGATATCATCACCCTCGTGCAGTCCGCCAGGTCCGAGCAGCTCCTGCACAATCATGAGGAAATTATCATGATCCACGCGGCCACGCTCAGCGCCCGCCGCATCAAGACCTCCATGGTGCCGCATGCTGCCGTGAAAATTTTCGATGCGCGCAAGTCTCTCGTGGAAAACGTCCAGTCGCTCGGCCCCAAGCTGCACCGCAGCTACCCCGTGAGCACCAGCGGAGACGCAAATCAAATCACCGGATACATCCGCGTGCGCGAGCTGTTTCTCCAGAACCTCACCGATCCCGGCGCGGACTGGACCACACTGATCCGCCCCGTCCTGCACATCAGCAGCATGGCATCACTCACCCAGTTGCTGACGCTCTTTCTGGAGCAGCACGAGATCGCCTCCCTCGTTGATGACGCCTCTGGAAAGATGACAGGCTGGATCACCATGGACGATGTGATGAAGGTGCTCATGGGCGCTAGGATCTGAGCCCTGCACCGACGCGGCGGTTTGCCTCCTTTGTTCACACCATGCGTGAAAAGTTCTCTGGTTGCGAAATTTTGTTTCATATTCCTACTAGACAAGAGTGATTTAGAGTTTA
>CAILZI010000124.1 GCA_903838675.1 uncultured Verrucomicrobiota bacterium
ATCCGCCGAGATAGGCCTCAAAGCACGCCATATTTTCTGCCGTGCCGTGGCCATGCTGTTGGAAACACCGCCCGTGGACACCAGTCGTGCGGATGACTGGATCATGCAGGCTACGGATAAAGTGGATGAAGCCATGCATCTTATCGCCAGATGGGAAATCCAGGGAGAGGCGGGGCCGTTTCATGCCTTAAGGCACGAATTGTTTCGCTATGGCTGCAATCTGCTCCTGGCCTACCAGCCCCATTTCATGGCGGAGTTTTTGCTCGATGTGCTCGATCCGGAACAGGGCTCCCCCCTGCTGGCACAGGATGAGGAACTTTATCGTGCAGGTCTGGAGGCACTGGATCTGGCGGCAGCGGAACTGCGGCGCCGCGGGCCGCTGGATCTTGGATTGCACGGCACGGATCGGCTGATCGGCGTGCTGGAATCTCTAAGCCTGGCGGCGGAGCGGATAAAAACGAGTTCCTCACGAAGAAACGCATAGCCCATCCTTCCCTTCCTACCCAAGTACCTCCTTGGCATTGACGACCACCGTTAAACTCTAAGCCAAAAGGCTGGCCTGAAAGTTCATACACCTTGGGATCGCCGAAAAAGCATTTTCAGGACCCGTTTTGTGCACAAAAAATGGCCATTTTCCATGGTTGACTCTGGTTGAAACTGAGACTTAATCGCAACTAGCTAATGAAAACGAATCTCATTAGCATTAGTTGATCACTTTCTCCTTCAGACCTCTCATGCAAAAAAAACACGCCTTTCGCTTCCCCCGCGCTGCTCGCAACTCAGGCCCCAAATCTCTCTCCGTCACCTCCCTGCTGTGTGCTGCAGGCAGTCTGAGCGCCCAATCCGCAGCCCCCTCCAAGCTCAGTCCCCAGCTGGAAGAAATTCCCACCGACATGCCCGAAGTCGTCATCGAAGCGACCGGATCGGTGTACAACCCCAGCCGTCTGCAATCACCCAAGTACACGGAGCCCCTGCGTGACATCCCCCAAACCATCACGGTCATTCCCAGGGCGGTGATTGAAGACCGCGGTGCTTTCAGTCTGCGCGACGTTCTGAAAAACACGCCGGGCATTTCCATGCAGGCTGGTGAGGGCGGCACTGCATCCGGAGACAATCTTTCCATTCGCGGCTTCAGCGCCCGCAGCGACATCTACCTCGATGGTTTGCGCGATTACGCCAGCTACAACCGCGATCCATTCAACACGGAGCAGGTCGAGATCACCAAGGGCCCCTCTTCCTCCACCGTAGGTCGTGGCTCCACCGGCGGCTCCATCAACACCGTCAGCAAGATGGCCAATCTGACCAGCTCCGTCTCCACCACGGTCAGCGCGGGCACCAGCAACCTCTACCGCGGCACCATGGATGTGAACGAAAAGCTCTCCGAACACTCGGCTTTCCGGCTTAACAGCATGTACCACAGCGCCGATACGCCGGGCCGTGACAATGTATCCATGGAACGCTACGGCATAGCGGCATCGCTTGGCACCGGTCTCGGCACCGACACACGGTTCATGGTGAATTACCAGCGGCTGGAGGAAAGCAACATCCCTGACTACGGCCTGCCTTGGGTTCCCAGCAACGGCACCTTCGTCGGCTCCGGAGTCGGACTCTCCGGCTACCAGAACCAGGCGCCTCCAGGGGTGAGCTTCAACACCTTCTATGGACTCCCGGGCGTGGACTATGAAAAAATCCAGACCGACCACTTCACCGCGATCTTTGAGCACGACTTTTCCAAAAACGTGCGACTGCGGAATGCCACGCGCTACTCGCGCTCTCACCGCGACTCCGTCAGCACCTCACCACGTCTCCGCGATGTCGATCCGACTGCAGGCATTCAATACACCACGGCCCTGAACCGCCAGTTGCAGCGGCGGCAGCAGTTCACCGAGATGTTTGGCAATCAGACCAACCTCGTCGCTGATTTCACCACCGGCGCCATCAAGCACGCGCTCGTCACCGGCATGGAGTTTTATCTCGAGCATCAGCAGAATGCCAACGCCGCCGGCATCTCGTCCGTCACCGATTTGTACAACACCAGCATCAATGTCCCTCCCAGCGGCGCACCCAACACGGGAGACCTCACCAATTCCACTTACCCCGGCCTTCCACCCGCGACCGAGGCCTATCTCTACACCGTCTCCGCCTATGTGTTCGACACCATGAAGATCGGCAGGCACTGGGAGATCAGCAGCGGCCTGCGTTATGATCACATGTATGCGACCGTGAGCGGACCCGGCAACACGCCTGGCTATGCCAACGCTGACGACCTCTTCAGCTACAAGCTCGCGCTGATCTACAAGCCCGTGAAGCAGGGCAGCATCTACTTCGGCTACGGCACCTCGTTCAATCCCACCATCGACGGCGCTTCCAATGGCGGTCTGTCTCTCTCCACCAGCGCCACCAACAACACCTCCGTCGGACTGAATCCTGAACACACCAGCAGCTGCGAACTCGGCACCAAGTGGGATCTTCTTGAGGAGCGCCTCTCGGTCACCGCCGCCCTCTTCCGTTCGGAAAAAGCCAACGCACGTACCACCGATGCCTCCGGCATCACAACCGTGGGCGGTAATCAGGTGGTTCAGGGCATCGAACTCAGCGCCACCGGCAACATCACCAAAAACTGGCAGGTGTTCGCCGGCTATGCCTTCATGCAAAGCAAGACGCTGGCCTCCTCCAATGCTCCTGACGTTGGCCAGGTGCTGTCCAACGCTCCCAACCAGACCTTCAATCTCTGGACCACCTACAACCTCATGGAAAAAACGCAGGTCGGCTTCGGTGCCCAGTACATGGGTGTGCGCGCCAGCAGCAATGGCAACACGGCCAACTCCGCTGTCCGCTACGCACCGTGCTACTGGACGATGGATGCCATGCTCAGCTACAAATTCACCGAGAAGTTCAGCCTGCGCCTGAACATTTACAATCTCGCCAACGAACGCTTCATCGGCAGCGTCGGTGGCGGTCAGTTCGTCCCCGGTGCGGGGCGTTCGGCCGCACTCACTGCGAGCATCAAATTCTAAACCCTTTTCACCCGCCGTTTATGCTCATTTCCATTCCCGATGTTCTCAACGCTGAGCAGGTCGCTCATGCACGCCAGCTCCTTGACGCCGCCGATTGGGTGGATGGCAAAGGCACCGCCGGGTATCAATCCGCCAAGGCCAAGGACAACATGCAGCTTCCTGAGAACAGCCCCGCCGCGCGAGAGCTTGGAGACATGATCCTCTCTTCACTGTCCAGAAATCCGCTCTTCAACGCGGCGGCACTGCCACTCCAAATTTTCCCGCCACTCTTCAACCGCTACTCCGGCGGTCAGTCCTTTGGCACCCACGTGGATAATGCAATTCGCATTCACCCGAGTGCGCCCGTCCGCATTCGCACAGACCTCAGCGCCACGTTGTTCTTCGCCGGCCCAGAAGAGTATGACGGCGGAGAGCTCTGCATTGAAGACACCTACGGTGTGCAGCGTGTGAAGCTGCCCCCCGGCCACATGGTGCTGTATCCCTCCACCAGCCTTCATCACGTCACACCCGTGACACGTGGCGCGCGCATCTGCTCCTTCTTCTGGCTGCAAAGCATGATCCGTGACGACAGTAAAAGATCACTCCTCTTTGATCTCGATCTCTCCATCCAACGCCTGGGCCGCGATCTCAAAAACAACACCGTGGCGGAACAAACCTCTGTGCAACTCACAGGTGTGTTCCACAACTTGCTGCGCCAGTGGGCCGAAATGTAGCCCGGCACTCTCTCTGTGAAACCCACCTTTCATCGCCTCATTTTTTGGGGTCATCTCATCGCCGGCCTTGCTGCGGGCGTGGTCATTCTCTCCATGGCCGCCACCGGCCTCATCATCTCATACGAGGCCCAGCTCTTGGACTGGGCCAATCGTGATCTCCGCGTCACACCACCTCCCGCAACGGTCGCACATCTCGACATCGAAACTCTCTTGGCCAAGGTGCGCGAGACCAAGCCCGCTTTGCAGCCCAGCGGCATCACCTGGAAAGCAGATCCGACCAGCCCCGTCACACTTACCCTTGGAAAGGAAGGCTTCTTCTTCGCCAATCCTTACACCGGCGAATTTCTCGGAGAAGGCAATCGCGCATGGCATGACTTCTTCCACGCTGCCACAGACTGGCACCGCTTCCTGACCGGCACCGGTCTTCCCAGAGAACTAGGAAAGGCCATCACTGGTGCAGCCTGTCTGATCTTCAGCCTGCTGCTGCTTTCCGGCCTCTACCTCTGGTGGCCGCGCCAATGGCGCTGGTCAAACGTACGCGCCGTCATCCTCTTCAATCCCCGCCTCAAAGACCGCGCCCGCAACTGGAACTGGCACAACGTCTTCGGCTTCTGGAGCGCACTTCCGCTGCTCTGCATCATTCTCACCGGCCTCGTCATGTCCTACGGCTGGGCAAACAATCTCCTCTTCACCCTCACCGGCAGCGAGCCACCACCACCACGCGAGCGCTCCGCAGGCGGGCCCGGCGGCAAACGCGAAGGCAGCGGCCCCGCAGCCTCACCCCCTTCCTTCGTCGGCCTCGAACCTCTCCTATCCCAGGCACGCCATCAAATCCCCGACTGGACCACCCTCAGCCTTCGCATGCCGCTGAAACCCGGCGACCCGTTTCCCCTCATGGTAGATCGTGGTGGCCGCGGTCAGGTGCATCTGCGCACCATGCTTAACCTCGACGTGGCCCAGGGCAAAGTACTTCCCAGTCCCGACGACCTCCTTCAGCAAAACCTCGGACGCCGCCTGCGCCTGTACGCCCGCTTCCTTCACACCGGCGAGCTCTTTGGCCTTATCGGCCAGACCGTGGCGGCGCTCTGCACCCTGTCCACCCTCATCCTCATCTGGACCGGCTTCGCCCTCGCCTTCCGTCGCTTCTTTGCCAAACGCGTCCACGCTGCAGCCTCCACCACAGAGGCATCCACATGATTTGGTCCTTGTCAGGTTGGGATCAACCTCTTGCGGAGCGCGGAAGTGGTGTTCCGCGTTTCCGCAAGGGCGTTCAAACAGCACGCTTTATCTCACCACGCAGAGCCAATGCCCAGATCACTTCCGAAACGGTGACGCCGGAATGCCCGCACCGTTGAACAGCGTGGCCACGGGATTGTCCAGCCAGGCATACCGCACCTGCTTGGGTTCAGCGACCGCTTTGCAGGTGACGATGACCGTCTCGCCCTCGATCCTGGCCTCCGCCGGCTGCCACTGCCCGTCCGCTCCGGCGATTTCAAACCCGCTGAGGTCGCCTTTCGCATTCAGCCCCTTGGCATGCTTGAAGGTCAGCACGAATGCGCCACCCGTCACCCTGGCAGCCTCGATCAGCGGCCCGCTGATGGCGGGCACTTCCTTGTGATACACCACACCCAGCGCCCACTGCGCGAGCCGGCGGCCCACCTCCTGCTTGTTCGTCGGATGAATGTTCTTCGCATCACCGATGTCGAGCGTGATGGCCATGCCACTGTTGGGAATGGAACTCAGTGCATTGAGCATCTGCTCGCGCACAATCGGCCAGCCTTCACCGGCCCGGGTGAAATTCGGCAGCTGCACCCATGCGAACGGGAACTCGTCATTCCAGCGTGTGCGCCAGTCCTTCGCCAGCAGCGTGAGCTGCGCCTGGTAAAACGGCGGCTTGGATCCGTTGGAATTGGCTTCGCCCTGGTACCAGATCGCTCCGCGAATCGCATAAGGAATGAGCGGCGAAATTTTGCCGTTGAACAGACCCCCCACATCACCTTTGCGCTGACGCATGGCGATCGGGTCACGCGGCTTGCGCGGCGCCGGTTTTCCCTCAGCCTTCGCCTGCTTCACCTCTTCGCCCCACTTCGCGACCTGACGCTCATAAACTGCCTTCACCTTGGCTTCATCAAACGTAGACTTTTCCTGCTTCAGCGCCTCGAAGAAAGGCTTTAGCTCAGCGCTCGCCTGCTGTTCCTCCGGACTGATCCACGACTCAATGGGCGTTCCCCCCACCGAGGAATTGATGAGCCCGACCGGCTGCTTGAGCACGTCATAGACGTTGCGGCCAAAGAAGTACAACGTGGCGGAAAAGCGGCCCACCATATCAGGGGCACAGACCACCCAGCTGCCTTTGCCCTGAGTTTGTGCCGTGGCAGCGGAGGGACTGCTTTCGGTAAACATACGAATCAGAGGAACATTCGCCGCCGCCTGGCTTGCCTCATAATCTTTGGCGCTCTGCACCGCCATAGCCATGTTTGACTGCCCCGAACCCAGCCACACTTCACCGACCAGCACATCATGGATCGTCTTGTCTCCAATCGTCAGCGTCTGGGGTTCAGCGGAAGCAGTGAGCGCATACAGCTTGAGCGACCACCGGCCCTTCCCATCCGCCTTGACAGTTTTTTTCTGGCCTGCGATACCGACAGTGATTTCCGCATTCACATCCGCCGTGCCCCAGACAGGCACCGGCTTGCCGCTTTGCAGCACCATGTGATCGGAAAACACAGCAGGCAGCGTGATGGCGGCCTGAGCGGACAATGAGAGAAGCAGGAATGACGTGAGTATCTTCATGACGGGTTGGAATAAGAAGTGCCTTGTCAACGTCAGGACCCCAACCATTGCTTCACAAATGTCTGCCGCCCTTTTTGCCGCCGGTCTCGGCGATGTGATCCGCATTTGTTATCAAAATGCGAGCTATCGCGTGTTGAGTGAAACCACGCAGCCTATCCCCGTGATCGTGGCTTCGCACAATCCATTCTCCATCGAGATCTTCCGCCATCATCGCAACTCAAAGAACTTCATCCTCTACGATCTTGGGCACAAGTATCAGGAGTTTCTGGATGCCGGGCTGCGCGGCCCGGACATCAGCCGCGCACTGTGTGATTTCTCAGGGGTGGACTACGCCAGGATCATCCGTGGCAGCGCGGACGGGCACGTCCCTGTTTTTGATGCGCCAGACAACATCCCCTCTGACGGGCACATCGTGTTCCAGCCCTTCGCCGGCCTGCCGGATCGCTCACTGCCTCCTGATTTGATCAAAAAGACGCTTCAAGTGCTTCGAAATCTGCCTTGCCAGGTGTTCATCCTGACGCGCAGCTATCCTCGCTCCGGCGGCGGCCGGCTGGTCCACCACGCGGAAGACGGGCGCGCTTTTGCAGGCGGCAACGTGACCGTTCTCGAAAACCTCTCCACACCTGCGGCGCTGAATCTTGTGAAAAACTGCCGCGCCTATGTGGGTAGCTGGTCCAGCCTGCAGCAGGCCGCTTGGTTTGAACACAAGCCGGTCGCGGTGTTTTACCCGGTGGACTATGTCGATGTAAAAAAGAAGACGGCATACGCCTTCGGCATGGATCGTGAAAACACTCTTGGCCGCGAATTCCCGCAGGTGGATCCAGCGGAGCTGGCCGCATTTTTACAGCGCGGGTGATCCCCCGCGGATGAAGCGCCGCAAGACCTCAAAGTGACCGGCTGCAGATGCGATCGGAGCGGCATAATCCTCATGTCGAAGTTTGTACGGCACCTCCTTCGGTGTAATGAATGGCACGCGGCTTGTTCTCGAGAAAATCATGCCGTGGTACCGTCCTGTGATCACGAATCGCGAGGAGGCGATGCAGCGAAACGCCACCTCGGGGTCAGCCGGGTCGATGATCTTCGATTCGGGAAAACGCTGCGCCGCTTCCTCCAGCATCCACCCATCATCCACCAGCGCACCCATCCGCAGCCATGTCACCGGAGCACCACTGGCCGCAAACTGGCGCAGGTAGTGGTTGATGAGCTCATTGCGCGGATTGACCAGACCTGCGGGCACAAGGGTCACACCTTCTGCAAGGCGCTGCTGAGACAAACCTGCCGGATGATAGAGGTACGCGGCATCAGGAAAGAAAAGCGCGTCGGTTCTGCCGCTGATCTCGCATGCGATGCGGACACATTCGCGTGAACGCAGCGTGATGAAGGTGGCCTGCTGCAAATACGGCACCCACGGCCGGAGCGCTCGCGCATACGCGGCATCGCGCTGCCCTTGAAACTGAAACCCGCAGGAGAGAAAGCCCCACGGAATGCCGCGCTCAATGGCGGCTTTCATGTAAAACTGCATGCAGCTAAAATGCGGTGAATCCCCCTCCTCAGGCTCGGCTCCAACGTTGTGCAGCACACCGCCGCCGCCGATGACGACCATGCCAAGATTTTCAGGCAGGCTGTCTGGCAGATCCGAATTGTACGAGATCACCTCATGCTCCGGAAGCTGCTGCGCAAACACCAGCGGGTAGGTGTCATCCCCGACGTTGCCGTAACCCGATGCCCCGACGAAAGCGATTTTCATATCCTGCCACGGATTTCATCCCCTGCTGGTCAACAGTGCTGGCTGCTTTCCGGGCCGCCTCTTCACCGGGCGCGTGGCGGAGGCCAGCAGAGCATGAAACTGCCGTGACACGTTTTCCCACCGGAATGACTCACTGCGCACATGCGCCAGCCCTTGTGTGGCCAGACGGCTGCGTGCAGCCCGGCTTTGATACAGCGACTGCAATGCAGCCACAAATGCTGCCTCATCCACCAGAGCGCCGGTCGTGTTGATCTCGGGATTGATGAGCGTGCGCGAACACGCGATTTTCACCGCAGGCCTGGCCCACTCACCCAGCGCGGAGGAATCGGGGACGATCTGCGGAATGCCGCAGGCCATTCCTTCCATCGTGGTAAGCCTCCAGCCCTCCCCCAGCGTGGTGGTCATCTGCACGTCCAGACTGTTGTAGATGAATTTCATCCTCCCCGCTTCCTGCATATCACGCATGTCTTCCGCACCCGTGAGGATCAGTCGGTCTGCGACACCATAGTAGGCGGCCACTTTGCGCAGATCCCAGCCAACGTCCTTTTGCGCGCAATGCAGCAGCAGTTGGGCGTTGGGGATGCGATGCTGCTTTATCCAGGCGGAAAAAATCTGGATCGTCAGATCAAGGCGTTTCCGCGGCTGGTTGCGGTTGACGTTGCCAACGATGAAGGCGTTTGACGGGACCTTCAGTTCCAGGAACCGCCGTGCCGCATGACGGTCGGTTGGCTGAAACATCTTCGTGTCGATGCCGTGCGGAATGATCTGACGCCGGCCGGTGAAACCCGCAGCACAGGCTTCACGATGACCAAAACCCGTGTACCAGACGGCTGCATGAAGTTTGTTGAGTTCCTCCATTGCTGTGGGATCGAGATTGCCTCCATCGACAGGCATGTACCCAATGACCGGCACTCCGGCAGGCGCGAGTTTGGCGAATTGCGCAACGTTCCACCAGTCGTTGTTGATGACCACCGCAGCGGGATCAAACTCAGTGCAAAGATCCTGGAAACGGTTCATCCCCCACATGTCACCGCCCTGTCGAGCAGGCATGACGCGATAAGGCAGATCATGGTCTCCACCGTCATAATTCACACCGGAGACCACGATCTCCCAGTCATGCTGCAAATGATTCAGCACCGCATGTGTCACGGTGGCAAAGCCGGTGGGCACCAAGGCATCTCCGATCCAGAGCAGCCGCGGTCTGGTTCGCCGGGCGGTGAAAAAATGGCGCGACACCCCTTCAATCCCCACACTGCCACAGTCGGCGGAGTTGAAGGCAACACCGCTGGCCATCACCGGCATCGCAGTGCCTCCTGCTTTCCTAGTTTGTTGAGGCCTCGCAGCAGGCTTCTGCTTCAAGAGCTTCATACCAGCGGCCGGTAAACGCTTGGCTTTCACCACATTGCGCGTCCTGTTTTTCGAGGTCGCGTTATTCCGGGCTTTGGCGGCCAGTTTGGCCTTCGATTGCTTTTGCGTGATCATGATGAGTGTCTTGTTATGTCATTCCTGCCCTTCAGCGCCTGCATTTTCAGAATCCATGTCCTGCATGGGAAGAGGACTGTGCGGTTTCGACAGCGGCAGCTGCTCATAATTAGGAAAAGATGTAGCCTGCGGTATCCGGCAGCGCATAGTTTTCATGAAGGCAATCAGGGTGTTTTTCCCGATTTTGCAAGACATCTGAGCAACTATCCTCAAAATAGTATCTACTCATCACGAGAGGTATCCGCTACTGGTCGTCATGAATCCCGCAGTCCGGCAGCAGGGCGCGGAGCTGTTCCATCACTGCAACCTCGGGTGCCGGAATTCCCCCGATGCGCAGCAGACGCAGTTGTCTGCAGGCACCAATGTAGGGTACGGCCGCGACAGTCACCGCAGGACTGGACATCAAATCGAGACTCGTCAGCGTGGGCATGGATGCCAGGCTCTTGAGCGCTTCCGTCGGCACTGCCAGACCATGGAGGTTGAGATTGGAGACCGTTCCGGCATCACGAATCCGGGCCACGAGTTCGTCATAAACGGCCACGTTCGTGATCGGCGCATCCAAAAAAGAGACACGCCAGATGGTGAATGCCCCGGATGGCAGGTCTGCCAGCGCATGTACATCGGCAGGGCCACCCAAGGCTTTTTCGGAACTGGTGGGGGTCAGCACATTCACTATGCCTCCATTCTCCATGACGAAACGCGCAAGCTCCATCTGCTGAGTGGCCACACCAGAAGACACAGGCTGCCCCGCCTCAGAGGCTTTCGGATTCACTTCTGGCGCCGCAGCCAGCAGACCAGCCTGCCACGCCACAGCAATTCCGGCCCCTAACACCAGCAGCACCGCCGCCCAGGGCAGCCAGCGCCTGCCAGCCCCATCATCCTTCCGGATTTTTAGCGTCACTGCACCCGTTGGAATGGGCTCCTCTTTTTTTCCTGTCGGTTCTGCGATGCTTGGAGTCTGTCTGCGAAAATTCTTCCAGTTGTCACTGTTCTTGAAGAGCTTTTCCAGCACCTGCGTCATGTCACGCACATGCTGGTAGCGCTTCTCGGGGTTGTTTTGCATCGCCTTGCTGACAACGGCATCGATGCCCTTGTCCGCACCGGAACGGATCGACGGCGGCTCCCACACCCCCTTGGGCAGATGCCCGGTGAAGAGTTCATAGATCATCACCCCCAGCGAGTAGATGTCCGCACGATGGTCGATGGTCTTGCTCTGATCGAGCGCCTCGGGCGCGATGTAATCAGGTGTGCCTAGCGTCATGCCTGTGGCAGTGTAATTGACTGATTGTGGGCCGATGACCTTCGCAAGGCCAAAGTCAGCGACCTTCACGTTGCCGCGCTCATCGACGAGAATGTTTGCCGGCTTGATGTCACGATGCACAATGCCATGTTCGTGGGCATACTGCAGTGCCTCGCACACCTGGGTGATGATTTTGAGTATCTGTCTGGGCTCTGGCGGATCGCGCTTGAGCAGATGCTGCAAATCCATTCCGGAAACGAACTCCATGACATAGTACATCTGGCCGTCGGATGTTTCACCGAAGTCATGCACGGCGATAATGTGTGGATGATTCAACTGAGCGAGCGCCTGCGCTTCGCGTTTGAATCGTTCGGCAAAACTTTCCTTGTCCCGATGTACCAGCGGCAGCAGTTTCACCGCCACCGTGCGGTTGAGGCTCAGCTGCACCGCCTTGTACACCGCGCCCATGCCACCTCTCTCGATAAACTGGAGAAACTTGTAGCCCGGAATCAACCCGTCAAGTTCCTCCGTTGATGGCGGAATAAAAGTTTCGAAATGAACGGCTTCACCACCTTGGTCATTCGCCTGCTGCATGCCATTGATTTAAGAACATTGAGGCACTTTAGCAAGACCCCAGACTGCAAAGGGCAAAATATTCACTAGAATATCACTTCACGCCGCCTGTTACGCCGCCAGCAACCGCCCCACGCTTCACTCCCAGTTTCATTCCCGGGCAGCCGCGCACAATCCGCGGCCCTCAACGCCCCGAAAGCGGCTACCGCATCAGGTCGGCATCAGCGACCTTGCCTGTACCGGCATATTTTTCCAGCAGGCCCGGAACGGCATCCTCAGGATCAGGCGGCAGACGATAGGGAAGTTCGTTGAGCTGCTCCCATGCGATGCCTGCGGATGGATTGAATCGTAAATGCGCACGTTCAACGTTGCTGCGGAAGTTCTGCGCGATCTCAAACTGCTCTGCCTCACTGTCCGCCTGGGCCGGTGCCCTCGGCTCTCGATTCAAACTGTTGATGATGCAAATCGTACCCCCATGCTGTTTGGAGACACTGTCCGCAGCGTGCGAGAAACTCGTGGCGATTCGGGCGTCCTGATACACACAGTTTTCCACCAGTGTCACAGCGCCGCTCACCGAGATGGTGGCGTTTGCCGCACCCTTGATAAAATTGTTGCAGGCGTGGATGTTTCCAAAACGCGCGCGCGGCGCACGATCATCGATGTTTTCCCACCAGTTGTGGTGCAAGGTCACATTGAGATGGCCCCGGTCAGTCGCGGCAGCATTGTCACTGGATGAGTGGCCAATGAGCATGCTTTTCTTGTGCGGTCCACGTTCATCGCCGGCAAAATGACACCACGACACGGTGATCAGGTCCGAACCATGCGTGATGTCGAGCTGGCCGTCATAGCATTTGCCAAAGTCACAGTGATCCACCCAGACATGATGACTGGGCACTTTCCCGGCATTGGTGATTCGGACGTAGTCCCATCCGAAACGGTCGTATTTTCCCGTGGGATCCTTTTCCCAGAGATCCCGAAAGGCCAGATTGCGGATGATGACATTGTGCGCCCCATGCATTTCAAGGATGCCATGACGAATGACCACCCCCTTGCCGGGGGCATAAATCGTGGTGTTGCTGCGCACCTGGACACGGCCGACGGCTTTGATTTCATTGCCAGGCTGCTCATTGCCGAGCACGCCGAGATCAATGTCCGCCATCACCCGAACTGTGCGTGGAGTGCTGTCTCGATCCGCTTTTGATTTGATGTCGCTGCGCTCGACAGCGGCGAGCAATTCCGCGGCGTCGCGTACTTCAACCACGCTGCCTCCGCCCCCCCCGGTGAGTTTTTCCACACCATAACCACTGACCGTGGCAAAACCTGCCGCTTGAAACGGCGGAGACTTCTGTGCCTGCAAAAACTGAGAAAACAGGAAACTCAACAACACCAGGCGCATAGGGTTCATCATAAGCTTGTTCATCACTGGAAAGTTTCTCAGGCCGCCTGATAGGCCGCAAGCAGTTGCTTCACGCTGTGCTCCCAGTTCAATTCCTGGCTCAGCCGCGCGTGCCCTGCCGCAGCGAGTTTCTGGCGTCGAGGTTCGTTGTCAAGCAGCTCAAGAATGGCATCGCCCAGCTTTTCAGCGGAGTTTTCCATGATATAAACTGCACCGTCCCCGGCGGAGTAACGGCCTTCGACCGTGCCGAACATCACCATCGGCCTCGCAAAGGCCATGTATTCAAGCACCTTGTTCATGGTGCAGTGGTCGTTGTACGCGTTGATGGGGTCACAGGCCGCACCGAGATCGATCGTTCGCAATGCACGGCACAGAAACTCGTCGCTGACACGTCCGGGCATGCTGAGATAATCTTGCAAACCAAGCCGGTCACGCAAAGCAACCAAATCATCATGCTCCGGCCCTGACCCCATGAGCAGGAAATGCACATCACTGCACTGACGTTTTTTGACGATGTGCTCGGCGGCGCGCACGAGGTAATCCACGCCATCTGCACTGCCCATGACTCCAATATATCCCACCAGGTGCTTTTTCCCCTCGCGCAAGGTATCATCCGGCTGCGCAGCAGTGTTCATTCGGTTCGGCGCCGTGCGAACCACAAAGGCACGGTCATCACGCAGCTTGCCCCGCTGTTTCACCGCCCTCAGCACGCTCTGATTGGTCGCGATCACGACATCCGCCAGCGCAAGAGTACAACGCTCGGCGATGCGCACCGCCCAATACATCACTCCTCTCCTGCCAAACTTCGCTTCAAACATCTCCGGCCAGAGATCATGCACATCAAAAATAACTTTCACTCTCCCGAGCAGCTTGAACGGCAGCGCCACGAGAAACAGTAGATCGGGCGGATTGCAGAGGTGAATGACGTCAAAGCCCCCGCGTCGCCAGGCTTTAAGCGCGCAGGTAAATTCACCCCACAGCGCCGAGGCATATTCAGAGATGAAGCCGCCCAGAGAGCCCGCCTCGCCGCTGATCCAGTGACGGTAGATTTGAATGCCTTCCAGCACCTCTTCCGCCTGCGTGTAGCCCCGCATCTGCGGGCAGATCACCGTGACCTCATGCCCGGCATCACGCAAGGCGCAGGCCTCCTGCCACACGCGCCGGTCGAAGGGAACGGGAAGGTTCTCAACGAGGATAAGGACGCGCATAAGCGGCGGAAATTACGCTCCAGCGGCTGCTCGCTGCTCTTTGGAAAGCCACTCGATTTTCAAAACCTTGCCCTCTTTCCCTCCACCACCACCAAAGAAATCTCCCGTGTCCTTGAGAGTGACAAAAATGATGAAGCCGAAGAGCATCAGTGCGCAGGCCGTTTGAATGTATTCGAGAATCCTGCCCTGCGGTGGCTTGCGCCGGATCGCCTCGGCAATGGCCATCGTGATGTGTCCTCCATCAAGCACCGGAAAGGGCATCATGTTAAGGATCGCCAGATTGATGTTAAAGACCACACTGAACCAAAGCACCAGACGCCAGCCATCCGGGTGCTGGAAAAGCTTGTAATACAGCCGGCCCACTCCGACCGGCCCGCTCATGTGGGCAGGACTGAGGTCAGACTTGGGTGAAAACAGTTTGGACACCAGATTTCCCATATGCCGCACGGCATCACTGATCTGTTCCCACGGTGTGATGACGCTGGGATTGCGTTTGCCTTCCACATCCCAGGCGACTCCGACCATGGGGTATTCCTGATGGTCTTCTGTGACCTCCTTGAGATTGTTCTTGTCCGGGACGCGCGGCAGGACGGGGATTTGGATGACCTTCGTCTCATGGCCATTCACCGCACGTTCGATGTCCAGCATGATGGTTTTGCCTGGCGTGGCTTTGATATAATCGCCAAGGTCCCCCATGCTGCGCAGTGGTTTGCCGTCAGCACGCAGCACCAGATCATCGGCCTTGATGCCCGCTTCGTCCGCCGGACTGTTTTTGGCGACTCCCCCAACCATCGGCGTCATCTGTCCTTCCAGACCGATGGACCGCAGCTCCGGTCGTTTGAAGATGGAGTGCCACCAAGAGACCGGCTCTGCCTTTTTTTCACTGCTCGGCCAGGCCTTCGGATCGACATTGAATTTCATCACGCCCTGTCCAGGACGCTCAACCTCAAAGGCAATCGTGTCACCTTCGCTGGCCACCACGCCCCAGCGCACGCTGTCCACCAGACCTTCAAAGCGCTTCACGGGTTGCCCGTCCACCTTGAGGATTTTGTCTCCCGGAAGAATGCCTGCTTTTTTCGCCGGACTGTCTTTGGCGACGTAGCCGACGATGGAGGTGGTATGAGATTCGCTCTCCGGCTTGCCCACAACCCACACGGCCACGGCAAACAGACAGGCGAGCATGAAACTGAACAAGGGCCCGGCAAACGCCACAATGGCTTTGTCCAGCGGTGTGATCGGCGGCAGCACTTCCTGGCTCGTTTCACCTTCCAGCCCACCCATCGGCGCCATTTGCGGCAGGGCCACAAAACCGCCCGCAGGTATGCTGCCAAGACCGTATTCCACCCCGTTGATGGTCTTTTTCCAGAGCGGCTTGCCGAACCAGATGTAGAACTTTTCGACCTTCAGTCCCCGCCAGCGGGCCGCCAGAAAATGGCCCCACTCATGCACCACAATCATGAGGTTGAAAACGAGTATCACCTCAAGAATGAGGACGATGAAACGAAGAATTTCACCAAAGGAACCGAGTGTGGAAAGCCATGCCATAAAGGAAGAAAAATGAATCAGGCGGGGCGCGGCGGAATTGCCGGAGCACCGATTGGTCAGAACGCAAAGCTAACACCCCCCCATGGCTGGCGCAAATGTTGCGGGGAAGTTTGTGCTGGTCCCACATGTGAAATATTTGCTATCCCCCTTTCCAAGACGTATCCCGGTGCTGTTCCAATGCTGATCCGTGCCACCCTCTTCCTGCTCATCCCTTGGCTGATGATAGCCTGCCGTACCGCCAAAAGCGTGGTGGCAGCCGTCGATGTAAAACCAACAGGCTTCCTGCCCCATGCCAAGGAGCTAAAGGAAAACCGTAAACGGTCCCCTTTCATTGGCAACTGGTGGAGCACCGATGAGCGCGTTCTGGAGGCTGCTAAGAAGGTAAAGTCGATCTACGTCGCCCCGGTGGTTTCCAATGAACTGCGCCCCATGCAGCTGAAACTCAGCAAACTGGAGTTCAGCGACAAACGACGTGACGCCAAGATGAAAGGGCTGATGACCTACGCTCACGATAAATTTGTTAGTGCTTTCAAATCGAACAAAAAATCGCGCTTTGCCAGCGTTGACGCCCCCTCCAAGGAGGCCATGACCCTGACCCTCTCAATCATCGAATGGGAACCCAACACCTACTCGGGTCTGCTGGCTCGCGAGGCCGTGGATTTGGTGACTCTGCCCATGGTTGGCAGTGTTTTTGGCAAACCCTCCCGCGGAATGATCGCCATTCAGGGGGTCCTGACTGAGCCCAAGACGGGCAAGCCCTTTTTCGAATTCGTTGACAAGGAGGAGGCCAAATCCTTGTTCTTCTTCTGGCCCCAGGAGCTGTTTCCTACTGGCCAAGCCAAATATGCCATCCGTGAATGGGCCAGGCAGTTTGAAAAACTCATGACCACGCCTCCTGACACCCAGATCAGGGACAGCCTGCCCTTCCAGATCATTGCTTTTTAAGAGAACTGAAGTTTTCCAGAGCGGCTCACTCATAAAATTCAGATCCACTCGATATAGGGGAATTATACCCGTGTACCGCGTCGGTTTATTCGTTGCCAGGGGGGTGGTTCTCGTGCGCTAATCCCGCTCGATCCCCCTCTCACCATGAAACTGCCCTCGCTTCACCCTCTCGTGGTTCTTCTCGTCGGTCTCTCGCTGACGCTCACTGCCTGCCAGTATCCTAACGATGCCTATGCCTACGATCCTTTGGGCAGACCCCTCGGTCGCGGCGTCTTCAGACACCAAAGCACCACAGCCTACAGCCCGCTGGGATCGCTTTCCAGCAGCGTGCTGGGCTCCAACCGCGACCATTACTACTACGTGATCCGCGGCACGGACACCGGGACCCGCTATTACTCTGCCCGTCCCTACTACTCCAGTACCAGCCCCCACCCCGGCTATGCCAGCCCAACCGGCCCCCACCCTATCTACCCGATATCGTATCAGCATCACCCGTACTACTCAAACTACCGGTACAGCAGCCCGTATTACACTCGCAGCCCATCAAACGGCAACAGCTACACCAATCGTCCTTGGGGTGGCCCCTACGGCTTTGGCGTCCCCTTCAACTGGGGCACCGGCATCGGCCTCGGATCCCGCTGGTTCTGAGCCTCATTCAGGAAGCTTCTGCTGCAACCTGCGCCGGCAACGGCGCAGGTTTTTTATTGCAGTTCAAAGATGCCCTCGATCTCGACCGCTATGTTTCCCGGCAGCGAGCCCATGCCCACAGCGCTGCGTGCGCCGATGCCGCAGTCCTCACCCCAGATCTCGCCAAACAATTCGCTGCAGCCATTGATGACCTTCGGATGATCTCCAAAGTCCGGCGTGCTGTTCACCATGCCGAGCAGTTTCACCACACGTTTCACACGGTCCAGGCTGCCCAGTTCGCTTTTCAAAGTTGCCAGCAGGGCGAGGCCGGTCTGCTTCGCCGCAGCCTTGCCCTCTTCAAGATCAAGATCCGCGCCAACCCGGCCGGTGAGGTATTTCCCATCACCAAGATAAGGTCCGTGACCGGACACATAGGCGATGTTCCCAACAATCACGACCGGTTTGTAAACACCACCACGGGGTGGTGCGGAAGGAAGTGTAAGAGCAAGGGCGGTGAGTTGTTGTTCTGCAGTCATGGCGGGGAGTCGGGTATGAATACTCTCAAGCATCGTCAAACATCTGCCGGTTCTTACAGAAATAGCTGAAACCGGACACCAGCGTCAGCAGCGTCGTAAAATAAACAACGGCCGAAGCCACGATTCGTTCCGTTTCCGGACTTGCCGTAAAGACGGGATGCATGAAGCCAAAAATGGGCTCCCCCGATGCCTGGCGCATCATGAAATAGATCACCGTCAGAATCTGCCACAGCATCTTGTGCTTCCCCAGTTTTTCCGCAGACAGCACCGCGCCCTGCCCTGCCGCCACCAACCGGATCCCCGTCACAAAAAACTCCCGCGCCAGGATCACGATGGTGATCCATGCCGGCATCCGTGATGCTTCGGGAATGCTCTTGTCCGCAGACAGCAGGACAAAAGCTGCGGCGATGAGGATCTTGTCCGCCAGCGGGTCAAACAGCTTGCCGAAGTTGGTCACAATACCGCGCGCACGCGCAATCTGTCCGTCAAAGTAGTCTGTCGCCGAGGCAATGCCGAAGATGATAAGTGCCAGCGAAACCGTGTTTGCCCAGGGGATGTAAAAGCACACCACAAACACACCCGTCAGGATCAGACGTGAGAGGGTGAGTTTGTTCGGCAGGTTCATGCGGATTGGGGTGCTCTGTCTAGCGACGGAATCCCCCCGCTGTCAATGACGGTCCTGCAACGAAAGAACTTTGCTCTAAGATACGCTGGGTTGTCGGGAGTGGGCACCCCTAAGTGGCGGCCAAAATCACGGTTCTGCGGGCTTTTGCAGCATCGGCTCGCCTTTCAACCACCCCAGCGAGGCAAGGAACTTATCCGTGGCGGGCACTGTCTCGTAGTAATACTTCATCTTGCCCCCCTTGCCGGGATTGAAAAAGCCCTGCCCCTGCCCCTCATTTCAACTTCGTCACCTCTGGACCGCGACTACTTCATGCGCGTGATCGTGGTGCTGGTGGGAATGTGCGAAGTCACTTTGCCCTTGGAGAGCTCTTCATCAAATTCCACAATCATGGGAGGATCGTTGGCCGGGCGCTTCACAAAAATGGTGGTGCCGTTCATCGCCGCCCAGGTCCCCTCCTTGTTCCAGGCCGAATGCGTGGCAACACCATTGGCCTCCAGCTTGAAAACGCCTCCTGATCCCCAGGCCCATTGCGTGCCTGTGAATTTCGCCAGCGTGGGAGCGGCATCAACGGAACGCGACAGGATGGCGGACCTGCCGACGGCAGCGCCGCCTGCGCCAATGCCTTCCATTCTTCCGGGGGCCGCTACACGCAGCAGCCAGATCAATGAACGGTCAGTCCCGCCGCCACGGCGATAAACGAGGGTGCCATCTTTCGCGATCTGCCAGTCGCCATTGACGTTGTTGTTGGCTTTGTCAAACACCTCGCCGTTGTCCCGAAAACCAATCGGCGAAGAATAGTTCCGCGTGGGTGCCCAGATCCATTCATTCTGCGTCAGCTCCTTCGCGATCCTCTCATGCTGCTCTTGAAAGGTGCCAGGACTCCCGGCGGTTTCCGCCACATTCGTAGCAATCGAACTCTGCAATGCCGTCAGCGGCACATCCGGGTTCATCTCCTTGCTCACAAAGGGAGCTGCGGGCACTGGCGCCTTGGGGACCATGGCGGGAGCTGGCGCTTTGGGGACGATCACAGGAGCCGGCACGACCGGCATTGGCGCTGGAACATTCGTTGTCGGTTTCTCGGGCCTCGATGTAGGTGTCACAGTAGCGACCATCGGCCGCACGGACGAGTGCGTGCCCGGTTCTCCAGCCCACACGTCGTCGATCTGCAGCTTCCCTTTGTAGGGCAGTGTTTCGATCAAAAGACTGCGCTCGTCATCCACACTTTCGAATGGGTGTTTGAAGCTGATGTCGCGCCACACGCCATCGGGCGGGAGATCAAACGCGAACAAAGTGCTGCCACCGCTTTTCCTCACCAGCCTCGCCCGCATCTGTCCTTTTCCACCAATAAATCGTGCACGGAATTTCACCTCCACCTCGACGAGCGTTCCCGTTTTGATCTCCTGATAGGCCTCGCTCTGCTGGCGTGTCGTGGAGTTCATTTCGAGAACCTTGTTGCCGTCGGGCAGCGTGATCACGGTGCCGTCCCCACGCCAGAACTGCTTGCCCGTGTTGAAGTCACCGTTCTTGAGTCCCAGATCCGCGGCGCTGAGCAGGGAGCACATGCATAAGTTGAGCAGGACGGCTGCGCTTAGGACGAAGGAATGATGGGGCTTTTTCATGGCGGCTGTAACGAGCTTTGCTTAAAGCAGTTTGCAAAAGAATCGGAATGGTTGTCAATCTCTCAATGGGCACGAAACTCCATTCCGATCCTGCCATGCTGGGGCTCCTCGGCGGCACCTTGGTCCTGCTCATCATCGCTTCCGTCATCGGCTGGGTGCTTGCCAAACGAGCGGCTTCTGACGCCGCCAAGATCACGGTGGCAAATCTGAATGCGCGCACCAAGGCCTGGTGGGGCATGGTGGCCGTGTTTGCAGGCGCGCTGGCCGTGGGGCCCATCGGCACAGCGGTGATGTTTTTCTTCAGTTCATTCATGGCGCTGCGCGAGTTTATCACCCTCACGCCAACGAAGCCGGCAGACCACCGTACGCTCTTCTGGGTCTTCTTCATCATCACGCCGCTCCACTACTACTTCCTGGCTACTCAGTGGTACATCATGTTTCTCATTCTGATCCCGGTCTATGCCTTCCTTTTTGTACCGATGCGCTCAGCCTTGGCGGGTGATTGTGAGAACTTCCTGGAACGCACGGCGAAAATCCAGTGGGGCCTCATGATCTGCGTTTACTGCATCAGTTATGCGCCTGCGATCCTCTGGCTGGATCTTCCTTCCTGGCCACATCAGAGAGCCAAACTGCTTTTCTGGTTCATTACCGTCGTCGAAATGAGCGATGTGATGCAATACGTGTGGGGCAAAATCTGCGGCAAACACAAAATCGCGCCCACCGTCAGCCCCAGCAAAACGTGGGAGGGTTTTCTCGGCGGCGGGATGACGACTGTCGGCCTCGGTGCTGCACTGTGGTGGGCCACCCCATTTTCACCCCTTCAAGCCGCAGGCATGGCGGCTCTGGTCGTCCTCATGGGCTTTGTCGGCGGACTCGTGATGTCAGCGATCAAGCGTGATCGAGGTGTGAAGGACTGGGGGGGCGCGATCGCCGGCCATGGTGGTTTCATGGATCGGCTCGATTCCCTTGCCTTCGCCGCACCGGTGTTTTTCCATGCAACGGGCTATTTCTTTGGGCGCTGAAACCGGAAAGCCTTGCGGCATGAGTTTCGTACACCCTTCCCATGCTTTTCCGTTCCTTCATCGTTTCTGCTGCTCTGACCGCCACCGCATCCGCCGCGACGAAGCTAGACTTCAACCGCGACATCCGGCCGATTCTCAGTGACAACTGCTTCGCCTGTCATGGCTTGGACGCGAAGAAACGTAAGGCCGATCTGCGGCTCGATGTTCCGGAAGTCGCTTACAAGGCCATCGAAGGCGTGTTTCCCGTCAAGCCCGGCAGCCCCGAAGCCAGCTCCATCATCCAGCGCATCCTCACCAAAGACGAAGATGAGGTGATGCCACCGCCCGATTCGAACAAGCACATCACCCCGGCCCAGGTGGAAATTCTGCAGCGCTGGATCAAAGAAGGCGCGGAGTACAAGAAGCACTGGGCTTTCGAACCACCCGTCAAAACCGCACCGCCTCCAGTGAAAGGACCGGTTCAGAATGGCATCGATGCCTTTATCCAGGACCGTCTGGCCAAAGAAGGATTGTCCCCATCGGCACCAGCCTCGAAGGAATCGCTCATTCGCCGGGTCACACTCGATCTCACCGGCCTGCCGCCAACGCTGGCTGAAATCGATGCCTTCCTCGCTGACACAACTCCTGATGCCTATGAAAAGGTCGTCTCCCGGCTGCTGAAATCCGAACGCTATGGCGAGCACATGGGCCGCTTCTGGCTCGATGCGGCACGTTATGCAGACACCCACGGCCTCCACCTCGACAACGAACGCAGCATGTGGCCCTATCGCGACTGGGTGGTGCGCGCTTTCAATGCCAACCTGCCCTACGATCAGTTCACCATCTGGCAGCTTGCAGGCGATCTGCTGCCGAATGCCACGGTGGAACAGCAAATAGCGTCCGGCTTCAATCGTTGCAACGTCACCACCAGCGAAGGCGGCAGCATCAATGAGGAGTTCATTTTTCGCTACGCCGTGGATCGCGCGGACTCGACCGTGGCGGTCTGGATGGGCCTCACCGCAGGCTGCGCCGTGTGCCACGATCACAAGTTCGACCCGATCTCGCAGAAGGAGTTCTACTCGCTCTACGCCTTCTTCAACAGCGCCGCAGATCCCGCAATGGACGGCAACATTCTTCTCACCCCTCCGGTCCTCCGGCTGAGCACTGCCGAGCAGAAAAAGCAGCTTGCGGAGCTGGATCAAAAAATTGCCGCCACACAAACGAAAATCCACGAGACAATTCAGACGCTGAACTACACCGACCCCGCCACGCAAACCCCGCCACCACCGGTGCAGAACAGCGAGTTGGTCTGGTTTGAGGACGCATTTCCCGTGAAGGCCGACTTCTCAGGAGAGCCCACGCAAATCATCACCAAGGACAAGGGTCCAGTCTTCAGCGGCAGTGCAGCACTCAAGCGCACCGCTACAGGCGTGGCGCAGGACTTCTTCGCTAGTGGTGCCAAGTATGAAATCCCGCCAAACGGCAAGATCAGCGTCCAGTGCTACATCGACCCCGCCAATCCACCCAAGGCAATCATGCTGCAGTTCCACACCGCCGGCTGGAACCACCGCGCCGTCTGGGGCCAGGAAGGGGCGATCCCCTTCGGCCAGGTGCGTACGCCTGAAAAAGTTCAGATGGGTGAACTGCCCAAAGCAGGTGAATGGGTAAAACTCGAAGTGCCCGCAGAACGGCTGGGCCTGAAGCCAGGCATCAAAGTCAGCGGTTATGCATTCACCCAGTTTGGCGGCACCGTTTACTGGGACCGGCTCGCCATGACCTCTCGCGTCGATCCGGCGAAAGATGCACAGTGGTCATGGAGCAAATGGATCGAAAAAAATCAGGGCAAGCTTGTCGCCGAACTGCCCGGCGATCTAAAGACACTTGTGCGTGGCAAAAAAGCCGCCGAATGGCCCGAGAAAGACGCCACACGACTCAAGGAATGGTGGTTTGAAAACGAGTATCAGGGCGCACGCAGTCTGGTCGAAGGCGCCCGGGGTGAAAAACTCGCCCTGGAGTCCCAAAAGAAGACTCTGGATGACGTCATTCCCGCCACCTTCATCATGGCCGACCTGCCCGAAAAACGTGACAGTTTCGTGATGGAACGTGGTCAGTATGACAAGCCCAAGGACAAGGTCACCCGTGGCACCCCGGCCATCTTTCCTCCGCTCCCGCCACAGGCCGATTACACACGCCTCGATCTCGCCAAATGGCTCGTCAGCCCGCAGCACCCTCTCACCGCCCGCGTCGAGGTGAACCGTCTGTGGCAGCAGTTCTTCGGCATCGGTCTCGTGAAGACGAGCAACGATTTCGGCTCGCAGGGTGAACCCCCGAGCCACCCCGAACTGCTCGACTGGCTGGCCGTGACCTTCCGCGAAAGCGGCTGGGACATGAAAGCCTTTGTGCGCATGATCGTCACATCACACACCTACCAGCAGAGCGCCCATTGCTCCGACCTCGTGATGCAAAAAGACCCGGAGAACCGCCTGCTGGCCCGTGGTCCACGCTTCCGTCTCGATGCCGAAGCCGTGCGTGATCAGGCCTTGTTTGTCTCCGGTTTGCTCAGCCCCAAAATCGGCGGCAAAGGCGTGAAGCCCTACCAGCCCGAGAACATCTGGGAGCCCGTCGGCTTCGGCGGCAGCAACACCCGCAACTACATCCAGGACCATGGCGAATCGCTCTACCGCCGCAGCATGTACACTTTCTGGAAGCGCACCGCCCCACCGCCCAACATGACCTCGTTCGACGCACCCAATCGCGAGAGCTACTGCCTGCGCCGCGAACGCAGCAACACCCCGCTTCAGGCCCTCACCCTCATGAATGACATCCAGTTCTTTGAAGCCTCTCGCAATTTCGCCCAGCACGTCATGCAAAACAGCGCCAGCACCGATGCGCGCATCACCGCCCTCTTCCGCACCGCCACCGGCCGCTTCCCCAGTGCCCAGGAAGCCGAAATCATCCGCCTGGACTTCGAGAAACAACTCGCCGCTTACACCGCCAAGCCGGAAGAAGCCAAGAAAGCCATCACCTACGGCGAATCCAAACCCGACGAAAAACTCAATCCCGCCGAACTCGCCGCCTGGACCATGGTCGCAAACCTCGTGCTAAACCTCGACGAAGTGGTGACCAAGGGGTGAGTTTGATTCCCCAGCACCAAAGGTGCGACCTATCGCAGTTCAGGGCATCGCCCTGGGTCATCGCATCGCTCCGCCGGTTCACATTCTGGAGCCCTGAAGGGGCGGCCTAATTCCTCACTCAAACTCCGTCTCCCGATCCGCCGACGAAAAGCAGATCACCATCTCCGCATCCACCCCATCCAGCGCCCGCGCGTTGTGCCACTGACCTGCCGGTATGGAGATGGTGTCACCCGGATTGAGCAACAATTTCTGCTCCCCCAGGCTGTGCTCCAACCTGCCCCTGAGCAGGTGCAGAATTTCATCACAGTTCGGGTGGCGATGACGCGGGTTCGTTTGATCCGCCGGAATAATAACATGTCCGAAGGTCATCGTGGTTGAGTTCCCCACCTCACGAGACGCCAGCCAGGTGAGTTTCCCCCACGGCTGGTCGATCAAAATGCCTTCGGCAAACGTGCGAATTGGTGAGCCATTCATAATGCCCGTCACGATTCCTCTGACACAGGGTTTGGCGACTGATTTTTGAGTTCTGTCAGGGAGGTAAGTTGTTTGTAAACCAATGCTTAGAGCATTGCTTACAGTTATTGAAACTCTATCGTGACAGTGTTCGCAGTTTTGAAAGCCAAACGCACCCTGTCATGCACCCCGCATCACTCACCTCACGGTTCACGCGCCCCTCATTCGGCCTTCTGTCAAAACTCCGAATCGTGGGCCTCTGGGCTCTGATGGGAATCACAGGAATCGCTGCAGATCTGCCCGCCTATCGCAGCCTTTTCGTCGATCAATCAGTGCGTCCTGATGCCCAGTCTCTCGCAGCCTTCGACCTGTCCGTTTTGAATCCGCAGGCCGAACTCGACATGGAGCCCGGTCATGCGCTCGGGAATCACTATTTTGCACTGCTCGACATCGCTCATTTCCGCACGGGATCGCGTGCCGCCATGCAAAGCGTCAGTCGTAAGCTCTCATCGAAACCTTCCGCTTCCGACCAGCAGTCACGCATCGTCGATCCTGCGGACCCCCAATGGGTTTCCTGGGTGATCGAGGCCCTCGCCGACCCGGCTGCAAAGAAAGGCTTCGACGGTTTCGTCCTCAGCTTCGGCACCGAAACCACCACTCCGGCAGCACGCATCGCCGTTCTTTCCCTCGCCGCCACCCTCCACCAGCGTTATCCAGACAAGCATCTCCTGCTCGATCTCCGTCTGGGCCTTGGCATTGATGCCATTCACGTCGCCAGTGGTTTCCTCGCCCTCGGCGTTTACACCCGCGAAGGCAGAAACGGCGAGGCTGACTGGACGCCAATCGCCGAAACACAGCGCCTCACACGCCTCATCCGCACCGTCCAGACACAGGGCATGCACGTTTTTGCCGTGGATTACGTTTCCACCGATGACCGCTCCGCCTGCCGCGAGGCCGCGCAGCGCCTTACCAGCCTGGGCACCCTGCCCTTCATCACCACTCCCGCTCTGAACGGTGTCAATCTTGGCCCTCTTGAGGAAGCCTCCCGCCGCGTGCTGGTGCTCCATGGCTGGGATGAAAAACACGTCGGCAAAAAATCTTCCCCTGCAGACACAACCTCCACCGCCCAGCTTCTTCGTCAGTCACTGGAATGGCTCGGCTGCAAACTCGAATATCGCAATGCCAGTGGTGAGGACTTCCTGCCCGCAGGCCATGACTTTGCCGCCGTCATTCTCGACTCCAGCCTGATCCTCAGCGCGGAACAGCAGGGCACGCTTGCTGCCTGGCTGCCCTCTCTGCGTGCGCGCAAAATACCCCTGCAGCTCACCGGCATGCCCTGGACGGATAGCGTAGCCCGCTCTGTCGCCATGCAGCATCTCGGTTTAGGTGGCAGCGCCATGCCGGCAGCGCGCCTCGTCAAAACAAGCGTCACCGCCATGGATTCTGCCCTCCTGAGCGTGAACACCAAAATCACCTCGCGCTCGCTCGGCTTTCTTGATCTCGTTGCCCCCGCAGATGCCCACATTGTTCTCGGCCTGCATGGTCGGGATGCCCTGGGCTCTGAGCATCATTTCGATCAAGCCTTCCTCACCACCTGGGGCGGTGCCTGGATTGATCCCGCTGCTCAGGCCGCCTCTTCGCAGCTCGATCTTCCTGCCTTCCTCGCTCAATGGCTCGGTGCCGACCGCAGTCTTCCTGTACCCGACACCACCACCCGCGAAGGACGCCGTGTGTTTTACAGTCACATCGACAGCACCGGTTTCTCCACCCCTTCCACGCTTCCCGGCTTCCCGCTTTGTGCCGAAGTCATGCGCGATCGCATTCTCGGCCGCTATCTTCTGCCTGTCACCGTCTCCGTTTGTGAGGCCGAAATGCGCGCCTAGCTGCCCGGGCAGAAAGCAGGCGAGGCAGATCGGCTCGAACACGTGGCCCGCAGCCTTTTTGAGATGATGCAGATTCAGGCGGCTTCGAACTCCTTTTCACGCCCATCCCAATGGACCGCAGGCATCGACATCTCCAGCAAGCTCAATGACCGGGCCCAGACCACCCGTCACGACTTGGAGCGCGAAATCGCCGGCTCCATGAGCTACATCCATCGCCGCCTGCTGCCCCTGGGCAAGGAGGTCAGCCTCATGCTCTGGCCCTCCAATGCCACCCCCTCCTCCGAAGCATTGGACTTCTGCCGCGCCATGAAGGTGGAGAGCCTTCCACCTGCATCCAGCTTTGGCACCATCTCCAGCCCGGCAAGGTCCCGCAATTCCGTTCGCCTGGAGCCCGTCGCCCTCCGCTGCAGCTTTGCTGATGTCCGCACCGAAGCAGGCATCGCTGCACTTCAAAAAAACTTCGACGCCTGCGCTGCCGAGCCGCTCCATGCCATGACCACCGCAGCATATGCCGCGAGCGTGCATGATGCGCAGCGCACCCGCATCCTGCGTGCCGCAGCAGGTCATTGGATCATCCTGAATGCAGGTGTCTGCCGCACCCTGCGGCTGCCCGTGACCGCCGGCCTGCCTGACATGGCCCGCTGCCAGGGCGTTTCAGGCTACACCGTTCATCAGGGCCAGCTCTACATCCACACCATGGGCTGTGCCCGCACCGAACTCGTGCTCACCACCGGCAAACCTGAGCAGCACATCCGCCTCGCGGAATGCAGCTCACCCATTGAGTTTTTGGAGCTGTCTTCACGCCGCGCCACTTTCCAGGTTTGCGATCTTCGTCCCGTGGAAATCGTGCTGGGTGGTTTCGAACCCCGTGGTCAATGCGCCTACCTCGAAAATGGCCGCCCTTACACCGCAAACGCAGATGTCCAGGGCATCGTTCATCTCGAAGTCGCCTGCCGTTCCACGGTCTCCGTCCAGTCTCTTCCGCCTGCAACGCACGCAGCCATGCGCTGATCACCTCGTCTTTTCCGCGCCCACAATGACACTCAGTTCCCGCCAGGCTTGCCTGCTCATTTTTTCCTACACCATGCTCGCCGTCGCCTGGGGCTGGCGCCTGCGTGCGAACGATCCGGCCACCACCCAGGAGTCATCGCTGCTGGACTCCACACGCACCGCCATCGCCTCCAGCCTCGCACTGGCTCCCAGTCATCTGCAGCAGCCCGCCCTGTTTCAACTCGCCATGCTGCCGGACAGTGAATTGGATGCCCTGCACACCTGGCAAAAGACGGTGACTGAGCAGCGCATGCGTCAGCTCACGGTGCAGAAGGGCCCGCTCCACACGCCCTGCCCGCTGAACACCGCTCTTCTCTTTGTCGAACTCACGCGTGCAGACGCCCCGCTGATCGATGACTGCCGGCTCCTCGTCTCCGCCTCGGGCGACCGGATCGAAGAAGCCTCCAAGATTGCAGCGCTCGAACTGCTCGCGTCCAAAGCCGCTGCGACCAATGAACGTACTCTCGCCGTCGAAATCCATGAGCGTGTGTGCGAATTTCCCGCCGCCACATGGCAGAATGTGCTGAACCTCGCACAGGCAGCCCGTATCGCACGGCGTCCGGCGGCGGCCCTGCGTGTTGTGAATGACTGGCTCGGTGCCACACCTCCACGCCTCGACCCGGCTCAACGCGAAGCTGCGCTCGATCTCCAGCTCTCTCTCCTTCTCGAAGGCACCCGCTATGCCGAGGCCAGCAGCATCTCACTCGACTCGCTGCGCGCATTAAAACCAACAGACGCCATCCCACCACGTCTCCTGCAGCGGGCGCTGCTTGCCACACGTGCCGCTGGAGAGTCCGCTGAACTCATCCCATGGATCGAACGCCAGCTGCGCAGCTGCCCTGACCACAAGCGCTCCCTGAAAGATCTCGCTTCGGCAACTGCCATCGACGCCGGGTATCGCCTCTGGCTGGAGGAAGGCGCCAGCATCGCCGATCTCAATCATCAGACCAGCATCGCCTGCGAGCTCTTCTTCCGGCTCGCCGCCATCGGTGAAACTCATGTGCTCGCCCGCCTGCATGCACTGGCGACACAAATCGGCCGCGGCAAAGAGCTCACCGAGGTGCTTGCCAGCCTGCAAGGCCGTTTCTCCACCCTTCAGGTGGCACAGGCTCTGACAGACGGCGATGCACCTGCTGCGGCTCGTTCACTCCTCACTCCGCACCTCCAGTCATCGCCCAATGACCGTGCAGGCTGGCGCTTGCTCACCCAGATCGACATCATGCTCCGTGGAGAACCCGCCTCCGCCATGCTGTGGGAAGGCTTTCTCAAACGCTTTCCTGACGATGTCCCCGTATTGCAGCAGCTCGCCCAGTTGCAAATCGCTGCTGCACAGCCTTCCCAGGCCTTGCACACGCTGCAGTCCATCCCCAGCAGGCAGCTCGATGAGGCCACGCTGCGTCGCATTGCCGCTCTTGCCATCCTGCTGGATGACATTCCCTCCGCCCATCATGCTCAACAGCTCCTCGTCGAGTCATCGCCCCATCCTGCCATCAGCGATGTCCTCGCACTCGCCGCCACCACCCTTCAGCACCCGGATGTGGTCGCAGCCTATGCAGCTTTGACGGAGGCTCTCGCCAAACTTCCCGCCGGAACCAAATTCCACCAATCCCTCACGGCCATTCCCAGCACCGTCGAAGCCACCCACTTCAGCACTGCGGCGAAGGCCGAGTGAAGACCGGAGTTGATTCGCTGCGTGGCGGAGTCACGTTTGGCGCATGCACCTCCGTCACACCCTCCTGCTTCTCCTGCTCATCCTCACCGCTGCCG
Source organism: uncultured Verrucomicrobiota bacterium (assembly GCA_903838675.1). Taxonomy (GTDB): domain Bacteria; phylum Verrucomicrobiota; class Verrucomicrobiia; order Verrucomicrobiales; family Verrucomicrobiaceae; genus Prosthecobacter. The sequence goes on from CAILZI010000124.1 coordinate 29,355, forward strand.
GTTGCAGCACACTCCCGCAGGATGAGTACGGCCGCCGCCAGGTTTACGAGCGCCGTCTGCACAGCCTCGAGTTCCCCGTCAGCCGCGCACGCCTTTACAAAACCCTGCGCCCTGCTTCACCAGCAGCCCCCACCGGCCAGCCCGGCTCAGGCCTGCTCACCGGCAGCGAATATTACCGCCTGGACGACGTCTTCGTCGTCGAAATGTCCGTCGTTTACAAGGCCGTGGCCGGCATTGCGGACTACCTCAATCCAGCGCCGACAGTCGGTGGCCAGGTGCGTTCCATTCTAGACGCCTCACAAAGCATCAAAAACTTCATGGATCGCGGCACGCCAGAGCATCCGTCCGACATCATTCGAAAAGCGCGCATCGTGAAGCGTCCGGTGATGCGCTACTGATCCGGTCTCACCCGTGCTTCTTGATGATCTGAATGAAGTCCGGCAGGTACTCCTTCGCCTTCTTCTCACCCACACCGCGAATTTTAAGCCCCGCTTCAATCGTCTTCGGTTTCAGCCTCGTCATGAACTCCAGCGTCTGATTGCTGAAGATGATGTAGGGCGGCACGCCTTCAGATTCCGCCAGGGTGGTGCGATGGCGCTTCAGCTTCTCAAACAACGCATCATCAAAACCCAGCTCACGAGCGGCTAGCTCTTCGTTCATCGCGGTCTTCCCCTTTGGCTTCGTCACCGGCGCCTGCATCGAAGGCCAGCGCATCTTCACATTCTCCCCCCTTTTCATCACCTGCGCACCGCGTGAGGTCAGCGTGACTTTCGGATACTCGCCTCCACTGGTCTCGATGAGTCCAAGCTTTTCAATTTCAGCAAACAGCGGGTGCAGCGCATGTGTGCCCACATCCTTGAGCAGCCCATAAGTCGTGAGCTGGTCATGCCCGGCATCCACAATCTCCTTCGACTTGCTGCCCACCAGCATCTGGATGATGCGCCCTTTGCCAAACCGCCCTTCCCAGCTTCCATCCGCCAGCTTCGTGGACATGCGGGCGATGCCGCTCAGCGCCTGCCGCAGCATCGTGACTTCGTCTGCTCCCCCTTCACGCGGCGGCTGCACACCTTCCGCCCGGCACACATCGCAGGTGCCGCAGGGCGTGCTTTCGCTCTCGCCAAAGTATTTCAGGATCTGCTCCTGTCGGCAGGCCTTGTCGTCATAGCAGAGCTCCACCATCGCCTTGAGTTTCGCGCGGTCGCGGCGGTCCTTTTCACGCAGGGCCTCCACGTCAAACTTCAAATCTCGCGTCAACACATTCGGCTGCAGCAGCCTCGTGCCTCGGATGCGTTTGCCCGGAATGTCAAAGCGCTCGATGTAGTCGTTGCGGTTCAGAAAACTCAGCGCTGAACCAATCGCCATGCTGTTCTTCGCGCCAGAACGCTCCGTGATTTCATCAATCGACGCCTGCACCTCATGGTTGGAGTCCGCCGCGTTCAGCAAGGTCTGATAAACATTGCGGATGATGTCCACGCTCGGGTTGCTCCCATCGATGAAAAACTCCTGCGTCTTCGTGTCGGCAAAATTGAAAAACAGATCGCACTGCGAAGGCTCCCCATCACGTCCGGCACGCCCCGCCTCCTGATAGTAGGCCTCCACGCTGCCCGGCACATCGAAGTGCACCACAAACCGCACGTCAGATCGGTCGATGCCCATGCCAAACGCGTTCGTTGCCACGGCGACATCGGCCTTCTTCGTGATGAACTTCGTCTGCCGCGATTCACGCTCCTTGTCATCCAGCCCGCCGTGGTATTCGATCACCTTCAGTTTCCACGAACGCAGCTCCTCGCCGACTTCCTCAACGCGCTTCCGCGTGGAGCAGTAGATGATGCCCGTCTTGAACTGCGCGATGATTTTCTTCAGCCGGTCATACTTGTCCGCGTTCGATTTCGTATGCGCGATGTTCAGGCTCAGGTTCGGACGCTCAAAGCCACGGATCGTCACAAACGGATCTCGCAGCGCGAGCGTCTGCAAAATATCCTCCCGCACCTCAGGCGTTGCCGTGGCTGTCAAAGCCACGACCTGGGGCCGGTCCAGCTGCGCCAGCGCCTCTCCCAGCCGCATGTAGTCTGGTCGAAAATCATGCCCCCATTGCGAGAGGCAGTGCGCTTCATCCACCGCCACCAGCGCGATCTGCACCTGCCGCAGCGCATTCGTAAACGCCCGGCTGCGAAAGCGCTCCGGTGCCACATAGACCAGCTTGTAGTCGCCTCGCCGCAGGGCCTCGATGCGTTCCTGCTGCTCCCCCGGCGAGATCGAGCTGTTGATCAGCGTGGCAGGAATGCCGCGCCGCTCCAGCGCATCCACCTGATCCTTCATCAGGGCAATGAGCGGGCTCACCACCACGGTCACCCCGTCCATTACCATCGCGGGAAGCTGGTAGCAGAGAGACTTGCCACCGCCAGTCGGCATGATCACCATCGTGTCACGCCCGCTCAGGATGCTCGCCATCACCGTTTCCTGCCCGTCCAAAAACTCACGGAAGCCAAAATACTTCTGCAACGCCATCTTGGCGTCGTGAATGGGAGTGGAGGCTGTGGTTGGAGGAAGTTCGGACACGGACCCTCGCACCATGCATGCAAGGAAGAATGCCCGCAAGAACCCTCAAAAATTAACCCTCACTCAAATTCAGACCCACTCCGATTTTTTGCCCCTTTTGCGCCTCTTTGCGGCCATTCAATGCTCATCCTTCTTCGCGTGGGCTTTCGGCTTCAGCGTAGGCTTGAACCCATACCTGTCCCCCGCCTCACGCAGGCATTTCACGATGTTGCCCTCTTCCAGCTCCAGCGCCGCCTCAAAATTGAGCCCCGTGGTCTTGGGCATCTTCGCAGCTTGATGCTCGCGCACCATCGTTAGAGTTCGGGCGAGTTCGGTGCCAGATTTGTCGGGAAAGGTGGTCCAATAGGTCGGTTTGAGGCACGGAATGTCGAGCGGATCACGCGTGATCATTTCCAGCAGGTAGTCGATCTGCGGATTGTACTTCTCAAACAGTGCAAACATCCTTGGAAGATCGAGTATGCCCTCTCCCAGCGGCACTTCGGCCAGCAAAAAACCCGTCGGCGTCTCCTGCACCGCCATGTCCTTGATGTGCGTGGTCACTGCGAAGGGCGCCAGCGTTTCGACCACCGTCATCGGGTCTTCCAGCAAGGCAATGCTGTTTCCAGTATCCACACACGCACCCACGTGCGGGCTGCTCAGTCGGCCCAGCATCTCCGCGAGCTCCGCAGCATGAAAATCCTTGTGATTCTCAATCCCAATCTTCACCCGCTGCCGCCGTAGTACGGGCTCCGCAAGCTGCATGGACTTGAATGCCCCATCTTTCCAATGCTTGAAATCCTCCAGGCTCGAAAACAGCTCGTAGCGCCGCCCTCCGGTGGCAGAACGAAAAATCGTGGCTCCCGCTTCCTTCGCGATGCGCACCTCCTGCTCAAAGCGCACCACATCACTCTCATTCTTGGGCAGCGTGATGCTGCCTTCGAGCTTCATGCAGTAGGATTCACACGTCGCGCGCACCTTCCCCGCAAACTCACTCGTCCACCCACCCACCAGCGTCTGCAACGAGCCCACCCCAAGATCACGCACATGATCTAGCACATCCAGCGCATGCTCAAACGGCGGGTACTTGAGGTTGGAATACTTCCCCTGCCAGCGCTTCCAGTACGAATGAATCACAATCCCCATCTTCTTCCCCCGCAAGGCACCTGATGAAGGCAGCGCAGCCGCGAACGCAGCAGCAGAGGTGAGAAAAGTTCGTCGGGTCATGCGGTTTCAGACAACGTGCATAAAAAGGAAATCATTCCTCCCACTTGAACAGCAATCTTCCTGCCGGAACAACAATTCGTACATTTAGTTTTGGAAGAATGACACGCATGAATGGCACTCCGTAAGACACCGTTTCGTGTGTCCATGATGCTGGGAGCTCGCATGTTTTTTCATGCATACCGCTCACTTTTCGTCACCTCGCTCCGCCACACACCAGCTCCAACGGAGCTGCGTAATACAGCCCAGGGTCAGCCGAGCCTCAGCGAGGCGACCCTGGGTAACCAAACCAGCGTCCGGAAAGCAAACCCACAGTATCGCCACAGAACAAGACCACCAGCAGCGTCTGCCAAAAGCTCCGCCGCGCCAGGGGATTGCCGCAGCCTCCAAAACCCACGATCCATACCCTTACCCGATCGCCCTGCATGTCAGCCATCAAACCGGCCTTCACTCACCACCATCGCAGCCAGTCAGGCAATCCGTGCCAGAACTCGTCTCCCTGCCTCATCGCGACAAAGCCAAAGACCAGGGCAACGCCCACGACGAACGCCCAAAAGAATCCCGTAAACGCTGCGATCTCTCGCAGACCGAAGAGAAAGCCCATAAAACCACCGAACATAAAACCACATCCGAAGCGAAGCCGCTTCTCAAAGGAGTCTGGACCGGGGCTGTCTTTCATCAGATGGACGTACACCTCTGCTTAAACACTGGATCAACGTGTATTTGAATTCGGGAGAATGCTATCAAGCCGGGTATGGACTGGCTCGCCCAATAGTCCCCAATAACGAACTTATTGAGACTTGCTCAATAGCCTGACATCCATGTCTTGAAGGCCAAAGGTCTTCCGTATCATAGCGAAGGGATGCCGAGCTTTAGCGAGTGCTTCCCTGGTAAACATGCCGCCACCTTCCGGGAAGCAAACCCTGCGCATTCTTCGCGCACCGCGCTCACCAGCAGCGTTTTCATCGTGCCACCGCTGCTGTCTGTGTGACCAGGCACTCCCAAAAACCACGATCCACGTCCTCAATCGAATGCCATTCATGTCAGTCTATTGCGCAAGGATCAATAGGGTCAATGCAGGATGAGTGACGGAGCAGCCATACGACAATACTCTGCCGGCACGGTCCAAACTTCAGGATTGTGACCACCTTTCCCTCCTTCTGAAATTCGTTTGCATTGAGGTGCCCCATACCAAAGCGCAAGGTGATCTTCAGGTACGCCGCCATCCACTTGTGTGGCGACGACAACTGCCAATAACCCATCATGTTCAACGATGTCCCCACGTTGGAAAGTGTTCATGGTGTGAAACTGCATCACCTCACCACCCCGCCCACCCACTCCGGCTGCCTCTTCGCCAGACACTCCGACAGCCACCGCACCAGATCAGCCACGGAGTCATGCTTCTTCCGCAGCGTATTGAGCGCCGTCCAGTCAAGCGTCGGACGTGACGTGGGCAGCGTGATCTTCTGAATGCGCAGCAGATTGTGCACCGCCTCAAACTCCGCAGCGCTCATCGCACGCAGTTCCTTCGCAGAGGGCAGGTCATCCAGCACGTTGAGCGGGATGCCAAGGCTGCTGATGCCGACACCAAACTGATGCCCGAGACTGCGCAGCGCATCCACGAGCGCCTCGTCATTCAAGCCTTCAGCGATCACGATCTCGCTCTGCAACGTCCAGCGTGTCGAGCTGAGCGCCTGAAAAAAGTCAGCGCTGAAGGTGTCAGGCGCGACGCTGAGCTTGAGCTGCACCCCGGCCAGCCCCACTTCGGGTCCACCAAGATGGCGGCGGAGGTCAAGCATCGCCGCATCAAATCGCGGCGCATCGTCGCTCCCGGTGTCGAGATCCCAGTCGGCCACCACCAGATCAGGAATGTCCCATTCACCTTCCATGCTCGGGGTGCCGCTGCTGTTGCGGTTCAGCAGGAAAGGATACCGCGAGCGCTGCAGACAGAGCCGCTCATAGATGGCGACCATCCGCAGGTAGCGCGACCAGCACTGATCGCTCTCGCCCAGCTCGCTGTCGAACAGGCCTTGGCGGCTGACGCCGTTGCTGCCGGAGAGCGTTTTCTTCTGCCTCTGGTAGTAGCCCTGCCCCTGATCCACCTTCGCGATGGGCGACGTGGGATCGTAGCTGAGGATGGAAAAATGGTAGCGCAGCGTGGCGTCGCTGTAGCCTTCACCGAGGCGCAAACGCACGAGTCGGATGAGTTCGGTGCCCTTGATCGAGTCCGCAGGATCATGCGGCAGGATTTCGGGCAGCAGTAGTCGCAGTTGTTCGCGTAGGTTCATCCTTGGTGCTGTGGCACAGCATGGCTGCGAAGCAGTTGTCTCGTCAACAACAGAAACGCATCAGCCGCGCCGCTCCTCACGAATGACATAGCGGGTGCGCCGGCTGTTCAACCAGCGCACGCCAAACATGTCCATCGTGGCGCGCAGCGCCCGGTTGCCAAAGCCGTACTTGCTCACGCCGTGGATGCGCGGGCGGTGGTTCACCGGCATTTCGGTCACGCGCCAGCCCATGTTGCGGATCAGGGCGGGAATGAAGCGGTGCATGCCGTTGAAGAGCAGCAGGGCCTCCCGGCAGTCACGGCGCATGACTTTGAGCGTGCAGCCCGTGTCACGCACGTGATCACCCACAAAGCGCGAGCGCACAAAGTTGGCGATGCGGCTCTGCAGCCGCTTGAAGGTCGTGTCCTTGCGCTTGGCACGGTAGCCGCAGACGAGATCATAGCCGCCGCCTTCATCCAGCTTCGCGATCATGGCGGGAATGTCGGCAGGGTCGTTTTGCAGATCGCCGTCGAGCGTGACGATCACATCCCCCAGCGCGGCATTGATCCCGGCATGCATCGCGGCGCTCTGGCCGCTGTTTTTCTCAAAAACGATCACCCGCACACGCTCGCCACGCTGCACTCGCGCCAGGGTCTGATCCTTCGAGCCGTCATCGACGAGCACCAGTTCGTAGTCGCGTCCGCTCAGCACCGTGTCGATCTGCTGCTGCATTTCCACGACATTGTCCTCCTCATTATAAAGGGGCACGACAACAGAGATGGCGGGGGACGAGGGCATGGGCAGGCGAAAAGGGCGTCAAAGGTCGGGCGGACGATAATCGTGGCAAGCGAAGATTTTCAGCCATCGCACCTCATTCCCCGCATGCATGACCCGGGCGACGGAGAGCAGCTCGGCTCGCTGAAACCGCTTTTTCAGCGAATCAGGCAACGCTTTCGCGCCCCTCTCCTCGGTCACAAAGAGCGCACTCCGACCGGCAAAAGCGCTCAGATCACTGCCGGGCGACTGCACCGCCTCGGCCCGGCCGAGGTAGTGATCAAGCTCGGCCGCGAGCGGCCGGTCACCAGCAAGCACAAACCAGCTCCCATCTCCACCCGCCTGCGCCAGCACGGCAGAGACGACTCTGGTGCTCTCTCGCCAGCCGCGCATCGCCTTGGACGGATCAGCAGTAAACACATGGCTGTAGTCAGTCGTTGCGCTGGGATTTTGTGAAAAAGGCCACGTCAGCCCCAGCGTCCGGGGCAGGTCCGTTTGCAGCAAAAACGCGCTTTGCAGTGCGGCGAGCACGATCGTGATGGTCCGCAGGCTGATTTTCTGCTCGATCACCGCCGTGCGGGCCACCGTGCTGCGATGCGCCAGAACCACCGCTGCAAAGACCATCCACACCACGCCGCCCGTGTTCGGCCAGCTTTCATGCGGGCCATGGAAGAAGTCGAGTGCCGCCAGCGGCAGCAGCATCGTCACGGGCAGGCCGCGATGGGACACCATCATGGCTCTGGAAAATCCCTCACGCACCGCCAGCACGAAGAGCGTGAGCAGCAGCGGAGAAGCGAGAAACACCCACCGCAACAGATTCGGCATCACCCTCCACTCAGGCAGCCACTGCCCCGCTGCGAACACCGGCCAGCCATGTCCTCCCTGCCAGATCAGCCAGCACATCACCACCACCGACCACGCCACCACGATCCTCCTGAAACCCGGAAGCCGCAGCCCCCCATGCAGGGCAAAAACAAGCACCACCGCCACCATCGCGCCAAAAGCGGGCGGCTGCGCCAGTGCCGTACCCGCCACGCACGCCGCCGCAACCCACCACGCCCGGTGCTGCGGCTCTGCCTTGCGCAGCGCTGTGCTCACACTCAGCGCTGCTGCTGGCACAAGCACGCAGGCAAACGTCGCCGGAGTCAGCGTGACGGCGGCGAGGTTGAAGGCGGGCAGCACATTCACGATCACCACCGCCCAGCCTGCGATCTGCTCATCAAACAGCTCACGCGCCATGCGCCAGATCAGCAGCGAAGCTGCCAGCGCCAGCAACGGTGCAAAAAAACGCACCCCAAATTCACCCTCCCCGCCGATCAGCATGCCCAGCCTGGCAAACAACGGCACCAGCGGCCCGATCTCAAAAAAACCGACCCACGGGCCATGTTTCACATGAAAAACCGCCAGCGCCTCGCCCGGCGCGAGTTCCAGCGTCGGCAGCAGAGCCCAGCGCCAGAGCGTGAGCAGGCCCAGGGCGGCAAAGAGAAAGCGCTGGCGCTGCATGGTGGTTGAGCGCATTGAATAGAGGACGCCGCCCGCATGTCAAAGCGTCGTCTCCATTCCACCCACTCTTATGAAACGTCTTTTCCTGCTCCCGCTTCTGCTTGCATCCGTGCTGCGTGCCGAGGATGCCCAGCCGAAAACCGCCGAGCAAATCATTCGCATCGTGCAGAACAACTACGCGCTGCAAAATTACAAGATGAACGGCCAGCTGCGCGATGATGCCACCGGTCGCGTCGAGCCCCTGACGCTCACGATGGAAGACAGGTTCATGCGTTTCCTCTTCAAAAATCAGCCGCCTGAGATCGTCCACCTCGATCTGAACACTTCTCCCGCCACGCTCTATCAGGTGCGTCAGGGCGGCTCGTCCGTGGTGCCAAACAGCCAGCATGGCGACAAAGTCCGCGGCATGGAGTTCAACTACGAGGACCTTTCCCTCGGCTTTCTCTACTGGCCCCGCCCTCAGCTCATGGGTGAAGGCCGCGTCAGCGCCCAGAAGTGCTGGATCGTGCGCGTGACCAATCCAAGCACAGAAGGTCCCTACTACGTGGTCGATCTCTGGGTCCATCAGGGCAGCGGCGGCGCCGCGAAGATGGAAGCCTATGATCGCAACAGCAAGGTCGTGAAACGCTATCAGGTGACGAAAGTGCAGAAAGTGGAAGGTGCCACCACCCTGAAGGAGCTGCGGATCGAATCTTTGAATCCCTTCAATGGCGAGGTCAAAGCCCGCACCTACATGACACTGGATGACCCTGTGAAGAAATAATGCGACGCATGTGGAAGGGTGAGCGACCGCACCTCCTCTTGTCATCTCCCTTCCTCACCAATTCTTCCATGAAGTTCATCTTTCTTGCCACGCTGCTGTTCACGCCGTTTCTGCGTGCTGCAGACCCGCAGCAAATCCTGGAAAAGGTGCGCCAGAGCTACGCCGGGCAGAATCAAAAGCTGCAGGGTGAACTGCGCGACGATGCCACGGGCCGCATTGAGCCGATGGAACTCACCCTGGGAAATCAGCTCATGAGTTTCCTTTTCACCACCTCTCCGGCGGAAACCATCCGCCTCGATCTCAGCACCACTCCCGCCACGCTATATCAGGTGCGCAACGGTGTCTCAAAGCAGGTTCCGGCCAGCCAGTTCGGCAGCAAGGTGCGCGGCATGGACTTGAATTATGAAGACCTCTCCCTCCGCTTCCTGTACTGGCCGCAACCGCAGTTGCTGAAGGAAGAGCGCGTGAGCCTGCAAAAGTGCTGGGTGCTCCGCGTGATGAACCCCGGCAAAGCCGGCCCCTACTATGCCGTGGACATCTGGGTGCATCAGGCCACCGGTGGTGCGGCCAAGATGGAAGCCTATGATCGCCAGAGCAAGCTCATCAAACGCTACGAAGTCACCAAGCTGCAAAAGGTGAATGGCACCCAGGCTTTGAAAGAACTGCGGGTCGAAACTTTAGATCCCGCCACCGGCAAGACCCAAGGCCGCACCTACATGAAGATGAACACCCCGGCAAAACCCTGACGCGACGCATGCAACCGCCGCGCAAATTCAATCCCCATCCCTTCGCCTATCACCAGGAGCTGGACGTCCGCATCGAAAGCCTCACCAACGAAGGCGCGGGAGTCGCCCGTGTCGATGGCTGGGTCATCTTTGTTCCCTTCACCCTCGCCGGTGAACTCGTGAAGTGCCGCGTCTTCCGCAATCACAAGAACTACAGCGAGGCCGACTTCGTCGAGGTCATCGAGCCCTCACCGAACCGCGTCACTCCTCAGTGCCCCTTGTTCAGCCAGTGCGGCGGCTGCCAGTACCAGCACCTCTCCTATGAGGAGCAGTTGCTCTCAAAGCAGCGCCAGGTGGCCGAACTGCTCAAGCACATGGCCAAAATCGAGCATCCCGTATGCCCGGTCATTCCCTCCCCAGTGCAATACGGCTACCGCTCCAAGATCACCCCGCACTTTCAGCGTCCAAAAGAAGGCGGCATCGGTGCCATCGGTTTCCTCCGCGCCCGCACCCGCAATGCCATGGTCGATGTCGAGCAGTGCCCCATCGCCATGCCCGAGCTCAATGCGCAGCTCGCCTCCGTGCGCGCCCGCGCCCGCGCCAACTCCGCCGAATTCAAAAACGGTGCCACCCTGCTCATGCGCGCCGCCAGCAACGGCGTCCTCACCCGCCCCGATGAAATCGCCGTCGAAGACGTGGACGGCGTCCGTTTCGAGTTTCAGGCCGGTGACTTCTTCCAGAACAATCCCTTCATCCTGCCCAAGTTCGTCCGTCATGCCATCGACGAAGCCAAGGCCACCGGCGCAAAGCATCTCGTCGATGCCTACTGCGGCAGCGGCCTCTTCGCCATCAGCGCCGCTCGCGACTTCGAAAATGTCATCGGTGTCGAGATCTCCGAAACCGCCGTCAAAAAAGCCGCGCACAACGCCGAGATCAATTCCCTCACCAACTGCCGCTTCATCGCCGCCGATGCCCAGCACGTTTTCAAAGACGTCCCGCATGCCGGAGCCGACACCGTCGTCATCATCGACCCCCCGCGCGCCGGCAGCAGCCCCGAGTTCCTGCAGCAGCTCTTCGCCTTCAATCCCAAAGGCGTCGTTTACATCTCCTGCAATCCCGCCACGCAGATGCGCGACCTCGTTCTCTTCACCGAAGCTGGCTTCAAACTCGGCACCGTGCAGCCCTTTGATCTCTTCCCGCAGACCAAGCATCTCGAATGCGTCATGACGCTGAGCCGCGACTCCAATGATGGGATGGTCAATCCGATGAACAGCGCTTCCGTGTAAAAAGCAGTTCGCACAACCTCTCTCAAGCCATGCAAGTCATCGATCAATCCACAGCGGTTCTGTAGTCCCGGCTTTAGCCGGAATCCGGTCTGGCATCAGTATCTCTGACCAAAAAAAACACGAGCGACCTCCCATCCGTAAGCCCTGGCCCATGAACCGTTTCGAATTCGCCACCGCCCAGCGCATCATTTTCGGCCGCGGCGTGATCCGCGAACTCCCCGATCTCTGCCGCAGCTTCGGCCAGCGCACCCTCCTCATCACCGGCAGCCGCCCGCAGCAGTACGCAGACCTCCTGCCGCATGTCGCCTTCCACTCCATTCGCGGCGAACCAACCATCGAAGACATCCAAAACGGCGTCACCCTCGCCAAACAACTCAACGCCGACGTCATCGTCGCCATCGGCGGCGGCAGCGTCGTCGATGCCGGCAAAGCCATCGCCGCTATGTGCACCCAGCCCGGCGATCTCATGCGCTACATCGAAGTCATCGGTGAAGGCAAACCACTGGATGCCTCTCCCCTGCCCTACATCGCCGTCCCCACCACCGCAGGCACCGGAGCCGAAGCCACCCGCAACGCCGTCATCGCCAGCACCGAGCACCGTGTCAAAGCCAGCCTGCGTCATCTCTCCATGCTGCCGCGCATCGCCCTGATCGATCCCGAACTCGCCGCCGATGTCCCGCCATCCGTCACCGCCGCCAGCGGCATGGACGCCCTCACTCAGTGCCTCGAAGCCTTCGTCTGCTCCCGCGCCCAGCCCATGACCGACGTGCTCTGCCTCGATGGCATCCAGCGTGCCGTGCGCTCTCTCGAACGCGCCTTTCAAAACGGCCACGATCTCGAAGCCCGTGAAGACATGGCCCTCTGCGCGCTCAACAGCGGCATCGCCCTCGCCAATGCCGGCCTCGGTGCCGTCCACGGCTTCGCCGCCCCCATCGGCGGCATGTTTCACGCTCCCCACGGCGCCGTCTGCGCCGCCCTCCTCGCCCCTGTCTGGGAAGACAATTCCACCCGCGTCCAAGACCGCACCAAGTTCGATCAAATCGACTCGATGCTCGGTGGCAATGCCATCTCCTATCTCCACGCCCTAACCGCACGCCTGCACATCCCCAAGCTCAGCCAGTGGGGCATCGCCGACACCGATCTCGAAGAAATCGCCCGCAAAGCCGCCGCCGCCAGCAGCATGAAAGCAAATCCCGTTCCTCTCACCCATGACGAGCTGCTGAACATTTTACGCGCCGCTCTATAGCCCCCAAGCGCGCGTCAGCGTCCCCGGACTGCGGTGCTTCAGCACCGCTTTCGCAGGCTCTGCCACTCACTCCGGCCGAAAATCATCCTCCCCCTCCAGCTTGTCCGTTTTAAACCGGGAAATCGCCTTCACCATCGCCGGAGCCGTCTCCCTCTCAAACCATGCTGCCGAGCACCACGGATAATCCCGTGCCTCCTTCACCAGACCATGCCTCACCGCATTGTAATGCGTGTAGTTCAACCTCGCGAAATACGAAGTCTGCCGCGTAAGCAGCGTCTCCCTGTAATTGTGCCACACCTGCCTTCCCGGCACACCATCCAGCTTGTTCACCCATGTGGACATCGGGCCATGCAGCGCCCTGATCATGCCCGGCAGTGATTCCGCATCCGCAGCCTCCAACGGCGTCTTCGCAATGAAGTGGTAGTGATTGGAGAATATCGCCCACGCTTCGAGCCGCCAGCCAAACTCACGGGTGACAGTCAGCAGGCCACGTTGCAGCACATCCAAACGGGCGGGATCACGGAAACAGTGCTGCTTGAGATGCGTAGAGGCAGTAACGAAATAGATGCCGCTTGCATCCAGCAGATGCATGGGAGCATGCGGCCAGGGTGGTGGCTGGTCTGGACGACGGGGCATTTGCCATGGTGCGCATGGGTGTTCCGAGAGACAAGAGTGATCTGTCTCCAGTGGGTACGGCGAAAAGCGCCGCCAAAGTACCACACTCCCTGGACGCTCCGCGAATACCCGACACTCCGCGCAAGTTGACCCCGCTGCATGCCGCGTCACTATGCCCCCACCATGAAATCCTTCCGCCTCAAACGCCTCTTCAACTCCAAATCCAACCGCTGCTTCGACGTCGCGATCGATCACGGCTTCTTCAACCAGGCGGGCTTCATCAACGGCATCGAAGACATGCGCAAGGTGGTCAAGACCCTTGTCGAAGCCGCCCCGGACGCAATCCAGCTCACCCTCGGCATGGCGCGCCATCTGCAGGAGATCCCCGGTCGCGAAAAACCCAGCCTCGTGCTCCGCACCGATGTCGCCAACATCTACGGCAAGACACTTCCAGAAAACCGCCGCTTCAGTCTCATGATCGAAGACTGCATGCTCCAGGCCGTGCGCTATGACGCCGCCTGCGTCTGCGTGAATCTTTTCCAAATCCCCGGTGCCCCCGAAGTACATGCCGAGTGCATCGAAAACATCCTCAAACTCAAGCCCCAGGCCGACTACTACGGCATGCCCATGATGGTCGAGCCACTGGTGTTCCAGCCCAATGAAATCGCCGGTGGCTACATGGTCAATGGCGATGAACCCACCATCACCAATCTTGTGCGTCAGGCAGTTGAACTCGGCGCGGACATCATCAAGGCCGATCCGACCAACGACGTCACCCAATACCACAAAGTCATCGAAGCCGCCTCCGGCATTCCCGTCCTCGTGCGCGGCGGTGGCCGTGTCAGCGACCGCGAAATCCTCGAACGCACCCAGGGCCTCCTCGAGCAGGGCGCCTCAGGCATCGTTTATGGCCGCAACGTCATCCAGCACCCAAATCCCAAAGGCATCACCCGCGCGCTGATGTCCATGGTGCACGACGGCGCCAGCGTCGAAGCCGCACTCGCCATGGTGTAATGCAGCCATGGCTCAATCGCCGTAGTACAGCCGCCTCGGTTGCACTATTGAGGCTCACATGATTGGACGCGCCTGAAGGGGATTTAAATTCTACAGCTCGTGCAGGTGCTTCTGGCATCGGCTCCCGGAGGGAGCAGAGAAATTAGCCGGTGGTGAAGCGTGGCTTGCCGAGCGAGAACCACCGGATTGCGTCGACCCTTCGCGCAAGATCAAGGGCGCATGCCGGAGGTATGCGAGAGTCGTGCGCAGCCCCCTCGTAAACGCTGGACGGTGGTTCCACCTGCAAGCCACAGGCTGGCTCGACTGCAAAAAGAAAGCCGGGGCCGCTTTCGCGCACCCCGGCCCCGCTCGTTGTTGGTTGCGGTAGTTATTTGATGTCGCCGGCGAAGCCAGCGGCATTGAGGGCGGATGCCAGTTCAGTCTTGGTGAACTCGCCTTCGACAGTGAATGAGGTGGCCTTCGCGACGATGTCGCTCTTCGTGATGCCTGGAACAGTCTTCACCGCATTCGCTGCGGCGGTTTCGCACTTCTTGCAGCAGAGGTGCACTCCGGAAACGGTGGCCTTCGTCATCTTGGCTTCAGGCTTCGCAGCAGCCGCTGGCTTGCTGGCGGTTTTGGAAGGTTCGCCGCCTTCGATTTTGCCGTAGTATCCTGCAGCGATGATCGCCTCGGCGGCTTTCATCGCATCACCCTTCTTTTTCGAGGTGATGGTCACCGTGGTGCTCTTGTCAGGCACATCAATGGTCACACCTTCGCCAATCGAGCCGGCCTTGGTGATGCCCTTGGCACAGCTGCCGCAGCAGTTATGCACACCGGTCATGGTGAGTGTGGTCTCAGCGCGGACGGATGCGGTGAGGGCGAGAATGGAAAGCAGAGTAAAGAATTTCATAAGCGAACACTGAGACGATACGACAAGTCGGTTTCTTTGCACAATTTAATTTTTAACGTCGAATCGCCGTCATGAATCCGCGCGCAATGATGGTGTCATGATACTCGCCGGGTGTGAATCCCGCTTCATTCAGCAGCTCGGCATACTCACTCGTGCTGTAGCATTTCCCCTGCGTGGCATGCATCAGCAGGCATGAATACTCCGCCACATGCAGCGGTCCGGTTTTGTCCGCGTTGATGAAGGCATCATGAATGATGAGCAGTCCGCCCGCCGGCAGCGCCGCATGGGAAACAGCCAGCAGCTTCTTCACTTCCGGCACGCCCCAGTCATGCAGCACGTTGGAAAAAAGATGCACATCACATCCTGCGGGCATGCCGTCAAACATGTTGCCCGTCGCCACGCTCACTCGCTCCGCACACCCACGTTCCTCGATCAATTTTCCCGCGATACGATCCACCGGTGCCTGATCATACACGATGGCTTTCATGTGCGGGTGCTGCGCAGTGATCGCACACGCATAGATGCCCGAACCCGCACCAATATCCAGCAGGCAGGAGCGTCCGGTCAGATCCAGCTTCTTCGCCAGCGCCTGCGAAAGCAGCACCCCGCGGCAGTCCATCGCCGCCGTAAACTTCCTCGCAAAGTCCTCCTGCTCCATCGCTTTGTGCCAGTCAAAGGCCGCCTTGTCACCGCTCCAACCCGCCGGCTTGTCCGTCCTCAGCACTTCCAAAAAATCCCGCGCAATCGGCCGGTCATGCAGCGAGGCAAAGTACGGCCTCACATCCCACACCGGCCCCGCGCACAAAAATTCCCCCGTCACCTCCGTCGTGTGAAACACCCCGCCCACATTCTGCACCCAGCCATTCGCCGCAAACAACGTCATCATCGTATCCGTCGGTCGTTCCGTGAAACCAAAGTGCTTACAGATGCCCGCCAGCGAAGACGGGTTCTTCGACAGCCACGAAAAGAAATCCACACTCAGCGCCGCCGTCACCATGTCAGCCCCATAGAGGCAGTCGCGATAACGATAAATGCTGGTCGGATCAGTGGCAGGGGCGGAGGTGAGATCGTGCATCATGGTGCCGCATGATGAAGGCGGCGCACATCGGCGGCAAAACCTGATTTCACTTTTTCTTCTCTTCTTCCTGCATCTGCGCGGTAATGAATAGACACCTTGTCAAATGATCTGAGGGCTGCGTGCCCAGGACGACTGTCTGCCCGTCCCATATGGTCACCCCGGTGGAGATGGATCTGTTCAGCCCATCAACCGTGATGATGAGTTCAATCGTGTTCCCATCTGCACCAATCGTTGATTCCACCGTCGCTTCAAGACCGCCCATCGTGTCCGGCAGCTTGCACTTCTTCGATTTGCCATCCAGCCTCAAAATTTCGAGCTTCACAGGGGTAACAGCGAGCTTCTTCATCACTGTCTCAAACTGATCCGCTGAAAAGATAGCCGCCGTAGTGAACTGTCGCAAAATCTCTCCCGCTGGTGGCGACGCTGCAGGGAGCAATAGCGTCGGGTCCGTGACCACGGCTGGCTTTGGAGCATCGGGCAGGGGCGGCACCCACTCTTTCATCAGCTCCAAAAAATCCCCCTTCATCTCGACCGCCTTCACAAAGACGACAACACGCTTCTTCACCTGCCCAAGCCACATCTCGATAAGCTCCAGATTTGGCTTGGTATTGCGCACGGTGAGCTTCCCATTTCTCAGCACAGCCGAGGCGTTCTTTTCGAATGAAATGCCTGCGGCTTGGAGCACTTCCATCGGCGGCTTGTCATCTGGAAAGCCTTGAGGAACACGGTAAACGCGCTGGCTCCATTCGTTCGCGGCTTTGTCGGGCAGGTCGATTCCGGCACCTGACGGCAGCATCGTCGCGGTCGACTCAAAACTGATCGCCTTCTGCCCGGTCGGATTCAGCGCTTCGGCCGTAATGAGCACAGTGATATATTTTTTCGAAGTTCGAAGATGCACCACGAGAGTCTCACCGCTCGCCAGTTCCGCCTGTGCGGACGCTGTGTAGAATTCCACGCGGTTCCAATCCGGCTTGTCGCCCTTTTGCGGCAGCCACGGATGGGCTCCATCTGGATCAACACCCAGATCCACTTTCGCCACGACCAGCGCTTTGCCATTCACCGCCAAATTGGCGTTGAGCTTGATGCTCGGCCCGATAAGTTTGAGGGCATGCTTCATGTTAGCTTCCATTATTTTCTCCGGCAGCACCTCCTGCACGACTTCAGCGATGACCTCCGCTCCTAGTTTCCCGGTGATGCTTGGCAGGGTTGCCAGATCGATGCCCTTTTTCTGCGACACCTGCCGCAGCAGTCCCTCGGCTTCATCAGGCTTAAAAATGCCTCCGTGCGTCTCAAAGTAACTGTCTGCCTGAATCAGTTTGCACCGAAAGTGCACCAGGGGTGTCCGCTTGCTCAGCCGGTCAACGATGGCTTCGATTTGACCGTGTGCCTGCTTGTAATGCCGCACGATCAGTTGTGAGGTCGCTGGATTGTAGATAGCACTGGCCCCTTCCGGAAAAGGAATGCCCCGATCCTCCAAAAGTTCACGCGCGGACTTTCGGATGACAGCCGTTGTTGCCGCCTTCCCCGCCGCAAATGGATCCGACTGCGGCTCACTCGTCAAAAAGTCCGGCGCCACCTTGTACGCCAGTGTGTACATTCGACCATCATCCGCCTTGATCTTCACAGGCTCCTTCGCCGCCGCAGTAGCCACTCCAAACGACGCCGCGATCAATGGCGCAACAATCGCAAACGCAAGACACCCCAGCACAAACAGCGCACCCAGTTTCTTCCTCACACCCCCGGCCTCCATCAGCGCCACCAGCCGCACTTTAAGCCGCTTCGCCGGCCGTGAATAGGCGATAGGCATCACACAACTGTGCTGCGGCACCGACTCAGCAGCCCAGCCGAGCAAAAATTCCGCATAGGCGGTATGCTCACGCTCCTCACCCACTGCGGCGGCATCGCACATCTCCTCACGCGCGCGGGCATATTCCTCCATCAGCGCATGCGCAAACGGGTTCCACCACACGAAGGCGCGTACGATGTTTTGCAGCAGCGCGGCCACGGTGTCGTGCAAACGCAGATGCTCCGCCTCATGTCGCAAAAGCCAGTCCCACTGCCGCGGCGTGAGCTTTTCAAAGGCCGAAGCCGGAACCGCGATCACCGGAAAAAACCACCCGGCCACGCAAGGCGTGCCCTCATGCTCGAAAACACTGAGTCGCTCGAACGGCGCGTTTCGCGGCAGCAGGTCCATCTCCGCCTGCGTCGGCTCGCGCAACCGCCATGCCCAAAGCTGCACACGGCTGCTTTGAAACAGCAGGCGCAGCAGCATCAGCGCCGTCACGCACCATGAAATCCGGCGCAACACCCACACCGCCTCATCCACATCCCAAACACGCGTTTCAGCAGCAACGTTCACTTTAGAAGCACTTGCTGGTGCCACACTCACGCGCCAGTCCGCCTTAAACGTCTCCCGGATCGGCGTCCACACCGGCACCTCCTTCTTCACCGGAAACAAATCCTCCATCGAAATATGAAACGGAGTGTACAAACACATCAACACCGCCAGATTCGCCAAAATGCAGCGGCGCAGGGCATCGCGAATGACAAACCGCACCAGCAGCCACGCCGCAGCCCCGATCACCAGACTGTGAACAATGAAATTGAGACAGGAAATGGTTTCCGCATTCATGACTCCTCCCCTTTCTTCCCCGTGCTGTTGCGTACATATTTGCGCAGTTCCGCCAGCTCCTCCTCGCTGATATCGCCGCTCTCCACCAGACAGCGCACCAGCGCGAGATTGCTCCCGCCAAAAAAGCGCTGCTTCAGATCCGCCAGCACGCTGGTTCGTCCGCGCTGCTCCGGCACCGCAGGCTCATAGGCATGACTGCGGCTCGAGTCATCCCGGCTGATCCACCCCTTCGCCTCCAGCCGCGTCAGCTGCGTTTGCAGCGTGTTCCGTGTCACCGGTTCGCTGCGCCCCTGGTTCACGGCTTCCAGCAGTTCCAGCACGCTCGACGGATGCTTTTTCCATAGGATGTCCATCAGCGCCTGCTCGGCGGCGGACAGTGGGGGCAGTGATTTTTTAGCCATATTTCGCGAGTTTGCCGACAAATGTCGGATTTGTCGAGTCTAAACTCCGACACATGTAGGATGTCATCCCACCAGCAATCCCTTTGATGAATTCCTTCCACGCTCTGCGTTGACTTGCCTCCCATCTCCTGACAGCATCGCCCCGCCATGTCCACTCCCGCACCCAAATTCACCACCACCCACTGGCTCATCATCCTCATCGCCAGCATTGGCTTCTTGTTTGACACCTATGAGCTGCTAATGACGCCCCTGGTTGCGGCTCCAGCCATTGCCGAACTACTCAAAGTCCTCCCGAGCGATCCTTCCGTCACCGAATGGGTGGGCAAGCTGCTGTGGATCGCAGCAGTCTGCGGCGGCGTCTTTGGCCTCCTCGGTGGCTGGCTCGTCGATAAATTTGGCCGCAAGACCATCATGGCCGCGAGCATCTTTATCTACTCCTTCTCGCCGTTCTGCGCCGCCTTCGCCACATCGCTGCCCATGTTCATCTTCTTCCGCTGCACCACGTTCATCGGCGTGTGCGTGGAGTTCGTCGCCGCCATCACCTGGCTCGCAGAAGTGTTTACGGACAAGCATCAAAAGGAAAAATGGCTGGGCATCACCCAGGCCTGCGCCTCGCTCGGCGGCGTGCTCGTCACGGTGGTCAGCGTCTGGATCAGCAAGAATCTCGATACGCTGCCTCATTGGGGCCTGCCCGCTGGCAGCACCGGCATCGGCGCATGGCGCTACACCCTGATGTCCGGCATCCTGCCTGCCATCCCCATCGCACTCATGCTGCCCTTCGTTCCCGAGTCCAAAGTGTGGAAGGACAAAAAACTCGCTGGCACTCTCAAGCGCCCCAGCTTCGCCGCCTTGTTCTCCTCTGAACTGCGCCGCGTGACCATCGTCACCACGATCCTCTCCGCCTGTGCCTACGGCATCGCCTTTGGTGCCCTGCAGGTCACCGTCGCACGTGTGACACCGGGCCTCCCAGAGTTGAAGGCTGAAGGCATGGCACTCGCCGCCCTGAAAAAAACCGACATGGAGATCAGCACCAAGCTGAAAGCTCCCGGACTCGATGACGCCGCCAAAGCCGCCCTCAAAGCGGACATGAAAGCCAACTTCGACAAGCAGAAGCCGGTGAACATCAAAATCAAAGCGATGAGCGACAAGCTCCAGTTCCATCAGGAGATGGGCGGACTCGCAGGCCGGGTGCTGCTGGCTATTCTGCTCATCGTGGGCATCAGCCGCGTGAAGCTGCTCAAGGTCTTCCAAATCCCGGCCCTCGTCATTCTGCCCGTCACCTACTTCGTCCTCTTTAAAGACGGCGGCGATGCCTTCATGTGGGGCTATGCGGTCTGCGGTCTGGTCACCGTCGCTCAGTTCAGCTACTTCGGTGAGTACCTTCCCAAAGTGTTCCCCATGCATCTGCGCGGCACCGGCGGCAGCTTCGCCACCAATGTCGGTGGTCGCATGGTCGGCACCTGCATGGCCACTCTGAATACCAGCTGGCTCGCCCCGATGCTTGCTGGTGGCGCGCTTGCCGTGAAGCCCATGCACGTCGCCATGGCCGCCGGTTACATCGCCACCGCCATGGCCGTGCTCGCCTTCGTCGTCGGCTTCCTCCTGCCAGAACCGAAGGCTGAAGAAGTCTGAGCCGAGAGAGTCAGCATCATGGCGGCGTACTCCTGCCGCCATGATCCGCTCACTCCTCACCCTCGTCGTCTGCCTCGCCGCCTTCTCCCTCCACGCAGAGGATAAAAACGACGGCAAGCTCCGCATCATCGTCTTTGGTGCCCATCCCGATGACGCAGAATACAAAACCGCAGGCACGGCCGTCAAATGGGCACGCCTGGGCCATCATGTAAAACTGGTCTCCGTCACCAATGGCGACATCGGCCACTGGAAAGAAGCCGGCGGGCCACTCGCACAACGCCGCGCCGCAGAAGTCGCAGCCTGCGCCAAGAAGCTCGGCGTGACTTCTCAGGTGCTCGACATTCACGACGGCGAACTTCTCCCTTCTCTTGAAAACCGCAAACTCATCACCCGCGTCATTCGCGAATGGAAGGCGGACATCGTCATCGCTCACCGCCCCTGGGATTATCATCCCGACCATCGCTATGTCGGCGTGCTGATTCAGGATGCGGCCTTCATGGTCACCGTGCCCTTCATCGTGCCTGATCTGCCTCCTCTGAAAAAGAACCCCGTGTTTCTCTATTCCAGCGACGGCTTTCAAAAACCCTACCCCTTCACACCCGACATCGCCGTGAGCGTGGACGATTCATTCGACCAAAAACTCGACGGCCTCCACGAACTGACCTCCCAGGCCTATGAAGGCGGTGCCAGCGGCTCAGCCGAACACGTCGAAAAAGAAGTTCCACCCGCCAGCAACGAAACCGCCCGCCGTGCCTGGCTGAAACGCCACTGGGGTGCCCGCCAGAGCAGCGAGGCAGAGAAGTACCGCGACCTGCTCGTCAAACTCTACGGCCCCGAAGCTGGCAAGGCGGTGAAATACGCCGAGACCTTCGAAGTCTGCGAATACGGCCGCCACCCCAGCGCTGCCGAGATCAAACAACTCTTCCCATTTTACGACGCGAAATAAACATCGTCGAGAGCCTGTCTCAAAGTTCCTATCGCCTGAGCGGAGCGAAGCGTGCTTGCAATTGACCCAATGCATCTGGGTCACCAGCGCATTTGCGTTCCAGCTCTCGAACCAGCGTCCCCCCGGTTAATGGGTGGTCCGCTTTCAGCAGGTCTTCGGCGTGATTTGCCAGATCGTTTTGCTGCGGGTGGAGTCCGGGGGTTTGGGTTGCAGCGGTGTAGAGTCCTGGCCTGTGCCCGCCATACACGTCCGTGATTGTCAGCCACAATGCCTTGGAGCCATCGGCCGAAAAAACGAGCCAGACCGTCGTCTTGTTGTCGAGTTGAAACTCCAAGGTCCGCCGGTTGGCGACGACCGGCTGCACAAAATTCACCTTCCAGTGCGGGTCTTTCACCCCCACCTCCAGCGTGGTCCCGTTCCAGCGCAGCTTGGCAGGAAGATTGTCTCGCTCACCCACCCAGACCACATTCTTGACGTCCTGTGGAAAATCCTTCACGGGTTTGGCCTGACCGCTTTTTTCCGGTTTAAAAGTGATCTCTTTGATCACACTGGCCGACATGATTTGCTTCAAATCATCCGTCACCAGATACCAGCCGGCCCTGCCTTTGCCATAATCGAAGCGGAAGACCCCCGCATCAAACAGGGTGTGATCGTAAGCGCCTCCCTGCGGCTCTCCATCATTGTTGAGAGAGTTGAATTTTTCACCGTCAAACCGCAGGTGCTTGAGATTCGCGGTGCCGCGCAGATCCCACGTCATGTTCGTCATGTCCGCGGCAAATTTCTGGATTTCTTGGGCAGCCAAAGTGCCGGCAAAAGCAACCAGGGCGAAGGACAACGTGATCAACGGCTTCATGCGGTTGGATGATAGCGGTCGGCGCTGGATTGGCAATTGCCCAGCGGCGTTCAGGATTGAGAGCTTCTCCCCCGGGGCTTCAAGGGTGGCTTTTGCAGTGGCAATGCGCCCGGAAACGGCTATGAACACGGCCCACTCATCCGTACGACCATGCAACCGACGCCCGCAGCCCCAGAACATTCCGAGTCCGAACTCCTCCAATTCCGCCGCGAAAAGCTCGACGGACTGGTGAAGGCCGGACTCGATCCCTTCGGCGGCCGTTTTGACACCACGCATCAGCCCGGCGCGCTGAAAGCAGACTTCACCGAAGCCCTCGATGTCCGCGTCGCAGGCCGCATCCTCTCCCGTCGTGAGATGGGCAAAGCCACCTTCTTTGACCTCGGAGACATCACCGGCCGCATGCAGTGCTACCTCAGCAAGGGCGATGTCGGCGACGAAGCCTACGTCCAGTTCAATCAGCTCATCGACATCGGCGACTTCGTCGGCGTGGAAGGCTTTACCTTCATCACCAAGCGCGGCGAAAAATCCATCCACGTCAAAAAATTGACACCTCTCTCCAAGGCCCTGCGTCCGCTGCCCGACAAGTGGCACGGCGTCACGGACAAGGAGATCAAGTACCGTCAGCGCTACCTCGACCTCATTTCCAATGACCGCAGCCGCGAGATCTTCGTGACCCGCAGCAAGATGGTCGCCGCCATCCGCAGCTACCTGCAGGAGCGCGGCTTCCTCGAAGTCGAAACCCCGATGATGCAGGACGTCCCCGGCGGTGCCGCAGCCAAGCCCTTCGAGACCTTCTTCCACGCACTTAATCAGCCGATGTCCCTGCGCATCGCGCCAGAGTTGTACTTGAAGCGCCTGCTCGTGGCCGGCTTCACGCAGATCTTTGAACTCAACCGCAACTTCCGCAACGAAGGCCTCAGCCGCCGTCACAATCCCGAGTTCACCATGCTCGAGGCCTACTGGGCTTACGCGGACTTCGAAAAGATGGCCGACCTCGTCGAAGGCATGATCTGCCACCCCAGCGGTCCTCTGCAAACCCACTGGTCAGGCTACCGTTATAGGGGTAGTTCTGTGCGGTCATTGGAAATGAGGTCGAGGTAGCGCTGACGGTACTTGATCTCCTTGTCCGTGACGCCGTGCCACTTGTCGGGCAGCG
>CAILZI010000125.1 GCA_903838675.1 uncultured Verrucomicrobiota bacterium
CCTACACGACGCTCTTCCGATCTCTAAGGAGGGAGGCACTTATGACGCCTGGTATATCGCATCAACTCGAAGCTGATTTTGGTGATCAAATGGGCCTGTCAATTCTGTTGGGAGCACTAAACCGGACCCCACCGGCGGAGAAGAAACGAGTGCTGCCATAAAAGCATTTCGAGCGTCTGCTGATTTCACACAACCTGGCTATGCGAACCACACCCTTTGTCTTGCTGACTTTTGCATTCGTCTTGTCAATGTCCACTGAGGCTGCGACTCCTCAGGAGGTCACTGTGGCGATCACGAAGGCTGTTTCCTTCTATCATGCCAAGGCGGCGGCGCATGGGGGCTATGTTTATAGTTACAGCGCAGACTTCACGCTGAGAGAGGCTGAGGGAATTCCGGAAGTGGATACGGTTTGGATTCAACCGCCGGGAACACCGGCGGTGGGGATGGCGATGCTGGATGCGTATGAGGCGACGAAGGATGAGAATTGCCTGGCTGCGGCGGTGGAAGCGGCGCATGCGGTGGCACGCACGCAACTGGCCTCGGGGGGCTGGAATTACTCGGGGCATTTTGATGCGAAGAATCGTGTGGCGCAGCTTTATCGGCGTGATGTGAATGGCGGGCTCATCGAGCGGAAAAAAGTGCCTGAGGGTGAAGGTGGGTGGGAGGTGTGGAAGAGGCACGCGAACAAGAACAACTACTCCACGTTTGATGATGATGTCTCGCAGGCGGCGACGCGACTGCTGGTGCGGGTGGATCATGCGCTGGGGGGCAAGGATGCGGAAATCAAGGAGGCGGCGGATTTCGCGCTGAACGCGATCATGGCCACGCAGTATCCGGCGGGTGGGTGGAGCGCGAACTGGGACACGTGGCCGAGTGCTCCGCCGCCGGTGACGATGTATCCGATCAAGGCGGGAAGTTACCCTGCTGACTGGCCGCGCAAGTGGCCGAAGGATTTTACCGGCTGCTATGTGCTCAATGACAACACGCATGCGACGCTGATGAGCACGCTTCTTCTCGCGTGGCAGCTGCGAGGAGATGCCAAATATCTGGAGGCGGCGAAACGTGGCGGGGATTTCCTCATCAGTGCGCAGATGCCGGATCCGCAGCCGGCGTGGGGGCAGCAGTATGATGCTGAGATGCACCCATCCTGGAGCCGCGCCTTTGAACCGAGTGCGGTTTGTGGACGTGAAAGCCAATCTGCGATGTGGGCGCTGCTGAAGCTGGCGGCGACCACGGGTGACAAGAAGTATCTTGCCCCACTGCCGAGGGCGCTCGCGTATCTGCGGAAGTCGCGGCTGCCGGATGGGCAGATCGCGCGCTACTATGAGTTGCAGACCAATCAGCCGCTGTACTTTGAACGTGGTGAAGGTGGCAAGGGTTTTGTGCTAACTTATTCGGACAAGAAGGCTTCCTCCAATTATGGCTGGAAATGGGAGAGTGAACTGGATGCGATTGAGTCGATTGGGAGGAAGATCGGACGGGGTGAGCCGGTGATTTTTCCCCGCGTTGAAAAGGAGCGGTGGTCTTCGCCACCGACGGAGGGGGACATTGCGGCAATCTTGAAGGAGCAAGGAGCGGATGGCTCCTGGGCCGTGACTGATGAGGATCGCGGCTGGATGCGCGATGCAGGCGGGAAGAAAACGCGCCCAGCGGGTGGTGTGATCTACAGCCTCGATTTTGTGCAGAATGTGAAGGCGCTGAGCACGTGGCTGAAAGCAAATGGAGGCGCACGATGAATGCAAGGATGCTTTGGAGCTCTGCACAAGCCGTTGGACGTTCGAAAGCGCCACAGGACCGGCGCACTCCAGAACGCTGGCGCGTTTATTTCAAGCCCATGTACGACCTCCATGCCATTCTCTTCTTTGCGGCGCTCTTCTGCTGTACTTCAACCTTTGCCGCTGAGAAATACGAAAATGACACGCCGTGGTCGTACCAGCGTATCCTGCGTCCGATGGTGCCTGCAGTGAAAGATGCGGCATGGCCGAAGGATGATATTGATCGTTTCATTCTTGCGCGGCTGGAGAAGGACAGCCTGCATCCCATTAGCGATGCTTCGCGTCTTACGCTGATTCGGCGGGCGTCGTTTGACTTGCGTGGACTGCCGCCGACGCAGGAGGAGGTGGAACGCTTTGTGCGTGACAGCGCGCCAGATGATGTGGCGTTTGCGAAGGTGGTGGATGCATTTTTGCAAAGCGAACGTTTTGGCGAACGGTGGGCACGGCACTGGCTGGATGTGGTGCGCTATGCGGACAGCGTGGGCAGGGTTTGGAATGCGCCGTTTACGTATGCGTGGAAGTATCGCGACTGGGTGATTGATTCGTTGAACGCGGACAAGGCTTACAATCGATTTGTGGCGGAGCAGATTGCGGGTGACCTGCTTCCAGCATCCAACGTGCTGCAAAAGCGTGATCAGATTGTCGGCACGGGCATGCTGGCACTGGGAAGCGTGAACTTGCAGGAAGGGGACTATGAGCAGTTTGTGCTCGATCAGGTGGATGATCAGATTGATGTGGTGTCGCGCGCTCTCATGGGGCTGACGCTGAGCTGCGCGCGGTGCCACGACCACAAGACGGAACCTGTGAGCCAGAAGGACTACTATGCGCTGGCGGGCATTTTTTACAGCAGCCGCACGCTGCCAGGTCAGGCGAATCGCAGCGACATGAATGGCTCAGGCTATGTGGATCCGGAGATGCTGGTGGATCTGCCCACGAAGCTGAATGAGGCGGTGGGCCCGCCTGCGAAGCTGCCGGAGGGGATTCATTCGATGGATGATATCCGGGCGCTGGGGAATCCGAAGACGACGATCCGCTACGATGTGGATCCGCACTTCTGCATGGGGGTTATAGAAGGTGAGGCGAAAGATTGTGAACTGGCAGTGGGTGGTGATCCGCATGATCGCAAGGCGGCACCGGAGCGCGGCAGGCTCGGCATGCCTGCCCTACCCCCGCTGCCGAAGGTTCCGGCGAAGTCCTCGGGACGTCTGGAGCTGGCGCAGTGGATGACGCAGCCTACGCATCCGCTGACATCACGCGTGGCGGTGAACCGCCTGTGGCAGCATCTGTTTGGTGAAGGGATCGTGCGCACGGTGGATGATTTTGGGATCACGGGGAGTGATCCGACGCATCCGGAGTTGCTGGATCATCTGGCGATTCGTTTCATGGAGGGAGGGTGGTCGGTGAAGAAGATGATTCGTGCGATGATGCTGAGCCGCACGTATCGGCTGGCGAGCACGGGCAATCCTGAACACCCGGATGCAGGGAACAAGTTGAGGTGGCGGATGAATGCGAAGCGACTGGAACTGGAGCCGCTGCGGGACACGCTGCTGCAGCTTGCGGGGAAGCTTACGTTTGACCGGCCTGAAGGCATTCAGGTGGCGGGAACGGGTGGCAAGGGGCGGCATGGTCTGACGCGTGGCTTGCTCAGCATCGAAGATCCTTACCGCACGATTTATCTGCCGGTGGTGCGAGACAATGTGCCGGAGCTTTTTAGCACTTTTGATTTTCCCGGGCCGACGCAGATCAAGGGGCAGCGGGATGTGACGACGGTGGCTCCGCAGGCGCTGTTTTTTATGAACAACCCGATGGTGAAGGAACTGGCGGGGGAGATTGCGGAAAAAGCTGGGAAGGATGTGAAGGCTGTCTATCGGGCTGTGCTGGGACGGGAGCCGTCGAGTGAGGAGGTGCGTGATGCGGGTGAGCTAGATCTGCAGACGCTGGTGCAAGCACTGCTGGGAACGGCGGAGTTTCGATATGCGTTTTAACCTTTCACTTTTACTATGACCACACGTCGTTCCATTCTTCAATCAACCAGCACAGGCTTCGGCTGGCTGGCGTTTAATGCGCTGCATCAGCAGTGGGCGGGGGCTGCGGCACCGCCGAAGACGATCAATCCGCTGGCGCCGAAAGCGCCGCATTTTGCGGCGAGGGCAAAGCGGGTGATTTTTATGTTTATGCAGGGAGGGCCGAGCCACCTGGACACGTTTGATTACAAGCCGGAGCTGGCGAAGGCAGAAGCGGGCAAGGTGCAGAAGTACATGGGGAGCGTGTTTGAGTTCAAGCCGCGCGGGAAGAGCGGGCTGATGATTTCGGAGGCGTTTCCTGAACTGGCGAAACATGCGGATGAGCTGTGCCTGCTGAATGGCATGCAGACGCGCACGAATGCGCACCAGATGGCGACGGTGGCGCTGCACATCGGGAGTGAGACGTTTGTGCGGCCGTCGATGGGGGCGTGGATTGTTTATGGACTCGGCACGGTGGCGGAGGATCTGCCGGGGTTTGTCACGATCAATCCGGCGGCGGACAATGGTGGAGCGATGAACTATGGATCGGCGTTTTTGCCGGCGACGTTTCAAGGCACGCGCCTGAGCAGCGGCGGTGGAGGCGTGCCAGACCTGAGCAACGAGAGGCTTAGTGATGCGCAGCAGCGGAAGCAGATCGAGTTCATCCAGAAGGCGAATCGCAGGCTGCTCAGCGGGGATCCGGGGAATCCGGAGATTGAGGGGATTATTCAGAGTTATGAACTGGCGTACAAGATGCAGACGAGCGTGCCGGAGGTGCTGGATTTGGACAAGGAGCCGCAGCATATAAGGGAGCTCTATGGTCTGGATGATGGCAGCACGGAACGCTTTGGGACGCAGTGTCTGATGGCGCGGCGCATGGCGGAAAAGGGCGTGAGGTTTATTCAGCTGACTTCACCGGGATGGGATCATCACAACGGGCTGCGAGACAATCTCGCGCGGCAGTGCACTTCGATTGACAAACCGATTGCGGGATTGATCGCGGATCTGAAGCAGCGGGACATGCTGAAGGACACGCTGATTATTTGGGGTGGTGAGTTTGGGAGAGGCAGCGGCTATGACAACGAGCCCTACAATGGGCGTGGTCATAATGGTGGCGGTTACACGATGTGGATGGCGGGTGGTGGGGTGAAGGGAGGCTTCACTTACGGCAGCACGAATGACTTGGGGGACAAGGCTGAGACCGGGATCATCGGCACGCATGAGCTGCATGCCACGGTGCTGCACCTGCTGGGCATGAATCATGAGCGGCTGACATATCGCTATGCAGGAAGAAATTTCCGGCTGACGGATGTGAGCGGCGAGGTGGCGAAGGGGATTTTGGCGTGACGGTTTATCCGCCGATCGCTCGCTTGAGAAGATTCGCTGTGATGCGCTGGACGCGGGCGTCCGTGCCGTGGGGGCGGGAGTAGTGGCTCCAGACGGGCATGTGGCCGGGCGGCTTGCTCAAACCCTGCGCCCACCAGATGGTGGAGGCATTGAAGATGAAGTTCCCTTTTGGGCCGTCGAAGATCACGGCCTGCCACTGCTGCGGATTGCTGCCGCCCTGGAAGGCGGTGCCAGCGGCGAGGATTTCGAGACCGGGCAGTTCCTTCGGTGCATCGCCATGATACTCCCAGCCGATCATTCCGGGAATGGTGTCTCCCTGCTTCATGCCCGTGCCTTCAAACACCCAGTGACTTGGCTTGGTGCAGATCCAGTCGCCACCACCGTTCACGGGGTCGATGTTGCGCACGCCCATGAGATAGCCTTCGTCCGGCCCGCGATGCGGATAGGGACCGTTATTCTTTTCGCGATCCACGGCATACTTGTAGTCTCCCCCGTACGGGCCGCCACGGAAGATGCGGCGATTGGGGACGCCGCTGGCATTCGGTGAGAAAGGCGTGACCCAGCAGACGGAATTGCCGGAAAGGAAGAGCAGATTGACGCCTGCATCGCGCATCTTCGCCACGCTGTCGTGCTGACGGATGTCCCAATATTCGTCGTGCCCGATGCTGATGAAGGCCTTGCACTTCAAACCGTGATCCGGGGTGATCATGTCGGCATTCGAGCAGTAGGTCACATCGTAGCCTTCCTTTTCCAGCCAGTAGGCGGCGGGAAACTCAAAGCACAGCCACTCGCCGCTGCCGACGGACTGCGGGTTCTCGTAGATCTGCGCATACTTGGCATACGGACGATCAAAGCTCACATCCGACCACGGCCCCTGGTTGCCCTTTGGATCGGTGTAGAGCGAGTAATTGTCCGGCCACTTGTTGTAGGCCTGCCAGGTGTTGTCACTGCACTGAAAGAGAATGTCCGCCTTTCGATCGTCAGTGACAATGAAGACGATGTAGCTCTGCCAGTAGGGTTCGTCCTTTGAGGCTGGCAATGTGGTGAGGCGGCCGAGGTAGACGCCGCTGAGCCAGTCCTGCGGAATGGTGATGGAGGTCGTCTTCTCCCAGCGGCATTCGCGGAGGCGCTTCTCACCGATCTCGGGCACGGGCTGCTCTTTGCCTTCAAAGGGGCCGAATTCGGCCATCAGGCGCGCGCCGCAGCCGCCGTAGTAGCCGGTGCGGAAGATTTCGAGTTTGAAGCGAGCGCTGGGTTTGGTGCTGACGAAGATGTCCAGGGCTTCACCAGCTTTCACGGACTGGCGCGAGCAGTAGCCTTCAATGAACGAGGTGCGGAAGCCCTCGTTCTTGTCGAGACGCATGCGGGTGAGCTGCCAGTCGCGCGAGCCGGGCTTGGAGTTTTCAGCGGAGATCAGGGACATGCCCAGATTACGCGCGTTGAAAGCCAAAACGATCAGTAGGTCGCTCTGCCGCCGGACAAATCGAACACCGCCCCGGTGGTGAAGGAGCAATCTTCGGAGGAGAGCCAGGCGACGAGGGCGGCCGCTTCTTCCTTCTTGCCGAAGCGGTTCATGGGGATCTTTGAGAGCATGTAGTCGATGTGCTGCTGGGTGAGCTGCTTGAGGATGTCGGTCTCGATCACGGCCGGGGTGACGGCATTGACGATGACGTTGCTGGTGGCGAGCTCCTTGCCGAGAGATTTGGTCAAGGCGACGACACCGGCTTTGGAGGCGCTGTAGTGGGCGGCGTTGGGATTGCCCTCCTTGCCGGCGATGGAGGCGATGTTGACGATGCGGCCGTAGCCGTTTTTGAGCATGTGCGGAACAACGGCGTGGCAGCAGTGAAAGGGTCCGTTCAGATTGATGGCCATGACGCGCTGCCATTCGGCGGGGTCGGTTTCCCAGGTCTTCGCATTCGTTCCCGCGATGCCCGCGTTGTTCACGAGGATGTCGATCTTGCCGAAGGCACCGATGGTGGATGCGGCGGCGCTTTCCACGGAGATGATGTTGGTGAGATCCACCGTGGCGGTGTGCACTTTGCCCAGGGGGGAGAGTTCAGTTTTGGCAGCCTCCAGTGCCGCCGCATCAATGTCCCAGAGGCAGACGCCTGCACCTGAGCGCAGCATGCGCTCTGCGATGGCGTAGCCGATTCCGCGTGCGCCACCGGTGACGATGGCAACTCTGTCCTTGAGGTCGATTTGATTCATGGGCAGAGCAATCGCACTCAGTCCTCCCAGACTTTCAGGAGTTCCACTTCAAAGATCAGTGTTTCATTCGGCCCGATGTCGATTCCGGCCCCGCGCTTGCCATAGGCGAGCTCAGGCGGAATGAAGAAGCGGAATTTGGCCCCCTCCTGCATAAGCTGCAGGCCTTCGGTCCAGCCTTTGATGACACGCTTGAGCGGAAACTCCGCAGGTTCGCGACCCGCAAGGTAGGAGCTGTCGAATTCGACGCCATTGAGCAGGGTGCCACGGTAGTTCACCACCACGGTGTCTTTTGCCTTCGGGCTTTTGCCAGTGCCGGGAGAGAGCACCTGGTACTGCAGACCGCTGGCGGTGGTGGCGATGCCTTCTTTGGTGGCGTTTGCGGCGAGGAAGGATTTGCCGGTTTCGAGAGCAGATTGGGACATGGGAAATTGGGTGAAAGGGGCGGGCTTCATCACCGCAAGCCAAGGCGCGCGCAACCGCAAATCACACACAATGCGCCGTTGGTTTCGTCGAAATCCCTGCCACTTTGCGTGCGTATCCTAGATACCCCCTTTTTTCCCTTTTCATGCTTCGTCGTCTCATCCTCGCAACCCTCGCACTTCCATCCCTGCTGCCCGCTGCCGAGCGTGGCCAGGATGCCTACAATCAGCGCATTCTGCCGTTGCTGCAAAAATTCTGCTATGACTGCCACGGTGACGGCACGGACAAGGGTGACTTCGCGCTCGATGAATATCCGGAATATTCGAAGCTCATCGGAGACAAGGTGCTGTGGGATCACGCACGCCAGCAACTTGTCACTCACGTGATGCCGGCGGAAAAGAAGGACAAGCCGTCCCTTCCCGAGCGCGACGAGATCGTCGCCTGGATCGACAACACCGTATTCTGGTTTGACCCGCAGAAGATTGATCCCGGCCATGTCACCTACCGCCGGCTCAACCGCACGGAGTACAACAACACCATCCGCGATCTGCTGCTGGTGGACATGAAGCCCGCCAATGACTTCCCGCCGGATGACACCGGCTACGGTTTCGACAACATTGGGGATGTGCTCAGCATCTCGCCGCTGCTGATGGAGAAATACATCCGCGCGGCGAATGCCGTGGCGGACAAAGCGCTGGACACCTCCGACGTGCCAAGGCTGGATCTGGAACTGGGTGCGAAGAAGTTCTGGAACCAGAAAGGCGAAACGAAGGAGTGGGATGGCGTCCGCTGGTTTCACAGCAACGCCGATGCCGCCACCAAGTTCACTGCGCCCGCCTACGGCAACTACCTGCTTAAATTCAGCCTCTCGGCAACTCAGGCCGGCCCGGATGCCGCCAAGGTGGCCCTGCGGGTGGATGACAAGGAACTTGGCACTTTTGATGTGACCGCCCCCTATCATGGCGACAAAGGCCCGTGGCAGACGATCCAGCAGGTGGTACCGCTCAAGAGTGGCGAGCACAAGATTGTGGTGCGCTTTTTGAATGATTTCTCTGATCCGCAGAACCCTGACCCTAACAAGCGTGATCGCAACCTCGCGCTCGACAAGATCGATGTCGAAGGCCCTGATGGTCTGCTGCCGCCACGTGGCACCCGCCTGGTGCAGTGGCTGCTCGATGGCAAGCCTGCGGGCCTGCCCTCCATCAGCCTGAGTGGTGAGGATTTTGAAAACGGCCAGGGCAATGCCTCCCGCGACACAGGCACGATTGAGCTCCCCTCGAATGGCTATGTGAAGCATCACCTTGATCTCGCCACGGCTGGCAAATACCGCCTCACCATCAAAGCAGGGGCGCAGCAGGCGGGTGGTGAACCGGCGAAATTTGATGTGCGCATCGGCGGAAAAAATGCGGGCTCATTCTCCATCACGGCCAAGGACCAAACGCCGCAATTGTTCAAAACTGAAGTGGAGCTCCCGGCGGGCAAGCATGAGATCCAGGTGTGGTTTCTGAACGATTTCTACGACGAGAAGACTCACGAAGACCGCAACTTCTGGCTGCATCAGCTCACGGTGGAAGGGCCGGTCAATCAGATCGGAGGCATCGCGGCAGCCGAGGTCCATGGTTTGGTGGACAAACTCGGCCAGCGCATCTTCCGCCGCCCTTTGCGTGATGCTGAAAAAGCCAAATGGCACGGCATCGCCGATCTCGGGCTCAAAGAAAATCTGCCCCCGCTGGATGCCATGGGCTACGTGCTGCGGGGCATGCTCATGTCTCCCGGATTTCTCTACCGTGGCTCCCCAACGCCCGTCGGTGCGGTGCAGAACGGAGTCGCCTTGATCGATGAGTACAGCCTCGCTTCACGACTTTCCTATTTCCTCTGGTCCGCGCCGCCGGATGACAAGCTGCTGCAACTCGCCGCCAAAAGCGAACTGCGCAAAAATCTCGTGGAGGAGGTGAAGCGCATGATTGGAGACTACCGCGCCTGGAGCCTGACGGAAGACTTCGCCGGTCAGTGGCTGCAACTGCGTGACATGGACATTGTGGATGTGGACCAGAAACGCTTTCCAGAATGGAAGAACGGTACCGCGTACGGCATGAAAAGGGAGTCGCAGACCTTCTTTGACAACATCGTGCGCAACAACCTCAGTGTGATCGAATTCCTCAATGCCGACTACACCTTCCTCAATGAGAAGATGGCGCAATACTACGGCATCCAAGGCGTCAAGGGTGACAAATTCCAGAAGGTGTCGCTGCAAGGCACACCACGTGGTGGCATCCTGACGCAGGGCAGCATCCTCACGCTGACCTCCACGCCGACACGAACCTCGCCGGTGAAGCGTGGCAAGTACCTGCTGGAAAACATTCTGGGCACGCCACCGCCGCCAGCCCCTGGAGGTGTGGCACCACTGGATGAGAAGAAGCAGCAGTTTGGCAAGCTGACGCTGCGGCAACAGTTTTCCGAACATCGCAGCAATGCCGCCTGCGCCGGATGCCACGCCTTCCTGGATCCCATGGGCTTCGCCTTTGAAAACTACGACGCCATCGGCCGGTGGCGTGACGAGGAGAAGAAGCAGCCGATCGATGCCTCCGGGTCGCTTGTGCGAGGGCAGACTTTTGCCAACCTCGCCGAACTCCGCACCATCCTCGTGCGTGACATGAGCGATCAGTTTGTCAAAAACCTTGCCGACAACCTGCTCATCTATGCCCTTGGTCGCGGCCTCGAATACTCCGACAAACCCACGACCGAGGAGATCCTGCGGAAAGCCAAGTCCTCCGGCAACCGCATTCAGGACATCATCCTCGCCGTGTGTGAGAGCGTGCCGTTTCAAAAAATGCGAGTGACTCCCTAGAGTTGCTTTCATTCATGCCAAAGCCAAGGCAGAATCGGGAACCAACTGCCGTCACTCCATGGACAATTCCAACGCTTCCAAGAAATCTTCCGGCGAGAGCTGGCGCGATGAGCCCATCCAGCCCAAGCAGAAGGCCGTGCTGGAATTTCTCAAGATGCCGGTGCCTCCGACCCGGGGTGGTGCGAGCAACATGATCCGGGCCGTCTTTGAAAGTCCCGCAGGCAACGCCCATCAAAACATGTGGGATGCCGCCAAGTACGAGCTGCACCCGGACCTGTACCCTCCCGAACCCAAAAAAGAAATTCCGAGCCCAAAGCCACCTACCTTGTTTGGCTATGTGGTCAAAGGACTGATTGCGCTGGCGGTGATCTTTTATGCC
Organism: uncultured Verrucomicrobiota bacterium; assembly: GCA_903838675.1. Taxonomy (GTDB): domain Bacteria; phylum Verrucomicrobiota; class Verrucomicrobiia; order Verrucomicrobiales; family Verrucomicrobiaceae; genus Prosthecobacter. The sequence goes on from CAILZI010000125.1 coordinate 10,981, forward strand.
ATGGACAAGTATCATGAGCATGCGAACAAGCCACCTTCCGACAATGTGCGCACTGACAACGTGCCAGCCGCTGTGACGCCCACCGTTGCAGTCAAAGGCGAAACGAAGCCGCAGGCACCAGAACGCAAGCCGGTCAGTGACATCCTTTCACTGGAGAGCACGGACGGGAGAACGGTGCAGGCCAAGGTGCTCGCACTCACCAAATCGACGGTCCTGATTCGCCGGGAGGACGGCCAGACCTTTGATCTGCCTCTGGAGAAGCTGACCGAAGACTCAAAACGGCGCATCGAAGAGTACCGTGCGGCAAAGCGGTCAGGCTTGGTGAAGTGAACCTGCGGGAGCTGGTTCATTGATCAGACCAGATCATTTTTCTTTGAGCGGGCTTTTACCGACGTTTACTTCGCGCAATGCATTCCATCCTCATCATCGGCTGTGGCAGCATTGGCGAGCGCCATCTGCGCTGCTTTCAGCAGACCGGACGGTGCCAGGTCAGTGTGTGTGATTCGAATGCGCAACTGCTAAGCGACGTCAGCAAGCGTTACAGTGCCACCGCATTTACCAGTCTGACAGAAGCTGTCCAGGCACAGCCCTTTGATGCCTGGGTCATCTGCACGCCTGCGCACACTCATCTGGCCATCGCGCGAGAAGGTGCTGAGCGTGGTGCGGCTTTGTTGATTGAAAAGCCGCTGTCTGTCACGTTTGATGGGCTGAAGAAAACGCGTGAGGCCATTGCCAAAGGCGGGCGGTTTGTGGCGGTGGCGTATGTGTATCACTGCTTTCCGTGGGTCGTGGCGGCGCGTGAATTTTTGCAGCGTGGTTCGCTGGGAAAGCCGCTGCACGCCAGCGTGGTAGCCGGCCAGCATTTCCCCACGTTCAGGCCTGCGTATCGCGATATATACTATGCACGCCATGAGACCGGTGGTGGAGCCATTCAAGATGCGCTGACTCACATCGTGAATGCCATGGAGTGGCTAATCGGGCCGATGACGCGCGTTTATTGCGAAGCAGCGCATCAGCAGCTGGAAGGCGTGCTTGTCGAAGACACCGTCAACGTCACGGCGCGGCATGGCAATGTGCTGGCGAGCTACGCGATGACGCAGTTTCAGGCGGCGAATGAAACCGTCTTTGAGATCCACTGCGAGCACGGCAGCCTCAAAATTGAATCTCATGCACAACGCTGGGGCAGCATGAAACTGGGCGAGACTGATTGGACGTGGAACACCACTGCAGCGCTGGAACGCGATAACCTCTTCATCGCCCAGGCGAACGCTTTCCTTGATGGCATGGAGGGCAAACCCTGCGCGCTATGCACCTTTGATGAAGCCGTGCAGACACTGCGCTTCAACCGTGCTGCGCTGGAATCCGCCGCCACCGGCCTGCCCATCGCGATCTCATGAGCAGCGGAGGCAAACAGCTTCGCCTGGCCATGCTGGGCATGATTGAAGGCAACGGGCACCCCTATTCATGGAGCGCCATTGTGAATGGCTTTGATCCGGCTGCGATGGCGCAGTGCCCCTACCCTGCCATTCTGAGCTACCTTGGCAAACAATGTGTGGAGGAGGTGAGCATTCCCGGGGCGCGGGTCACGCATCTTTGGACGGATGATCCTGCAGACGCGCCGAAGGTCGCCGCAGCAAGTTTGATCCCCAACATTGTTTTCAAGCCGGAGGATGTCATTGGACACGTCGATGCGGTGATCATCTCGACGGATGATGGGGATGATCACATCCGTCGTGTGCGCCCCTTCATTGAAGCCGGGCTGCCGGTGTTTGTGGACAAGCCGATGGCGACGAACATTGCTGACCTGCGGCAGTTTGTGCAGTGGCACAAGGCGGGCTCTGTTATTCTTTCCACCAGCGGCATGCGCTACGCACCGGAGATGAGGCTGAGCGATGAACAGCGCGTGCAGATTGGCGACTTGCGCTGGATCACCAGTTTTACCTGCAAGACGTGGGAGCGCTATGGCATTCATGCGCTGGAGGCTGTGGAGCCGCTGCTGGGGCCGGGTTTCCTGACTGTGCAGGCGCTCAGTGATGCAGGTGGCGATGTGATGCATCTGACGCATCGGAGTGGCGTGCGGGTGACGCTTGGCGCGCTGCACGATGCCTATGGCAGCTTCGGTGCCGTGCACCTCTACGGCACCCAGGGGCAGATTCCGCTCCGGCTGACTGACACCTACCATGCCTTTCGTCGGCAGTTGGTCGCTTTCATCGACATGCTACAAACCGGCGCACGTCCCCTGCCCTTTGAGGAAACCGTGGAACTGATGGCGGTCATCATTGCTGGACGGCGCAGCCGCGAGCAGAATGGAGCGGTCATTCATATTGCAGACATCCTTTCCGAAACACTTTCATGAAACTCCGCCCCTCCCGCATCCTCCGTGAAATACGTGCCGGCCAAAACAGCACGGTCATCAAACTGAACCTGGGTGATCCCCGCATCGTTGAGCTGGCCGGACTTTCAGGAGCCAGTGCGGTGTGGCTGTGCAATGAGCATGTGCCGAACAGCTGGCTCAATCTGGAGCACCAAGTGCGTGCCGCAAAGCTGTACGACATGGACACCATCGTGCGGGTGAACAAGGGCGGATACAGTGAATACGTGAAGCCTTTTGAGTGCGATGCCACGGGCATCATGGTGCCGCATGTCACCAGCGCTGATGAGGCGCGCAATGTGGTGGACATGGTGCGCTGCCGACCGCTGGGCAGCAAGGCGCTGGATGCTGGCAACATGGATGGTCTTTTCTGCCAGGTGCCGCTGGCTGAGTACGCGCACCACTGCAACACGGAGAAGTTTGTCATTCTGCAAATCGAAAGCCCCGAGGCGCTGGAGGTGGTGGAGGAAATCGCTGCGGTGCCGGGTTTTGACATGCTGCTGTTTGGCGCGGGAGATTTCAGCCACCGCATCGGCAAGCTCGGGCAGGCCACGCATCCGGAAGTGGTTGCTGCACGCAAGCGGGTCGCGGCTGCAGCGCTCAAATACGGCAAGCATCCGGCGGTCGCTTCGCTGTATGGGCAGAAGGAGGAGGTGATCGCGGAAGGAACGCGGGTCTTCACGCTGGGCGCGGATGTACTGGAGCTGGGGAATGCGTTCAAGAAGCTGGTGGGTGACTTTGGTGGGGCTGATGCGGCGAAGGGCAGTGATTCGATTTACCAGTCCAAGTAAGTGCCATGGCTGCCAATCTCTTTTCTCTCCAAGCCAAAACCATCCTCCTCACCGGCGGTGCTGGACTTTATGGCCGTGGTCTGGCCGCCATGCTGGCGGAGACGGGTGCCACGCTGATCCTGGCCTCGCGGGATGTGGGCAAGCTGCAGACGGTGGCGGAGGAAGAGACGGCGAAGGGGCACCGCGTGTTTGCGGAGACGCTGGATCAGGGGGATGAGGCGTCTGTGGTGGCTTTGCATGAACGTGTTACTGCGCGGCATGGAGCGCTGCACGGACTGGTGAACAATGCGGTGCTACGCCCGATGAAAGGGGCGAATGGCGCCGCGGAGCAGTTTGCGGAGTCGATGCGAGTCAATGCGACGGGTGTCATGCTGATGCATCGTCACTTTGGCCAGACCATGGCTGAGGCTGGACGTGGCAGCATCGTGAACATCGGCAGTATTCAAGGGATGATCGGACCGAGCTACGAGCTCTACACCGGCACAAACATGGGCGACATGCCGCCGGATTACTTCTTCCATAAAGGCGGCATGGAAAACCTCACTCGCTTCTACGCGGCGCTGTACGGGCCCAAGGGAGTGCGCGTGAACAACCTCGCGCCCGGGGGATTTTTCAACCATCAGCCTGAGCCGTTTTTGCAGCGCTACTGCGAGCACACGATGCTGGGGCGCATGGCGGATGAAACGGATCTGGGTGGTGCGGTGATCTTTCTCCTGAGCGATGCATCCCGGTACATCACGGGGGTGAATCTGCCTGTGGATGGCGGGTATACGGCGAAGTAGCTACTTCAGGAGTTCAGCCACGGGGATGCGGTGGAACTTGTTCGTGCGGGACTGCTTTTTGTCTTCGCCGCCGAGGCAGTAAACGAAGGCGTCGAACTTCACCAGGCCGACCATGGCGGCGTAGGGCAGCGACTTTGCCTTGGAGTAGCTGTCGGACTTCACGTCGTAGATGTAAGCATCGGAGGTGAAGTCATCCGCATAGCCACCGGCGAGGTAGATGTGCTGATCATCGAGAGTGACGGCGGTCATGCCGCGATTCGCACGCGGGAGCAGTTTCAACGCCCTCCACGTGTTTTTCTCGGAGGCAAAGGCATAGGCCGCATCAGTATTCACGGGCAGTTTTGTATGTTCGTCATAGGTCATGCCGCCAAACACAAAGAGCTCATGTCCGACTTCGGCGTATGCAGCCACGGCAAAAGGCTTGCCGGGATAATCGGCCAATCGTCGCTGGCCTTTGCCAATCCGCCAAGTCTCGCGACTGAGACCGGCGACGTTGGAGGGATCGTTGGTGCCCCCCACAATGACAGTCCCCACCTCCAGCGCCCCACCCGCTGCAAGCACTCCATTGCGGACAAACCGCTCACGGCTTCCATCGAATCCACCCACGAAGGAGAAACGGTCCACGCTTTGCAACGGCACAGCGTAAGCCACTTTAACATGGAGTTCGGGGTCAGTGCTCCACGTCATTTTCGAGGGGTCAAAGCTGTGCCTTCTTTCCAGCCAATTCTTTTTACCACCTTCCCAGTTGGTACCGCCCACCACGATGATTTGCCCCTTTTCATGTCCGCACACAAAGCCTCCGTTTGGCTCCGGGAGCGGAGGTAGCGGCTCCCAGTCAGCGGCGTGCGCCAGGCATGCACGTAACACCAAGAAGAGAACGCCAGCTTTAAACACTCGTTTTGTCATTGGGATCAGTCGTGTGTTCATGGTGTTCACTGACAGTTCGCGGTTCATAAGGCCGAACTTTCCGCTTTCCTGCCGAATCCCCTGGTCTTAAAAACAAACCAGGAAACACTCGCGCAACTTTGCGTTGGTTTGCACCACCCCCGCCCTGCTTATGACGCACTTCTCCTGGCTCGATTACACCATCTTCGGCGGTTACCTTGCGGCATCGGTCGGTGTCGGCTTGCTGTCGGCACGAGGGTCCAAATCGCTCGGCGACTACTTCCTTGCTGGTCGTGGCATGAACAGCATCCTGGTTGGCATGTCGATCCTGGCGGCGCTGTTTTCCGGCATCAGCTATCTGGCAGGGCCGGCGGACGTCTATAAAAACGGATTTGGATTTGGCTATGTGGCACTGGCCTTCTTCATCGCCACGCCCTTCACGGCGATCTGGATGCTGCCCAAGTTTTATCAGTCGCGGTTTTTCACGGCTTATCAATTTCTCGAAGAACGCTTCTCCTTGTCAGTCCGTCTGCTCGCGTCCGGCCTGTTCATTTTCCGTGTCTCGCTCTGGCTTGCCGCAGCGACGTATGCCCCCGCGCTGGCGCTGGAAAAAGTCACGGGCATGCCGTTGTGGATCACGATATTGGCCACCGGTGCTCTGACCACACTTTACACTGCGCTCGGCGGCATGCGGGCGGTCATCTGGACGGATGTGCTGCAGTTGATGGTGCTTTTTGGAGGACAGTTGATGATCGTGCTGGTGGCTGCGGGCAAGATTCCCGGCGGGCTCGGAAGTGTGTGGGATACTGCTGTTGCCGATGGCCGCATGGATCTCAGTTTCTCGTTCAATGTCACGGAGCGTGTCAATTTCTGGGCTGTTCTTTTGGCGGCGGCCTTTCTGCATCTTATCCAGATGGCGACCGACCAAGTCTCGGTGCAGCGCTATCTGAGCGCGGGCAGTCTGAAAGAGGCGCAGCGGTCACTGTGGATCAAGCTCCTGCTCCTCCTGCCAGTGCTCGTGCTGTTCTATGGCACCGGCCTTGTACTGTATGCTTTCTACAAGACTCATGGCGACCCCATGGCCGCAGGCTTGATTGCCAAAGAAGATCAAATCCTGCCTTACTTCGTCGTGACGCAACTCCCCGCCGGGCTCCCGGGCCTCCTGATCGCGGCGATCTACGCCGCCAGCATGTCCACGATTTCCGCCGGGCTCAATTCCCTGGCCTCCGCCACGGTGGTTGATTTCAAGCAGCGCCTTTCCGCCACTCCGGCTGGCACGAATGCGCAGCAGGTTGGCAACGCCCGCTGGATCACTGTTGGGTACGGTGTCATTGTTGTGGGACTCGCCTTTGCCGTGTCCTTCATGCCGGGAAATCTGGTCGAATCGGTCAATACCGTCATTGGCCTTATTGGTGGGCCGCTGCTGGGGCTGTTCTTCCTCGGCATGTTCACGGAGCGAGCCACCACAGGTGGCGCACTGCTTGGTTGCCTTGCCGGATTCGTCACTCTGCTGGGCATTTTCTTGTATCAGAACGGCGCTTTTACGGCCATGAAGCCACCGCCGCTGATCTCTTTCATTTGGTTCAGCCTGTTCGGCACGATCATCACGACGACCGTGGGCCTGCTTACCTCCGGCCGATCTGGCACGTCGTCAGGCCGCCATCAATGACGATGGTTTCGCCGGTGATGTAGCCTGCAGCGGCAGAGCAAAGAAACACTGCGGCACCTGCCACATCTTCCGGTGTGCCCAGGCGCTGCAGAAGGATTTTTTTCTCATAGTGCTGCATCATACCACTGTCGCTGGCATGGTGAAGCCCCGCAGTGAGGGGTGTCTTGATCAAACCTGGTGCCACGCCGTTCACGCGAATGCCATGATCTGCAAGGGACACCGCCAGAGACTTCGTCAGCATGACCAGCGCGCCCTTGCTGGCATCATACGCACAGGAGTCGGCCTCTGCCTGAAAGCCATTGGTCGAAGACGTGATCACGATGCAGCCACCGCGCTGCTGAGCCACGAGACGCTGAGCAAACGCCTGTGCGGTAAAAAACACCGACGCCATGTTGAGCTGCACGGTTTTGTCCCAGCGCTCGCGCGTCATCTCCAAAAAGGGCACATCGAAGAAACTGCCCGCATTGCAGATGAGGGTGTCGAGACCGGGTTCTTGGGCAAACGCGGCAGCCACCAATTCAGCAGGCGAGGCGGGATCACATAAGTCGCATGCAACATACCGAGCCCATTCCGGCAGCACCAGCGGTCTTTCCTTGAGCCCGTGGCAGACCACACGTGCACCAGCCTCGTGGAGACCCGCCGCCATCGCGAGCCCGATACCCTGGGATGATCCTGTCACCAATGCGGCCCGACCTTCAAGAGAGAATGCTTTCATCATGCAGCTTTAAATAATCGCGGGTGTTTGTGTGTGCAATACGGTCTACCATTTCTGTCCCACCAGCCGTCAGGGCCTCTACTTCAGCCCTGTAGGTACTGATGAGGCGCACAACCTGTCCGTTGATTTCAGCGGCGTAACTATAAAAAGGTGAATCACTGCCCCAAATAAATTTTTTCGGATAGGCCGCCGCAAGATCGGCGATCACCCGAGCAGGATTGGTGTAATCGGAGTCAAAGCGTCGCGACTTCGGAGCCACATAAGGCAAATCTTTAGCGGCACCTTCACAATGAATGCAGTGAGCGGAATTGTCGAACCAGGTGTTTGGCAGCGCCTGCACGCGATCGAGGCATTCTTTGTCGTAGCGGCAGGAATGGGCGAGACAGAAGCGAACGTGCGGATTTTCCTCGGCAATGTCGAGGATGTCGTGCGCCTGCGCCCAGAGATCGCTCTCAGCCACGCTGGAGTGGATCAAAAAAGGTACGTCCCACTCTGCGGCCAGGTCCACGAAGACCCTGCCGCGATCCCGCAGGTGCTTGATGTCGGCCTGGAGAATCGTCGTTTGCATCTTGATGCCATGGAAACGGTATTCGCCACGCAGCTTGCGCAGTTCCTGCGCCTGCGCCGCCGTGTTGCGCATGGGGTCGGCCATCACAAAGGGGAGCATGCGCTTTCCTTCCTCGGGAAAGAGCTCGTAGCATTCCTTCATGAGCCGCCGGTTTTCGAAGGCGTACGGGATGTCCTGCAGGCGGCCTTGCTCGTCCTTGATCTCGTTTTGCATGAAGACGGTGACATCCAGCGCGAGATGGCTCACGAAGGGGAACACGATCCAGCGATCCACTCCGAGCGCACGGCCCTCGTCGTGCATCGTCACAAGGTGCTGGGCGTAGGGGAAATCGCCGTGCAGGTAGAACAGCAGGTCGGAGCCGACGTGGTTGTGACAGTCAATGATCATGAGGGCAAAAGTGTGAGGAGAAGATCACCAATACGCAGAGAACGAACCATTCATCTCTTAGCGTGCATCCATTTCACAACATCCATGCATGAAGCAAGCAATGGTGTCACTGGGCCCCGAGCTTGCGGCGTACTTTTGAAGGCAGAATCACCTCCGCCTGTGCATTCGAATTGTTTTGCCACCTCCCACAGCCAAGGACACAATGGCAATCTTATGCTTTCATGGACCCAATGGCTCTTCGGTGACTGGCATGCATTGATGCCCGTACAGCTCGCGAATGGCATTCTCACGACTGTTGCCGCGCTTTGCGGTGCCATTGTAGGCACGGAGCGGGAGAAAAAGGAAAAGCCCACTGGAACGCGCACGCTTGCACTGGTGAGCCTGGGGTCCTGCATCTTCACCATGCTGTCCGAGCATCTAGGCAATCATGACGGTCACATTGCGGCGAACATCATTGTCGGAGTCGGCTTTCTGGGGGCGGGGGTCATCATTCATGGACGCTACGGAATCACCGGCCTCACGAGCGCGGCCAATATCTGGACGATGGCAGCCATTGGCATGACCGTCGGCGCCGGGTATGCGGTTGCGGGACTCGCACTGAGCGTATTTTTGCTGGTCACGCTGAGCGTCGTCGGCACACTGGAGCGGCGCTACGTCGGCCCGTGCAAGTTTTCCACGTTGCAGATCACCTATGAGGTCGCGGGCGGCAAGACACTGATCCGGCTGGAAGAACTGCTGGATGAATTTGGCTCTCCGGGCATGCAAGTCACCGAACATCATGAGAACGCGGTCAATGGCTCCGCGACCGTTCGCTATTGCAAAGTGCATCAGCATCACCGCGAACTGCTCGCCCGCATTGCTGAAATGGACGAAGTTCAGACCATCGTGCGTGAATCCGGGCAGTCAGGGTGTACGACGTAAGCGAGGGGCATAATCCATTACTGCGCCGTTAAATCGGAAAACAATACGCACCAATTCCACAAGGGGTAGGACTGGCCTGCACGGGCGCCGTAGGCGGCATCGGCAAAGGTATGGATGGAGGGCTCGGGATCGGAGTCGCGCAAATTGCCATAGCTGAATGAACGCTGGGTAACGAGTGCCTGCCCGAGCTCGAAGGGGACGCCGTTGCGAAGCTCTCCCGGTTCATACTGCAGCACGGTGACGCCGTTGACTTCGTTCACGGCGCGAATGGGCACGCGAGTTGGTGGACCGGAGAGGTTTGCGACGTAGAAGGCTCCTTCTGCCATGAGCGGCTGGAGCAGCGTAGAAAAGCTGGCCGTGAGCACGAGCCCGGCGTTTTTCTCCGGACCTGCATGCAAGGATGCGATGGTGCCGAGGGCTGCGGCATGAGGATGTCCGTAACTGATGCGGCAGGTTTTGTCTGCGGGCAAAGCGTGAGTCAACCGGAGACGCACCTGCGTGGGGGCGACGACTTCGACCGACGTGAGTGTGAGAGGCTTCCCAGTGCTGTCATGCACGCGAAAGCCAGCCAGTGAGGTGAAGCCGTCCTTTGTCGCGATCTCCTGCCGCACAAGGAAGGTGGAGTCGAGCACGAGCGGTGGACGCGGTACGATGAAGTCGATGAGGATGCTGTCGCGCGCAGTCTCGAGCTTCGCGCTGCGTGGCCGCAGCGGCTGCCAGTCTTCGCCGAGGTCCAGCACGCGGTGCATGACCTTTCCCACTTGCTCACCCCACCAGCGTTCACCGTCGGCGGAGAGGTGGATGGGATCGCCATGACGACCGGGTTTTGTGCGGCTGTTGATGGCACTGGGGACGGCATAGTGCGGGCCTACCAACCAGATGTTTGCATCGGCATCTGCGGCCATGAGCTGAGCCTCACCCGCAGGACCGAGCGTCTGATACGTGAACATGGGCAGTTCACCGCCCTGCCCCGTGATGGCGCACAGGTCTGCCGACCACTGCTTGCGATAGGCGATGAGTTGATCGCTGTACCATGCGAGCCCTTCGGGGCGTGGCAGCTCGGCATCCCACCGCGTGGGCACGAGGCTGCCGGTGGGTCCGCCATTGCCTTCGCCCTGCATCCAGTAGAGCGCCGCGATGCGGAAGTTTGCACCCAACGCCTTCGCCTGTGTCACCGCACGGCGTGCATCATCCAAACTCGTCCGGTAGTAGCCGCCACCGTGCCTGCGCGATTCCGGCGTGCGTGCATCGGTGGAGAGATCAGCGATGGAGAGCTCCTGAATCTGCCGACCGCCCTGCCCTGCGCAGGCGACGAGAAAGCGTGACTGCACCTGCGCGATCCGCGCCTTGTTACTTTCCAAACGCGCCGACTGCCAATGGTCGGCCATGCCATTCGCCACCGTTTCACCCAGGCCGCCATTTACGTATGCACGCAGCGGCACCAGCTTGAACAACTCTGAGGGACGCAGCTCTGGCGTGGCTGAATTGTCCTTGGGCAACCACGTACGCACCCCTCGCTGGAAGGTAAGATTTCCCCAGCCGGTGTCTTCACTGGTGACGACAGGAAGGGACTCCGAGCCATCGCACAACGACTGGCCCATCAGCCAGATGCCGGAGATGGACGGGCCAGGCTCCACCGCCAGCCCCTGAACAGACAGCAGGAGAAAGAGGATGGCTTTCACGGTTTGAAGTCTTTGGGAATGAGCTTCATCAGCGCTTGCACGTCCGCACCTGTGGCATGACTGCCCTCTGGAAGGGACTTGCCATTGATGAGGCAGTTGTCCCAGATCGCGCTGCCAGCGACTTTGATTTCCATTCCTTCAAACGTGCAGCCCCCTGCCTCCAGCTCTGCACGAAGAGCGACACTGCCGACACGCGGCGCGGTCAGGCGGCGCAGAAGGATGTTTTGCATTTTCATGCGGCAGTCTCCCGTTGTGCGGCCTGTGATGGAGAGTGGATTTTGCGCAGATGAAAGAACCAAGGCATTCGTGATAGAGTAGCGGCCATCATCGAGAAAGAAGAGATCGAAGCCGATGTTCTTCGCTAGGAAGACATTGTTATAGCTCGTCTGCGCCGTGCCGGTGTCGGTGATGCCGGTGCTGTTACCCATGCTCACGAAGCCATCAACACGATACTGCGCGGATTCATGCGCGCTGATGCCATCGTCACCACATTCGATGGCGGCAATGTTTTCAAAGACCACGTCACGGCAGTCGCCATGGATGTTGAAGCCGTCGTTGTAAGGATGCGTGGCGGTGATGTTCCGGATTACGAGGTGAGCATTGTCACCGCTGAACTGCACGCCTGCGCTGCGTACAGGGACGGCAACATGGGCCTCGGCGAGTTTGGTTTCCGGGGCGAGCTTGATGAAGAAGGTGCCGTAGATCTGCTTCGATGGCGGCTTCTCGCGTGATGGATCTTTGACAAAGGTCCACTCTCCGGGCTGAAGTTCCTCAGGCTTTTTCAAGGGCTCGCTTCGGCCTTTCGAAGTGCGGCCCATGAGCTGCATGCGGCCGTCGATGAGGAAGAACCAGCGGCCGATGATGGCATCGTCGAGGCGTGGCAGGAGATTGTCCGCGGCATAAAGCCCAGGAGAGACTTCCTTCCACTGGGTGGGATCCAGCGGATCGCTTCCTTCCAGGGTTGCACCATGACCATCGAGCGTGATGGGTTTTCCCGGCTCTCCCTTTTTGCCGTAGAAGCCGGCATAGTCACGATACACCTTTGGTTCGAGATGGATCACATCTCCCGGCAGCGCGGCCTTGATCGCGTGCGCGATGGTGGGAGCATCCTGGCCGACATGGATTTCACGCGCAGAAGCAGATGCAGCGACCAGCGACAGAAAAAAGAGCGTTTGTTTCATTCAGCAAGTGGTCACAGGCGGTCACGAAAGATGGATGCCCGCGCTGGCAAAGATGCCCGCACCGAGAAAGCGCGCCCGTGACCCAAGGAGGCGCTGGATGCGGAGAACCTCATTCCACTTGGCCATGCGTTCGCTGCGGCTGAAGGAGCCGACTTTGAGCTGGCCTGCATTGGTGGCCACGGCCAAATGCGCGATGAAGGCGTCCTCGGTTTCGCCGGAACGTGCGGAGACAACAGGCAGCCAGCCTGCAGCCTGTGTGCGGTGAATGGCGGCGATGGTTTCAGTGACGGTGCCGATCTGATTGAGCTTGATGAGCACGGCGTTGGCAGTGTTTGCCGCGATGCCGCGCTCGATGCGTTCGATGTTCGTGGTGAAATGATCATCGCCGATGAGCTGGCATTTTTTGCCGATGGCCTCACGCACGATCTTCCAGCCGGCCCAGTCATCTTCAGCCATGGGGTCTTCGATGGAGACGATGGGGTATTTTTCCACCCACTCGATCATAAGTGCGGCGAACTGCTCAGAGGTGAAGCGGCGCTGTTCGAGGCCGAGGGTGTAATATCCGTCATGAAACAGATCCGAGGCGGCGATGTCGAGTGAGATGCCAACCTCATGCCCGGGGGTGTAGCCCGCGCGTTCAATGGAGGCCATGAGCGCATCGAAGACGTCTTCATTGCGGTCAAACATGGGCCAGTAGCCGCCTTCATCAGCAACACCCGCGAGGAGTCCGCGCTCGCGCATGACATCGGCAGCAGCGTGGAAGACATTGGCGGTGACTTCGAGGGTCTCCTCATACGTCTGCGCAGTGAGCGCCATGATCATGAAGTCCTGGATGTCGATGCGGCCCTGCGCGTGCTTGCCACCGCCGAAGATCTGAATCTCGGGCAGCGGCAGCAGCGTGCCCTGCCCGCCGCCGAGCGATTCAAACAGCGGAATGCGTTTCGCATTCGCCGCCGCCTGCGCCACGGCCATGCTGGTGCCGAGAATGGCATTGGCACCGAGGCGTGATTTTCCGGGAGTGCCATCGAGCGCGATCAATGCGGCATCGAGGCCGGCCTGATCGAAGACATCACGCCCGAGGGTGGCGCTGGCGATTTCTCCTTTCACATGGGAGACGGCCTTGAACACGGATTTGCCACGGAAACGGGTCTTGTCGCCGTCGCGCAGTTCCAGCGCCTCATGATGTCCGGTGGAGGCCCCTGAAGGCACGAGGCCGTGGCCGGTGGTGCCGTCTTCCAGGGTGGCGATGACTTCCACGGTGGGATTGCCGCGGCTGTCGAAGATTTGCAGAGCATCGAGTGAGTTGATTTTCATGAGTGCGCAGCCCAAGCTTCCGTGAGGGCGGAAAGCGAGGGTGATTGGGGTAAATGAGAGAGAACGAAACGCGTGACGAGGTCGCGTTGTGCAGGAGAAAGATACTCGGCAGGTGATTTTCCATGCGCTCGGGCGAGGAGCAGGCAGAGCAGCTGCTTCACTGTGTTCGTTTCCAAATCGTGACCGCAGGCAGAGGTGTAGGCAGACCAAAACGTGGGGACGAGATGAATCGCCTGCGGATTTAAGAGTGCCTTGAGGTGCAGATGTGTGAGCAGAAAGGCGGCATCGAATGCGGGATCACCAAACCAAGCGCATTCAGCATCGAGCACGATGAGACGTCCGGGACCAACGAGGAGATTCTTGGGGCTGTAGTCACCATGCACCAGAGCGACTTTTGTTTCTGCCAGACGTGCGGCCTCTGCACGGAGCACAGCCGCGGCTTCAGGCACGCGCTCTGCGGTGGTGAGCAGATAGGGATCGATGCGCAGCGCTTGGAAGTTCGGCAGGGTATCGAAACGTTCGCGTGCGACTGGATCATTCCATGAGGCGGCGTGCATGCGGCCGAGGACATCGCCTGCGAGCCTTGCGGATTCGGCTTCAAAGTGTCCAGCCAGCAGCAGAGACTTCCAGTTTTGCAGTTCATCGCCGAGGTATTCCATGGCGAACCAGCCATCGCCACCACCGAGGATGCGCGGCACGGCGGCGGGCATGAGGGGCGAGACGTATTCAAAGAAGGACTGCTCCACGCGATTGCGCGAGACGTCGACAAACCAATCATCTTTGACGCGCAGTTTTTCCAAGGCCGCTTTGACCACGAGGCGCTGCGTGGGGGATTCCACGAGAACGATGTCGCTGGAGACACCGCCGGTCAGGGCCGTTACGCGGATGTCGGTGCCATGGATCAAACCGGCGGATTGCAGGCGTGGCAGGAGGTCTTCGGTGGTCATGTGGGAAAATTCATCAACGAGAGGGGCACAAGATAACAGAGAGGAAGCCTGATTATTGCAGTGTTGAACGGCAGAAGAAACTCTGTTTCTCCCGTTCAGTCGTGCTGATACACCTTCTCGACAAAATCCCCTCTTTGACTACAATCCAGTTATGTCAGTCACCATTGAACAGATCAAACAGGAAATCCGCAGCCTGGCGCCCGCCGACGTGGATCACTTGCTGCGTGACCTTCAGCAAGAATATGTCATGCCTTCAGTGGATGACGAGGACGCAGCCTCAGTGGAGGCCGAGTGGGACGCGGAGATTGACCGTCGTGTGCAGGAGATCGAGGAAGGCAAGGTCGAGCTTATTTCCGGTGCTGATTTTCAGCGCCAGACAGATGCCTTGTTTGCCGAACTGGGCATCAAGCGTCAGGCATAAGAAGCGACTTTAACATCCATCCAGCCGCCAGCGAGGAGTTCAATGCAACCATTCGGCATTACGCTCTCTTGGATGAAGATGATCAGGATCAACCACTCGCCACTGCATTCGATGCGGCTTTTAATCGACACTTGAGCCTGATCATCGACAACCCGCTGCTTTACACCATCCGCCATCGCAATACCCGTCGCGTCAATCTCACGCCACGCTTTGGTGAGCACTACATTGCTTACATGATCTGGCGGGAAAAAATCGTCATCCTCGCCATCGCCCATGCCAAGCGCCGCCCTTACTATTGGCGAAAGAGAATTGGTGAAGCCAAGAAGCTATTCTGATCTTTCTGCGCGAGGCTCTTTCAGTCCTTTTTCCCCAGCAACTGCTGCATCGCCCTAGTCAGCACCTGCTCCACCTCGGGGGCGACGTTGGAGGAGGTGGGGCCGGTTTCGTAGCCGCCTTCGGGATAAGCGGCGGCGGTGCCGATGTAGCCGGGGCCGTAGTTGCCGTAGGCGGCCATCATGACGTGCAGATCCGGACGCATGGCTTTGGCCGCGAGCTGGTATTCGACGAAGAGCTCGCCGGGCAGGTGCAGCATGCGTGAGTCGCCCACCTGCAGGCAGGTGATGTCGATCTCCTGTCCGGCCTTGCTGCGACGCACAAAAGCGAGCTGATCGGCAAAGGAGATGTAGCCTTTGGCTTCGGTGGCCTTGAGCTTTGCGATCAAATCGTCTTCGTTCAGACGGGGTGACAGTGGCAGCTTCACGGGCACGCTGGCCCAGCCGATGTCTGTGGCTGTGAGCGGCAACTTCGTTGTCTTGTCATAAGCTTCGCGCATTCCGGCGGCAAGACGTGTGGCGAGGATGACGCGGTTGCTTTGTGTGCCGTCGTTGTACTTGCCTGCGGCGACGTTGCCACCTGCGCCGTTGAAGTGGACATGCAGCGCGGCATTCACATCCTGCCCACGGATGAAGCGCGCTATGCCGGGGAAATCCGGACTTGGAATACCGAGACGATAGTAGCTCTGCGGATGGCAGGCGTAGGCGCTGAGCACGGCGATGGGCTTGTCTCCGTTCCAAAAACTGAGCAGAGAGACGACGGGATCGATGAGTCCTTCGGGCAGGGAGATGAGGCCCTCAATCTTGCAACTGCTGCCACGCATCCGCCCCACCTTGCCCTCCGGGGTGCGTTCCACACGACGGTTGGAGGCAACCTCCTTCACCACGGCCTCGCCATAGCCGTAGTGGGTGGCGGTCTGGGCATTGGGCAAGGATACGCGAATGGCATCCGCCGCGCGCTGGATGACCTGACGATGAAAGGTGCCTTCAAAGCGAGTGTAGCCTTTCACATCGAGTTCTTTGATGATCTTCTCCGCCGTGAAGTCGCAGCCGGGTGCATCATGCTGATGCAGGGTGTGCACGGCCACACGGCCCGGCACGGTGCCGGCCGCCTCTGCGAGTGCGGCGCGAAACGCATCATGGCCTTCATTGGCAATGCCGATCCAGTCCACCGCGCAGAGCACGATGGGCTGTCCACCTCCAAGGATGACGATGCCACGGCAGCGCAGCGTGAGATCATCCACGCGCTTCACCGGATCATAGGCCATCGCTGCACCCAGAGGCGGGGTGGCATCCACATCAAAGGTGGCGATGCGCACGGCCTCGGCGGCGTGTGCGGTTGGCCACAGGCAGATGGGTGAGAGCAGGAATGCGAGAACGAGCAGAGCTTTCATGGTGTCGGGATGAACAGAACGCGCTTCATCAATAGGTCTTGCCCGCAGGGATGGCGGCCTGGCCGGAGATTTCACTGAGCACGCTGTCGAAGTCGGCAGCGCAGGCGCTGAGATGGGCGTGAAGGGCGCCGAACTCGCTGCCGAGCACGACGAATTGTGCACCGAGCTCGATGATCGTTTTCGCATCCGCAGCACTGCCGACGGGGCGGCCCCAGGCCTTGCCATGCTTGCGGCAGGCGGCGGCGATCTGCTTCTGCACATCCATCATCACCGGATCATTCACCGCAGGTGTGCAGCCGAGGCGCAGGGACATGTCGCCGGGGCCGAGGAAGAGAACGTCCACTCCGGGCACGGCGGCGATTTCTTCGGCATTGGCGAGAGCGGAGGGTGTTTCGATCTGCACGGTGAGGAAGGTCTCGCGGTTGGCGGCGTCGATGTAATCGGCGGGCTTGCCGATCCAGTAATCGGCATCGCGACCACCGCCGCAGAAGCCGCGATCTCCTAGCGGTGGGAATTTGATGGCGTTGACCAAAGCGCGGGCTTCATCCGCACTGCCGACGTGGGGGATCATCAATCCGGCGGCACCGTCTTCGAGCAGACGATACAGGCTGTTTTTTTCCTTTGTCGGCGGACGCCAGACGCAATCGATGTCTGCAGCGTGATGGCGGCCCAGCATGGTTTCGGCTTCGCGGGGCTCCCACACCCGGTGTTCTGCATCAAGCCAGATGCCGTCGTAGTTGAAGTGAGCGGCGATGGCCGGGAAGAACGCGATGGGCGAACCGGTGCAGCAGATGCGGGCGACTTGACCGGCACGGATTTTGGCGAGGACTTTGGAGCGTCTCATAAAAGGGTCAGGGTTGATGTTGGGAGAGCCAGGTGGAGAGAACTTCGAGCAATGGGGAGGTGTCGCCGCTGTGGCGTGTGATCATGGAAAGGTCCTGGGCTTTGATCAGGCGCTGCGCGAGCACCTCATGGCGGCTCTCTTCTTTGCTGAGCGTGGGTTTCGCGGCTGAAGGCAATGCCACCACCACATCCCACTGCTGCACGCCGAAGCTGAGGGACCCGTTCATGATCCATGAATAATCGTGATGAAACTGCACCTGATCCTGCAGCGGGAGTTCAGCGGGCACGGCGATGAGCACGAGATCATGGGCCAGGCTGCGAACCTTGCGCGCGAAGAGCTCAAGCTGCGCGAGCGTCTGGCCTGCAACGGGCCATGGAGTGACCTTGACGACGGCGCCGGGATACAGGCGCTGCACCGCAGGCGTGATGAGCGCATCATACGGCGGCATGGCGAGCACCTGGATGGGCTGGCCGGCCTTGAGCTTTGCGAAAGTGTGCGGCAGCACAGGCGTGGGAGGGCCGATTTCTTGAAGTGAAACGGAGCGGCCGGTGATGGCCTGGGCGAGGGTTTCGGCGAAGAGTTTGTGACCGGCCATGTTGGGATGAATGGTATCGCTGAGAAGCAGATTCCATTCGGCAGCATCGGCGGCATGCACGGCCTCGAATGTGGCAAAGCAGTCGGCCACGACGAGCGCTTCGTCTTTGGCCACCTCACGAATGGCATTCCTGAATTCGGCGAGCCGGGCGAAGGGGCGCTGCGGAGTTTCGACGATGGAATTCTGCGTACACAGCACCACCTCGGCACCACTGCTGCGGCAGCGGGCGATCATTTCGCGGAGGTTCTTTTTGAAGACATCCACGGGCGTTCCCACCAGATCATTCATGCCAAACATGATCGTCACGAGGTGGGGCTTGTAAGCGAGAACATCCCGCTCCAGGCGCTTGAGGCCGCCCGTGGTGGTGTCGCCACTGATGCCGGCATTGTGCACGCTGAGCTGCGACTGCGGGTAAAGCTGCTGCAGCGCGAGCTGGAGCATTTCAGGATACGCACGACGACCGCCGCTGTGATAATAGACACCCGTGATGCTGTCGCCTATGCAGACGATGCACACAGACTCGTTCCCAGCGGCGAGCAAGGCTGCGGTTTTCAGCGGCGCTGCGGCCAGCAGGTTTGCGCAGCAGCAGAGAAAGAGAATGAGCGTGCGCATACGCGTGTCACGGCTGCTTGAGCCAGTCGAGGGTGATGCGGCGGATGCGGAGGCGGTTGAGGGCACCCACTTTGCTGTCGCCAGCGCAGTAGCCGATGAGCATGGCGTCTCCCACGAAATGGATGGCGGTGTAGTGATAAATGCCGTCGGGATCGTTCTCGATGAGCTTGCGCTTGGGCCAGGTTTTGCCGCCGTCGGTGGAGATGGCCGCGGCGAAGGGATTGCGCTTTTTGGGCGGGAACGGAAACAGGCCGGAGTGGTCGTTGTAGATGGCCAGCAGGTCGCTGCTGCCGGGCAGGCGTTTGATGCTGGCGGGACCGTTGGGAGATTTCATTTCCGTCGGCACTGGTGATGAGAATGTTTTCGCCGCATCGGTGGAATAGAAGCCGTATTGCGCGCCCTGATCCGTGCGGCACCAGGAGAAGAGCGAGCCGTCTGCAAGCTCGACCACGCCCGGCTCCTGCAGGCCGCTGCCGCTGCGCACCGGCATGGCCCACCAGCTGGAGGATTCCGTCCAGGTAGCTCCATCATCATCTGAATAGATCCACATGGCGATGGCGCGAGCGTCCCAGGATTTGCTTGTATTCGGATCGGTGCCGCGTGAGCGATGAAAGGCCAGCGGAATGATGATGCGGCCCTTGCTGGTCTGGATGACGCGGTCGTTGTTCATCACAAAGTAGCCCGGCGCCTGCTGCACGAGCTTGGGCTCGGTCCATGTCTCGCCGTCATCCGTGGACACGCGCATGTGCGGGCGGCAGTCGATCCAGCTGTTTTTGATGCAGTAAAACATAGCGAGTTTGCCGCTGGCGAGGCGCAGCAGGGAGACGCTCATCACATTGTTGCCGCCGGAGTTTTCCACCACGGTGACGGGATGGCTCCAGGTGCGGCCCTGATCGTCTGAATGAATGCGCACGATGCGGGCGGGACTCTCATCATGCGCGCCCCCGTAGAACTGCGAGTAGCAGAAGATGATGCGCCCGGAGGCGAGCGTGGCAAAGGAGCCTTCGGAATTGCGCGGGTTCTCCTTCGTGGGATCGAGATTGAAGGTGATGGTGCTTTCTGCCGACAGCGACAGCACCATGGCAAGGGCAATGAAAATGTACTTCATGGGATATGTGCTTTTTTGGACTGTCTCCTGCACCGGCTCGTGTGGGCTTGCTTGACGAAGAACAGACGGTTCCGAGAA
This sequence comes from uncultured Verrucomicrobiota bacterium, assembly GCA_903838675.1. Classification (GTDB taxonomy): domain Bacteria; phylum Verrucomicrobiota; class Verrucomicrobiia; order Verrucomicrobiales; family Verrucomicrobiaceae; genus Prosthecobacter. Next base: position 30,578 of record CAILZI010000125.1, read on the forward strand.
TGATGAAAAGTAGGCGGGTGAAACGATTTGTCACAAGGCCATGATTCTGGTCTGTTATCCAAACCAGATGAAACCTGACACCACCTCCAGCCCCAGACTGCCTCAACGCATCTCCCTGGTCACCCTGACGGCACAGAGTCTGCGCGAGTCGATGCAGGCCGGACACTGGCAAGGCCATCTGCCAGGGGAGCGTGAGCTGTGCGCACGCCTGCAGGTAAGCCGCCACACGTTGCGTGAGGCCCTGCAAGAACTGCAGCGCGAGGGCTTTCTGGAGGTCTCAGACAGGCAGAGAAGGCGCATCAAGACCGCCGTGAAAGCGAAGAAGGCGGTGCATGCGCGGGTGATCGCGCTCATCTCCCCGCGACCGCTGCTTGAAATGTCTCCCTCGACGGTGGTGATGGTGGATGATTTGCGCGATCAGCTTTCACGCGTGGGCTTCAGCTTTGAAGTTCATGTGAGCACTGCGTGCTTCTCCGCCACGCCAGCGCGTGCGCTGGAGGCTCTGACTACACGCTCGCCCGCAGCGGCATGGCTGGTGTTTGGTTCGCTGGAGCCGGTGCAAAGCTGGTTCATGCGCCGGCAGCTGCCCTGCCTGGTGGTGGGCTCCTGCGCACCAGGGATCAGCCTGCCCTCCATCGATACTGACTATCGTGCGCTCTGCCGACATGCGGGAGGCATGCTCTGTGCGAAAGGCCACAAGCACATCGCCTTCATTCGACCCGTGGGAGATTACGGCGGAGACCTGCAGAGCGAACAAGGACTGAGAGAGGCGCTGAACGGCAGCCAGGCACCGACCTTGCAGGTGATCCTGCATGATGGAACTGCGACCCATCTGTGTGCGCTGCTGGACAAGGCACTGCGCTCTTCCCGACCACCCACGGCCTGCGTCGTGGCCCGGGCGATGCATGCACTCACGGTGCTGATGTTTCTCACGCAGCGTGGCAAACGCATCCCGCAGGACATCGCGGTGATCTCGCGTGATGACGAAGCTTTTCTGAAGCACACGGTGCCTGCCACCACCCGCTATGCGGCGAACACCGCCCAGTTTGCCCGGAGCGTGTGCAAAGCAGCGAGACAACTCGCCGAGGCCGGCACTCTGCCAGCAAAGGCGATTCGCTTGATGCCAAGGATGATTCGTGGAGAAACGCTGTGAGCGGATTACCACGCCGTCCAGCCGCCATCCACCGCCAGATTCTGGCCGGTGATGAATGAGGAGGCATCGCTGAGCAGGAAGGTCACGGCGCCTGCGATCTCTGAAGCCACACCCACGCGACCGAGCGGCACTTTTTGAGCGAGGCGTTCAACGAATTCGGGCTGCTGAAATTGGATCGTGGGATTTGGGAACGGGCCGGGCGAGATGCTGTTGCAGCGAATCCCCTGCCTGCCCCAGTGCACAGCCAGGTAGCGAGCCATCTGCTGGATGCCGGCCTTGCCGACACCGTACTCGATGGGGTTCGGATTCATCGGCGCGGCATACACGGCAGGGTCCGGCGAGACGCTGCCATACATGCTGGAGAAGAGGACGATGCTGCCCCTGCCCTGCTCCGCCATGTGCTGGCCAACGGCCCGAGCCAGAGCGAAGGTGGCGGTGAGGTTGCCGTGGTTGGCCATGTCGAAATCTTTTGCAGTGAGATCCTCAAAGCGCTTGGGCGTTGAGGCATAGGTCATCACCACAAGGCCATGCGGCACGCCGTGTGTGGCGATTTGCTCTTGAACGAAGGCTTCCACAGCGGCGGTGTCGGCAACGTTGAGCGAGGCCGCTGTCACGTGCGCGTGCAGGCCTGTTGTTGTGACCATCTCTGCAGCGCGCTCCGCCAGATCCACGCAGAGCACGCGGGCCTGCATTTCTGCCAGTTGCGCGATGACGGCAGCGCCGAGATAACCGGCACCGCCGAAGACCCAGATCTGACGTTGGTGGAGATCGAAAGGATTTTGAGGCATGATTTTGGAAGACAGATCACGGGAGAAACGCAACTCCCGTGATGGGTTCTATCTTCCAAGGCCTGACCAGCAGCTCATTTCGGCACTTCCTTTTTCTTCACTGGATAGGAGCCGGGAGATTTGGCGAACTTCTGCAAGCAGTCGATGCAGCAGAAGGACACAAAGCCATCATCCGTCTTGACGCGATAGATCGGGCGCGCAGCCTTGTGGTCCACCGGGCATTCATCATTGATGGGCCAGGCGGCGAACACGGTGGCCGTCATGGCCAGACTGAGAAGCAGAGGAGCGAGAAGTGTTTTCATGGATGGAGTCGAGTTGGAGTTGGTGCGCGTTACCCCATCAACGCACATCAACGCCATCCTCATAGGCCATCGCAAATCCTGCCCACGGATGCGCAAGGCAGGCACAATGCGGGGCTAGTTCTCCTCGATGTCCCAGTAGGAGAGGCTGGCTATTTGCTCGGGGGAGAGGGTGTCGATCCAGCTTTTGCCGTCGTCGCCGAGGTTGCTTTTGGAGTGCCAGTCCATAGTGCCGTCTTCATTCAACTGCTCCACCGCCACCGAGCCGTCGTTGCGACCGATGATGATTTTACGCCTGGGCCATGAGCGTCCGCGGATGGCGCGAGTTTCGAGGCTCCACTTCGGGGGCCAGGATGCCGTGAGGCTGTTCTCGATAATGATGGGCGTTCTGGGATGCGATGAGATCCCTTGATGCTTAAGGAGCATCCAATGGCATTCCCCAGGAAACAGGGTCTTGGCAAAACCGGGGGGCTTTCCCAGCTCATTGTCTGGATGGAAGGGGCTTGTGGTCGGGCAGCCAAATATTCGCTCATCCGTTATAATCCCGACTTTGAAAAGTTCACGAAAAACCTCATTGGCCGAGTAAAACTCGCGGTTCTGACCATCAGGATACTCGTTCTCGTGATCATGCGCGTACCATCTGAGCGTGAGGATGATCTGCTTGCAATTATTGACTCCTTTCATCTGATTGCCCTGGGGTGAAATTCGTGACCCGCCGGGCTGAGCAACCAGGATTAGCAGCAACAGGCAAAACATGAGCACTCCCCATTGCAGGCATCCCCAGCGCCGCTTCGGACTTTCATTCATGTCTCCATTCCACCAAAACCACAGGTCCATGACAATCCTATTCCACGGCGGGAGGCGCAATCCGTCGTTCCACTCGCCATGATCGAGGACGAGTTCGAGCAGGAGGACGAGGACGATTTCGCTTCGTCGGAGGGTCTTGACCTTTTGACTCACCCTGCCCCCTTTCCACATTCGTCATTCGACATTCCTCCAATCCCCCGTTCTTTCCCGCTTGAACCTGCCTTTTGGGCGCGTTTAGAACTGTTCTTCCCAACCACATGATTTTTCTCGCCGATCTGCCCGCACCCAGCCGCATGGGGGACATCCTCATGGCCTTCCTGAGCATTGTCTTCGAAGGCGCTCCCTACATTCTCATCGGCACAATCTTTTCCGGGATCATCGACGCGTTCCTGCCGGCCAAGCTGCTGGACCGTGTGCTGCCGAAGAACAAGGTGCTGGCGACGCTGATCGCGGGTTTTCTGGGGCTGGTGTTTCCGGTGTGCGAGTGCGCGGTGGTGCCGGTGATCCGGCGGCTGGTGCAGAAGGGCCTTCCCCTTTCCTGCGCGGTGACGTACATGCTGTCCGCGCCCATCATGAATCCCATCGTGGCGATCAGCACGCTGACGGCGTTCAAGGAGTTTCAAGGCCTGAGCTGGGCCACGGCGGGCAATGCGACGATGACGATCGCGCGTTTGTCGCTGGGCTACCTTGTGGCGGTGATCGTGGGCCTCGTGGTGCTGCGCTTCAAGCCGGGCCAGGTGCTGCGGACCAGCATCGCCAACAAGATCGAAAACGCGGCGGCTGAAGACGATCACGGCCACGTGCATGCGCCTGCCGCGAGTTTTAATGGCAAGCTGGTGCATGCCATGCGCAGTTCCATGCGCGACTTCCTCGACACGGCGATGTACTTTGCCATCGGCGTCGTGATCACCTCGGTGTTTAACACCCAGATCAATCAGGGGCTGCTGAACACGGTAGCTGGCAACGACTGGCTGGCCGTTCCTTCCCTCATGGGACTGGCCATCGTGCTTTCGCTGTGCAGCACTTCGGATGCCTTCATTGCCGCGCCGATGACCGCCTTCTCGATGGCGGCCAAGCTGGCCTTCCTGGTCTTCGGCCCGATGATGGACATCAAGCTGCTGTTCATGTACTCCAGCGTCTTCCAGCGCAAGGTGGTCGTATCTCTCCTGATCGGTCTTTTCATCCTCATCGGCCTGCTTTCGGGACCGTGGATGAATCTGGTTCAACATCTTTACATCAAACCCTAAACTGCCATGAGTGGAACCCGCACCCTCGTTCATCTTCTCAGTGTCGCCATGCTCTTCCTTTGGGGCGGTGTGCTGTTGTACTTCTATATCAGTGGTCGTCTTTCGAACTACCTGCCACCGGATGGCATTTTCCGCCCGATGGTGCTGGTGTCCGGCATCGGCCTGAGCGTGCTGGGCTTGTTCAATCTGCTGACCATGGGAGCTGAGGACGCTGGCTGTGAAGGCCACGATCACGGTCACGATGATCATGATCACAAGGATTGCGGGCATGACCACGCGCACAAGCATGGTGACTGTGGCCATGATCACAGCCACGAGCACAAAGAAGGTGCCTGCGGCCATGACCATGGGCATGAGCACACCCACGAGCATGGGACATGTGAGCATGATCATGATCACAAAGACTGCGGCCACGACCACTCACACGATCACGGGACCTGTGGGCACGACCACTCGCACGACCATGCAAAAAAGGAGGGCTGCTGCGGTCATGATCACGGGCACCACCACGCCCATGCCCACAGCCACGAAGGGCATGCCCATGGGATTCTCGATGAGAGTTCCTGGCCGGGCCGCATTGCGGTGCTTATCATTCTTGCTGCACCGCTGTCCTGGGCTGCGCTTTCTTCACCGGACCGTTACAGTTCGAATGCCATCGTGAACAAGGGGCTCTACGACCCGAACTACAAGGACACTTCGCGTGCCGAGCAGTTCTCGCTGCAAAACAAATCCAAGACCGCGGCGAAGCCAGGTGCGGCCACCACGACGGAAATCGTCACTGCCGAGAAGGCGGCCGATCTTCCTCCCGCCATGGTCAGCCCCCAGACTCTCGGAGCTGCTGGAGCCCCCGCAAAGCCTGCCAACACGCCGCCGCCAGGAGTCGCTGTGGCCTCTGCGGCCAATGCGGAAACCAAGACACCGCCGAAAAACATTCCGCCGCCCGCGCAAGCCTCGAAGAGCTACGGCACCTTCACCCTCGAAGACCTCAAGAAACAGGTGCCGATGAGCAAGGATGGCAACTTCATCCTCGAAGTGCCTGAGCTGTACTACACCGGCGGCGATGTCGAAGTGCAGAAGGTGCTGACGGGGCAGATGGTCGAGACGGTGGCGCAGATCCTGCCGGAGAAAGTGAACAATGCTGACGGCCACCGCCTGCGCATCTTCCGCATGCTGGTCCAGTGCTGTGCAGCGGATGCACGCCCCTACTCTGTGCCGCTCGATTTCGGCAAGAAAGCGCCCGAGTTCAAAGACATGACATGGGTGAAGGTCGTCGGCAAAATGGGCTACAAAAAGGAGGGGACGCAGACCGTCCCCATCATTGAGGCGACCAAGGTGGAAGAGACCACCGCGCCGGATAATGCGATGATTTACTGAGGCGGGGCTGCGTGGCATGCGCCGCGTCAGATGGTAGGGATGCGCTGTGCGCGTCCCTGGAATTCCTCTTCCTAGCGCGGGCTGCTGAGTCAAAGCACTCCCCCCTTTCAAGAGATCCCGCCCCACCGGGTCGCGTTACGCCGGAGCCTGCCTTTCCACGCGCCAAGGACGGCGGACCTTTTTAAGCGCCTGCGACGCCACAGACCCATAGCTTCGGCCCCGGCGCAGCGGGGCCCTACCTGCCTGAGGCATGCGTTGCGCCGGATGCTTGTCCTAACGTCTGCTTAGGGCACGTCATAGGTGCCCAAGGCCGCGACATCGAAGCGTGGCAGGCCGGCTTCATCGGCGATCTCGTTGAGGGCTTCGACTTCGGCGGTGCTGAAGAGGAGGCCGCCGGCTTTAGCGGTGTGGGCGGCGTTTTGGGCTTCGGGCTGGCCGGGGAGCATGCAGGCTTCGTTGCCGTGGCCGAGGATGTCGCCGATCACGGCTTTGATGTTCTCATTGAAGTTGCGGCCGTTGGAGAAGAGGCCGGTGCTGATGGCATCGGGGTGGATGACCTGGAAGTAGAAGGATGAGGTGCGCTTCTCGCCTGCTGGGAAGGGTTTGGATTTGATGTCCGGGTGGGCACCACCGCCGCGCAGGGTGGGCAGGCCACCGCCGATCATGCCGCCCATGACTTCGATGAGGAGGGAGAGGCCGTAGCCTTTGTGCGCGCCGAAGGGCAGCAGCCAGGCGGCTTCATTCGCATCAGTGGTCGGTTTGCCAGCGGCATCCACGGCAGCGCCGGGAGGGAGCGGCTTGCCTTCGCGCTTGAGCTGCTGCACGCGGCCCATGGCCACGGTGGAGGTAGCCCAGTCGATGACGATGGGGAAGCCACAGGCATCCTGCGTGGGGAGGCCCCAGGAGTGGGGATTGGTGCCCAGCACGGGGAACTTGCCACCGAAGGGAACCACTTCGCCAAGGGTGGAGGTGCAGTTGGTGTAGGCGATGTAGCCTTTCTTGGCTGCGTCCATCACGTAGCCGCCGCCCCAGAGGTAGTGGAAGGCATTGTCCACGCTGACCTGGCCGATGCCGTACTTGTCGGCCATCTCCATGCAGCGCTCCATGGCGCTGAAGGCCACGCTCTGGCCGAGCTTGAGCTTGCCATCCCAGGCTTCGCTGGCAGCGAAGGGCTTCTTAATGACTTCGATCTCTGCGCCCGGTTTGCAGCCACCGGTGGCGCTGCCAAAGAGATGATCGAGATGCAGGGCCTTGATGGCGTTGTGTGTGCGGATGCCATGAGCGGAGGCCATTTCGCAAAACCGTGCGCCATCCTCTGCCTCGGCCTGGGTGTAGCCACGATGCTGGTAGGCGGCGCGGACGAGGGCGTTGTGGGCTTCAGTGGGGACGATGTGGTAGGTGGTGGGCATGGTTGGCGGATATTGGAGCATCCGCCCGGACACGCAAGAAGCAGAAATAAAGAAGGCTCCGCTCTTGCGAGCGGAGCCTCCGAAAGTCACGGCAGAGCAGAGGCCGTGGAGCCGTGCTTATTTGGCGGCGGGCTTGAAGACGTCGTGGCAGGCCTTGCAGTTGTTGGCCTTCTTGAATTCACTGACGCCAGCGGCGTCCTTGGCCTTCACCTTTTGCAGTGCGCCGACCAAGGCTTTGCACTTTTCCACCCAGGCGGCCTTTTCGCCACGCGGCGGTGTGGCGGCGCAGATGGCCTGCACGCACTTGATCAGGGAGTCGAGCTCGGCGTCGGTGGCTTCACCTTTGCCGACCTTCTTGGCGACGGCGTCTTCGGGTTTCCAATTCTTCTTCATCGCGCCTTTGATGAGGTCGTCGGCGGAAGCGGTGCTGAGGGCGAAGGCAAGGCAAAGGAGGGAGAGGGCTGTCTTCTTCATGTGATGTCTGACGGGTATGATGATGTGGTGTTATTGAGGAGAATGGCCGCAGCGCGCACGGCGTTGTAAAAACGCAGTTCAAGCAGTTCTTTTACCAACAGCCGAGTGCATTATTTTCAACTCCATGTTTTTAAGTGAGCCTCACGCTTTGAGTCAATGATGGAATCGCATGCGGTTCATTCTATTTCACCTTATCAGGCGCAGCGACAGCATCTTGGGCTTTGTCCATACATTCTTCTTTAAAACTCGGCGCGAGATTGGCGGTTTGACTGCGTTTTACGCCGCCTCCAGCCCATGAAACTCCTTCTTCTCCCTCTCTTCCTGCTTGGCAGCCTGGCCGCTGCTGCAGACACCGAACTGCTGATCCAACTGGGACTCAATGACAAAGAAACCACCGTCTGGGACGGCTCCATCACGGTGACGCCCGGCGAGGTGCTGGAGGTCAGCGGCTACCGCTTTGAGCAGCGGGACGTGATCAAGGGTAAAAACGCCTGGCAGGCCAGCAGCCGCACGCCCGTGGGCGCGAATGCGAAGGCGCGTGGCAACAATCCGAAGAAGATCGGCGGGATGGCCAGACAGCTCGGCCCGATTTTTGAAAACGGGGTGTTTGTGAAGCTGAAAGACATCACGCCGGAAAGCAGCGTGGAGGTCACCACCGCGCAGGGGAAGGTGTCCTTTAAAATTGCCGATGTGAAACCCGGCGAGGTGCTGGATCTGCTGGAGGGACGGGTGGCGGTGCAGCACACGGCCTTCAATCTGCGCAAGATGTCACCCGAACGCACGGACGATGACTTCCCTGCTCTGGCCCTGGGTCCGGATGGCCACGGCTTCCTGGTCTATCAGAGCTTCACCCCGGGTCTGGACCGTGATGAACGTGCGAAGCGCTGGGACAATGAGCCAGAGGATCTCGCCTTCCTAGGACAGCCTGTGGGCGGCGACCAGCTCTGGCTGCACCTGCGCAAAACCAACAAGTGGGAAGATGAGCGCGTGGCCGTCACGGAACCCGGACGGGACGTCTACAAATCTGCCGTGGCGGTGGATGGCAAAGGCGGCGCATGGATCGTGTGGAGCGAGCGCGTGGACGGGAACTTTGAGATCCTCACCCGCCATTTTGCGGATGGAAAACTCGGCCCCGTGGAAAACCTCTCCAAGTCCCCCGGAAACGATCTCAGCCCGGTGATCGCACATTCGACCAAGGACACCGTGATGGTGGCGTGGATGGCCGCGCATGAGGGCAAGTTTGAGATCCGCACCCGAACCAACGAAGTGGGAGCCTGGGCACCGCCGCAGACCGTTTCCAAGAGCGGCGGCAACTGCTGGAACCCCTCCCTCAGCACCGATCCACGTGCCGCCGGCAGCGGGCAGTTTGCGCTGGCCTGGGACAGTTATGAGAAGGGCGACTACGACATCTGGCTCTGCATTCTGGAAGCCGACGGCAACGGGCCCTTCAAACCGATGCCGGTGGCAAACACTGCGCAGTATGAGGCGCGTGCCTCGGTGGCGTATGATCACCAAGGTGCCGTTTGGGTCGCGTTTGAAAAGAGTGGTGCCACCTGGGGCAAGGACTGGGGTGCCTACGATGGCAACGACGGCATTCCTTTGTACCGCAATCGTGAGATCGGCATTGCAGTGTGGGACGGCAAGGCGTGGCAGGAACCGGAGGCGAAAATCGCGGACGCACTGCCCGGAGCTGTGGCCGCCCGAGGACGTGGCAAGGGCAAAGGCAAGGGACGCGGTGCCGATGTGACGGCCCCTGCGCCGCCCAAGACTCCTGAAGTGGCCGATGGCCTGGCCTTCGAACAGCCTGCGGTGCGCAAAGGTGCGCCGGGGGCGCATGCAGAGGCCACCGGCCCGCAAACCTACAACAATCTGGGCCGCATCATTTGCGATGCCGAGGGCCGCATCTGGCTCATCGCCCGCACACGCCTGAACAGCTTTCGCGGTCCCTTGGGCAGTGCCTGGGGCAGCGTGGCGGCGTATCTCGATGGCGCGGAGTGGGTGGGCCCCATCACGATTCCCCACAGTGACAATCTGATGTACAATCTCCCTGCGCTCGCGGCCGGCCCCAAGATGCTCTTCGTCGCGCACAGCAGCGATCACCGATTGGACCGCATGAACGAGTTCAACCGAGCCAGGAATCCGGGTGGCAAGGGCGGCAATGCCGCGCTGGATGCGACCAAGGACCCCTTTGACAACGATGTCTATTTCAGCCGCCTCGGCACCGTGGGCCCGCTGAAAGCGCATGCGCTCAAGCCTCTTAATGAAGCACCGCAGGACAATCCCGCGCCGAGCAAGCGCACGCAGGCCGAGCGCTCCGAACTCAGCGCCATTCGCGGCTACCGCTCCACCATCGGCGGCACGGAGCGGCAGATCCTGCGCGGTGAATTCCACCGCCACACGGAGATCAGCGGAGACGGCGCGAATGACGGCCCGCTGGAGGACATGTGGCGCTACGCCATTGATGCCGCGTCCATGGACTGGATCGGCAATGGCGACCATGACAACGGCAACGGCCGTGAATACACCTGGTGGCTGACGCAGAAGACGACGGACGCGTTTTTCCTGCCGAAGAAGTTCACGCCCATGTTCAGCTACGAGCGCAGCGTGGTGTATCCCGAAGGGCACCGCAATGTGGTCTTCGCCCAGCGCGGTGTGCGCACCCTGCCCCGCCTGCCCCTGAGCGATGTGCGCGTGCATGAGCCCGCGCCGGACACGAACATGCTCTACAAGTACCTCAAGAAATTCAACGGCGTCTGCGCCAGCCACACCAGCGTGGGCAACATGGGCACCGACTGGCGCAACTGGGACGGCGAATTTGAGCCGATGGTGGAGATCTACCAAGGTGCACGCCAGAACTACGAGTATCCCGGCTGCCCGCGCTGCCCCACGGAGAACGACGCCATCGGCGGCTGGGAGCCCGGCGGCTGGGTGTGTGACGCCTTTGCCAAAGGCTACAAGTTCAGCTTTGAAAGCAGCAGCGACCACGGCAGCACGCACATCAGCTACGCGATGATCCTTGCTGAGGACTACAGCCGTGAAGGCATCCTCAAAGCCATGAAGCAGCGCCACACCTACGGTGCCACGGACAACATCATCGCCGACAGCCGCAGCAAGGCCGCCGATGGCAAGGAGCACATGATGGGAGACGAGTTCGCTGTGAAGGGCGCACCCACGATCACGCTAAAACTCATCGGCACCATGCCGTTTGAGAAAGTGACGCTGATCAAAGACAATGTGGAGATCCCCATGAACGCGCCGAAGGAAAAGGAGATCAACCTCACCTGGACCGATCCGAAGCCTGAGAAGGGCAAGACGAGCTACTACTACTTCCGGGGTGAACAGACGAACGGAGAACTGGTGTGGGTGTCGCCGATGTGGATCACTTTGGAATGAGGAAGGCCCGAGAAATGAAGCTTGCAGGCTCCCCATCGCCCTCCTAGGGCGTTAGGCTATGAGTCATCTCCCCTAGCAACAGCATGAACGTTTGTCCCCACGATAATTGGGAGTCCTATTCTTACAGCACCGACAACGGACCTGTGATTGTTGGATTCCACACGGAATCGAACAAGGTGGAGCAGAGCAAGTATCCATTGTGTGCTCGTGTTTTGATCACCATTAAAGCCCCTAACCACAACGGAGGCCCATCCAATGACGAAGCTCAAATTCTGTGGGACATGGAGGATCGTTTGGTGGAGTTGTTAAACGCCAAGAATGTGCCTTGCTTGTTGCTAGGACGTTTGACACACAGCGGCACAAGGGAGTTGGTTTTCCAGGTTGCTGACTATGCCCCGTTCCGCCCACCCGTCGGACTTTGGATGGGAGAGCATGACGACTATGAGACCGATGTTTCAGAGCACGATGGCTGGGACTTTTTCTTTGAGTCTGTATGGCCGTCCGAAACTTCATGGGAGCTCATCACGGACCGTCGAGTGGTGGACAACCTTGTGAAGTCAGGGAGTGACCCATCGAAGCCTCATTCGCTGGAGTTTGTCTTTCGTGGGGACCCAGAGGGCCTGCAGCAGATGCAGGCAGTCCTGGCAGCCAAAGACTACTCCCTGCTGGAGTTGTCGGCCGAGGAATCTCGATTGGTCATGGCCCGCAGCATGCCCTTGGATGTCGGGGCGATTTTCAGAGAGAGCCTTTCGCATCGGGAAGAATGCCTTCGTTTGAACATTGAGTATGACGGGTGGGGAGCGTCTGTGCAATCATGACGACATACAGCACGAGCCATGACCTGACAAATCGTCAGAGACCAAGACACGCCCTAGCACTGGCTTTCGTCTTTCTGGCATTCGCCATTGCTCATTCCGCTCTCGGTCACCCGGCTGACCAGAGCGAGATGCGCGTGCGGCCGAAGCCGCACCAGCTGGAAATCCGGCTGACGTTCAACATCCTCACGCTGACACGGTTTACCGGCATCGACACGGATGGCGATGGGAAGATCAGCATGGCCGAGCTCACTGCTGCGCAGCCGCGCATCGGCACGTATCTGAACCAGCACATTCATGTGGAGATCAACCGCAAGAAGGCTCTGCTGGGCTATGGCATGCGCATTGAGCCGGTGTGGCCAAATCCTGCGCAGACACCGCCGATGACCGAGCCCGAGTATGCGGCGCGCAATGTGGACGTGACCTTTGTGCAAACCTTTGAGGGCAAGGTGCTGGAGGACTTCTGGCTGGGCTTCGAGATCTTCGAACAGACCGGGCCGATGCAGACGATCCACGCGCTCTTTGAGCAGGACGGGCGCATCGAGGACGTTTCCTTCAGCGTGCAGGAACCGGAGTATCTCTACGACACCGGTTACGCGAGCGATCCCTTTGTGCAGGAGGCGGAGAAGAAGCAGAAAGACGGCAACTCTGCCCCGAAGGAGGAAGAAATGCCCCTGCGGCCCGCTGCGGTACTGGCATCCGCGTCTCCCTTGGCGGCACCCGCTGCCAGCCCACCTGCTGGCACTGCCGCAGGCATGTCCGCAGCCAGCGTCGCCCCCATGGGCGGCAATCCAGCCGTGAAACTTGCCAGCCCCATTGATGCTGTTGCCACAGCTGAGCCCCCCAGTGCGGAGCGCTGGTGGATGGTCCGTGCGGTCGTGATCATGATCATGCTCGTGGTGGGTCGCAAACTCCAGCTCAGCGCCCGTGCGCGACGTGTCAGTCCCCGCCGCCGACCACGGCCGAGGTAGGCCGCCAGTGTTGGAAGCCGGCAACCGAACCCACTGAGCTTCAAGTCGAAACGATCAACCGTTCGCGTCCATGGCCACAGCGGGCTGCGGCTGGACTTCGCCACGGAGTTCCGCGATCTGCCCTTTGAGAGTGGCGATTTTTTCAAGGAGGTTCGTCTCCTCGATCGCGGCGCGTTTGATGCGGTCTTCCCAATGAGAGCCGCTTTCAGGGGCGCTGCCGTTTTGACTTTCCTGAACTGAAGGCAGGTGCGACCGGGTTCGGGCCCGAAGTTCCAGAGAACGGGAGTTTTGACGCAGGAAATGCAGACGAGTCTCCTCGCGCTGAAGATCTTCGCGCAGTCGGCTGAGGCGGCTGTTTGGCCTGATCTCGCTGAGCAGCGAGCCGCCCGTTTTCGCGTCGGCGGCGGCCGGGTCATCGGATGAATTGATGGTTCGGGATATGGCGGAACCTTCGGCCTGGGCCTGACGCAATGAGGGGCCTGCGAATTCGGTCTTGCTGGACTGGAGACGCTCCATGATGTGACGCAGAGCCCCCAGCGCCAGGTGCATTTCATCGTTTGCGCTGCGAGATTCAGGTGAATCGGCCTCGGCATGCTGCAAGCGATTCAGGCATTGATCCATGCGCTCCTTCCAGTCGAGCAATGCTGCGATCTGAGTTTCCCAGCCGCTGATCTGCTGGCGTGCCTCCCGGATCTGTGCGGCGAGTGCTGCACTTTCCTGATCATGCAACTGGCGGGCGTCCTTGGACAAGGAGCGCAGTTCGTCATACATCACCCGCTCCTGCTGAGCAGAGGAGGTCAGTGTTTCGATTTCCTGGCGGAGTTCTTTTTCCTGAGCCGCCATCAGTTCCAGACGCTGGCGGGTTTCGGTCTCCTGATGATTGACGGCGTCACAGCTTGCGGTGGCAGTGGCCAGCTGCTGGGTGATCTCGTTCAGGGCGGCATCAAGCTGGGCACGGCGCTGTGAAGCCTCGTCCACCTGACGGCCAAGGACTCCCAGATGCTGCTCTGCGGCAGTCACGTTTGCCTGCCTGGATGTCAGCGCCTCCAGAGTGACCTTCAGGTCATGGGCCAGCAGGAGTTCCTGCGTCGCGGCATCGAGTGCGCTGCGGGTTTCCACCAGCTTTTGCTCCTGGCCGGCCAGGCTGGCAGAAGTGGTCGTCAGGCTCTGTTCCGTCGCCTGGACCGATGACTTGAGTTCGGAGAGCTTGGCGGAGGCCGAAGTGATTCCAGCCTGCTGTTCAGCCAGTTCCCTGCGGGCGGCCATGACTGCTGCCACGGCAGCCTCGTGCTCCTGCTGCGCCTGGCGGGCTCCAGCGGTGGAGGCTTCGCGTTCCTGTTCGCGCCGGGCTATCTGGGCTTCGACTTCACGCAGGATCATCTCCTGATTTTGCTGCCGCATGAGCAGATTTTCCACTTCATGGGTCAGGACCATCCGGTGCTCTTCGGCCTGCTGGCATTCGTGCAGCGCCTGCTGAAGTCTCACCGCAGCGGTGTCGATCTCCGCATGCCGGGATTCCAAACGGATGCCAGCCTCTTCATGCTGCTGGCTGAGACGCTGCAACGCAATCTCAGTGCCAATGCGCTCCTGGCGCAGCGCCTCGAGCTTGCTGGTTTGGTCCTGGGTCTGGGCCTCGAGCTGCTGGGACTGCTGCTCCAGCGCGTGAATGTGATCGCCAAGAATGGCTTCCTGCTCCTGACGCTCCTGCAGGGTCTTGGTAAGGGAGGCTAGACGCGCTTCGGCGGCCTGGCACTCTTCCTGAGTTCTCTGCAGCTGCTCTTCCGTGGTGGCAAGCTCGGCACGGCAGCCCTGCAGTGTGTCTGCGGTGGACTGCCGGGTGTTGACCAAAACGACGATCTCTGCTCCGAGCGTGCGGTGCTGCTCGCCCAATTCTGCCAGCCTGGTTTCCGTGTCAGAGATCTGGTCCTGCACCTGATGGTGTTTGACGCCAAGATCAACGAGCTCCTGGGCAAACTGCTGAATCTGCTGCGCTGACGCCGCTTCCTGCGTCTCGAGCTGGGCCACCGACCGGCCGAGGTCGGCCAGTTGCGTGGTGGCTTCCGTGCATTCATTCAAGGTGATGCCCAGCTTCTCTTCCACGCGGGCGAGTTCGCTCCTGCGGGAGAGCAGAGCCTGAGCGATGGTCTGCTCGCAGGCGCGCAGTTCATCCATTTCGGCCTGACTTGCCGCCCGCTGCTGACGGAGCATGGTCAATGTCTGCTCGTGCTGAACCGCTTCGGCCTGGAGTTCGCCCAGTGCCGCCGCCGCTGCCACTCGCTGGCCTGCCAGATCATTGACCGCTTGCTGCAGATCCGCGTGTTTCTGGCTGGTCTGTTGTACGCCCTGCCGAGCTTCCTGCAGCCGCGCCCGCTCATCGGCGATGGCGCTGCGGGTGATGTTGAGGGATGTCTCGCTTTCCCGGCACTGAGCGGTGAGCTGCGTGAAATTTTGCTCCAAAACCTGATAGCGCGAAGTCAGATCCACGACATGGCCGGTGGCACGGCTACCGGCTTCTTCCAAATAGTTGAGACGCTCTTGTTTAAGCTTGAGGCTGGCCTCCGTCTGCTGGGCGCTCACCTCCAGCCGCGCAATATTGATCGTCAGCTCCTGCTGCCGTGTTTCATGCCGGACCACCAGGCCGCGTGCCTCGACAATGCGCTCCTGCTGACGGGTGACTTCGTCAATCGCCTTCTGCAGAAGATCGGAAATCTCGGAACTGCGCTCTTCCAACTGTGCCGACTCCGCTTTCAAGCCTGTCAACTGCCTCGCCGATGCGGCCACCTGTGATTCCACGGTCTGCTTGTGACTTTCCCATTCGCTGAGCTGTTGCTGAGTCTGTGCCAGCCGCCCCTGATCTTGCAGATAGCGGGCATTGATCTCCTGAAGCCGGCTCTGCAGCAGCTCCCGGTGTCCATTCAGTTTGCCCAGTTGATCATTCAGGCTTGTCTCAAGGCTGAGGAGGCGGTTCACTTCCGAAGTCTTCTGCTCATGCAGCCGTGACATTTGCCGCAACTCATGAGTCAGCGCCCGGTGCTGCTCTTGAACGGATTGCAATTCCGAGTGCCAGCGTTCGCAGGTTGCCTGGGCATCAGCAGCAGCGGCATTGAGCTCCACCAATCTGCCGGCAGGCATGCCAGGAATCCTAGGTGCCCTGGTCTCCCGACCCCCCTCAATTTCAAAAGCGATGTTGCTCATAAGTAAGTGATTTCGTTGCGGCAATTCCTCAACTTACATCAATATTATGTACCGGTTAAGTGATTTTTTTGAAATTTTTCACACTAAACTGGGTCTCTTTGTAAAAAACAACACCCTCCACTGAGCAAAGCACCTTTTTTAGCGCTTAACAATGTAAAAAAACACGACAGGAACCGCTCAGCCCCTGGTTCCCAAACTCCCTTTAGCGGCCTTTCTCACAGTACAAACGAACGCCATCGGCACACATCGAAGTGACATTGGCGTCTTCACCTTTGCGCCAGAGATCCTCATCAACACCTGCCTGCATGGCGATCGCATGTTCGGCGGCGGCATAGTTGCGGCGGTTTTCCTCCACGCTCACACCCGCCTCGAAATCAGCGGCCACGCGTTCATAAACCTCAAAAACACGCTGGCGATAGGTGCTCAGATGCCATGCGACATCTTCCACCGCACCGAAGTGCGTGAGGTAGAGCGTTTTGAAATTGGCAGCCAGGAGACGGTCCAGGGACTGCCCATAGGCGACGGGGTCAAACTGCGGCGGCGCTGCGGTGACGGACAGGTAGCGGCTGTGCTCCAGGCGCATGCCTGCCACGTCGCCCGCGAAGCAAATGTTGCCTACGATGAATGCGTGATGATGCCGCGCGTGGCCGGGCGTGTCCCAGGCGGTGATTTCGATTTCACCGAGTTTCACACTTTCACTGTCCTGCAAGGCGACCACGCGTTCGGCGGGCGCTGGCAGCATGTCGCCCCAGAGCGTGTCCATGAGATCGCCATAGACCATGCGCGCGCTGTCGATGAGTTTGGAAGGATCGATGAGATGCCGCGTGGCATTGGGGTGGCAGTACACTGTGGCCCCCTGCTGCGCGAACCATCCGGCGGCACCGGCATGGTCGAGATGAATGTGGGTAACGAAGACTTTTTTGATGGCGGATTCATCGACTCCGACGGCACGAATCGCGGCGCGCAGTGTTTCCAGAGTCGAGCCCGGGCCGGTTTCGATCAGCGCGTACTCTCCACCGCTCTCGATGAGGAAAGCGGCGATGAGGCCCGGGATGTTTTGGAAGCGGAGATCGAGGGTGTGGATGCGCATGGGGGAACGATCAAGAAGGGCACGATGAATGCGGCGTCAAGGGGGCTGCTCACCATTTGGAGTGCGGTCGCGCAGTGAGGAACGAACGCAGCTACCGCTTTCCGAAGGGTGATGCGCTTTCGTTGATCGCGATGAGACATTCGACACCACGAGACGCACGAAAGCGGCAGCTTCGCGGCCGCACTCCAAATTTTAGCAGTTACGCAGCGCCAGACCCCGCCTTGGTGGCGAAGCCAACTTGAAACTTGAGACCTTAATCTTGAAACTCAAATCCCCTACCTCATCGTCTCAAAGCGCTTCTTCAGAATTTCCTTCTGCGACGCACCGCCGAGCTTGGACTGGGTGTCGTCGATCCACTTCTGCTCAAGAGCATTCTTCGTGGGGCGACTGACCTGGTAGTACACACCGAATTTTCCGGGGGCGAGGTTTTCGGCCATCTTGTAGGCTTCGACGTCGTTGGTCACGTCGTGCTGTGTTTCGTCGATGATGTCGTAGGTGCCGCCTTTGCGGGGCGTGCTGTCATCAAACGCACCGGCGTAGAACATGACGCACTCGCTGAGGCACTCGACGACGCTGAAGCCGTCATGCAGAATGGCGCGCTCAAACATGGCTTCCATGTGCTTCACCTGCGCGGCATGCGTGCGGGCGATGAACGTGGCGCCGCTGGCGAGGAGCTGGCGCATGGGGTTGATCGGGCGGTCGATGCTGCCGGTGGGGTCGGTCTTGCTCTTGAAGCCGATGGGGCTCGTCGGGCTGGTCTGCTTCTTGGTCAGGCCATAGACGAAGTTGTCCATGATGACGTAGGTGAGCTTGATGTTTTTGCGCGCGGCGTGGTTGAGATGGTTGCCGCCGATGGAGAAGCCGTCACCGTCACCGCCGAAGACGAAAACGTGCACGTCAGGGCGGCTCAGCGAGATGCCGGTGGCCAGCGGCAAAGCACGGCCGTGGATGAAGTGGATGCCGTGCGTGTTCATGAAATACGGGAAGCGGCTGGAGCAGCCGATGCCGGCCACGCAGACGATGTTTTCATGCGGGTATTGGAGCTTCTCCAGCACGCGGTAAAAGATGTTCAGCACGGCGAAGTCGCCGCAGCCGGGGCACCACGTCGGATGGTCGGCGGTGAGGGCTTTTTTGGTGAGCTTGTCCGTGGCAGGAGCTGCAAGAGTAACGAGGTCGGTGGACATGGTGGTTGGGAAAATGGAAGGTTGAATGCTGCGAAGCAGGCCTATGCGGCCATGATTTTTTCGACACCGGTGACGATCTCGCGGATGCGGAAGGCGAGGCCGTCGGTTTTGCAGACGGACTGGATGCGCGGGTCCGCGAGGCTCGCGCGCAGCAGGGTGGCGAGCTGACCGTAGCCGTAGAGACCGGAGTCATTCATCTCGACGCAGATGACGTGTTTGAACTTCTTGAAGAGTCCATCCAAACCATCGGGCATGGGGTGCAGGTGGCGCAGGTGCAGGGCACCGGCCTTGTGGCCTTCGGTGCGCAGGCGATCCACGCTCTCCTTGATGGGGCCGTAGGTGCTGCCCCAGCCGATGACGAGGACGTCGCCGGCCTGGTCGCCGTGAATCACGGGCAGCGGGAGTTCTTTGGAAAGCTGCACCAGCTTGTTGCGGCGCTTGGCGGTCATCAAGGTGTGCATCTTGGGGCTGCCGCTGGGGTGGCCCATTTCATCATGCTCAAGGCCGGTGGAGACGGGGTATTTGCCGCCTGCCATCTTGGAGCCGGGAGGTGCGTGCTGCGTGATGGCGTCCAGCGGATAAGGCTTGAAGCCCTCGGGGCGGGTGGAGATGTCCAGGGTGGGTTCGACCCAATGCTTGTCCAGATCGGGCTCTTCAAAGGCCTCGATGCGGCTGCTCAGCGCCTGATCGCTCAGGATGATCACCGGGCAGGAGTACTTCTTCGCCAGCTTGCCGGCTTCCAGCGCGATGTAGAAGCAGTCTTCGACGTCCTTCGGTGCGAGCACGATGCGCGGGCTGTCGCCATGGCTGCCGTAGATGGCCTGCATCAGGTCGGACTGTTCCACGCTGGTGGGCAGACCGGTGGACGGGCCGCCGCGCTGCACGTTCACCACGATGAGCGGGATCTCCGCCATGCTGGCGTAGCCGAGCGCCTCCATCTTCAGGCTGAGACCCGGGCCGGCACTGCCGGTGATGGCGAGATGCCCCGCGAACGCGGCACCGATCGTCATGGACACGGCGGCGAGTTCGTCCTCCGCCTGCACGTAGAGGCCGCCATACTTCGGCAGCTCGAGCGGAGCGTTTCCATGATGGACGACCACGGGGTGATGGGATACGCGGAGCCGTAGCGCACGCCAGCGGCGATGAGGCCGAGCGTGAGCATCTGGTTGCCATCCGCGCTGATGCGGTGCGCGCCATGGGCCTCTCCGGGCACGAAGGCAAATTTTTCGACATCGCCCACCTGGTAGGCAAAGCCGGCGTCAAAGGCCAGGAGTGCATTGCGCAGCACGCTTTCGTCCTTGCGGCCAAACTGGCGGCTGACGATGCCCACCAGCTTTTCCTTGTCGAGATTGAAGACGGCGCAGACCATGCCGAGAACGAACATGTTCTTGCCACGGTCACGGGTGGAACCACCGACGGCCTCCACGGTGGCGGAGGTAAATGGCACGCCGATGTGGATGATGCCACGCTCGTTTTTAACATCTTCCGGCCCCATGTCCGCGGTGTCGTAGAAGCAGATGCCGCCATCGCGCAGCGCGGCGATGTGGTTTTCGTAGCTGTGCTTGTAAAAGGCCACGAGCACGTCGGCTTCATCGCCCTCATGCAGCACCTCGCCAGAGCCCAAATGCACCTGGAAAATGGAGGGACCGCCCGAGATGGTGGACGGGATGGTCATGTAGGTCATCACTTCCTGCGCCGTGCGGCCGGCCAGACGGGCGAGGAAGCCGCCGATGGACTGAATGCCGTCCTGGGAATTGCCTGCGAGGCGGATGACGGCGTTGCGCAGGGAGGTGGGAGAAGACGACGAAGGAGCTGTAGCTGAGGACATGGTTGGAATGCGGGCATGGTGGGTGCCCGCAGGTTGGTTGGCTGAGGAAACGCGATTCTAGGAGGTCTTTTGCAGCCGTCCATATCGTTGAGTGGCTTTTTTCTGCGATGCCCGACCGGGAAGATCACGTGGATGGGCTGGGCGGGCATAACGACGAGATGCCGTTGACTCAGCGACTCGACAAATCCTGTCCATTACGATAGAATCAAGCCATGACAGCTACGGTTAAGCACATCAAAAAGGCAATCGACAGCCTCGCCCCTGATGAGGCGAGAGAGCTTTTCCAGGAGCTTCGGCGTGATTTTAAACTCACCGAGGACGATCAAGCGGACAAAGAAGCCTCGATCGAGGCCGAGTGGGACGCCGAGATAGATACCCGTGTGAAGGAGATTGAAAACGGCACCGTCCAGTTGCTCACCGCTGAGGAGTCTGAACGTCGTTCGGATGCTGTGTTTGCCAGATTGGGTATCGAGCGTCCTGTTTACAGGCCATGACCGAATGGAACATTCATCCGTCTGCCCAGCAGGAACATGATGAATTGCTGCAAAAGCCCAACCCCAACGGGGTTGTGTAATTGAGCCCAGGGTTCGTAGAACCCTGGGTATGCGAACGACCACCCACCTTTCTCAAGGGCCAACCCCAACGGGGTTGCGTCCACCGCCGCTGGCCGTCTGACGCCTCTCAATCCCAAGCGTACGTTTCATCCCACGCCTGCCCATGGCGGCGCAGCGACTCGCGGCACTCGTCTTGAAACGTGATCTTCCGATGGTGCTCATCCTGACTGGTGATGTAACGCACCACGGCGTCCGCCTTCGACTCCGACACGGAGAAACATCCATAACCCGCCTGCCAGTGAAACTGGCGGTACAGCCCGCCACGTTTGTGGATCCAGTTGGTGGACACGCGTTTGATCTCTTTGACAAACTCGCCAATCGCCAGCGTGCGCGAGAGCGTGGTCAGCAAATGAACGTGATCGGACACACCGCCGATTTGAATTGGCAGGCAGTCCAGTTCGTTCGCGCAGCCGCCCAGATAGGCATGCATTTCAGCACGAAAGGAAGCGTCTTGGAAAACCGGTTCGCGATCCTTGGTGGAGAAGACCGTGTGAATCAAAACGCGGGCCAGGGATTGCGGCATGGCGGGAGTTTTGGATCATTCGGTGCATGGACGCAACCCCGTTGGGGTTGGTCCTTGAGAAACGAGGTGGGTCGTTCGGATACCCAGGGTTCTGCGAACCCTGGGATCAACTACTCAACCCCGTTGGGGTTGACCTGACCGCGCAGCGGCCTTGACGAGGGCTGCCTTGGCCCCTCCTCCCCGGGCCCTCAAGATCAAACACCTTGCTATATCCCCCTTTGGTGCCAGTATGACACCCCTCAAATTCTGAGGGTTCGTTTCGTTTCTGTTTTTATGAGTACCCACACCTTCCCTGAATTGGGAATTTCGCCCGAGCTTCTTGAAGCCGTTAAATCCCTCGGCTTTGAGCAGCCCTCACCCATCCAGGCGGAAGCCATTCCTGTGGCTCTCACCGGACGTGACGTCGTGGGCCAGAGCCAGACCGGTTCTGGCAAAACGATGGCCTTTGGCATCCCCGTGGTGCAGGGCGTCGATGGCACCAAGCGCCAGGTGCAGGCTCTGATTCTCTGCCCCACCCGCGAGCTGGCCATGCAGGTCTGCGCGGAAATCCACAAGCTGGCCTCCTTCAAGGAAGGCGTGCGCGCCACGCCGGTGTACGGCGGCGCTTCGTATGACCGCCAGATCCGCGCTTTGCAGAGCGGCTCCCAGATCGTCGTCGGCACCCCCGGTCGTATCCTCGACTTCATGGAGCGCGGGCTGATCAAGTTCGACGCCCTCAAGATGCTCGTCTTTGATGAAGCCGATGAAATGCTCGACATGGGCTTCAGCGACGACATCGACCGCCTGATGGCCGCAGTGCCGAAAGAGCGCCAGACCATCTTCTTCTCCGCCACCTTTGAGCCGCGCATCCGCCGCCTGGTGGAGAACTACACGACCAACGCCGCGACGATCACCATTCAGCAGAAGGCGCTGACCGTGGCGACCG
>CAILZI010000126.1 GCA_903838675.1 uncultured Verrucomicrobiota bacterium
CATCGCCCTCGGCAAGCTCGAAGAGCCCACCGCCGTCAAAGCACTGCTAAGCATGGCAGCGCAGGAAAGCGCAGATCCCTACATGCGCCACGCCATCGTCACCGGCCTCGCCGGCTGTGCCGATGACGCCACCCTCGCCAAGCACACCAACGACAAGCAGTCCCTCTGCTGCCTCCTTGCATTGTCACGCAACCACTCGCCACTCGTTGCCACCTTCCTCACAAATTCGACCCTTGCCACCGAAGCCGAACGCGCCATCCACGACGACACCGGCATCCCCGCTGCCCTCCCCAAGCTCACCACCCGCCCAACCCCTCGCGGCCTCAACGCCTGCCTCCGCCTCGGCATCGCCGAACCCGTCATCAAAGCCGCACTGCAGCGCACCCCGCTGCAAGGAGAAGCACTCGATGTCCTCCTCACCTTCACGAAGCCCCCACGTCTCGACCGCATCGACGGCATGGCCCACGAAACCTCTCCACGTGATGCCAAAGCCTTCGCCTCCCTGCTGCAACCTCACCTTGATGCCCTCCTCGCCATCCAGGACGGCACCCTCAAAGCCAAAGCCGTCGAACTCCTCACTCAGCTCCAGCTGCAAGTCGCTGCTCCTGTCCTCCAGCAGATCATCTCCGATGCCACCGCACGCGCCTCCCTGCGCGCCGAAGCTCTCAAGCTCATGGCCTCGCAGCATGCTGCCACACCCGAGTTCGTCACCACCCTCGATCTCGCCCTCGCCAAAACCTCACCCGCCGAACTCCGCCGCGAAGCCCTGAAGCAACTCTTCACCCACCAGCCCGACCGCGCCATCACCGAAGCCGCCGCCGTGCTTGCAAGCGGTGACACCACCACGCAGCAACTTGCACTGTCCCTCCTCGCCACCTCCAAAGACGACACCGTCATCACCCACTGGCTCGATCTACTCATAGACAACAAAGCCCCCGCCGCCATCCAGCTCGACATCCTTGAAGCCGCCTCAACTCGCGAAAATTTGAAGGCCAAATGCGCCACCTTGCAGCTCAATTCCACTGAGCTCCTCGAAGGTGGCGATTCCACCCGCGGCAAAGACATCGTCACCAACAACCTCGGCGCCAACTGCATCGCCTGCCACACCGTAGAAGCCAAGGAAGGCAGCCAGGTCGGCCCCAACCTGAAAACCATCGGCAGCAAAAAAGACCGCAAATACATCCTCGAATCCCTCCTCAATCCCCTCGCCCAGATCGCCCCCGGCTTCGGCATCGTCGCCATCACCACCAAGAACGGCAAAAGCCTTTCCGCCATTTTGGAGAAAGAGGACGCAAAACAAGTCACTTTACGCCTGCCTGATGGAAAAACCCAAACCGTTCCCCGCGATCAAATCGCCACCATCACCCCTCCCATGACCGTCATGCCCCCCATGCTCGGCATCCTCACAAAGCCGCAAATCCGTGACGTAGTAGCGTATCTCGCCGCATTGAAGGGCAAGAAGAAGTAAATCACATCGGCCCCGGCGGCCGCTCCTGTTCCAGCATCGGAACAGCTGCTGCACCCGAGCCCTTGCCGAGTCGTCCGCTATAGAGATCAATGGCCCTCTTCGCAATAATGTCGATCACCGCCGGCTGGAGCGTCCGTGCAGCCACATTGGAAACCGCCATCCCCGCCCACATGATGGGCGATTTGAAACGCAGCACCTGCCAGTAGGGCAGCAGGCGTTTGTACCATTTGTTCGCCGTCTGCATTTTCTCGTGCTTGGCGATCTTGTGGGTCATTTCCCAGGTTTTCAATGCGGTGCTGGCACTGACGTCAACGAGGCGGCCAATGGATCGAGTCTGCAGAAAGTCCGCCACATCCATCGCGGCGAGGTGCACGGCACGGGAGAACTGGCTGAGGCCGGGAGCGAGCAGCGCCTCCTGCTTGCCGGGGTGGTAGATGTCCGCGATTTCGCGCACGAGCTTCGGCACTTCGTCCACCAACGGCGGCAGCCACTCGGGGTTGAGGTTCTTCTGCCAGCGCAGGCGGTTTTTGCAGGCTTCGACGGCCGCATGGGCTTTTTCATCCGCCAGACCGCACTCGGGATACACGTAGCTTGCCAAAGCATGCCGTGCCGCGCGCAGATCGGCGGCGAAACGCAGCAGTTTCCAGATCACAATCGACGCTGCACCGACGAGGACGCCGGCAAGGAAGGTGAGAATGTGGCCCCAGGGCATGCATGTACGGGAGAGCCCCCCGGGCGTGGTGTCAAGATGACGAAAGTGGCGAGACAGCCCGCTTGCGGCGGCGGGATGACACGCCATAGATGCGCCCCACACCATGTCCTCCATTTTCGAACTCTTCTCTCTTCAAGGCAAAACCGCTGTCGTGATCGGCGGCACAGGCGAACTCTGCGGCGCCATCGCAGAAGGCTATGCATCCGCAGGTGCGGAGGTCGTGCTCGTCGGGCGTGATCAGACAAAGGCCGACAAACGCCTTGAGACCATTCAAGCTGCAGGCGGACAGGCCTACTTCGTTTCCGCAGATGCCAGCCGCAAAGCCGACCTGCAGATCTTGCTCGATCAGGTGCTCGAACGTTCCGGTGGCTGCCACATCCTGATCAATGGTGCGGGCGTGAATTCTGCAACGCCGTTCCTCGATATTCCAGAAGAGGAATACGACAGGATCATGAACATCAACACCAAGGGCGTGTTCCTTGCCTGCCAGGTGTTTGGCAAATACTTCGTGGATAACAAAATCCCGGCCTCCATCATCAATCTTGGCTCCATGTCCGGCCTGCTGCCGCTGAGCCGCGTGTTCACCTACTCCATGTCCAAAGGCGCGGTGCACAATCTGAGCAAGAACCTTGCGCGTGAATGGGCACCTCTTGGCATCCGCGTGAACACTTTGGTCCCCGGCTTCTTCCCCGCCGAGCAGAACAAGAAGGTGCTCACCCCCGACCGCGTCGCCAAGATCATGGGCCACACGCCAATGAACCGTTTTGGCGAAGCGAAGGAACTCGTCGCCGCAGCTCTGCTGCTCGCAGGTGCAGGCAGTTCATTCATCACCGGCCATGAGATGGTGGTAGATGGCGGGTATTCGTCGCAGACGATCTGAGGCTTGAACCCCTCGCGATAGAATCGCGAAAACAAGCACGTATGAGCCAGTGGTAAGACCTCTAACCACATGGCTTTTTCATCCATCAAACCGCAGCGCAGCCTCGTTGAAGAGGTGTGCGCACGCATTGCATCTGAAATTCGGGACGAAGGCGGCGGGGGGAATGGCTGGCTGCCACCGGAGAGGGATCTGGCGCTGAAACTCGGCGTGAGCAGGCCGGTGATTCGTGAAGCAACGAAGCGACTGGAGTTGCAAGGCCTGCTGGAAGTGAAGCACGGTGTCGGCACGAAGGTCGTGGACAAGCTGCACAAGCCGCTGAACGGCTCGCTGGCATTGCTTATTCCCGATGACAAGGAGCGGCTGCGGCAGCTCATCCAGGTGCGATTTATGCTGGAGCCGGAGAATGCACGGCTCGCTGCCGAGAATGCCACTGCGGCGCAGATTCGCAGACTGCGTGCGGCATTGAAGGAACTGGAGGAGACGACGGATTTTGAAACAGCGGTGGTCGCGGACATGATGTTCCATCGCGAACTGGCGGCGGCTTCGGGCAATCAGATTGCCAATCTGCTGCTGCATTCGCTCTCTGATTTGCTTCAGACGAGCCTCAAGCATGGTTATAGCCGCACCTCGACTGACAACGCGGTGCGACAGCATGCCGCCGTGCTGAACGCCATTGAGAAACGCGATCCTGCCGCCGCAGCGAAAGCGATGCGTGAACATCTGATCACCGCCGAGAACGATCTGGCACTGCCGAAAGCCAAGAAAGCAGCATGAAATCACTTCCCTACCTATTTTTGTTCAGCACCAGCATCCTCGCCGTCGAGCCTGATGCAGCGAAGCTGTTTCATGAGCAGGTGGCACCGATCCTGGTGAAGAACTGCGTCGAATGCCACAATGATGTGACGACCAAAGGCGGCCTGAACATGGGCACGCTGGCGGATGTTCTCAAAGGCGGTGAGGACGGCCCTGCGTTGGTTCCGGGCAAAGCAGCGGAGTCATCGCTCTACACGATGATCGTGCCGGAAGCTGCGGGAGAGAAGGCGGAGATGCCGAAGAAGAAGCCCGCCCTCTCCAGCGCCGAAACCGATCTCATCAAACGCTGGATCGACATGGGCGCTGCATGGCCGCAGGAGATCGTGCTCAAGGAGAAGCCCAAGGGCGATATCACGCACTGGTCTTTGCTGCCGCTGAAGTCATCCAAGCTCACATCCATCGACGAGTTTATCACGGAAAAGCTTAAGGGGAAAAATCTCACGATGAATGCACCGGCGAATGCCCGGACGTTCATCCGCCGTGCCAGCTTTGATCTGACCGGGCTGCCGCCTGCGCCGGAAGAAGCCGCTGCTTTTGAGAAGGAGTTCAGCCGTGATCAAACAGTGGCTGTTAAGAATCTGATCGACCGACTGCTGGCCTCACCGCGCTATGGCGAGCGCTGGGCACGGCACTGGCTGGATGTCGTGCGATTTGCGGAAAGCCACGGTTTTGAGATGAACCGCGTGAGGCCGAACGCGTGGCCATATCGCGATTACGTCATTCGGGCACTCAATGATGACAAACCGTATGACCAGTTTGTACGTGAACAGATCGCCGGCGACCAGCTTGGCAAGGATGAAGGAACCGGATTTCTCGTGGCCGGTTCCTGGGATCAGGTGAAGGGCCAGGACCCGGTGCTGCGAGCGAATCAACGAGCGGATGAAATGCATGATCTCGTCAGCACGACAGGCAGCACTTTCCTCGGGCTCACGATTGGCTGCGCACGCTGCCATGATCATAAGTTCGATCCCATTTTGCAGACTGACTACTATCGCGTGCGGGCCATCTTTGAAGGCGTGCAACATGCGGAACGTGAGCTGCGCCCGACAGATGTTGAACAACGACTGAAGCAAGCGGAAGGGGTGCGGGCGGAGATCGCGAAAGTGGATGCGGCGCTCGCGCGCTTCCAACCCCGCGCCCAACTGACCAAACGCGTGCTGGTGGATGATGATCTGCCTCCGCCGACGAAGCCGGATGCGATTGGTTGCGTGCAGATCGAGCAGCCCTTGAATGGCAAGCCCATCGAGTACTCACCGGGCACAGAAGCGGGCCAGGCTGCAGACCCAGGTGATTCGACACGCCTGCCCAACCTTGGCGAAAGCTATCGCTACTGGAATGCAGTGAAGGATGCCGACGCGAAGGATTTCTTCTCATGGAATCCGCGCGTCTCAGGCAAACAGCGCATCTGGCTGTCATGGGCGGCGTGGACCACGCATGCGAAGGATGCGCGGTACATCCTCGATCTGGATGGCGATGCGAACACCAAGAGCGACCAGCAGGAAATCGCCAGTGTGGACCAAAGCAAGTTTGCCGACGGCAGCGGTGCGATTCCCGGACAGAAGCGCTGGAGCGGTTTCAAGTATGCCGGAACGTATGCACTGACACCGGATTCCATCCTGCTCCTGCGCAGCGGCAAACCCGGCGGACCCACCGTGGCGGATGCCGTGCTGTTTGAAGAGGCTGACAGCGCGCAACCGACCTCACAGCCTCATCTACGTGCGCCGGTGACGCATCTGGCCAATCGCGAGAGCTTTGACGCGGTGAAGGCCAAATTTGTGCGCTTCACGATCCATGCGACGATTGGCGGGCAGCCGTGCATCGATGAATTGGAAGTGTTTTCGGCAGGGAAGCAGCCACGCAATGTGGCGCTAGCAAAGAACGGAGCCAAGGTGACGGCTTCAGATGTGTTCAGCGATGGCACGAACCCGATCCATCAGATCGCGCATGCGAACGATGGTCTGTATGGCAATGCGAAGAGCTGGATTTCGAAGAATGCGGGCAAGGGCTGGCTGCAGATCGAGCTGCCGCGTGAGGAAAGCATCAGCAGCGTGGTGTGGAGCCGGGATCGTGGAGACAAGAAAGGCAAGGTGTACCAGGATCGTCTCGCCACGGATTATGTGATCGAGACTTCGCTCGATGGAAAGACCTGGCAGGCGGTGGCGTCGTCCGCAGACAGGCTGGGTGTGGAGTATCGTGACCGCATTCGCGACATTCCGACTTTGAGCGGTGTTTCGGCTGAGAATGCCGCCGAAGTGAGGAAGCAAAGCGAGCACCGTGCCGTGCTTCAGCGCAAGCTGAAGGAACTGACGAGTTTCCCCATGGCCTATCTCGGCAAGTTTGAGCAGCCGGGGCCGACCTTTCGTCTGCAACGCGGTGACCCGATGACGCCGCAGGAGGAAATCGCACCGGGTGCGCTGACTCAGATTGGCACAAAGTTGGACCTGCCCAAAGACACGCCAGAAGCTGAGCGGCGCATGGCTTTTGCGAAGTGGCTGACCGATCCGAAGAATCCGCTCACGGCACGGGTGATGGTGAATCGAATCTGGCACTATCATTTCGGCACGGGCATCGTCGATACGCCGAGCGATCTCGGCTTCAATGGCGGCAAGCCCTCACACCCTGAGATGCTCGACTGGCTGGCTGCACAGTTCATGCAGCGCGGCTGGAGCATGAAGGAAATGCACCGGTTGATCATGAATTCGGCGGCCTACCGGCAGTCGAGCACAGCGAATGACGCAGGCATGCTGGCGGATTCGGGAGCGCGGCTGCTGTGGCGCTTCCCCACGCGGCGTCTCGAAGCGGAACCGCTGCGCGACACGATCCTCGCCGTGAGCGGAGTGCTGGATCTGACCATGGGCGGACCGGGGTTCGATCTGTTTGTGGCGAATGACAACTATGTGAAG
The DNA here is from genome assembly GCA_903838675.1 of uncultured Verrucomicrobiota bacterium. GTDB lineage: Bacteria > Verrucomicrobiota > Verrucomicrobiia > Verrucomicrobiales > Verrucomicrobiaceae > Prosthecobacter. Next base: position 6,777 of record CAILZI010000126.1, read on the forward strand.
GTCTATCAGTCGAAGCAGGAGTTTGGTCCCGATACTTTCCGGCGCATGGTGTACCAGAGCAAGCCACGCGTGCAGCTCGATGATACGTTTGGTGCGTTCGACGTGCCGGATGCAGGTCAAATTGCCCCGCGTCGCACCTCAAGCACCACGCCGCTGCAGGCGCTGAATTTTCTGAACAGCACGTTTGCGATGCAGCAGAGCGAGCTGCTGTCCACACGTCTCCAGAAGGACGCGGGCAAGAGCACAGCAGCGCAGGTGAACCGGGCGTTTCAACTGGCCTACCAGCGTGATCCGAATGCGGACGAACTGGCTGCATCCACAAAGCTGATATCACAGCACGGGCTGGCGATGTTTTGTCGCGCGCTGTTCAACACGAGCGAGTTCATGACCCTGTATTGATTCTGTTATGCAAAACCATCTTCTTTCCCGTCGGAATTTTCTCAATCAAGGCGTCAGCGGACTGGGCAGCATCGCTCTGACATCGCTGCTGGCGCAGAAGGGCCTGCTGGCGAATGACCCCATTCGTCCGCGCATTGATCCGGCACATCCTTATGCGCCGCGACCACCGCATTTTGAGCCGCGTGCGAAGAACGTGCTCGTCATTTTCTGCTCGGGAGCGCTGAGCCATGTGGACACGTTTGATTACAAGCCGGAGCTGGTGAAGCGGCATGGGATGCCGCTGCCGGGCGCGGCGGATTTGATCACCTTCCAAGGTGCGCAGGGGAATCTCGTCAAACCCATCTGGGAGTTCAAGCCACGCGGACAGAGCGGCAAGATGATCAGTGATCTGCTGCCCAACATCGCTGAATTTGCTGATGACATGTGCTTCATCCATTCGATGACGGCCAAATCGAACACCCACGGCCCGGCGGAGAACCAGATGAGCACGGGGTACATTCTCGATGGCTTCCCCGGCATGGGTTCGTGGGTGACGTATGCCCTCGGCTCAGAGTGCGATGACATGCCGGCCTTTGTGGCGATCCCCGATCCGCGCGGTGTGCCGCAGATCGGCCCAAGGCACTGGAATTCAGCGTTCCTTCCAGCAGCCTTCCAGGGCACGGCGTTCAACGCGAGCAAGCCGATCCCCAATCTGACCCGCCCCGCCAGTGTGAGCGAGGCAGCAGACCGCGACACACGTGCTTTTGTAAATCTGCTCAATCAGCGGCAGGCGCAGGAGCACCCGGCGGACAGCGATTTAGCAGCGCGGATTTCGTCCTATGAACTGGCGGCGAGGATGCAGATCGCGGCCTCGGAAGTTGGCAACATGGCCAACGAGAGCAAGGCCACGCTGGATTTGTACGGCGTGAACGACAGCAATGAGACGAAGGCCGGTTTTGCCAAGAACTGCCTGCTGGCGCGGCGATTGATCGAGCGCGGCGTGCGGTTTGTACAACTCTTCAACGGCTCCTACGCCATGGGAGAGGGGGTGGGCAACTGGGACGGTCACAAGACGATCCAGCAGCAGTACTCGATACATGGGCCGATTCTCGACCAACCGGTGGCCGGACTGTTGAAGGATTTGAAAGCCCGCGGGCTGCTGCAAGACACGCTGGTGGCCTTTGTGACGGAGTTTGGGCGCATGCCGACCTTCCAGAAGGGGGCCAATGGCCGGGACCACAATCCGAAGGGCTTCACCGTCTGGCTGGCGGGCGCGGGGGTGAAAAAGGCCTTCAGCTATGGGGCAACGGACGAATTTGGCTACAAAGCCGCCGAGCGCGTGAGCACGATTTACGACCTGCACGCGACGATTTTGCACCTGCTGGGCATCGACCACGAGCGTCTGAGCTACTATAATAATGGCATCGAACGGCGGCTGACGGACGTCCACGGGCACGTGCTCAAAGACGTGCTGGCATGAGCCGGCCTGAGAATGAGGGGGAAAAAACGTTTGATTTCCTTCTCAAAGTCTCCACCATGCGCCTCCCCAAAACCTGACCCCATTCCCGTACCCGTATCATGGCAGTTGTCATCCGTCTCCGTCAAGAAGGCCAAAAAGGCCGTCCAGTCTTCCGTATCGTCGCGGCTGACCAGCGCTTCCCAAAAGAAGGCCGTTTCCTCGAAATCCTCGGTACCTACGATCCTCAAAAGGGCGTCAAGGGTGCTGTCGTAAAGCTTGATCGCGTCAATGCCTGGATCTCCCAAGGAGCCAAGCCCTCTGACACCGTCAAGAGCCTGATCAAGCACGCCGCAGCCGTAGTCCCGGCATAAGTTGTCATGGACGCGCCGGAAGCCCTCCGCGAGTTCCTTTCCTATGTGGTGGCGAATCTGATCGACCACCCGCAGCAGGCGACGATTGCCATTGGCACCAATATCAATGGTGCTGTCGCCTATCGTGTACAGCTGGCACCTGAAGACGTGCGTCATGTCATTGGCAAAAATGGCATGACGATCAGTGCGATCCGCTCCCTGCTCAACACAGCGGCCGCCAAACATGGGATCAAAATTTCCCTCAAAGTAGGGTCTGCGCGTGAAGAAGATGCGGAAGCCGCCCTTGGAACGCCTGAAGGTTGAGCTGATTACGCCAGCTTGCTGCCCGCCCACCAGCCAAGGGCGGCGGCGGTGATGCCCAGCAACACGCTGCCAACGGCATTGAGCAGCGCCAGCCATGAGTGCTGATTCAGCAAAAGCAGCCACGAGTCATTAGCAAGCGTGGAAAAAGTAGTGTAGCCCCCCAGGACACCTGTGGCGGCGAAGAGCCAGGGTCCGCTGCCTTTCTCCTTCATGGCAGGCAGGGCGAAGAGGAAGCCTAGAATAAAACTGCCGAAGATGTTGGCCGCGAGCACCCCCCAGGGAAAGACGGCTTTTGGCAGCAGACGCGCCATGCCGATGACGGTGCCATAGCGCAGCACCGAACCGATGCCGCCGCCGAGAAAGACCAGAAGGATGTTTTTCATAGGGGCTGAGGTGCGGGGAATGCAGGGTTCTTGGGGCAGGGAGAGATGACTCTCGGAAATGACGGATCAGTAAATCCGAATGACTAAATAATGTCGAATGACAAATGACGATGTGCGGTGCGAAAACGCAGCCTTCGCTGAGCTGCGAGAGTGGTTATTCATTCGTCATTCGAATGCGCCCATGCAGTGAGCTATTCTTCAGGCCAACAATGTCATTTTAAACGCTCACCGCGGCTTCCTGTCTGGAGCCGCCAATTGTCTGCGGTGCGATACGTGCCCGCCATACGTAGCGCTGGAACAGAACCTTGACCGATGCCGTGAGAGGCACCGCCAGGATGGCACCGAGCAGACCGCCCAGCAGCAGGCCCCACACAAACACGGAAACGATGACCGTCATCGGGTGCAGCCCAACGGCCTCGCCCACGATACGCGGGGTGATAAAGAAGGCATCAATCTGCTGCACCAAGGCAAAGACACCGGTGACGACCAGCGGCATGACCCACCACGGATCCGCAGGAAGGAGGGCGCTGCCGCCCTGCACCGAGGCGATGATCACGGCTGGAATCCAGCAAAGAGCGATGCCCAGGTAAGGAATGATGCCGGCCAGACACAGAGCGAGTCCGATGATCAGGCCAAAATCCAGCCCGACGATCACCAAGCCGATGCCGGTGGCGATGCCGTTGATCATGCTCACAAAAAGCTGGCCGCGGAAGAAGGCCACGAGATAGCTGTTGATCTCATTCAGGCAGCTCACCAGTTCGTCTTTGAAAGCCGAGGCCCGCAGAGGCAGGTAGTCCGACCACCGCTGCTGGATCTTGGCGCTCTCGATCAGGAAGTAGTAGAGGTAGAGCGGAACGATGATGAAGGAGAGCATGAAGCCAAACACCCCGAGGAAACCGCCGACGCTCTTTGTCAGAAAACTCCAGATGATGCCGGGCACTTTGGGCAGCGTCGTCTTCACCCAGTCCCCACGCAGCAAAGCATGGAAGTCGGTGTCCAGGCCGTCGCTCACCTCTTTGTCTTTGATCTCCGAGGCCGCCCCCTGCTCTGCAGCGGGTGTTACAGGAGTCACCGTAGGTTCTGCTTGGGGCAGGAGCTTGATGCCGTAGTCCTTTTCGATCCTCGCCGAGAAATCGACCACGGCCTTCTGCGCCTTCGCATAATAGACCGGCACACGATCTGCCAGATGGCGAGCGGGGTTATCCAGCTTTACCACGATCCACCAGCCTAGCCCACCGATGGCCAACGTGAACACCGCAAACGCCAGCAGTACCGAACGCTGTCGGTTCAGCCCCCGGCGCTCCAGCCACTCAACCCCGGGCTCCAGCAAGTAGGCCAACACCCCGGCCACGGCGAATGGTATTAAAATAGGCTGGAGAAAGGCCAGCACTTGCGTGGCCAGATTGATCGTGCTGATGGCCAGCCATCCAATGAAGGCGATCGACAGTGCGGTGATGGCAGTCCATAACACTTTGCGCTGAAAGACGGTGGGAAGGTTCTTCATGTGGAGAATGGGGCGCAGCCTAGCCAGTCGCTACGGTTTGGGTACTCCAAAGATGTCCGCAAATTGGACAGCTGAGGCTCACGGCGTATCGTCGTTCACCATGTCCCGCCCGCAGCCCCAACCCGTAGATCCCGCCGAACTCCCGCAACTGGCGCAAGCCACCATGCGTGCCGCCAAGTTTCCCATGCTCGCCACGGTGGATGGCGATCAGCCGCGGTTGCGCCCGGTCTCACCGGTGCGCACAGACGGATTCACGGTTTATGTCGCCAATCTGCGCCGTTACTGCAAGACGCACGAACTGGAGGTCAATCCGAAGGCCGAGCTTTGCTACACCGATGATAACCACCATCAGGTGCGCATCACCGCCACGGCAGAGATCGTCACCGAGCGTGCACTGATGGAAGAAATCTGGGCAGCCAGCCCCTTGTTGCGAGCCTATCTGGGGAGCATCGACAATCCGGAACTGGTCATGTACCGCTTCGTTCCGAACCGAGTGCGCTACATGCGCGAGTGGGCTTTGGAATATTTTGAAGTGCCTTTTTCGGCACATTCATAAAGTAGATACCCACGTTGGCCTGAGCTGTGCGTTGAGGTCATCTGTTCAAACGTGCCACCAACTGTGAATAACTTCGTCTTTGTGAATAAGTTCTTGCCAGCCACTCCACGTTCTGACACTCTTCAACAATTACCGTGATTCATTCAAATAATCACATTTCGGGATCGGTACGTTTGGCTCTCCCCCGCGCCAACGAAAAGCTGTCCCCGCCTTTTTCAACGCAGGCAACCACTACACCCACTAAACTACCATGGACCGTGACGACCACCCAGCATCGGTAATCTCCACTGCTATCTCCACCCGCGCTTCCGATTCTGGCCCTGTTTCTGTGAATTCTTCATCTCCCACCACCTCATCCTCCCGCCGCCGCCGCGCTGGCACGCCGACAGCTACCAAGACGTTCGTCCTCGACACCAACGTCCTTCTGCACGACCCCGCGTGCATTCACCGCTTTGCCGAGCATCACATCTGCATTCCGGTCGATGTCCTGAGCGAACTGGATCGCTTTAAGAACGAGATGACTGAGCGGGGATCAAACGCCCGCGAAGTGCATCGGGCGCTGATGAAGATTTTTGCCACGAAGGGTGCCTCGGTGACGAGTGGCGTCCCCACAGACGGCGGGGGCAGCATCCGCGTGGCTGTCTATGATCCTGCTGAGGCGCGCAAGCATGCCAGCGTCCAAGGATTTGAGCGCATTTTTCACGATCTGGACAAAGCCGACCACCGCATCCTGGCATGCACGCTCTGGCTGAGCGAGCAGGTTTCTCCGCCGGTCATTCTCGTCAGCAAAGACCTCAACATGCAGCTCAAGGCACGCGCCGTGGGCATTGAGTGCGAAGATTACCTCCATGACAAAGTGGAACCGCGTGAGGTCGCGAATTTCGACATCGCCCGCGTCGATTTGAGCCAGCATGAACTGCAACGCTTCGCCAGCAGCGGACGCCTGTCCGTGCCAGAAACCCGCACCGTGGGCATGGTTATCAACGACTACGCCCTGCTCTCCGCCGGAGACAAAGCTACCATGCCAGCGAAGCTGAGCACGAATGGTGAATTTGTGCGACTGCACCATACTCCGGAATCGATCAAGGTCGGCCAGGGCCGTGCGATCAAGCCGATGAATCTTGGTCAGGCCTGCTTTCTGGATGCGCTGCTCGATCCTGAAATCAGCCTCGTCACATGCTACGGCCAGGCGGGCACCGGCAAAACCCTGCTCGCCGTGGCGGCTGCGCTTTCGCAGGTGTTTAACCGCACCTACCACGGAGTCACTGTGAGCCGCCCCATCGTCGCCATGGGTCAGACCGTCGGCTTTTTGCCCGGATCCTTGCAGGAAAAAATGCGCCCCTGGCTGCAGCCCGTCTATGACGCGCTGGATCTCCTGATGCGGCCGATTGAAGGCACGCAGCAGGGACCTGCGCGCAAGAAGAACCGTTTCATGCCCGAACCGCAGCAGCAGATGTCCGCGCCCGCCGCGCCGTATGACCCTCTCATTCAGCAGGGTGTCATTGAAGTGGAAGCCCTCTGCTACATTCGTGGTCGCAGCATCCCGGATCGCTTTTTCATCCTGGATGAAGCGCAGCAGCTTACGCCGCTGGAGGCCAAGACCATCGTGACCCGCATGTCACGCGGCTCCAAACTGGTGCTCGTGGGTGACCCTGCACAGATCGACAATCCTTATGTGGACAGCCGCAGCAACGGGCTGGTGTACACCCGCCAGCGCATGCGCGGCCAGACGTTCGCGGCGCACGTTCCCCTGGTCAAAGGTGAACGCAGTGCCCTGGCGGAAGCGGCGGCGCGGTTGCTGTAACTTAGATTCGTTACAGAAAATCACGTTTAGGAAATTCATCTGCGAAATGTTGAAATGGAATAAACGTGTTTTCGTTTAAGACGCGATGTGTGGGAAGGAAGATTCCCACATCTTCGCGCTCACTAAATTCAACAATCCAAAACCGCCCCCTATGAAAGTTATTACCTCACTTCTCGCCATCCTGGCGATTTCCGCCGTCACCTCATTCGCCGCTGAGGGCGATGCGCCCAAGAAACCTGAAGGCGACAAGGGCAAACCCAAGCTGACGCCGGAAGAAATGTTTGCCAAGAAAGACGCCGACAAAGACGGCAAAATCAGCAAGGAAGAATACCTCAAGGGCGCCAAGGATGCGGCCAAGGCCGAGGCTTCGTTTACCAAGAAAGACACGGACAAGGACGGCTTCCTTTCCAAGGAGGAGTTTACCGCTGTTCCGAAGAAAAAGAAGGACGCCTGATTCACGCTCTGTCCTGAGCTAAAAAGTCACCACGCCGCACCCGCATCGAGCGAGTGCGGCGTTTGCATGTCTGGTCTAGCTGCTCGCCGTGCCGGTTTGTCGATACAAAAATCATTGATAATTTATCGAAACGGATTGGGCGTCTTCTCGTTTAACACGCCACGCGCCGGACTGGGACAACCAGACTCCCGTGCTCCTAAAATCAACGACCCAACAATAACCTATGAAAGCAATCACATCGCTCCTCGCCATCCTGGCACTCTCCGCCGTCACCACCTTCGCCGCTGAAGGCGACGCACCCAAGAAGCCTGAAGGCGAAAAGGGAAAGCCCAGAATGACCCCGGATGAACTAATCGCAAAGCTGGACACCGACAAAGACGGCAAAATCTCCAAGGCTGAGTGGCTCGCATCCCCGCAGGCCAAGAAGGACGAAGCCAAGGCAACCGAACGCTTCACCAAGTTTGACAAAGACAGCGACGGATTCCTCACCAAGGAAGAACTGACTCCAAAGAAAAAGAAGGACGCCTGAGGCGTCTGACATTTTGGCTTCCTGAAGTCATCCAAGCCGCACCCGCTTCGAGCGAGTGCGGCTTTTTTGTGGTGGTGTTCGCCAGAATGCGGAAGAAGCCCCCTTGTGCCCGACGTACGTTGTATTCTCCTCTGCGCCTATTCCGAATGCTTCGCCGCCCCCTCATCACACTCCTGCTCAGCACCGCTGCCTGTCACGCTGCGGTGGATTATGCCACGCAGATCAAACCGCTGCTGCAGCAGCACTGCGTGAAATGCCACGGAGCCACCACGCAGAAATCCCAGCTTAAGCTCGATACGGCCGCCTCTGCACGCACCGGCGGCAAGCGCGGATCTGCCCTGCCTGATCTCCTGGTGCAGGTGGTCTCTGGCACTCAGGCTGAAATCCCGCAGATGCCCTACAAGCGAGGCCCGCTCGATTCCGCTCAGATCGCGCTCATCAGGCAGTGGGTCGCTGAAGGCGCGCACGCACCTGCTGAGGAAACACCCAGCGATGACCGGCACTGGGCCTTCATCGCACCGGTCAAATCACCGCTGCCGCAGAGTGGCAGCACGCATCCCATTGATGCCTTTATTCGCGCCAGCCTTGCCAAAGCCGGCATTGAACCCTCGCCACCCGCTGCGCCTGCGACGCTCATCCGCCGACTCCACCTTGATCTCACCGGGCTGCCACCCACGCCCGCTGAAGTGGCTGCTTTTCTCAAGCAGCCGGCATCTAGCGTCCAGGATCTAATCGCCAGGCTGTTCGCCTCCAAACACTACGGCGAACGCTGGGGCCGGTGGTGGCTCGATCAGGCGCGCTACGGCGACAGCAATGGCTACAGCATCGACGCGCCGCGCAGCATGTGGCCGTTTCGGGATTATGTCGTCAATGCCTTGAACCAAGACAAGCCCTTCGATCAGTTCACGCTCGAACAACTCGCAGGCGACATGCTGCCCAAGCCTTCGCGCGAGCAGCTCATCGCCACCGGCTTTCACCGCAACACGCAGATCAATCAGGAGGGCGGCATCGACAAAGAGCAGTTCCGCATTGAGAGTATTTTTGATCGAGTCGCCACAACCGGCACTGTGTGGCTCGGCCTCACCATTGGCTGCGCGCAGTGCCACGATCACAAGTTCGATCCCATCAGCCAGCGCGAGTATTATCAGATCTTCGCCTTCCTCAACAACCAGGATGAGCCCACTCTTCCCGTGCCCGATCCCGGCCAGGATCTCGACAAGTTGAAAGCGGAGCATACCCAGGTGCTCAAGCAGATCGACGCCCACATCAAGGAGCGCCTCGCCGTGCTGCTTGAATGGGAAAAGACCCTCGGTGACAAATCGAAGAAGCTCCTCGATGCCGAAGCACTCAAGTCCCTGGCGAAACCCGTCGACAAACGTGCTGCCGCAGATCAGCGCGTTCTCTTCAAAGCCATGACCGGAACGTCTGACAGCGTCTTCAATCCGCTTTATGACCGCCATCTTGAGCTCGAAAACATCTTCAAGAACGGCACCACCACCCTTGTGATGAAGGAGCTGCGGCAGCCACGCAAAACCACCCTCTTCATCAAAGGCGACTTCACCCGGCCGTCCGATGAAGTGCTGCCCGGCGTCCTCGCGGTGCTGCCGCCCCTGCCCGCTGGTGCGAAGGCTGACCGCCTCGCCCTTGCACGCTGGCTTATTGATCCTAAAAACCCGCTCACCGCCCGTGTCATTGTGAACCGGGTCTGGCAGCAATATTTCGGGCGCGGTCTTGTCTCGACGGAAAATGATTTCGGCACCATGGGCCGCCTTCCCACGCACCCGGAACTCCTCGACTGGCTTGCCGTCGATTTCATGGAGCACGGCTGGAGCCTCAAACACCTGCACAAGCTCATCGTCACGAGCGCCACTTACCAACAATCCTCCGTCATTCGCCAGTCGTCAGCCCTGATTGATCCAAACAATGACCTTCTCTGGAGGCAGAACCGCCTGCGCCTGGATGCGGAAATCGTGCGCGATGTGTACCTTGCCACCAGCGGCCTGCTCTCGCCCAAGATGGGTGGTGCGCCCGTCTATCCACCCATACCTGAGGGCGTAATGTCTTTGGGGCAGGTCAAACGCGCCTGGCCCCTGAGCAAAGGCAGCGACCGCTACCGGCGTGGTATTTACACATTCATTTTCCGCGCCACACCGCCGCCGGCGCTCAGCGTCTTCGATGCCCCTGACGGATTCAGCACCTGCACCCGTCGTATCCGCAGCAACACCCCGCTGCAGGCCCTGACAATGCTCAACGACAGCGCCTACGTCGAGTTCGCGCAGGCCCTGGCCGCACGGCTGATCAAGGAAGCTAAAACCGACGATTCACGCATTGCTCAAGCCTATCAGCTCTGCCTCTCACGCCCACCGCTCGATCACGAACGCAAGGCACTCATCCACCTGCTAGACGCCGAACGCAAGGCTGGTGCAAGCGACCTGCAAGCCTGGCAGGCTGTGGCCCGTGTGATGCTGAATCTGGATGAGACCATCACGCGGGAGTAAAAATCATTTCACGCCGGCTTTTCCAGGAGCAGCGGGTTTGCCTGGTTTGACGGCCCCTTTCACTGGAGCATTTGGAGCACGCGAGGAATCCTTCAATGCGGTGAGCAACCATTGAGGGGTGTTGATGGGAAGCTTGACGGAAGGATGCTGTTTCAAGAACTCGGCAAGATGCAGCCGGTTGTACATCACGCCCTTGTCATCGTGCAAATAGACATAGGGCCGACCGCCTATCACCGCCCCGACGAGAAGATTTTTAGGACCGGCAATGTTGAGGTCTTCTTTGTCTGGTGTCTGAAATTCAGCAATCAGCGGGACCGCCTCAATGGGATCCCAGGAATTGACCCTCAAGGTTTTGATGTTCGTGCCCCCAGTCATGAGTTTCGAAATGTTTCCCGAAGCGTCGTGTGAAGCTTCATACGTGGTCTTCACAGTCCCGTTCGGAAGTGTCAGTACAGACTTCATCAGCTTGCCGAAAGCGGGTCCCGGAGTGCTGACATATTGGTAGGTCATTGTGCTGCCATCCAGTTTGGCATGCACTGCCTCCATTTTTTGGGTGTCGTACTTGTAGCTCTCTTTCTGCCCCCGGCCATTCTTGCGTTCCAAAAACGGGAAGGCTTCCCTGCCGTCATTGCTGGGGGTTACAGTGTAGGCGAAATCTCCATCGTGCTTCAGCCAGCCGGTCACAGGATCCCACTGAAATGTGCGTGAGTTTTGAGGCTTGGCCCCTTCCTTCTCCGTCACGGTCAGTTTCATTATTCTGCTTTTCGAATCCCACTCCCACACACAATCCATGACATACCCGGCCTTGTTGATCAAACCGGTGACCGACGTTGCCGTGCTGATGACGGAAGTGCCACCGGGAGCGATGGTCACCTGCGGCTTTGTTCCGGTTTTGAAGGAGATTGAATCACTCTTGTTGTAGTCAAGGCGCGAAACCATACCTGTTTTCGGATCGTAGCTGGCCGAGAGAAGCCGCCCAAATTGCTTCGAATCAATGCCAGTGGCCTTGGTTCCTGTGTAACTCCAGCGAAGCATGTCCCCTTTGTGGGTCAGCGCGGCACGCAAACGACCCTCCGTATAGTCATAGGTCCATCCTTTGTCGTCCGAGACTTCAAAATGATCCCCCTTGATCCTGCCCTTCCATTGCTGGTCCCGCGTAACGTAAAGGCTGCCGTCTTTGGCGTCCTTATACAGTGTTTCGCTGTTGCCACTCAGAGTGTAAAGCTTCACGCTGCTCGGATTTATTGGGTTGACCCTGCTTTCAAGCAGCGGAATCCACCACCCATCTCCGCCGATCCCCTGCCCCACAAAACGCTGCTCGCTGCAATACTGAAGGCGCACTGGGAGCTGCGCCGAATCATCAGGCCCACCCAGTTTCATATCTTCGTCAAAATCAAACCAGATGCTCAGATTGCCCCACTTGTCCGCCCAGCCCAAGGCATTCTTAATCTGCTGAACATTCTGGGAAAGCGCACCTGTGGCAACCGCCAGGTTGCATATCAAAAGGAGCAAGCCTGACTTAAAGTGATGAAGATGAAGGCTAATCATAATTTAATTGCGCGTCTACATTTCGTCTTTTTGTTAATTCGTATTCTTAATATTATTAATCCATCACTTCGCGGCCTATTTTTGTTCACCTATGCTATGAAATGCCCTGCAATGTGCGAAACACTTTTTGCAGTTCCTCAAAAAAAAGGGGGAGCTCAGACGCCTGATTGAGCCCTGCCATGAGATCTATGGGGGTATCAACAATCGTATGAAAACCCTCATCTCACCCCACCCAAAGTCATTCGGCCTGATGGCCCTGTGCCTCCTCACCCTAACTGCAGCCGCACAGCAGCCGGCCACGCCGCAGGTCTCTCTGGAACGCAAGCGGCTCGATCTCCAGGAACAAAAACTCGTCCTGCAAAAGCAGATGCTCGATCTGGATCAACAGCAGCTCGCCCTGGAGCGCAAAATTCTCGAGGTGGCCACTGCACGAAAAGCACTGCAAGTGGAAGAAACGCCCACTTCGCTCACCATGAAACTGGAGGGCGATGTACTCTTCGATTTCGACAAGGCGGTGGTATTGCCCAATGCCGAAAAACTTCTGGAGAAAGTAGCGACCGTGCTCGGTGAATTTCCTGAGGGCAAAGTGACAGTTGAAGGCCACACCGACTCTAAAGGCAGTGACAAGGTCAATCTCGACATGTCACAACGTCGCGCTGATGCGGTCAAAACCTGGTTGGTGAAGAAGAAAGGTATTCCCGAAAAAATGATCACCACCAAAGGGTATGGCAAAACCAAGCCCGTGGCTCCCAACAACAATCCGGACGGCAGTGACAACCCCGAAGGACGGCAGCAAAACCGCCGCGTTCAAATCACCGTGGAGAAGTAGCCCCGCACTTTCTTCAAATGTTCTCCCACGCGCGTTCGCCTACAGGGTCGCGGCCTTCATCATACTCGATGTGGTCAATGAGGGTCTCGATGGGCTTGCCACAGAGTCCACTGTCCTGAATGCGCTGGGGGAGAACGGCGGAGCATTCGTCACGCCAGCCGAGTTTGGCGATGAAGCGGTTCCACATGTGGCACTCCTCATCTGTGCGTGGAGTGCCACAGGCATGGACCCAGCCGAGGATTTCCTCATCGGTTCCGCCTTCGAGTACGCGAGACTGGATCGCCGCATACGGGACGCCGAGAAAACGGCAGCAGCGACCGTCCAGCGTATAAAACTGCGTGTCCCCCAGCTGTGCTGTGTAATCGGCGGGCAGCTTTGCCTCTGCATGCAAACGGACCTTGTCGAGCATGCGGCCAAAATAGATGAGTCGGCCGACCTTCGTGTAACAACTGCGGAGACCAGAGACGTAGGGCATGCCGACACCTTTCTTCATGACTCAGCCATTTGGCAAGCCATGACATGCGGGCGACAGCAGGACTCGAGATTAACTCACGGCCTCACGGCGGTGGCAGGGGCACATCGTGGATCTTTGGCGGAGGGGAGGTGGGTGTACCACCGGGAATAGGCGTGGAAGGCGGCGGAAGAATCGGATTTGGTGACTGGCCCGTCTGGACCGGCGGGGCGTTCATATTTTGACGCTGTGGCATGCCCTGGCCTTGATTTGTCACTGCAGACGGCTGCGTGGGAATGGCACTCCTGACCTCGACTGGCGGGGGGGCGGAGAGATCGGCAAAGCTGATCCAGCCGGCCTGATCACCTTTCTGCAATTGAACGCGTGTCTTGTCCACGCTCGCACCAGGTTTGACCGCCCGGATCTTGATACCCATCTCGTTTTCCGAACCAATACGCGCCTCCATGACCTGAGAGGTCGTGCGGTCAACGAGCACTGCAACAATGCCGCCGTCGATCTCGTAGATGCCGGAGAGGCTGAGGTTGTCTGCAAAGTTAGGCCCCGTTGGTGCGTCGGGTGATGGCAGGTCCTTTGTGGTGAAAATGGAACGCTCCCACAATGCGGCGAAATGCTCCAGTTGCGGAAACGGCACAGGAGTGTCGCCCAGTTTCTGCGGTTCCTGCGCAGAGGTATGTTTGGCAATCAACACCAGACCAAGCAGAGAGAATGAGAACGTGGAAAGTTTCATGGCTAGTTCGCTTTGCTGACCTTGGGGGCTGATTTCTCACGATAGAACTGCGTGAACTCGACCTCGGCGTTGATGGTCTTGTTCGTGCCGCTCGGATTGATCTGCATGCGGGTGATGCCGAGAAAGCTCTTGGGTTGCTGCAGCACATGCAGCCAGCCAAAGAATGCCCGCTCCTGAATGCCTGCGAGCGTGATTTTCACGGTGGCTTTATCAAAGTAGCCGAGGTTTTCCTCCAACGGCAGACCATCGGGCCCCATGACGCGTGCGGCTTCGATAAATTCCTTTGCCCCGATGCTGATGCCCATTTTTTCCGCTTCGGCAGTGATGGCTTCGAGCAGTTTGGCAGACGCCTCCTGCCGGCTGGTAAAGTTCGGGCAGCGCTCTTCGAGCCAGCCAAACTTTTCCGCCCAGTCCGCACCCTGCGAGATGGCGAGGTTCATTTCGCCGAGACGATCACGCAGGTTTTCGTTTTCCTCGCGAATGGCCATGTAGTTCTTGAAGGCAAACATGAGCCCGCCACCACCGATGATGGCGAGGAACAAGAAGGCAAAAACGCCGAGCAGCACTTTCTCACTCTTCTTCATTCGCCCGAACCTCCCTTCAGTTCAAAGCTTGCGCTGCTGTCGCTGGCAAAGACAGGTGGTGGCCCGTTCAATCCGAACGGAGCGAGCGCTTCGATCGACTTGAGCGCCTGGGTGTACTCGAATGCAAGGGTAGCGTTGGGCATACGACCACGCAGGTTCATCCGCTCCGGTGTCCATTCCCAATGCGTGATGGAAACCTCCTTGGATGATTCAGGCTCCATGAGGTGCAGCAGAATCTGCTGCGGCCAGACGGTCGGATCCACGGCTGGTGCGACTTCCTGCCACGCTTTTTTGTGATCCATGACCCGTGAGGAACGTGGAGTGAGAATGGCGACTTTCTCACGCAGCAGATTGCGCTCCTGCAAGGCCAGTGAGGTGAGTGTGGCGACGAGAGCAATCGCCGCAGCAATGACCGTTCCAGTCGCCAGCGCCATGAAGCGTGTCTTTGAGCGGCGGGTCTGGCTTTGACGCTCTGTGATCACATCCTGCGGCATGAGAAGGCTGGAGCCACGCTCCGGCATCGTCGGTGCCGGCATGTCACAGCGGTAGGCCGTGAGGCCGGTGACACGCTGGATTTGCATGATGTCGCCTTCGTCTATCCACAGCACGATGCTTTCGAGCCTGCCAAGGACGCCTTGAAAACCGAGCTGCAGGCAGATGTTGTTGAGCTCCGCGAGTGCGTTGCCATCCAATTTGTTCGCGGACAACGGTGTGCAATAGATCAACTGGGCACCGCTGGTGATCGCAACAACGAGACGACCGAGTTCACGGAAAATCGTGAGGCTGTTTTGCACCATCGTATAGCACAACGCGTGCAGCGTGACTTCGTCAGGCAGACGAGCGGTATCGGCAAGCGGTGTCGGCAGGTCCTTGAGGGCGAGGATGCGTGTGAGATACGCGCCCTCCTTCCCCTGCATGTTGCGCACCTGCACGCCAGCCTCGTCATCCTCGGCCTTGATGCCCATGCGTTCAAGATGCAGCAGCCCCATGCTGCGCAGGTGCTCGGGCTGACCTTTCAGCCAGGCAGGCAGCGCCCAAAAATAAACAGCGGGAAGTGCGAGGACACGACGCTGGGCGTCTTTGCCAAATCTGCCGCCTTCGGCGCTTTGCTCAGCATTCAGCAGGCAGGCAGCACCCTCCGCACCCGTCCAGCTTTGCCAGACTTGTGCGCCAGGGAGCAGCAGCTCGCAGGGTGGTTTACGTGTTTTTGCCATGGGCGGGGATTTCACCACGCCAGACGGCCTTGCCGTCCTGAGTGATGAGGATGAGTTTTCGATGAAGGGGTCCAAGCGATCCGACGCTCTCGATGCGGCGGATGGGACCGGCGAATTGAATCCATTGTGCAAGCTGCTCAAGAATCAGCGGCTGATAGACACCCAGGAGCTGCGCCACCTGCGGAACGCTGCTGAGTCGAACGTCATCCTGAGTGTGCAGCGCGCCATCGCGTCCGGCACGCACCTTGAGCAGAGGCTGGACTCGCTCCAGCGGCAAATCGGCCAGAAGAGCAATGAGTTCAGGACGTGCGTCGTTCACATCCACGCGGCCATCGCCAAAAACGGTGAACCATTCGCGCCAGTCGGGCCGCTCGATGTTGACGACATCCATGCCGCGGACGAGCAGCATCTCCTCGACCTCCTTGAACGGGCGATTATATGGCATGCCCTCGAAACCCATTTTTTCGTAGTCGCGCTTTTCGGCACCGTTGAGGCTGACATGCCCATCGCCATCGACCCAGTCCTTCAATGCGTCGCACAAAGCGGACACAAACGCCTCCTTGAAGCCCCAACTCGTGAACAACCGGCGCATCAGCACCTTATCGCCGGTCTGGATGAGATGGTTGACGTTCAGCCGCGCCTCTTCGGCCACGAGTTTGACGTTGTAGCCGCCACCGTCGTTCGCGCTGAAATGCAGCAGCGGATCGTCCTCCCGCATGACGGGATGACGCGCTACTTCGATGCCCATTTCAGCATAGCGCTTGGCAAAAATGCGCCCGCGCATCATGCGTGCGTACTGGGAATCAGCCTGCAGAGATTTCGCCCCCGCAAACATGACCATGCCCAGAATGGCAATCATCCAAAAGACCACGATGAGAGCAGAGCCGTTTTGCAATGACGAATGACGGATGCGGAATGACGAATGAATGACGAAACCCGAACGACGTGCGCGGACTTCCTGACAGGCGCTGACGCCCATCATTTGATCTTCGGTCATTGGAAGTTCATGCGTCATTGCGGTGGAGGCGCCTGCGGCACGCTGACCTGAGCGAGATCGTTCGCGATCCAAAAGGTGTACTCGTGCTCGCGAGGGTCAGCGGTGAAAGCAAACTTAAGCTTCATGAAGAGCGGCGGCTGGGGGTTCTTCTTCGGGTCCCAGCTGGTGAACCATTTCTTTTTAACCGGCTCATAGAACTGCCACTGCATCTTCTTGAGACCGTCCAAGATCGGCAGCTCGGCGATGATGTTGTATTCACCCGGAGTGCGGGCCTTGGGGTTGAGCTTGAAGTGACGCACCACGAGGCTGAGATCCTTGGTCTCCTTGTTGCGCACCACGCCAAACTCGACGGCATCCGCGAGCTTCAAATGACGCTCCCAGGCGAACGGCATGTGACCTCCCACGATGAACAGATTGCCCGAGGCGCCACGCGCCACCTTTTCCATCCCGGCGGTGAGCTTGATGCCCGGATCCATGGTTTCCATGTAATCACGCCATTGCGTGACGAAATTGCTGATGCGTGTCTCGGCCACGCGAGCGGTGCTCATGGACTTTCCCAGCTGCAAGGCACCGTTGGCCACGCCATAAACGGCGCTCAGGATGAAGCCGATGAGTGCCATGGCCATGATGATTTCGAGCAGCGTGAACGCGGCCTTATGTCTGACTGTGGGGCGAATACACATAGGTTTCCATGCTGCGTTTCATGCGCCGCGTGCGCCCGTCATTGATCCATGCTTCGGCGCGGATGCGAAACATGTGGTCGAGTTCGACCTTGTCTTTGTTGATGAGTTTGACCTTTTCGATCGTGGCGCTGGCATCGATGTGGTCAGCGGTGGGATTGAATGAAATGCTGGCTGATTTGAACTCGGGCTGATGTGCCACTTCGGCGAGCACCGACTCCAGGACACGCAGCACCTGCGCCTCCTGGCGAGCGGAGGTGGATGCCTTTGCGATCTGCTCTATCGCCCCCGTCATGCTGACAGCCACGAACGAAAACAACGCAAGGGCGAGGATGATTTCCAACAAGGCGAAACCATGAGCAGAAGATGATGTGCGTGTGTGTTTCATCCTTTGACCTGAATGGATTTGCGTTTCGCACAGGCGGTGAGCGGATCGAAACCGATCTCGATCTGTCCGGCCGGACCGCTGATGCGAACCTCAATGGGTTCACAGATGCCACTGGGGCTGAACTCCCAGGCTTCACCGCGTTTCGGCTTGCGGAATGCGCTCTCGCCATAACGACGCACCTGCAGCATGCCGCTGAACTCATCACTCGAGCCAAAGGCGCCGGCGGAAAGCTCCATGCGCACCGTCTGCTGGCTGTTGAGAGCCTGCAGCAAGTTTTGCCTGGCCGTGGTTTCGATCATGGCGGCCGCACGCCGCAGCTTGTCCTCAGCGCGCACCCCCGAGATGCTGACGGTGGCAATGCCAATGATCAGCATGGTGAGCGACATGGCGACGATGATTTCAAGCAGGGTAAAACCTGCTGCGCGGGAATGACGAAAGCCACGCTGAGCCTTCAGCGTGGTTTGCAAAGTCTGGGTGATGGACTGGCAATTCGTCATTCAGATTGCGACGTTCGATTTATCAATTGTCCCAGCTGCCGATGTCATCAGCATTGTCTGCCACGCCGTCCGGCCCGGAGGAATAGACATCGAAGCCGGTCTTGTCTTTGACGCCGGGGCGACGGTAGTGGTAGGCGTTGCCCCAGGGGTCGATGGGCAGCTTCTTGAGCTTCGGACTCCAGCTTGTCGGCGCGGGGCGGCTGGTTGGTTTTTCAACCAAGGCAGAGAGGCCCTGCTCGGTGGTGGGCAGGAACATGTTGTCCACTTCATAGGCGCGCAGCGCCGAACCGATGCTGCTGATGTTGCCTTTGGCGGTGGTTTTTTTTCCGCCTTCAAGCACACCGCTAAAATTAACGATGGCTGCACCCACAAGGAGCGCGACGATGGCGAGCACGAGGATCATCTCGACGAGGGTGAAGCCGGACGTCGGGAGGCGTGGTTGGGTTTTTGTCTGTTTCATGATGTTGTTTGGATGAGAATCTGGCGGCTATTTGTTGATGCTGGAAATGGTCTGGAAGATGGTGGTCATCATGAGGTAGGCCATGAGGCCGACCATGCCTGCCATGAGGCAGACAATGAGGGGCTGGATGAGCGCGGCGAGCGTGTCGATCTTCTTGCTGAGCTCACGGTCAAAGCGCTCTGCGGCGCGTGCGAGTGCCGCGGGCATGTCGCCGGTCTGCTCACCCACGTTCACCATGTCGATTAGCAGTGGTGGGAACTGTGCACTGCGGTCAAGAGCGCGGGAGAGCGCGACGCCTTCACCCACATTGCGCATGACGCTTTCAAAGCCCTGCTGGAGGTAGGGATTGTCGATGGCCTGATGGGTGAGCTGCATGGCCTGGACCATGGTGAGCCCATTGCCAAGCAGGTTGGCCATCGTCTCCAGGAACTGGACGTAGAACCTTGCGCGGAAGATGCCGCCAAAGAGAGGAAGACGAAGTTTGAAATGCGCCCACGGAATGGCCGACTCGGGACGCGAAACCCACGCCTTGCCGAGAATGTAGGAGGCGATGCCGCCGAGAATGAGCATCCACCAGGTCGCCTTGAAGGTATCGCTGATCTTCAGGATGATCTGCGCGGCCAATGGCAGAGAGCCACCGGTCGAATCGAGCATCTCCGTGAGTTTCGGAATGAGATAAACGACAAACAGCAGGGTGACAGCAACCGCAGCGACGATGAGAAACGCCGGATAGAGCAGCGCAGAGAGAACCTTGGACTTCAACGCCTGCAAGGAGCGCATGTACTGCGCCTGCCGCTTCAAGATGGTGCTCAACGAACCGCTAGCTTCACCTGCCGAGACGAGTGCGCAGAAGAGCTTGCCAAAGCTGGGGCTCGTGGCGGCAATGGCTTTGGAGAAGGCCATGCCATCGCGCACCTTGCCACGCAGAACGGTGGCGAGTGTCTTGATGCCGGAGAGTTCACGGCGGCGCTCCATCGTGGCGAGTGCAGGCTCAAGCTGAATGCCCGCACCCACGAGGTCGGAGAGTTCTTCGATGAAGAGCACGACCTGCGGGAGCTTGAGTTTGATGGGGCCCTTGATCGTTTCGGCTGCCGCAGCACTCTGCTTCGCCTTGGTGGCAGTGCCCGTTGAAGCTTTGATCTCACCTGCGGCCTCGAGTTTGATGGGCTGAATTTTCTTTTTGCCGAGCAACGCAAACGCTTCGCTGCGATCCGACGCAGCCAGCTCCCCGGTGATGAGACCGGAAGGACCGTGAGCGCTGTAAACGAAGGTGGGCATGAGATTATGCGGCTAAACGCGTGGTCGGCATGGTGGTCGTCTGCGGGGCGTGATTGCGATCACTGGCGGCGGTGACGCTGAGAACTTCTTCAATGGTGGTTTCGCCACTGAGCACTTTTTGGAAGCCGTAGCCACGCATGGGGATGTAACCGTCCTTGATGGCCTGCTTGTGAAACTCGGCAGGATGCGCACGGCTGTTGATGAGATGCTGCAGCGCATGGGTGACGAGACAGACCTCATAAATGGACAGACGCCCCTGAAAGCCGCTGCCACGGCAGGCCTCACAACCCACAGCACGCATGATATTGCCTGAGAGTTTGGAAGGAAAACCGATCGACTTGAGATAGCTCTCCTCCACCTGGGTGGGAGTCTTGCACACGGGGCAGAGTTTGCGCACGAGACGCTGGGCAAAGAAGGCACGCACGGCGCTGGAAACGAGGAAGGGCTCAACGCCCATATCGATGAGACGCGTGATGCCGCCGATGGCGTCATTTGTATGAAGGGTGCTGAAGACCAAGTGACCGGTGAGAGCTGCACGCACGGCGATCTCGGTCGTTTCTAGATCGCGCATTTCACCAATCATGACCACGTTCGGGTCACCGCGCAGAATACTGCGAAGTCCTGCACCGAAGGTGAGGCCGATCTCGGGTTTTACCGCGATCTGGACGATGCCGGGCATTTTGTATTCCACTGGATCTTCGATGGTGACGATGCGGCGATGCGTCTGATTGAGATCGGTGAGGAAGGCGTAGAGCGTGGTGGATTTACCACTGCCGGTAGGACCGGTGATGAGGATGATGCCGTTGGGCAGTTTCAGCAGTTCATCAACGACCGGACGAATGTTGTCGGTGAGGCCGAGACGGTTCACCGTGACCTGCTGCTGGGCCAGAAGGCGGAGGCTGATGCTTTCGCCTTCGACCGAGGGAATGGTGGCCACGCGAACATCGATGGCGAGGCCGTCGAGTTCTAGATTGATGCGGCCATCTTGTGGGAGGCGCTTCTCGGCGATGTCGAGGCGCGCCATGATCTTGAGGCGGGCGATCACCGAGGCCTGCAATGACTTGATGTTTTCAGGCACGGGCAGTTCTTCGAGGCGGCCATCAATACGGTAGCGAATGCGCAGACGATCCTGCTGCGGCTCGACGTGAATATCCGTGGCACGTTGTTCGAGACCACGGCGGATGATTTGATTCACGAAGCGTACCACCGATGCCTCTTCGTCCTCGGGTTCATCGAGCACGGTCACTTCATCACGCAAATCTTCCGCTCCCCAGTCGGCACGACCACGCAGGATCTTTTCGAACGTATCCGCGCCGAGGCCGTAGAGTTTTTGCAGACCTTCGACAATGCGGGTGCGCTGCCCCACATGCCAGACCACGGGCATCGACAAACTCGCAGCCACACGCTGATGTGCCACGAGGCTGAGCGGATCAAACGTGGCGATGTGCAGCGTGCGCTCTGTCTCGGAGCCGTCATCGTTTTTTGTTTCTTCAGTGAACACGGGCAGCAAGCGATGACGCAGGGCAATCTCCGCTGGCAGCATGCGGCGCATCCCCTGCTCCGTTGGCTGGTCTTCATCCTTTGGCTCCCACCATGGCAGGCTGAGAGTCTTGGCCAGGGCCGTCAGGAAATCGCGCTCGCGGACGCCTTCGCAATCCAGTACGGCATCCACAAAGGAGGTTTGATTGAAGCACGCCTCTTCCACCGCCTGCCGCACAGCAGGAAGATCGGCACAACCCGAGTCTTTGAGGATCTGATCGATGAGTGGAAGCATGATAACTGACTGTCTAAATACGACCTTATAATACCGTATAATTATGGTTTTTCATAGAAATGGCAAGTTTTTAATACATCTAAACCATTCAGAGAGCCGAAAAGTTCGGGTCTCAGTCATTCGGCATGAGCTTCCCATGCTTGCTTTTCCACTGCTTTCGCCGCCTATTTTGCAGCGGTAATCTGCGCCACCATCGCGTCCAAAGACCCGTTCTTGATCGCGATCAGCCCCTTGGGGTTGATGAGATAAAGCGTGGGGAAGTTGCGCAGGTTGTAGAGCGAGGTGTTGGGGCCGCTGCTGGTGTTGTCGAGCACGTTGCGGAAGCTGACCTGGTAATCTGCGAGCGCTTTTTTGGCCTCGGTCTCGATGTCGGTGTTCACGCCGATCACGACGGCGTTTTTGTCTTTGAGTTGAGCTGCGGCCTGGTTCATCAGCGGCAGAGTGCCGTGGCAGGCATGGCACCAGCCGCCCCAGAAGATGACGATGACGTATTTGCCGCGGTAGTCGCTGAGCTTGAAATTCACACCGTCAGCATCCTTGCCCTCGATCTCCGGAGCTTCGCAGCCGACCTGCAAATTGAGCATCTCAAACAGCATTTTGGCGACAATATCTGACAGCTTGAAGCCCTGGATAGTGACGTCGGAGTAATCACTGTAGAGTTGCTGAAAGCACTCGAGCGCCTTGAGCTTCGAAGCAGCGGCGGAGGCGCGGTCGGCGGAGGCGTCGAAGTTTTTGAAATGGATGGCACCCAAGGCATACAGGGCTGCGGCTTTCTCATCGCGGTTCTTGTTCTTCGCGATGACGGCGTTCAAGACTGGCTCGGCGGGAAGGCCGTGGTATTCGAGCTGCTTCACTGCTTCAGCGATGCCTGAGCGATCCGCAAAGGTGGTGCCGAGCATTTTCAGCGCCTCCTGGCCTTCAGGGAAACTAGAAGCGCCCATGACCAGCCAGTTGACTCCCTTCACCACATCCGGCTGGTCCAGGTTTGCCTGCACCAGTTTCATCATTTTGGTGGCATAGGGGCCGGCGCTAGGGATGCTGGCGCGAAACTTGTTTTTCTCCTCTTCGGTGGCCGCCGCAATGAGCTTTTGTGTATTGGCACGAACTGAGTTTTCGTATTCATCAATGATCGCACGGATCTCCGTGGCCAGTGGGGAGGCAGGAGTCTGGGCCAGGATGGAGGCGATAGACAGCAGCAGCAGGACGATGGTTCTCATGGTGAATCAGCAAAAAGTATGACGTGAACGAAACAACAGCAACGGCAGGCCAGCGACTAGGCAAAGCAGAAGGCTGCCCGGCTCTGGAACGACCATGAACGACTCATAGACATTGTCATACACGAGGACTGGCACACCGTAGTTATCCGTGTGCTCAGTGAGCGTGAAGGTCTTGTCTGCCAGACCGGTGCCGGGGGCGTCTACGCGATAGACGGTGCCATCTGTGAGTCCGGTGAGCGTGATGTTAAAACCGCCGGCGCTGTTGCTGAATCCGCTGGCCACCAGGATGCCGGTGACGCTGTTATAAACATCGATTTCCTTGCCTGCCAGTCCTTCCCCAGGCGTGTAGAAGGCGTCCGCCAAGATGGTGTCCTGAAACACTGATCCCGTCAGAATGGCATCTGAAATGTAATTGGTGCCGTCATACCGAAACTGAGAGGCCAGGTGCTCGGTGACGACGTAGGGGCCGGTGGCTGTAACGTTCGTCCCTGGAATCGAGATGTTTTGGAAACCGATGCCGATTTCCTTCATCCCAGAATTCAGCAGCAGATCGCGATGTCCGGCCGGGCTCTGAATGCCGTTGCCGTAACCGGCTGCCGCTCCATTGCCATCCCCCCAGTCGATCACAAATGCGGCATGGGCATGCAGGGGTGACTGCGCCGAGGCAAAGAGGTTTTCTCCGACCTGCAGCCAGTTGGCACTGTAACCGCCGTTCACAATGCGCTGGTCGAGGGAGTATGCGTCAAGCGTATGCGACTGCTGATCGGCATTGACCATCAGGTTGGAATAGCTGGTGGCCGAGACATTCAAAGCGCTGTTCCATGCCAGCGGTGGTGCCGCTGTGAGGCTGGAAAATTGAGTGGCCAAGTCTGAAGCGCTGGTGCCAAAATAGTTCAGCGCGTAGGCGATGCTGGCATCATTTGACTTGGTGCCTGCCCACACCCCGGGTGAGGAAAAATTGACCAGATTGGACAATTCTCCCTGTGGATCGCTGCGGAAGCGGTTGACCAGTTCCAGCATGTATTGCTGCTCTACAGTCGGATCATCGCCAACTGCCAAGCCAGGCAGCAGAAATGCCGCACAAAGCAGGCCTGCGCACCAGCCTTTCCAGGGGCGGGGCGGAGTTGTGCGCAAAACTGACGCGGAATGGTTCACTTCTCTTAACTTATGGTAATTATATAGAACTGCCAAGCCAGTTTCTTTCAGGGTAACCAGAATCATCACTTTGTGTGGCAAAGTTTTACTTGCGCCATTTTACTTTGTCGCGCAAAGTGATTCGCATGAGCACGACAGAAGCCGCCCTGGAGAATCTCCGCATCATCCGTTCCTTGATGGAAAAGGCGCACATCTACCGCGCGGTCTCAGCTCCTGCGGCACTTACTGGCGGTGTTTTGGCACTCGTCGCTTCTGGTTGGCCGGTGTGGCATGCCCTGACACAACAAGGAGACGCGGTGATGTGTGACATGTGCTTCCTGGAGACATGGTTGATCATTCTCGGCATCGCGTCGGCATTGAATGTCTTCCTGCTCGCCAAAGAAGCCAAACGCCGCAGCCAGCCCTTCGTTTCCGCCGGCATGCGCATGGCTTTGCGGGCCTTCGTTCCGCCGTTGCTTGTCGGCGGTAGTCTGGGCATTGGTCTGATTGTGTTCCTGCACAATCTCACCCTTGCCGCGCTTATCTGGGCGCTGTGCTACGGTCTCGCCCTTCTCAGCACCGCCAGCTTTTCGCCACGTTCGCTGGTCCGCCTTGGCTGGGCTTTCGTGATCACAGGTCTGCTGACATTCTTCGTCTGGGCCGCATGCAGCGACGTGCGCCTGCTCTCAAGCGATCTCGGACCGGCGTCTCTCGTCATGGGCCTTACCTTCGGGCTTTTGCATGTTGTTTATGCCCTCGCCGTGTTCCTCAGCGCCAAACCCACGGAGGTGCAGCCGTAATGATCGACTTCGATCAGATCGACAAGATCATTCATGAAAAGGGCCGTCTTTCCATCATGACGCTGCTCTCCACACGCGGTGAATGGGCCTTTCAGGATCTCAAAGCAGAACTCAGCATGAGCGACGGCAATCTTATCTCCCATCTCCGCACTCTTGGCACTGCCGGGTACATCAAGGAAAACCGCGACGAGTCCGGCCCCCGCCCACGCACCAGCTACGAGCTCACCCCCGCCGGGCGCAAGGCCTTCAAAGACTACGTCGAGGTGCTCGGGGAGATCGTCAAAGCTGCGCAGCAGACCTGAGATTGTGTTTTTCGCCCAATCACTTTGCCACACAAAGCTAACACCACCATGAACATCATCCTTGCTCAATATCACGGCATGTGTTTTGGCGTCCGCGACGCCCTACGCACCACCCACACGGCCGCTCAGCGCGGCCCGCTCACCATTCTAGGCCAGCTCGTACACAATCCATTGGTTGATCGCCATCTCGTGACTCTTGGTGCGCAGCGCGGCGATCTCGATGATTTAAACAGTGCCAGCACCCAGCAGGTCGCCATCACGGCCCATGGCGCCTCAGATCGGCATCGTCAGGCCTGGCATAGCGCCGGCCACACCGTCATCGACACCACCTGCCCGCTTGTCAGAAAGGCACATCAGGCCCTCGCCATGCTGGTGAACGAAGGCTACCAGCCCGTCGTCATCGGACAGAGTCAGCACGTTGAGGTGCGCGGCCTCATCGGCGATTTTCCCGCCGCGGTTGTTGTTCTTGAAGAGTCAGATCTCGAGCGCGTGCCCACACATCCGCGGCTCGGTATCGTCTCACAAACCACGCAGCCGGTGGAGATCGCCCTACGTCTGGTGGATGCGATCAAGAGGAGGCATCACAACTCTGAAGTGCGTTTCATTGACACGGTTTGTCATCCCACCAAGCAGCGCCAGACGGCACTCGATGATCTGCTGCGCGATTGCGACCACATCGTCGTCATCGGCGGGCGCAACAGCAACAACACGCGCCAGCTTGTGCAAAAAGCTGCCGCTCATGGCATGCCAACGCTCCAGATCGAAGGGCCTGAGGAACTGGACCCCGCCTGGTTTTGCGAGGCTCGCAATGTGGGTGTCACCGCCGGCACCTCCACGCTGGATGAAACGGTGGATGGCGTGATGCAACGCCTCCGACAAATCGCAGCCGAGCTGCGCACCACCCCTGTTCACGAATTCCTCCGCTCCATGCTCCACGCCGCCTAAACCACAAACTAATACCATGAACGCCCAACATTGGATCAGCCACTTCGAAGCCAACACACGCCTCAATCATGAGCTGCAACTGCCGGACAGCGCGTGTGATCTGCCCGAACACGTTCGCAGCGCTCTGGCTCGCTCCATCGCCATCTTCCAACTGGGCGAAAGCGGCGGCGGCACGCGTTTGCGCCGCTACACGCGCAGCATCGCCTCGCTGGAAAATCTGAAGGGCTATCAGCGTGCGGTGGACCTTTTCGTCGCCGAGGAGCAGAGCCACGCCGCACTGCTGTCGCGTACAGTAACGCATCTGCACGGCACCTTGCTGCAGAAGCAATGGACCAACTCCATCTTTCGCTGGATGCGCGATCTGGTGAATCTCGAGTTCAACATCCAGGTGCTCCTCACTGCGGAACTCATTGCCGAAGTCTATTTCGGCCTGCTCTCTTTGCGCTGCAGCGACCCTGTCGTCCAAACAGTCGCCAAAAAGCTCCTGCGCGATGAAATGGGCCATCTCTCCTTTCAGCGCGACTTTCTCTTCGAGCGTCTCAAGACACTCACCCCTGCCGTGCAGCGTCTCTGGCGCTGGCAGTTTCAGGCCATCCACCTCGTGACCGCCTGTGTCGTCTCCTGGGACCACCGCGCCTGCCTGCTCAGTTTGAACATCACTCCCTCCGACTTCCGCGCCCGCGCCGTGCGCTGCTGGCAGAGTTTTCAATCACGACTGGAACGCCGTCTGCGCGAAGAAGAATCTCAGGCTCGCCATGAAGCTGACTCTACACCTGGATACAGCCGCTCCAGCAGGGCCACCATGCAGTCGCCGGTGAGCTGACGGGACTGGCGGGAAAGTGTCGCGGGCTGGGTGTCTTTTTGCACGCCGGATTTCCACAGATGATCCAGAGCGTCCGCGTGCAGATCCGTCACTGCATCCACGACCTCCTGCCAGTGCTGAGGCTGCGCACTTTCCTTCCATTCACCGCGACCACGACCGAAGTGGCAGATGGCGAGGTAGGTGAGAAAGGCCAGTTTGACCTGCTCACGGAAATGCTCGCGTGACCAGCGCAGACGCTGGTCGCTGCCACGCACGAGGTTGTAGCTGCGGATCAAAGCATAGGCACCAATGCCGGAGGCAAGACCGCCCAGCAGCGCACCACCACCAAAGGTCATGCCACCCAGTTTGAGATCAGCGATGAGCCCACCCATGGCACCACCGGCGAAACTGCCGAGCACGCCCCAGATGTTTTCTGACACGGCTTGTGGCAGATGAAAATTCTCGCGGGCGATCTGGTTCATCTCGTGACCGGCCTGACCTTTCAGGCCATGAGCTTCAATCAGGTTGTTGGTCGTCTGCTCGGTGCGGTCAGCGAGCTGTGTGGCCAGTTTCTGCCGCGCATCGTTGTACTCGCGGTTCAAGTCATCGCGCTGCCAGCCCACGCGTTCCAGCAACGTTTCAGAACGCACATCCACGCCGTCAAACAGCGCGGCGGTGAGCTGCTCAGAGATCAGACGTACCGAGGTCTGAAACACTTCCACATTGCGATGCGCCCAGGCACGTTTGATCTGCTGGAAGGTCGGGATTTTGGAGCCCTGCATCAGGGGTGCCAGCGAGTCCATGAGGATGTCTTCCTGTACCCAGCAGCGGGCAAAGGCATCCAGCGTCAGCACTTCACGAACGATCTCAAACTGCTGCAGATGAGTACGCCAGGTCTCCAGTTCTGCTGCTTCCATGGATGAACTGCCCGGCAATCCGGTCTGATTCAGCAGCACGACGACCGGTTTTTCCACCCAGCTGAGGATTTCCATCTCAGGCCCGATGTAGGCGGCGGCCTCGGGTGGTTCGGCGGCATTGACGAGATAGAGCACGACGTCCGCTTCATCGCGCACATTTTTCAGCGCCTGCTGGCTGCACCACAAGGGCCGGTCCGTGATGCGGTCCCAGGTCTGCGACAGAAACCAGAGCAATGGGCTGCGCTCGCGCTGCAGGCGCTTCATCAGTCGGGCACTGTCGCCAAAGCCCGGGGTGTCCCACAGCCGCAGCATGAAACCGCCCGTTTCGAGCAGGGTGTGTGATTCATTGAACAGGGTGACATGCGGGGCATCCTTCACCTCCCCCACATCCCGGCGCAGCAGCGTGCGGGCCAGCGTCGTCTTGCCAGCATTCGTGTGTGAAATGAGGCTCAGCGTGACGATGTCTGAGGCATCACGCACATTCAGCTCCGCCGCCTGTCGGTCAGAAGAGCTGGGAGTTTTGGTTCTGGAAAAAAGAGCGGGCACAAGAGACGAAAACTTCATTAACATTACGATACAGGAGGCTTTGCGCGTGCGGATTCTTTGCGCACGGCCACAATCACTTCAGACGCCAGGCCTTCGACCATCTGCGACCATAATTGCTCACGACCAGCGATTTTTTCCGGCGACCATCGTCCCGCGAGGCTCGTGCCGTCGAGCAGTACGACCATTTCCGGTTCGGCATGCTTGGTGAGCAGGCGCTGGCGTATATCAGAGACCAGACGCCGCTGCACTTCGGCCTCGGGCGTGGTGGCCATGTTGAAGAGCATCACCAAATTCGCGCACACGGGCTGCCAAGCGGCGGCAAACTCGTCCTCCTCTCCAGCGGGAATGCGCAAGTATTCAGCACGCGCCATGCCGCCAAAACGCTCCCTCACGCCACGGTCCCACACCTCGCGGTGAGCGGACGTGGGCTCGATGGCATGCACGAGGACCTGGATGCGCTCGCTGCCGCCCTCCACAGCACGAAGCAATGTTCGGAGGTAACCGCCCCAGTTTAACGCACGGGCTGGCTGAGCAACAACCCGGCAGCAGCGCGCCGCACCCAGAGCCGCAAGCAGGAGGCGCGGCAGCACGATCAGGACCAGAAGCGTGCCTGCATACAAATGAATCCAAGGCAAGGCCGGAGCCGGCTTCTCCACCTTGCCCAAAGTCCGATGCATGCCGGGGATCTGATCCAATGGCACGGGGGTTTTCAGCACCTTCGACGCCGGTTTAAACAAGGTCTCAAAAAACGCCGAGGCCTCGCTCTGGCCCAGCAAGGTGCTTTCCCAAACTGCACGATATTCGTGCGACCAGCCACGAGCATACAGGGCTGCTGCGCCACCTATGGCCAGCAATGCCGCCGCCACATGCAGCCACATTCGCAGCCGCATCTGCAACCGCCGCCAGGCCAGCGGCCAAGCCAGTTCTTCATACCGTGTACGCACGGTGTCAGCCACACCGCTTTCGATCTCCTTCGTTGCTTTGCCCATCCGTGAGATGCCATGTGCGAGAAATTCCGCCACCCAGCCACCACGCCCGGCCACTGCAGAGGTCGGCATCAGTTCGCAAAGCAATCCGAGGACAATCACCACCGCATTCCATGCCAGCAGCCCCACCAGCGGCAGTGCCAGCAGGTTGAATTCAGCAGTCTGCCCCAGATCCGTAAACCAGTAGCCCGCGATCAGTGCCAGTGCCCAGCCTGCCAGCGCCCAAGACCACCGCCCCTGAGGCACACGCAGCAGATCAAGAACATGAATCAGGTCGCCACGCCAGCCCACGGCCTCGCGCTCCAGCCACTCGGCCCGTTTGTCCAGAAACGACTCTGAACGCTCTTCCAGCACGTCCCCGGTGATCTCTTCGGAGGCCAGTCCGGCCCGCGTATGGGCCGTGGCCTCACGCCGACGCTCCGCAATGACGAGAACGCCATCGGCATCGCCTTCTTCGAGTGCGCGCCATTTCAGCACGCGCTGCCAGTCATTCCAATCCATTCAGGGGGTTGTTTTCGGAACACTAAACGCAGCTTCGGGCGGATTCCAACCACACAGTGCAAATCATCCCTGCGATTCCGGCTCCAACCGCCCTGCCACCATGCGCAAATGCAGATGACCAAGAGCGGCCGCCTCGCTGCTGGAGTGGGTGACGTGCAAGACGGTGAGCGCATTCTCCTGCTGAATGCGCTGCAGCAGTGCCACAGCCTCCGCACGCATACTTTCATCGAGCGCGGAGAGCGGTTCGTCCAGCAGCAGCAG
The DNA here is from genome assembly GCA_903838675.1 of uncultured Verrucomicrobiota bacterium. Taxonomy (GTDB): domain Bacteria; phylum Verrucomicrobiota; class Verrucomicrobiia; order Verrucomicrobiales; family Verrucomicrobiaceae; genus Prosthecobacter. Next base: position 36,875 of record CAILZI010000126.1, read on the forward strand.
CCTGGGTTGTGCCGCCAGAGCACGGGCCAGAGCCACGCGCTGCTTTTCGCCGCCGGAGAGCAAGTCGGGCAGACGATCCAGCAGTGGGGAAATGCCAAACTGCTCTGCAAGGCGGTTCACGCGCTGATTCAGTTCCTCCGGGGCCACACCGCGCAGTTTCGGTGCGAAACCGATCTGCTCACGCACACGCAGGCCTGGAAACAACGCCAGATCCTGCGGCACGTAGCCGATGCCGCGCTCACGCGGTTCCAGATCAGTCACGTCCAGGCCATCTAGCAGCACGCGGCCGGAGGTCGGCTGGCGCAAGCCGCAGATGATTTCCAGAAGCGTGGTTTTGCCGCAGCCAGTTGGCCCCATCAGCACCGCGTAGGTGTTGGCCGGAATGGCCACGCTCACCTTCTCCAGGATCGTGCGGCCCGGGACCTTCCAGGTGAGTTGATCGAGCTGGATCATACTTTTTCCCCCGTGGCTCGCACCGCCACCAACACCAGAACGGCCAGCAGCACCATGAACAAGCTCACCGCGACGGCGGCTTCGAGATTTCCCACGCTGAGCTCCAGCCAGACCGTTGTCGGCAGCACCTCTGTCTTCATGCGTGTGGCTCCGGCAAAGACAAGGATCGGCCCGAATTCCCCCAGACTGCGCGCCCAGGCGATGCAAAACGCCGCGACCATGCCACGCCGGGCGGCAGGCAGCGCGACATGCCACAGCGCCTGAAAGCGTGTGCAGCCCAGCGTCAATGCCACGTCCTCAGGACGTGAAGAGAGGTGCTGAAACGTGCCGCGCATCGTGCGAATAGCAAATGCCGCAGCCACGACGAATTGTGCGAGCACCACACCGCTGACTTGATAGGTGAAGGGAATCGCCATTTCGATCACCTTGCCGATTTTGGTTTGGAAAAAGATCAGCAAGCACAGGCCAACCACCAGCGGAGGCAGGATGATGGGAATATCCAGCGCCGCATCGAGCCACGATTTGCCGCGGAACTCGAGGCGCGTCATCAAATACCCCACCGGCACCGCCAGCAGCAGCGCAAAACCCGCCGCAAGCGAGCAGGTAACCAAGCTCAAAAAAGTCGCGTGCCGGATCTCGGGCGAGCGCAGCACCTGCAGCCACGAATCCGGCGTGCTATATGTCGCCGTGGCTCCGAGCAGCAGAGCCCAGAAGGTGAGATACCCCACTGTAACGAGTGCCAGAGCCAGCCAGCAGAAATTGGAACGGTTCAGGCGCATGGGAGTTATTCGGGCTTTCTCAGCCAAAGAGCTCGTCGAACGCGCTCTGGATCCTGGGCACCGTGGAAGACAGCATAAACGACCACCACACCACCCGTGTACTCATAATAGATCGTGTACGGAAACCGACGCACTTTGAAGTGTCTAAAATCATCCATCATCCTGGCAAACCCTTCTGGCATCTGACAGATCGTTGCCAATGCCGCATCCATGCAGCGCAAGAAATCTTTCCCAAGTCCAGGACCTCTCCGCTCCAGCCAGTGGTAGGCGTCCGCGATCTCTTGATCAGCTTCGGGCAAAATGATCGACTCAACGGCCATCGTTTCCGAGCAGAGTGTTTTTCACGTCACTCCATGAACGGCCCCTGATAGCACCGCTGGCATAAGCCGCCTTGCGGCGGATCAACTCCTCACGCTGCTCTGCCGTGAGAGGTGGCGGCTCATCTGACTGGGCGATGCGATCCCACATGTCTTCGACCAGCTGGATTTGCTGCGCTGGCTCCAAGAGGGTGAATGCCTGAAGGATGGCTTCCGTGCTCATGACCTCACTGTGGGTCATGCCAGACGGATTTCAACCAGCCATCCAATCCCGGCCTCACCAATCTACATCCTGCCCGATCTTCTCGTCGAGCCACTTGCGCAGCTTGTCGAGACCTTCGCCGGTTTCAGCGGAGACGGGATGGACTTTGATGCGTTTGAAGCGCTCTTTGAAGTGGACGAGATTCTCCGCCGCCTCGGGGAGATCGATCTTGTTGGCAATGATGCACCAAGGGCGCTTGGCCAGTTCTTCAGAATAGAGCGAGACCTCTTTGCGCACGATTTCGAGGTCCGAGACAGGATCTCGGCCCTCGGTACCGGCGGTGTCGACGACAAAAAGCAGCACGCGACAGCGCATGATGTGGCGCAGGAAATCATGACCGAGGCCGATATTTTCATGCGCGCCTTCGATGAGTCCCGGAATGTCCGCGAGACTGCCGCGGCGATTGGGTCCGAACTCAATCACGCCGACCATGGGCTGCAGCGTGGTGAAGGGATAATTGGCAATCTTCGGTTTGGCGGCGCTCAGTTTGGAGAGCAGTGTCGATTTGCCAGCATTCGGCGCGCCGACGAACCCGGCATCAGCGATGCTGCGCAATTCGAAGTGGAATTCCCCTTCTTCACCGGGGGTGCCAGGAGTGAACTCACGCGGAGCCTGATGCGTGGAGGTTTTGAAATGCACGTTTCCCTTTCCTCCCTTGCCGCCTTTGCAAAGCACGTAGGTGGAGTTGGTCTCGGTCAAGTCGGCCACGGGCTCGTAGCGAGTGACGAGCTCATTGGTTTCGTTGTCGTATTCCTGAGTGACGCGGCTAATGAGCGTGCCTGGAGGCACCTTATACACCACATCCTTGCCACTGCGGCCGGTGCACTGCGTGGCACCTCCCTTGGCCCCATCTTCGGCGAGGAGGCGGTTGTTGAAAACGTAATTGCGCAGGCTGTCCGTGCTGGGATCGACTAGCAGGATCAGGCTGCCGCCGTTCCCGCCGTCGCCACCGTCTGGGCCGCCTTTAGGACGAAATTTTCCACGATGGAAATGGGCGCTGCCATCGCCGCCTTTACCGGCACGCGCTTGAACTTTGATTTGGTCGACAAACATGGGATCGTTCAGTTAGCCGGGGATGGGCATGGGAGCAAGGCTTAGCTTCAGTGTCCTGCTACTGAGCCGCAGCCTCTTTTTCTCCGCCAGCCACCTTGGCAGCACCAGGGTAGAACAGCTGCATGGCGCGGCGGATTTGGGGGCTTTTCAGGCTGGCCGCATAAATGGCGTCCGGCAATTTGCGGTGTTTGGCGAACAAATGGTAGGCGCTGAGGGCCTCGAATCCGGCATTCAGCGAACCTTCCATGGGCAAATAGCTGCGGCCATCCACATTGAGATTTTCAACCATGCCCCAGGGCGGGAAATAACTGGCCTTCTCCATTCTCTCCAGCAGCTCATAGGTCTCATTCGTCTGCAGATGCAGCGGGGAGGACATCAGGATGTAGTGAGGGTGGATGAGTTTTTGGTCCGGCAGATCGACGCCTCCTACGTAATAGCCGTTGCCCGCCTGATTTTCGCCTGCGGAGAGACCGTAGATGCCATTGACTGCGGCGTGGGACTGCGGCCAGCGTTTTGGAATGTAGGCGCGCTGAGCACCGAGCATGGCACGGCGCACACTGAGCCAGCGCACCCCGTCATGTGCATCGGGTGCGTCGCTGTCGAAGTCGGGATGAAACAAACTTTGCAGCTCGGTGATGAAACCGGTGCCCTGCCAGGCCTTTCCCGGAGTCCTCATGTGCGGCGGACGATGGTCGGGATTGGCGATCCCCTCCATGAGCATGACCAATGCGGTTTCACCGCCCCAGTCCTGCCAGCCATGCGGCAGGAGAGTGGTGCCGTCCTCATCAACTCCGTGCGAAAGCTGGCCAGCGGGCAGGTGCAGCTGATTGTATTCAACACTTTGTATTTGGAGGATCAAGTCTTCCGCCACGGTGGGTGCGTCCAGCATGATAGCCGCCAGCAGCATGGACTGTGCATAGATCGCCGTATCCACGGTGCTGTATTCAGTGCCAGGATGGATGCAGTATTCATTCTCATGCCCATGCCGGTGCACAAAATGCGGCAGCAGGCCGCGGCCCGTTTTGAGCTTCTTCATGGCCTCATGCGTTCGTGTGAGCACCCAGCGTGCATAATCTGGTGTTACCAAACCAAGCGCGTCCTGCGCCGCCGCTGCCGAAGCCAGCACGTACATGCCGGTGGCGGAGACAGATTCAAACGCCCCTTCTTCGATGTGGGCACGGTCACGCACAAAGCCAGTTTCAATCGAATAACTGCGCGCGATCTTCGCATATGAGGCGAGGAAGGCATAGGCATCCCAGGGCATCTGAGGCATCTCGATGCCAAGAAACAGGCCTGAAACCTTTATTTCAGCACCAGGCTCAGCCGTCCAAATAATGGTTTTTCCATCCCGCACCGATTCAGGCGCCACCGGATGCACAAACATACGGTATTGCGGCTCATTTAGCTCGATCATCTGCGACCAGCGCTGTTCGTCGGCGGGAGATTTGATCTCCAGCTTAATCTTGCCACGCCCCGCAGCCTGAATCATCACAGCCGTAACACGCGGCTGGTATCTGGCGGTAACTGGCGCAGGATAGGCATGAGTGAAGTCCATCACCCGATTCGGATTGCGCGCCTGCCCGGCCAGACTGTGCCACATGCCGGCCCATGCCTCCGGCTGCTGGCTGAGGTGCACCACGACTTCATCGGTCACCCATTCGATCTCGTGTTCAGCTGGGCCGTGAAAACCGAAGTCGGTGCCAATATGCGTGTAAGCGGTGAATGAATTCAGCCGCTTGGTACCAGCAATCACCTGCTGCCCTTCATCACGATGGATGAAATACTCCTGCACCGGCTGCCACACGATACGAGTGGCAGGCTGTGCCATCAGCTGAGTGCCAAGCATCGCAGCGACGGCTCCGATGGTTGGAAGGAGACGCATGAAGCGGCTAAAGTAATGGCAAATCCTTGGATTTGCCACCTTTGCAACATGCAATTTTAATCCAGCCAGACCCTCTGGCCGTTTCGATCAGCGCTCGTCAATTGGCACCACTTTCTGGCCATACGGCTTGCCGACGTAGGCGCTGAGCGGGCGGAACAGGCGGTTTTCGCTCCACTGCTCCAGCACATGAGCAGTCCAACCGCTCATGCGGGCGATGGCGAAGATCGGGGTGAAGAGGTCGGTCGGAATGCCAAGGCTGTAGTAAACCGTGGCGCTGTAAAAGTCGACGTTTGCATTGAGGCCCTTCTGCTCGCGCATGATCTGGGCGATGCGCTCCGACATCTGGATCCACTTCGATTCGCCAAGCTGGCTGGTGAGTTGGATGGCCATCTCACGCAGATGCGGAGCGCGGGGATCCAGCACCTTGTAAACTCGATGACCAATGCCCATGATCTTTTTCTTCTGGGCCAGAGCGTCGGCGACCCAGGCATCCACCTTGTCAGGCGATCCAATCTCTTCGAGCATGTGGATCACCCCTTCATTGGCACCACCATGCAGCGGTCCTTTGAGCGCACCGATGGCGGCGCTGATGGCGGAGAACATGTCGCTCAGTGTCGAAGCCACAACGCGAGCCGTGAAAGTCGAGGCATTGAAGCCGTGCTCAGCATGAAGAATGTAGGCGATGTCGAGGGTCTTTTCGGCTTCCTTGCTCGGCACTTCACCGTTCATCAGATAGAGGAAGTGAGCGGCTTCACTGAGGTCCTTGCGCACGGGCGGCAGTTCGAGTCCCTGACGTGCACGGTGGAAGTAGGCGGCAATCACGCCGATCTGTGAGGTGAGGCGGATGGCGTTGGCCATGTTTTCGCTGACCTCGAGGTCATAGCGGCTCAAATCGTAGCAGCCGAGCATCGAGACGGCCGTGCGCATGATGTCGATAGGCTTGGCGGTCTTAGGAGCAGACTTGAGGAAGTCGATGACGCCCTGGGGCAGTTCACGCTCGGCACGGAGCGCGGTGGTGAGCTTGTTGAGTTCAGCACGATTGGGCAGCTTGTTGTAGTAAAGCAGGTAAACGACTTCTTCGTAGCTGACCTTGACCAACTCGTTGATGTCGTAACCGCAGTAGAACAAGATGCCTTCAGCTCCATTCACCTCCCCAAGACGGGTTTCAGCAGCAACGATTCCTTCGAGACCTTTGGATACGACAGACATGGGATGGGCGTGGGGTTTAGGTTTTGATAGCAGATAGCGTGCTCAAACTATGCCTCAACCAAAGACTCGTTCACAGGGAAAGAAATCTTCCGCCGGGGGATGCCCGGCATCCCCTGCGGACAGGAGGCGATTTTAGTTTGTGAACCGAGCGTCACTGGCCTAGCTCCAGCGATGGCCGCCCCCTTTCGCCTCCTTTTTGTCTGCCTGGGCAACATCTGCCGCTCACCTGCGGCAGAGGGCGTCATGCGTGCATTGATTGAAACTAAAGGATTTGCCGACCGAGTTATCATCCGTTCAGCAGGCACGGGCGGCTGGCATGCCGGCAAATTGCCGGATCAAAGGATGCGCACTGCAGCGCAAAATCGGGGGTATAACCTTAACAGCCGCGCCCGGCAGGTCACGGAAAACGATCTGCAAGACTATGATCTCGTCCTCGTCATGGACCGGCAAAATCTGCGTGACGTGCGGTATTATGACCGCGCATCCCAGTTTGACTCGAAAATCCGTCTGTTCTGCGATTTCTGCACCGACCATCAGGAAAGTGAAGTGCCGGATCCTTACTACGGCGGCGAGCAGGGCTTTGAACTCGTGCTGGATCTGCTCGAAGACGGCTGCCGTGGCGTGCTGGCGCACATCAGCTCAGCCCTGGCGTAAGATCGCCTCAGCCACACGCATGCCATCCGCAGCGGCAGAGATAATGCCGCCGGCGTAGCCCGCACCTTCCCCTGCAGGGTAGAGATGCTTCACACCGGTGCATTCCAGAGTCAGTACATCTCGCGGGATCCGTGCAGGTGAGGAACTGCGCGTTTCGACACCCGTGAGCACCGCGTCCTCCAGGGCAAAACCCGGCAGGTTTTTGTCGATGCGCGGAATCGCCTCCTGAATCGTCTCAATCGTGTATTCGGGCAGGACCTCGCACAAATTCGACCAGACCACACCCGGCTCATAGGATGGCAGGACTTTGCCGGGACCGGTCGAGGCGCGTCCAGCCAGGAAGTCGCCCAGCAGCTGCGCTGGAGCATGATATTTGCCCCCGCCGAGCACGAAGGCCCGGCGCTCAAGATTGCGCTGAAACTCGATGCCGCTCAGCACATCGCCCGCAGGCATGTCCTCGGGCCGAACATCCACCATGAAGCCGCTGTTGGCATTCGACTCCTCACGCGCATAGCTGCTCATGCCGTTGGTCACCACCATGCCAGGCTCCGAAGTGGCCGCCACAACGAGTCCGCCGGGACACATGCAGAAACTGTAGGCCGCACGGCCCGTGCCGCAGTGCGCCACAAACTTATACGGAGCCGACCCGAGCCGAGCATGCCCGGCCCATTTGCCATACAAACTGCGGTCGATCAGTTTCTGCGGGTGCTCAATGCGTACTCCTATGGAAAAGGGCTTGGCCTCAAAGGGCACGCCATGCCGATGCAGCATGTAAAAGGTGTCGCGTGAACTGTGGCCGATGGCAAAGATGAATCGTGAACCTTCAATCATTTCACCATCTGTCAGCGTCACCGCACGCATCACTCCGGCGTCGATTACCACATCCGTCACACGAGCGCCAAAACGCACCTCACCGCCCAGGGCGATGATTTCCTCGCGCACATGCCGCACGACCTTGATGAGCCTGTCCGTGCCGATGTGAGGCCTGCTTTTGATCAAAATGTCTTCCGGAGCACCTGCGGCCACCATTTCACGCAGGAGCCAAGGGATGCGGTGCTCACGATCACGAATCTGCGTGTAGAGCTTGCCATCCGAAAAGGTGCCGGCGCCGCCCTCACCGAACTGCACGTTTGATTCAGGATTGAAATCCCAGCCGCGCCGCCAAAAGCCGGTCACATCGCGCGCGCGGTCCCCTGCCGCTTTGCCACGCTCCAGGAGCAGAGGCTTCAATCCTGCACGGGCCAGCAGCAGGCCGCAAAACAAGCCACAGGGCCCGGTGCCAACGATCACCGGCCGCGCTGATGCCGAACGAGCCACGTTCGAGGCAACCTCGTGATAGATTTCCTCCGGAGCCGGGCCGATGCGAGGATTTTTACCGATGCGCTTGAGCACGCGCGCCTCGTCTTTCACTTCGACCAGGAGCGTGAAGCTGAACTCCACATGCCCGCGCCGCGCATCGATCGCGCGCTGTTTCACTTTTACGCTGATCACATCCTCATCGCGTGCGCCCAGCTGTTTCACCACGGCACGGCGCAGATCATCATCTTGATGATCGACGGGAAGGAGAACCTGGGAGAGCTGCAGCATGGGGGCGGGATTTGGCGGCAGTGCCAATAGCCCACGTCAAAGCCATATCAACCCTACTTCGTATTCGCCGCCTTCTCCTGAGGAGGCGTGTACCAGCCAAAGACCTTGTCGCCGTTGAAGAGCTTGTGATGCTCCGGCGTCATGCCGCCGTAATCGGCGATGACTCCGGCCTGCTCCACCGTACCGACGCGAAGATTGGCGTACACGTCGCCTTCATCGTAGAGTACATGCAGCGGATCACGGGTGCGCAACTGCACGCCTTTGACCGGTTTGACGACGGTGAATCTCCAGGTGGTGTCAATGTGCTGGATGGAGCCCAGCTCACGGTAGATCAGCGCTTTGGGCACATTGTTGAGATCATACTGCGCCAAATTGTTGGAACGCCATGGATCATAAGCCGGGCTGCCCGGATTGGAATAATCACCGGTCCAGAACTGCTGGTACGGGGTTGGATCCGGCTGTGCGGCACGAAGCGCAGCGGGGGATTGCGTGACCGGGAAATTGTGGATCACCGGCAGTGGATCAATGCGGTCCACAATCTTGCCCACGAGCGAAAACACATCACTCACCCGGCCATAGGTGAAGAACTGATGGGAATCCAACAGCTCAGAGGTCGTAACACGCGTCTTTTTGACTGTCAGGCGATGCTCATTGGCGTTGGAAAACAAATTGAAGCTCAGCAGGTAGTCGATGTCCTTGTCGAGTGCCGGCACCTTGGATGGCGTATCCTTGGACAGTGCCAGGGTCTGTGTACCGGTCGTTGTTTCCTGTGTGGTGAGGTTAAACACCCGCATCTGACCGCGGCGCAGCAGGTTTGTACTGAGACTGTCCGCGAGAGCCCGACCAAGGTCGGGCCGCCGGGTGCCGTCCACCGTTACATCCTCGGCAAAGATCGCCACCTTAGTCCGTTCGGCGCTTTTCACACTCCAGTCACCTTCGGCGTGGATTTTGGTGGAAAAGACCGTGCTCAGAAGAGCTGCCGTGACGAAGGTAATTCGGTGCTTGTACATGGCCTGTTGGAGTTCAGGCGATGTTAAAGGTTCAAAATTCGCTTGGGAAGCGAAATCTCGGCCCCTCAAGGGCGTGGGCCAGGGCGGTTCAAAAAGGCCTCATGCTCTGATTTTTCCAGCAGGCCATCGCCATTTTGATCGAGCAACTGGAAGAGCTGTGGCGGGCCGCTGAACTCCTCTTTGCTGACCTTGCCGTCTTTGTTCTTGTCATCGCGACCGATGACGGCCTCCCATGGAGGGCCGCGCCGCGCGCCTGCCGGTGGCATGCCCTTGCGCGGATCACGCTCCATCATTGCAGGATCGGCGGCGCTTTCGGTGAGGAGGGCTTCGGTCTTTGCAGACTTGCTTTTGAGTCGCTCGGCAAAAAACTGGCTGACCATGTCGTCGATGTTTTTGCCAGCAAAACCCGGCCCGCCGTGTCCTGCACCATGGATCGTATGAAAATGGGCGCTGACCTCCGTCATTTTCAGCGCATCAAACAGGAGCTGGCTCTGATTGATCGGCACGTTGGGATCCTTGTCGCCATGCACAATCAGAAAGGGAGGATCATCCTTGGTGACATAGGTGATCGGATTCACGCGTGCGGCCTTGTCCTGGTTTTGCATCACGGCCCCGCCGATCAGCTTCGCCTCGGGTGATGCATCCATAGCATGGCTCTCATAGCCCGGTGTGGTGACGAACACCTTGAAGTCTGTTGGCCCGTAGTAGTCGCAGACCGCCTGCACGCGGCTGGATTGATCCAGGTTGGCACCCACATCGAATTCCTTCACATCGCCGCTGGTGCCGATCAACGCCACGAGATGGCCGCCGGCCGAACTGCCCCACACGCCAAAGCGCTGAGAGTCGAGAGAGTACTCCGTGGCATGTGCCCGGAGCCAGCGGATCGCGGCTTTGCAATCCTCGATCTGTGCCGGGAAAACTGCGTGGCCGCTCAAGCGGTAATTGATGCTGGCCACCGCATAGCCCTGCCCGACATAACCGGCACGCAGGGGAGGGCAGCCATCCTTGCTGCCGTTCATCCAGCCACCGCCGTGCACCCAGATAATGAGCGGCATGGGTCCTTCGGCTTTTTCAGGCAGATAGAGATCGAGCTTGTGGCGTTCATGCCCCCCTTCGACGTAAACGAGATCATGCAGTTCCTTGACAGCCGCAGAGGGGCGCGGCTGCTGGGCACGAACACTGAATGACAAGGTAAAGAGGAGGATGCAGGCGATGAGTTTCATGGATGAGGTCCGCGTTGAGTTGGGTTTCAAAAATCAGTTCTGGCGGGTCTCGTCCTGTTGCAGCCCGGCGATGATGCGCCGCAGCATACTGGAGGCCTGCACCGCCTCGCCTGCAGCAAGCCCCTGCTCAACAGCAGCCACGACACGGCGGTGCAGTTCACGCATACGCGGCTCGATTTCGCGCCCTTTGGCCGTAAGACGCACGCGTACCGCTCGACCGTCCTGCTGGCAGGGGCGCTGACTGACCACGCCCGATTTTTCCAGGCGGCCCAGAAGAGAATTCAGCGCCGCGGCTGACCGCTGCGTGCGAGCAGCGAGCTCCTTGATGATGCAGCCGTCCTCTTCATACAACGCAAAGAGCACCGGAGCCATGCCAGGCCGCAGCAGATGATCTAACTTCAGTTCTGCCAGCGTGCGCTCCACCAGCGCCTGAAAGTGGATGTTGGTCTGTGTGATCAATGCCGGAAGGTCATCGAGCGGCGAGCTTCCATCCATGGCTCGTGAGGTGCTGACAAGAGGCTTGCGGGTTTTGGCTGACATAATGATTCATGGGTGAAGCATCCAACCCAAGTGGTTTGCCAAAGTTGCAAAAAAAGCTCAAGGTTTTTTCACCAGGGCCTTCACCTCCACTGCGCCGATCGCCTGATGAAACACCATCTGGGTGCCCAGTTGTTCGATGACGGTCGCCGCATCTTTCTTTTTCCGCACTGGCAGCGGCTCTTCGAGCACGGTCTGGATTTCGGACACATGCCCCACCGTATTGCCAAACTGGTCGATCACCGCCGACCCACTCGAACCTGGAGCCCAGTCCGTCGTCGTTTCAAGCCACACCGGTTTGGGCACCTCGGTGCCTTCGGGCAGCTTGACCGCCTCCTTTTTGCTCATGAATGCACGCTTCACGAAACGACTCACAATGCCCTCGCTGAAATAGCCGCGCTTGCCACTTGGATCGCTGAAACACCACACGGAATCCCCCGGACTTACGTCCAGGCTGAGCGGCAGGGGGATAAGCGGCTGGTCAGACTTAACACGTAGGATGGCGCAATCGGTGCCGACATTGCATGCGAGCACTTCGGTGACGGGCAGTAGCACATCCTCCTCCGTGACAGCCACCAGCCAGCCCTCTTTCATGTTGGGCGGTGAAGCAATCACATGGGCGCATGTGGCCACGGCACCGTCCGCCGTGATTGCATAACCGCCTGCCAGATCGAGGTGCCATTTGTCACACCTAGAACATATATAAAACTGTCCCACACGAAGATGTGACAAACGAGCCCTCTGCCAGCGTTCGCGTGGAGTGAGCAGCTTGGAATCAACAGGTGGCAGGACGACGTCGCACTCCGTGCGCTGGGCCTGCTCCAGAGCTTTGGTCATCGACAGCAGCTCGGAAGCCCCCTGCAGTTTCTTCGCCTGCTCGGTCAGCACCGCATTCGGCCGCGAACCACGCCCTTCAGGATAAACCGGCACTCCGGGAGCCTGCGCACAGGCGAAGCTTGTGGACACCAGCAGGAACAACAGGGCGCAGGTATGTTTCATGAGCATCAGCCGATTTTCTCGGCACCAAAATGACCGCGCAAGGCTTCAGGAATCAGAATCGTTCCGTCCGCCTGCTGATACGTTTCGACGAGGGCGACAAACAAACGCGCAAGCGCCGTGCCCGAACCATTGAGCGTGTGAGGGATGCGATTTTTGCCGTTTTCATCCTTGTAGCGCAGGTTCATGCGGCGGGCTTGGTAGTCGCCGAAATTCGAACAGCTCGACACTTCAAGGTAGGTCCCCTGCCCCGGTGCCCAGACTTCGATGTCATAGGTCTTGGCCGAACCAAAACCGATGTCTCCGGTGCAGAGCTCGATGACGCGATAGTGGAGGCCGAGAAGTTGCAGCACTTTCTCCGCATTCGCGGTGAGGCTTTCCAGTTCGGCCATGCTTGTCTCCGGGGTGGTGATCTTCACCAGCTCGACCTTGTCGAACTGATGCATGCGGATCAACCCACGCGTTCCGAGACCTGCGCTGCCCGCCTCACGACGGAAGCAGGGCGTGTAGGCCGCGTAGTTAACCGGCAGTTTTTCCAGAGGAAGGATTTCATCGCGATGCAAATTCGTCACCGGCACTTCGGCCGTCGGAATGAGATACAGATCGTCTGCGGCGCTATGGTAGACCTGATCGCCGAATTTAGGAAGCTGACCGGTGCCCACCAGGCACTCGGACTTCACCAGCAGCGGCGGACTGATTTCTTCATAGCCATGCTGCGTCGTGTGCAGATCCAAGAGGAAGCTGATCAAGGCGCGCTCAAGTTTGGCACCAGCGGCGCGATAAACCACGAAGGCGCTGCCGGAGATCTTCGCCCCGGCTTCGAAATCGAGCATGCCGAGAGCCGCACCGAGCACGGTGTGATCCTTCGGCTGAAAGTCATAGGCTGGCTTGGCGCCCCAGACGCGCACTTCAGGGTTCTCTTCCGCAGTGGTGCCCACGGGGCAGGCTTCATGCGGCAAATTGGGAATGCTCAGAAGCAGATCGCGCTGACGTGCGTCCGCCACATCGGCCTCACGGCCAATTTCCTCGATCCGGCTGCCGATGCCACGGACCTCCGCCTCGATGGCGCTGGTGTCCTGGCCGTTCTTTTTCGCGATTCCGATCTCTTTGCTGATGCGGTTGCGGTCGCTCTGCAGCTTCTGCCGTTCGGTCTCCGCGGCACGGCGCTGAGTGTCAATGGACTGCACCTCATCCACCAATGAAGCGAAGTCGCCGTTGCGGTTGGCAAGGCGCTGTTTGACCTGATCTGGGGTGTCACGAATGAGGCGGATGTCGAGCATAAGGGCGGGGAGGTTAGCGGGAGTGCGCGGCTTGTCGAGTGCCGGAAGGGGTATTGACAGCGGGAATGTCAGTCCGACCTTCCAGCTGTGATCTACCTCGACGCCAACGCCACCACGCCGGTCGATCCAGCAGTGCTGGAAGCGATGCTGCCGTTTCTGCGCGAGCACTACGCCAATCCCGCCGCCAGCTATGCTGGTGGGCGCCGGGCACGCCGTGCCATCGAGCAAGCGCGTGCCCAGGTGGCAGCCCTGCTGGGTGCCCAATCGGGCGAGATCACCTTCACCAGCGGTGGCACCGAATCTATCAATGCCGTGCATGCCTCCGTACGCGCCCTGTGGCCGGAGAAGCCGGAGCTCATCATCACTGGCACGGAGCACGCGGCCGTCCTCGAATCAGCCCGGCGCTGGCAGGCTCAGGGAGGCAAGGTCACCACAGCCCCGGTGCATTCTGATGGCCGGGTGGATCTCAATGCCTTGCAATCTCTTCTTAGACCAGGGGTCACTGCACTCGTCTCCATCATGTGGGCCAACAACGAGACCGGTGTCATTGCCCCCATGCATGAAATCGTCACAATGGCTCACGCTGCTGGTGCGCTAGTGCACACGGATGCGGTTCAGGCGGCGGGTAAAATTCACCTGGATGTGCAGACGACGCCGATCGATTTCCTCAGCCTGAGCGGACACAAGATGCATGCACCGAAGGGCATCGGCGCGCTCTATGTCAGCCAGCGTGCGCGTTTTGCGCCGCTGCTTGTGGGCGGAGGTCAGGAAAGCGAAAGACGCGGTGGCACCGAAAATGTGCCCGGCATCGTCGCCCTAGGCAAAGCCGCCGATTTCGCCGGTCAGCATCTCGCAGACGGCACCAAGGCCCGCATCAAAGCCTTGCGCGACCGTTTCGAGCACCTCGTCCACGCTGCACTGCCCGAGATACGCATTCACGGTTGCCCGACGCACCGTCTGCACACCACCAGTTCATTCTGCCTGCCTGAAATCGATGCCGCCGGCATGCTCATCCTGCTGGATCAGGCGGGGATCGCCTGCTCTGCGGGTTCCGCCTGTCACACCGCTGCGCTGCATGCCTCACATGTGCTGGAGGCGATGGATGTCAGCGCCCGTGATGCAGCCTGCACACTGCGTTTCTCCTTCAGCAGGTTAAACACCAAGGCCGAAGCAGAAGCTGCTGCGCATGCGGTGATTGAATCTGTTCACAAAATGCGTGAGGCACAGGGCTGTGAACTCGCCGTGATCTGCCACTGATTTTCCACCAACCCCACCACCATGAAACCCAGCCCCATTTTGCTTTTGCTTATGTTCGCCATACTGTTCCCCGCCTGCAGCGGGGAAGGATGGCGCAAGGTCTTTACATCCCCCACGCTCACGTTGAACTACGACGACTTCGGTCCTGAACATGCAGCTTCCAAGTTCCTGGGACCACGCGGTGCCAAGACGGTCATTGTTGCCCATTACGGCTTTAACCACATCACGCCTTCAGCGCCTGAGGATGTGCGCTACGTCAATGTGCTCCAGAGCATGAACTTCCTGCGCGATGAGGTCCGCAGCCTGCCACCCACAGCTGCCAATGAACCCCTGCGCCAGCGCCTGCGCACGACCTATGCCCGGCTCTACCCGCTGCAGCTGCAGCGCTACACCTCCATGCTGAATTCTTCCTTTGCGATTCCTGCAAACGGCATGAATCGCAGGCTCATGCTTCCGGCCCTGCCGCCGCCGGAGATTTGAAGTCTCCTGATGAGTGATTGAGAATCCAACATCCAACGACTAAGCATTCAGCCTCATGGCCCACCGCTTCACCTGCATCGAACGCGTCCAGTTCTCCGACACCGACATGGCTGGCATCGTCCATTTCTCCAATTTCTTCAGGTACATGGAGCGCGTGGAGCATGCCTTTTTCCGCAGCCTTGGATTCTCCATCGTCGATAAACCTGTGGAAGGTGAGGAGCGCGTCGGCTGGCCACGCGTACACGCCTCTTGTGACTACATGGCCCCGCTGCGTGTCGAGGAGGAGTTTGAATGCGAACTTCTCGTGGAAGAAGTCCGCAGCAAGGTCATCCGCCATTTCATCCGCTTTTGGAAGCTGGACGGCACTCTGGCCGCTGAAGGCCGCATCACCGCCGCCTGCGTGCGCAAAGACCGCGAGACCGGCCAGATGAAGGCCGTTGTGATCCCCCAGCGCTTCCGCGACAAGATCGAGGCCGCGCCACCGGAGCTGCTCAAGCGGCCTGACCGGAGCCAACCAGCATAATCCATGCTTCAAGACTTCAGCCAAATAGCGTCCGTTATATTTAAGCCATTGTGCGCAAAATATAACCTCCAGATGGATTGCTCCGAGTTGGATAGTGTAATTGCATTTAACGACGCATTTGCTTTGGACATCTGCCACGATAATTACGGCGGGTTCATCTATTACATGCCGATGAATTCAGACCGGTTGGTTGGATTGGACCTCATATCGTTTTTGGCGATCACTCGAAGGTTCATTTTTGCCTCACACGCTCAGCCCCCCGTTTCGTATCGTGAAAAAATTACTCAAGGGCTGGAGAATTCCGCGCTGACCTTGAATGTCGTTGGTAAAGACATTCTGCGTGGGGAAACCCAATGGATAAACAACCCTCACGCAAAATTTCAGCCGTTTAACAATGAGAGCCTCAGGATCAAACTGCATGAGCTCGGACTAAGATACCAGTCAAGAACGACGGTTCTATAATGCTTTCCGTCGGGATTACCGGGACGGAGTGGGTTCCAAACATATACAAAAAGTGAACAAAGCCGTTGTGAGAGGCGTTCTCCAAAGGCAATTCATTGTCTCCCTCCCCAACTCTTGTGAACTCCCAACCCCAAACCAAAATCATGCAGACCTGGCTCATTTACGCTCTCCTCACCGTGCTCTCCTGGGGCGTCTATGGTGTCATCCTTCATGCCGCGCGCTCCAAGATGCCCATGGGTGCTGAAACCCCCAATGCCAGCCTCAAGGCCTTCCTGTTTGTCTGCATCGCCTACGCTCTCATTGGCATCGTGGCGGCGCTCGTGCTGAAAGCCCGGGGCACCAACTGGAGTTTCACGGGTGAAACGGGCAACGGCATTCCGCTCAGCCTTGTGGCCGGCATGGCGGGCGCTCTGGGTGCGCTCACACTGGTCCTCGCCCTCGGCGCGGCTGCCACACCCATCATCAAAGGCGGCTTCGGTGTCGCTGCAGCAGCGGCAGTCATGCCCATTGTCTTCGCGGGTGCTCCCGTCATCAACACCATCACGGCCATGCTGATGCATCCGCCGGAAGGCGGCTTCAAATCCCTGCCCATTCCATTCATCATTGGTTGTGTCATGGCCGCAGGCGGGGCCTTCCTGGTGGCCAAATACGCTCCATCCAACACCGGTGGTGCAGCACACCCTCCCGCAGCAGCCTCCAAGCCACATTGAGATGGCACGCCTGCTCCTTTTTGACATCGATGGCACGTTGATCGACAGCCATGGCGCTGGTGGTGCTGCGATTCTCGACGCGGCTGAAGAACACTTCGGCATTCAGCGTGAGCATTTGCCGCCGCTCCAGCTTGCCGGGGCCACCGACCCCGCGATTGCGATGGATGTGTTTGGCCACGTGAACCGCAGCCACTCGCCGGAGGAAGTCATCGCGTTTCTTGACCGCTATCTGTCCCACCTGCAGCGCCGACTGCAGGCCCCGGACTTCAGCGGCTACACCCTGCCCGGTGTGACGCAACTGCTGCAAGCCCTGCGCGGCGAAAGCGAAGCGCACCTAGGCCTGCTCACCGGCAACGTGCGCCGCGGCGCGGTGATCAAGCTTTCGCGCCACGGCATTTACGAGCATTTCATCGAAGGCGGCTTTGGCAGTGATCATCATGACCGCAACCAACTCGGCCCCGTGGCTCTGCAACGCATGCAGAATGCCACTGGCACGACTTACGACATCGCCGACGTCATCGTCATCGGCGACACTCCGAAGGACATCCGCTGCGCCGAGGCCTTTGGTGCCAAATGTCTTGCCGTGGCCACCGGACAGTATTCCCATGCTGAATTGAGCGCCCTGAATCCCTGGCGCTGCGTCGAATCGTTTGCCGATGTGCCGGCCATCGTCGAGCTGCTGCTGCGCGACTGATCTCTCATGAGCAACACCTCTGACGCCACGCGTGCCATGCGGCTCTCGCTCGCTGTGGGATTCCTGATGCTCGTGCTCAAAATGGGGGCGTATGTACTGACCGGCTCGGCGGCGATCCTTGGCGATGCAGCGGAGTCCGTCGTGCACGTCGCCGCCGTGATGTTTGCCACCTTCAGCCTCGGCCTACTGCACAAACCGGCGGACACTGATCATCCGTACGGCCACAGCAAGATCGCGTTCTTCTCTGCGGGGATCGAAGGCGGGCTGATCATCCTTGCCGCCTTGTTCATCATCTATGAATCGGTGCGCCGCCTGCTGCTGCACCTGCCGCCCGCCAATTTGGACCAAGGCCTGGCGCTAACCGCGCTGACGATCGGCATCAATGCCGTGCTCGGCACGTATCTCATCCGCACAGGAAAAAAACAAGGTTCCCTGATTCTTGAATCCAACGGCAAACACGTTTTCACCGATGTGTGGACCAGCCTCGGTGCCATCGTGGGACTGGGCCTCGTCGCCTTGACCGGCTGGCACAGCTGGGATTCGATCTGCGGGCTCCTCATGGCCGCCAACATCATCTGGACCGGCTACGGCCTGATGCGCCAGAGCGTCGGCGGCCTCATGGATACCGCCGATCCGAAACTGAATGCTGTACTGGATGCCGCGCTGCGCCGTGAAACTGAAAAGCACGGCCTCCAGTTTCATGCGTTGCGCCATCGAGATGCCGGCGAGATGCACTACGTCGAAGTTCACCTCCTGTTCGCCGACGACATCATGCTGCGCGACGCACACCGCATCGCCACTGAGATCGAAACCGCCGTGCAAGACAGCGTGGAAAATCCTGTGCTCATCACCACGCATCTTGAATGTCAGGGTGATCATGATGAACTGCATCAGCATGGTGAGGCCAGCGATCCGCACCGCATCCGCGCATGATCCCGCTTGATGCCAGCGCGCTGCATGACGACACGCTGCCATGGCACGTCACGGTGGTGGATGAGGTGGGCTCCACCAGCGACTGGCTCAAACAAAACGCCGCAGATCTACCTGTCGGCACCGTGGTCTTCACCGAATCACAAACCGCTGGCCGGGGCCGGCGGGACAACCGCTGGATCGCCCCACGCGGCAGGGATTTGATGTTCTCGATGCTGCTGAAGCCTGCGGCCCCGATGGAGAAGTGGCCGCGTATCACCACCCTGGCGGCGCTCGCCATCTGCAAGGCGATTGAAATGGAACTGCCGCTGAAGCCGAGCATCAAGTGGCCCAACGATGTTTATTTGAGCGACCGAAAAGTCAGCGGCCTGCTCGCAGAAACTGTTTCAACCCCGACCGGCATCCATCTTGTGCTGGGCATTGGTTTGAATGTGAACACCCTCGATTTCCCCAGCGAACTGTCCGCCACATCGCTGCTGCAGCAACTGCAGCCAGCTTCGATTCTCGAGATTGACCGAAACTCGCTCGCCCACCGGCTGCTGACCGCCCTGCATGCCGAATTTCAATGTCTTGAAGACGATTTCAGCGCCTCAATAGCGGAAGTTCGCGAACGCAGCTGGCTCAAAGGCCGCCAAATCCGTGCCCGGGCACCGCAGGGAGAGGTTTTCGGTCGTGTGCTCGATTTGAATGAGGAAGGCCACCTCATCCTTGAATTTCCCGATGGCAGCACTCACACACTGACAAGTGCCGATGAGGTCAGGCGGGTCTAATTCCCCGTTCGACTTTCGCCATTCGGCATTCAAAATGCGCGCCCATGTTTCGCGCCCTCCTCACGTCCCGTCTCCAGGCAGCCTTCACCGCCGCCGGCATTGATCTGCCTGAAGGCTTCACCCCCGGTGTCGTCATCGCATCAGACACTCGATTTGGCGACTACCAGAGCAATGCGGCGATGATTCTGGCCAAGCAGCTCAAGACGAATCCGCGCGCCCTAGCTGAGCAGATCAAGGCCGCGCTCAAGGTCGAAGACCTGTGTGAGAAAATCACCGTGGACGGCCCAGGCTTCCTGAACCTCACGCTCAGCGCCGCCGCTCTAGCCCAAAGGCTCTCCGTCATTGTCAAAGATGACCATGTGGGCGTGCCCCAGGTGGAGAAAGCAAAAACCATCGTGGTCGATTTTTCCGCACCCAACATCGCCAAGCCGATGCATGTGGGGCACATCCGCAGCACCTTCATCGGCGACTCACTGGCCCGTGTGGCGCGCTTTATCGGTCACAAGGTCATCACCGACAACCATGTGGGCGACTGGGGCACGCAGTTTGGCATGATCATCCATGGCTGGAAGACGCAGCTCGATCAGTCCAAGCTCAAAGCGGACCCGATTCATGAACTCGTCAGCGTTTACAAGGCCGTGAATGCCGCCGCAAAAGCAGACGAAGCTGTGCTTGAAATCTGCAAGGGCGAGCTCGTGAAGCTGCAGCAGGGCGATGCCGAAAACCTTGGCATCTGGAAGGAGTGCGTGCGACTCACCCTCGAACAGCTCGAAAAAGTGTACGGTGCGCTCGACATCAAGTTCGACCACTACCTGGGCGAGAGTTTCTACAATGACGCCCTGGCTCCGCTAGTGGCAGAGATGCTGAACCAAGGTATCGCCACAATCAGCGAAGGTGCCACGGTGGTCTTCAGCGACGGCAGCGTTAAGCCTGAAAACGATCCTTTCCTGATTCGCGACAAGGACGAATGGAAGCCCGCGCCCTGCATCATCCGCAAAGGTGACGGCGGCTACCTCTATGCGACCACCGACCTCGCCACCATCGACTACCGTGTGAAGGAATGGCAGGCTGACGAAATCTGGTATGTCGTCGGCGCACCCCAGCAGCTGCACTTCCGCCAGGTCTTCTCCGCCGCGCAACGTCGTGGTATCACCACGAAGATGATCCACATCGCCTTCGGCAGCATCCTTGGCCCTGACGGCAAGATGTTCAAAACCCGCAGTGGTGAGACTGTGGGACTGCTGGAGGTCATCGATGAAGCCATCGAGCGCGCCCGCGCCGCAGCCGATGAAAAAGAGCAGGGCCTTAGCGATGCCGAGAAAGACGAGATCGCCCGCATCATCGGCGGAGGTTCCGTCAAATACGCCGAACTGAGCCAGAACCGCCTCACCGACTACAAATTCAGCTGGGACAAGATGCTCTCGCTGCAAGGCAACACTGCGCCCTACCTCATCAACGCCTACGTCCGAACCCGCGCCATCTTCCGCAAACTCGATGGTGCTGTCGCGCTCACCGACGACCTCGCAATCACCGAGCCCGCCGAGCGTGCGCTAGCCATGAAGCTGGCCCAGTTCGCCGAAAATGCTCACGACATTCTCGACGACCATCGTCCAAATCTGCTCGCGAATTACCTCTACGAACTCGCGGACACCTACCACAGCTTCTACGAAGCCTGTCATGTCCTCCGCTCCGAAGGCACGGCCCGCAACACACGCCTGACGCTTTGTGAAGCCACTGGCCGCGTGCTCAAGACAGGCCTCGGCCTGCTGGGCATTCAGACGACCGAACGGATGTGAGTTGGCGAATCAGATTCAAGGTGTGAACACCTTGATCTGATCAAGCCTTGCGCAGCTTCGCCGCTGCAATGGCTTCGGCCATGCGTGCCGGTTTGCTCATGGTACAGCCTGGGCTGGAGGGTGGGGCAGGCTTGGGAGCGTTGGGTGGCGGAATGTCCGCCATCAGGATGAAGGAACCGACAATAGGAAAAAGATGGCGCTTGATGCTCATGACGGGCAGAATCATGACGGCCCGCGAGAGTAGCGTCAATCCTCATTCTCATGAATCCCGCCTCCCAGTTCCGTGCCAGTGCGGCTGCGATCCTGACACCGCTGGATCGCCTGCGCTGGCTTGTATTGAAGCTGCTCGGCCCGCTGGCAAAGCCTCTGGTGCGCAGGCGTGAACTGCGTGTCATGGCCGCAGGCTGCGCCGTGGTGGGGTTCTCATTGGCCGCCACCTTGATCTCTCCTTTCTGGCTGCTGGCTCTGGGGCCGGTCGTGCTGGGTGTGCCGCACCTAGTGGCAGATGTGCGTTACCTCGTGCTGCGCCCGGGCTTGCACCGACGCCTCGTTTTATGGCTGCCAGTGGGCATTCCTTTGCTGCTGGCAGGAACGTCCCGCTTCAGCATGACGAGCGGACTGACGGCGTGCGCGGCGATGGCCTTGCTTGCAACAGGAGCATGGTCTCGCAAAATGATCGCGCTGACTTTGATCGCTGCCCTCATGGTGGCGGCCTGGTTCGTGGGAGACGTGGCAGCCCTGGTGTTTGCTCATCTGCATAATTTCATCGCCATCATGCTCTGGTGGTGCTGGCGGCCACGCTCCGGACAACGGCAGCAGGCCGTGGTGCCGGTGCTGTTTCTCACCGCCTCCGTGATGCTGGTGATGGGATGGCTGGAACCGTGGGCGCGGGGCTTCGCGTGGCAGCCTGCGGGTCTGGGGCCGGGTTATCATCTTTCGTTTCTGGCTCCGGGCATCGCCGAGCCGTGGGCGCTCCGGCTGGTGCTGCTGTTTGCCTTCGCGCAATCCGTCCACTACGGAGTCTGGCTGCGCCTGATCCCGGAGGATGACCGGCCGCAGGAAACTCCGCGAACCTTCCGCGCCAGCGCACGTGCCCTCACGGCAGATGTCGGCACGCCGCTGATGGTCTTCGTCATCCTGCTCTCGCTGGGCATTGCGCTATGGGCGGCGTTTGATCTGACGGCAGCACGGGAAAACTACCTGCGCATGGCGCTGTTTCATGGCTATCTGGAATTGATCGCCGCCACGTGGTTGTTTGTCGAACGGCCAGCACGACTGGAGGCCGGCGCATGAGTTTGAATGACTGGTCTGGCGCTTTTCTCCTCACCCAGCTGATCGAGGTGCCCATTTATCTGCGAGCAGCGCGCTCACTGCCCATGCTGAAACGTGCGGCGTATGCCCTTGGCGCGAGCACGATCACCCACCCAGTCATCTGGCTCTGCCTGCCCTGGGACTTCATGCCTTATGCCACGATGTTGATTGCTGCAGAAAGCTTCGCCATCGGAGCAGAGAGCCTGTGGGGATGCTGGTGGCGTGTCCCACGACCATGGCTCACGGCTCTGGTGGCCAATGCCGCCAGTCTTATGGCAGGGATGTTCATTCGCTGGATCTGGCTCCTGCCGCGGTCACTTCATGCAATATGGCAGGAACTTTGACGCGTAGGGATCGTTAAGCAGGCATGTTTCGCCACGTCATTTCTCTCCTCCTTATCTGCCAGGTCTCCGCTTCTGCTCAGCAAGGGCTGGCATTCGAAGGCGCCGCTGGTTTCGGTGCTTTTGCACGAGGTGGCAAAGGTGGCAAAATCATCGAAGTAACCCGGCTCGACGATGACCTGAAAAATCCACCCGAAGGTTCATTCCGCTGGGCGGTGATGCAGAAGGGACCACGCATTGTGAGGTTTCGTGTGGCGGGAACGATTGTGCTTCAGGACGAGGTCGAAATCAGGGAGCCTTTCATCACCATCGATGGTGGCGATGCTCCCGGGATGGGTGTCTGCCTGCGCGGCGGGTCACTGGAGTTCGAAGAAACGCACGACATCATCCTACGGAACATCCGCGTGCGGCTGGGCGATGAGACGACGAAGCGCAAGAACCGCGAGCAGAATCTGAAGCGACCAGAGCACTCGAACGCGCTGGATTGCATCGGTCTCACGCGCTGTCACGACGCCATCATTGACCATGTCTCCACCTCCTGGAGCTGTGATGAGCTCTTCAGCGTGGTGCATTGCCAGAATGTGACGGTGCAGTGGTGCATTTTGGCGGAGCCGCTGAGCAATCCTGAGCTGCATCCGTATGGCGACAACCACGCGTTCTGCTTCAACTCGAGTGCGGACACCCTGAGCGTGCATCACTGCCTGTTCGCCCGCTACGTCATGCGCGGCCCTCAATTCGAAGCCAATGACATGCGGAAGGGCGATGACTACGCGGTGCAGATGGAAGCGGTGAACAATGTGATGTTTGACTACCAGAAGTCGGGATCACGCTTCACCACGGGCATCGAGGACCACAAGGATGAAGCCACCGCCAAAGGCTACGCGTTCCAGTTCATCGGCAATGTGTATCTCGGTGATCCCAAGCATCCCGCAATCGAGGCGGTAATGAAGCACGGCGTTCATTCCGGTGTGAGCGCCTTTGTGGATGATCGCAAACTGGTAAAGCTCAGTGACACCAAAGGAAGAGAAAACCTCATGGATGACGCCTTGAAGGAGTTTCAGGAGCAGGCAGTGTTCTCCAGCCCCACCCCGATTCCACCACAAAGTGGGGATGAGGTGCTGCGCAGCGTGCTGGAGAGCGCCGGCTGCTCCCAAGCCCGCGATGCGGTGGATCAGCGTGTCATCTCCAACGTGCGAGAGAAAAAATTCCAGCCCGTGGTCCGCTCACAAGAGGATGTGGGCGGCTGGCCAAAACTGACGGATTAAGGAATCGCTGGCACGCCCGCCATTCGTCATTCATCTTCCGGCCTTCGTCATTTTTCCTCCCATGCCCGTCCCACTTCTCGACGTCAACGCCCAGAACCTGCCACTCGAATCCGAACTCCACGCCGCCTATACGCAGGTGCTGCATCATGGGCGGTTCATCATGGGGCCGGAGTTGGAGACCTTTGAAAAGGAAATCGCGGCGATGGTGGGCGTGAAGCACGCGCTGTCCGTTTCTTCCGGCACCGATGCCCTGCTGCTGGCGCTCATGGCGCTGAACATCAAGCCGGGTGACGAGGTGCTGTGCCCGGCCTTCACCTTTTTTGCCACAGCGGGAGCCGTTTCGCGCCTCGGTGCTGTGCCGGTGTTCACAGACGTCTGCCCAATCTGCTTCAATCTGGATGTGAACGACGCGCGGAAGAAGATCACCGCCAAGACCAAGGCGATCATCCCTGTTCATCTCTTCGGCCAGTGTGCCGACATGGATGCCATCCTTGCTTTGGCAAAGGAACACGGACTCAAGGTGATCGAAGATGCGGCGCAGTCGATCGGCGCCAGGTATCGAGGCATCAGCAGTGGAACGATGGGGGATTTCGGCACCTACAGCTTCTTCCCGAGCAAAAACCTCGGCGGCTTTGGCGACAGCGGCATGCTGGTGACCAATGACGACGAACTGGCAGAGTACGCCCGAGTACTGCGTGTACACGGCGGCAAGCCCAAGTATTACCATCACTACGTCGGCGGCAATTTCCGCATGGACACGCTGCAATGCGCCCTGCTGAGCGTGAAAGTAAAGCGCTACGCGCAATACACGGCGGATCGTCAGCGCAACGCCGCGCATTACATCGAGGCCATGTCGAAACTTCCAGGCGTGGTGCAGGCGGACCCAGCCCATTGCAAATGCGTGAGCACCCAGGACACCTGGCTGACCGCGCAGAACGCCAGAATCGTTCTCCCCGTCGGTTATGCCCACAACGAGCACATCTGGAACCAGTTCACCATCCGCGTGCTCGGCGGCAAGCGTGACGCACTGCGCGACCATCTCGTGGCCAAAAAAATCGGCTGCGACATCTACTACCCCGTCACGCTCGATCAGCAGAAGTGCTTTGCCGACCTCCCTGCGGCTTCGCTTTCAGGCTGCGAAGTATCCCATCGTGTCGCGGGCGAAGTGTTGAGCATTCCGATTTACGGTGAGCTCAGCGAGGCGCAGCGCAACGAAGTGATCGCGGCGATTGCGGAGTGGCTTGCATGAAAAAAGCCGGACAAGTTGTCCGGCTTTTTATCTCTGTCAGGCCTACAGACAAAAAAGTGTTCGAACACTATCAGGGCTTAGGAGCCGCTGGTGCTGGAGTCGAAGGCGCAGGAGCAGGTGCTGCGGCAGCAGGAGGTGCTGGCGGTGCAGCAGGGTTTGAAGATGCAGGAGCAGGCTGTGTAGGAGCAGCGGATGGTGCCGGTGCAGGTGATGCAGGAGGTGCTGACGGTGTAGCCGGGCTTGAAGGAGCGGCTGGTGCGGGAGCAGGAGGGGGAGGAGAAGGCGAGTCCGCAGGAGGAGCTGGTGCCGCAGCAGGCGTCGCCATGGCAGGTGCAATCGTGGCACCGATGCCGCTGTTAACGGCATTCAACTTGATGTTAGGCATGCCTGGGATGGCGGCGGCTGGCTTGGATTCCACTTTCGGGGCAGGTGGAGCATCGACTTCCTTGGTCGGCAGAGTGGAGGCGATCCAGCCGAGACGATTTTGACTGATGGTCTGAAACCCTGGCATGTCGGGGAACTTCACGGCAAGGTCTTCATAGGCCTTTTTGGCTTCATCAGCCTTGCCCTGCGCCCAGAGCAGGTCACCCATGCGTACTTGCGCCATAGGAGCAGCCTCACTGGAGGCAAATTCGTTGGTGATGCGTTCAAAAACAGCCTGAGCCTCCTTGCTTTCACTCATGGCATCGAGCTTGGAGCCAAGACCGAGCAGCGCAAAAACGGCAAGTGGGTTGCTTGCGTCCTTGGTGGTGAATTCCTTGAGTGCCTCCACCGCAGAGGATTTCTTATTCTGATCCCAAAGCAAATCCGCCTTCAACAACAGCGCATTGGCAGCGGCATTGGTGCCGGGATAGCGGGAAATAACGAGATCACAGTCTTCAACAGTCTTGGCACCCGTGAAGAATTCAGCAGCCTCGTTGGCCTTGAGGCTGTTTTGATGCTTGATCACGCCGAAGGCGATGAGCGAGATCACAATGATGATGAAAAGCCAGACGAGCTTGCGCAAATTGTCCTCCAGAAACTTTTCCATGCCTGTGGCTGGGAGTTCTTGAGAGATGGAATCGAGTTGGGACATAGAGTGTGGTTTTGGAAATCGAGTGAGCGGCTGGCTCAGAAAATGAGGAGAGGCAAATTCTCGAAGGACTAAGAAAGACAGAACCGCAAATGATGAAGAAAGACGAAGCTGGTCACGCGTTTAGGCGCCTAGGCATCCGGGATTCATTCATCATTCGCCATTCAGATTTCGTCTTTGCGAAACTCACGCTCCGACTTTGGCACGAGCTTCGTCGGCCAGTGCGGTGGAGAGGTAGCGCTCGCCGGTGGAACACGCGACGGTGACGATCAGCTTGCCAGCATTTTCAGGACGCTTGGCGACTTCGATGGCAGCGACCACGTTGGCACCGGTGCTGATGCCAACGAGGATGCCTTCTTCCTTGGCCAGGCGGCGGGCCATGGCGAAAGCTTCGTCATTGCTGACTTTGATACACTCGGTGATCTGCGCATGACCAGCGCTGTCCTTGAGATGAAGATTGGCAGGAACGAATCCGGCACCGGTGCCTTGAATCTTGTGCGGGCCGGGCTGTACAGGCTCGCCGGCGAGAGTCTGATTGATGACCGGGGAGGCTTCAGGCTCGACGGCGATGGCCTGGAAGCTGGGCTTGCGAGGTTTGAGAACTTCCGTCACGCCAGTGATGGTGCCACCTGTGCCGACGGCGGCGACGAGGATGTCGATCTTGCCATCGGTGTCGGACCACAGTTCTTCAGCGGTGGTTTTCGAGTGGATGGCAGGATTGGCGGGATTTTCAAACTGCTGCGGCATCCATGAGTTCGGCGTGGAAGCAACGAGTTCGGTGGCCTTGGCGATGGCGCCTTTCATGCCCTGCGCACCCGGCGTGAGCACAAGCTCGGCACCCAGCAGTGCGAGCAGCGTGCGGCGTTCCAGTGACATCGTTTCAGGCATCGTCAGGATGAGAGTGTAGCCCTTCGCTGCGGCGACAAAAGCCAGCGCGATACCAGTGTTGCCGCTGGTTGGTTCGATGATGATGGTGTCTGGCTTCAAAATCCCACGCTTCTCAGCGTCCTCAATCATGGCCGCGCCGATACGATCCTTCACGCTGCCAAGCGGATTGAAGAATTCACACTTCAAAGCGATCGTGGCGTTGAGGCCGGCGGTGACTTTGTTGAGCTTCACCAGCGGTGTTTTACCGACGGTTTCGACGATGTTGTTGTAGATGCCCATGTAGTTTGGAGGTTTGCGGTTTGAAGACGAGGCCGGCCATTGCCGGCAGCGATTGCGGGATTAATGCTGATTGCAGAATTCTTCGAAGCGATCCATGCCGGCGTTGATCACGTCCAGGCCGGTGGCGTAGCTGAAGCGCACGGTGTGCTCCGCACCGAAGGCGACGCCGGGAACGATGGCGACCTTCTGCTTGCTGAGCAGTTTTTCACAGAAGTTCACGCTCTTGATCTGCGTCGGTTCGATGTCCACCAAGAAGTAGAAAGCGCCCATCGGCTCGACCACACGGACGTTCTTGATGTTGTTCAGACGGCCCAGCATATACTGACGGCGGACGTCGAATTCATCACGCATATCGCTGACGATCTGCTGGTCCATCTGCAAAGCGGCGAGCGCGCCGTATTGGGCAAAGCTGGTCGGATTGCTGGTGGTGTGGCTCTGAATGGTGTCGATGGATTCGGCGATCTTTTTCGGAGCGGCGGTGTAGCCGAGACGCCAGCCGGTCATCGCATAGGCCTTGGAGAAGCCGTTGATGGTGATCGTGTGATCGTAGATATCCTTGCTCAGGGAGGCAATGCTGATGTGCTCATTGCCGCCATAGACCAACTTCTCGTATATTTCATCGGACAAGATGACGATCCCTTCACCCACGGCGATCTCGGCCAGGGCGGTGAGTTCTTCCTTGGTGTAGATGGAGCCGGTCGGATTGCCAGGGGTGTTCAGGATGATCATCTTCGTCATCGGGGACATGGCGTCCTCGAATTCGTCCGGAGTGAGCTTCCAGCCATTTTCACGCTTCGTTTCCACGATCACGGGAATGCCGCCGACGATGCGCACCATTTCCGGGTAGCTGGTCCAGTAAGGGGCGGGAATGATCACTTCATCGCCCGGATTGACGCAGGCAAGGATGGCGTTGTAGCAGGAGTGCTTCGCACCGCAGTTCACGCTGATCTGAGAGGGCTCATACTGCACGTTGTTGTCCACCATCAGCTTTGCAGCAATGGCTTCGCGCAGCTCAAGGATGCCGGCGCTTTCGGTGTAGCGGGTTTTGCCGGAATTCAGGGCTTCCACGGCGGCGGCGATGATCGGTGCAGGCGTGTTGAAGTCTGGCTCACCAGCTCCGAAATTCAGCACATCCACTCCCTGCTTCTTCAACGCCTTCGCCTGGCTGGTGATAGACAGGGTCATTGAAGGAGCTACTTCGGCGATGTTCTTGGCGATAAAATCCATGGTCAGATGTGGTTGGGCGGGTGAAAAAGGCGGGGGGCCATCTATAAAGGCGGGGCCGGGAAGTTTGTCAATCATTCCTCCCACTGCGGACAAAGGGCGGCTTGTGTCCAGCGTCACACCGCCTTAGTCGTGCAACCCATGAGCCAACCACGCCCGCCATCCACTTCCCGCCCGCCTGCCGTCCCAATCCGAGGCATGGCGCTG
Organism: uncultured Verrucomicrobiota bacterium; assembly: GCA_903838675.1. Lineage (GTDB taxonomy): Bacteria > Verrucomicrobiota > Verrucomicrobiia > Verrucomicrobiales > Verrucomicrobiaceae > Prosthecobacter. The sequence continues at coordinate 65,575 of CAILZI010000126.1, forward strand.
GATGTTTTGGGGGAATGGTCCGGGGGGGAGCGCTTTGCCGCCGACCTGATGGACCACATCCAGCGTGACTGCGGCCTCAGCCAGCCCGACACCGCCTTTTTGCGTGACATTGTCCTCACCACCCTGCGCAACCTCTCCCTGCTCGACCATTGGATCGCCGTGATCACCGAGGACAAGCACCTCGACCACCGCAGCCGCTGGGGCCTGCGCATCGGCCTGTGTCAGGTATTGATTCTCAAGGTTTCAGAATACGCTGCAGTGAATGAAACCGTGGCCGCCACCGGCCGTGCCCGCAGCCTGATCAATGCGGTGCTGCGTCGTGCCTGCCGTGAATCCGAGGAATTGCTGGCCATGACAGCTACGCTACCTCTGGAAACTCGCACCTCGCACCCGAAATGGCTTATCGAACACTGGCTTGGACTCTATGGCGAAGCCAAAACGATCGCCCTTTGTGAGTGGAACCAGGTCCCCGCGCCGATCTGCGCCCGCGTCAACCGGCTCTACCCGCAGATGACCGAGACGACGGACGATTTCATTGTCTGCGACCACCTGCCACGTGAAGAATTGAGCGTGGGGAAAGTGTACATGCAGGACCCCAGCACCGCCATAGCCCCGCGCCTGCTGGCCCCGCAGCAGGGCCAGCGCGTGCTGGATGCCTGTGCGGCACCCGGGGGCAAAACCGCCCTGCTGGCCCAGTTGATGGAAAATACCGGCGAAATCATCGCCTGCGATGTCGCCCCGGGGCGGCTGCGCCGGCTGGAGGGAAATCTGCACCGACTGCACGTCACCAATACCCACATTGAGCAGCACGATTGGGAGGACCCGCAGATCCCCGCCTTTGCCAAGGGGGGCTTTGACCGCATCTTGCTCGATGTCCCCTGCTCCAACACCGGCGTCATGCGCCGTCGGGTCGATGTGCGCTGGCGTCTGCAGCCCGCAGACATCACCGCCCAGGTGCAAACGCAGAACCAATTGCTGCGCAATTGCCTCCGCGTCCTCAAACCAGGTGGCATCCTCGTTTACAGTACCTGCAGCATTGAGCCCGCCGAAAACGAACTGCTCGTCACCAGCGTCCTCGAATCGACCCCCGGCTTCGAACCCGTCAAACTGCGCCACAGCTTCCCGCCGGACGACCAGATGGATGGAGCCTTCGCTGCCGCGATTCGCCGCGTGTGAAGTTCGTGCGTGACATTTCCCTTCCGATTCTTCAAGACTCCTCCCCTTCACTCATGAAATTCACGTCCCTCCTCCTCACCCTAGGCTTTGCGGCTCAAATCTTCGCCGCTGATGCCCCAAACGCTGCCGGTTTGCAGCTCTACAGTCTGCGCAGCCAGTTCAAGCTGCGTGGCGTGCCGTGGACGCTGGATCGGGTGAAGGAGTTTGGCATCAAGGAGGTCGAACTCGCCGGCACCTACGATCTCACGCCTGAGCAGTTCAAAGCCGAACTGGAACAGCGCGGCCTAAAGGCCGTCAGCAGCCATTTCCCCTACGCACGCTACAAGAACGATCTCGACAACGTGGTGAAGGAAGCGAAGACCCTTGGCCTCAAGTATGCCGGGTGTGCGTGGATCGACCACAAGGACAACTTTGACGAAGCGGAGTGCCGCGATGCCATCGCCGTCTTCAACAAAGCAGGTGAGGCGCTGGCCAAAGAAGGAATCACGATGTTTTACCACGCCCACGGCTTCGAGTTTGAACCCTATGGTGACGGCACTCTGCTCGATCTCTTCCTGCGTGAGACCAAGCCTGAATTCGTCTCCATGCAGATGGACATCCTGTGGATCATCTTCCCCGGCCAGGACCCGGTGAAGCTGCTGGAAAAATACAGCGGCCGCTGGAAGCTCATGCACCTCAAGGATCTGAAGAAAGGTGTCGCCACGGGCTTCCTCACCGGCAAGACCGACGTGGCCAACGATGTCACCCTCGGCACCGGCCAGATGGACTGGAAATCCATCTTCGCCGCCGCCCGCAAGAACGGCGTGCAGCACTACTTCATTGAAGACGAATCCCCGACTTCCCTGGAGCAGATCCCCAACAGCCTGAGCTTCCTGCGCGCCAACGGCTTCGAGTGATCGCATGTCTCGCCGCCTCCATGCCATCATCCTGCATGGCGTTTTCATCCTTTCGGGCATCTCGGCGCTGATCTACCAGCTCGTCTGGCAGCGTGCACTGCTGACGATCTATGGCAGCAACGTCGAGTCCGTGGCGATGGTCGTGGCGGCCTTCCTTGCCGGACTCGGCATCGGCAGCATTGTGGGTGGCTGGATTTCCAAATCCACGCGCGCACCGCTCGTGCTGCTGTTCGGTCTCGCGGAACTTGGTGTCGGAGCCTATGGACTCATTTCACTGAAGCTGTTCGACGCCGTCGGTGACCTGACTTCCGTGCAGTCTCACGGACTCACCACCGGTGCGCTCGTCTTCCTGCTCGTATTTCTCCCCACCCTGCTCATGGGCGCCACGCTGCCAATGTTGGTGGCGCATGAAGTGCGCGACACCGCGCATGTGGGAGAAAGTGTGAGCAGGCTCTACTTTGTGAACACGCTAGGCGCCGCTCTCGGTGCCTTCATCGCCGCACACTGGCTGCTAGGCAGTTTTGGCATGAGCGGCACCACGCGCATCGCGGCCTGTTTGAATGCCGCCGCAGCACTCATCGTACTGCTCGTCTTGAGAAAGCCAGCCGCTGAGTCCGCGGACCATGCAGCCGCTCCTGCTGCCAATCCACCCTGCGCAATTCCCTTCCGCACCGCTTTGCTGTGGTCGGCACTCTCCGGCTTTCTGGCGCTGTCCTGGGAGATCATCTGGTCACGTGTCTTCAACTTTGCCAGCTCTTCCAAAGCCCCAGTGTTTGGATACATGCTAGGCAGCTACCTTCTCGGACTTGCGCTAGGTTCTCTGTTCAGTCCGCGCTTGCTGAGGCAGGGCGGTGACCTGCGCACCCAACTCGCGCGCTGGGTGATGTTTGCGAGCGTCGCAGGATTCCTCGTCGCCCCATTCACTGCTCTTGTAGCCACGCGGATGTTCTGGGAATGTGGTTACGTCTTTGTCATCATCGCAGGAGCGCTGATTGGACTCACCTTTCCGCTGCTGTGCCACGCGGCCATTCCACCGGGCAAAGACACGGGCAGCCAGCTCTCGCGGCTCTATCTCTCCAACATCATTGGTTCCGGCGCAGGCAGCCTGCTCACGGGCTTCCTTTTCATGGAATGGCTGAGTCTGCAGCTTCTCAGTATGCTGCTGCTCGTTCTTTCGTGGTTGTGGGTGGAAAGCATTGCGCGTTTTGAACTGCCTGCGCGCCTGCGCTGGCAGCCGCTGTTCTTTGTTCTTATCACCCTGAGCCCGTTCCAGAGCTTTTATGAGCGACTGCAATACAAGCATGAGTTTGGCCATGGCATGCACTTCGAGCAGATCATCGAATCGCGGCACGGCGTCGTCACGGTGGACACCAGCGGTGCGGTTTATGGCAACGGCGCTTACGACGGCATGATCGGCACAAAATTGGAACCGAAATCCTGGCTGGTGCGGCCCTACTTCCTTTCCGCCGTGCGGGATCGCATTGAGGACGTCCTCGTCATCGGGGTCGCCAGCGGATCATGGTCACAGATTCTCGTCAATCATCCGCAGGTGAAGCACGTCACCGCTATCGAGCTCAGCAATGGCTACCTTGACCTCATTCGTGCACGCCCCGAAGTCGCAAGTCTGCTCACCAATCTCAAGCTGGAACTTGTTATTGATGACGGTCGCCGCTGGCTGCGGCAGCATCCCGAGGCACGCTTCGACGCCATCGTGATGAACACCACGCATCACTGGCGTGAGTTCGCCTCGGCCCTGCTCTCGCGCGAGTTTTTGACCGAGGTCAAAGCGCATCTTACGCCCGAAGGCGTCGCCTTCTGGAACTGCACCGAGTCCCCGCGTGCCGCACGCACCGGCATGGAAGTCTTTCCGCACACGCTGATGGTCATAAATCACTGCCTGGCCAGCAGCACTCCGCTGGAGCCAAACCGTGACCGCTGGCAAAAAGTTCTCGCTGCTTATCACATCGATGGCCAGCCCGTGCTCGCCCCCGATCAAATCGACGGCGTGCTGGATTTCCTCAAAGGAGAAGCTCTTCCCATTCCTGGCGACATGTGGCACTGGTGCCGCCGTCCAGCGATGCAATCCGCCTGGAGTGATGCCAAGATCATCACTGACGATAATCTTGGCCATGAGTATCCCTGAATCGTGATTTGCATTCCCTCCTCCTAAGCTCATAAACCCGCATGCAATTTAAGCGGCACCAGTCCTTCAATTCCATGCGATGGCTCATCAGCGAAGCTGAAACAGAGCAGACGCCTGAACACTGGCTTTCTGGTCCTTCCGGTGAATGATGCGGCCATGAATCCGGACGTTCTCATCATTGGCGGTGGCAGCGCAGGCGTGGCGGCGGCTTTGGCTGCGGCTCGTCAGGGTGCAAAAACGCTGCTCGTGGAGCGTTACGGTTTTCTCGGCGGTGCCAGCACGGCCTCGCTCGTTCATTCGTTCTGCGGTTTGTACGATCTGCCAGCAACGCCGGACGCAACGCCGCGGGTTGCCAATCCCGGGCTGCCGGTCGAGCTCGCGCGTGAGTTGCTCGCCCGGGGGATAGCCCACGGCCCCTTGCGCATGGGCAGGGTGGACGTGCTGATGCACCAGCCGCAGCGCCTGGCTGGATTTCTCGATCAATGGTGTCTAAACGAGCCGAACTTGCAGGTGCTGCTGCATACGGAAGCCGCAGGCTGTGTGGTGGACGCGCAGCGCATCACTGAAGTGACGCTGCAATGCCGTGGCACGACGTGGACTCTGCGCCCGCGCACCTTGGTGGATGCGAGTGGTGATGCGGTCCTCGCCGCGCTCACGAGTCACCCGTGGGACCCAACTCCGGCTCATGAACTGCAACGCCCGGCTTACATTGTCTGCCTTGGTGATGTCGATGCTGCCGTCCTTCAGGGTGACGGTCCTTTGAAAATCTCCGGATGTCTGGCACGGGCAATTCAGGAGAAAAAGCTGCCTGCGACGGCGGCGGGTGCGCATTTCCGTGGCAGCGCTGCATTGAACGAGGCGTTCCTGACTCTTGATCTGCCAGGTGATTCGCCGGAGTGTGCGTTTGATGCGACGGATGCACGGAGTTTGACGTGGATCGAGATGCAGGGCCGTGAAGTGACTTTTGCCATCGTCGAGCATCTGAGAAAAGCGCTCGATGGATTTGCCAAAGTGAGGGTCACGACGCTGCCTGTACGTGCTGGAATCCGTGAAAGCCGGCGATGGATTGGGGAAGTAACTTTAACAGAGGAAGACATCCTCGAAAGCCGCAGCGATGTGCACGGGGTTGCGAATGCAACATGGCCCATCGAGCTGCGTGAGACTGCCCGCGGTCCGCGCTTGCTTTACCCAAAGGAACCGAAAGCCTGCGGCATTCCGCTCGGGGCATTGCGCGCGCGTGATTTGAAGAACGTGTTTGTCGCAGGCCGCTGCATTTCCGCCACGCATCGGGCGCAGGCGAGCACGCGTGTCATGGGCACAGCTCTGGCCACCGGACAGGCCGCTGGAATTGCCGCCGTCTTTCCTGAGCAAGACACCACAGACCTTGCACCCCAGGTGTGCACAATATTGAGCCAGCTGGAATCCGCCAAGTGAACATCGTCGATCTCATCTTTTCACGCAGCACGACCACGCATTCCGCCGTCGTCAGTCCGGAGTTGCAGCTCACCTTTGGCGAGCTGGAGGCACGCATGAAAAAATGCGTGCAACGCCTGAGTGAAGACCCATCTTGGCCGAAGAAGGAACGGCCGCGCATCGGATTAAACGCGCCGAGCGGTGCGGATTACATCGTGGTGGCGATGGCGATTCTTCAGCAGAACGCCTGCTTTGTGCCGATCCCGAACGAGCTGACCGCCAGCGAGCGTGCCCAACTGGCCCAAGCGACAGTGCTGGATGTCATCGTGCATGCGCAAAGTGTGGAGGACTGGCGCATCGAGGCGGTTTCACATGATTCACCAACGGGGTTTGATGAAGCGGAGCTTGCAGCGCTGAACCCGGCCTTCATCCGCTTCAGCAGCGGCACGACAGGGACGTCGAAAGGCATCGTGATTTCGCATGAGACACTGCTGGCCCGCATCACGGCGGCGAATGAGGGATTGCGCATCGGGCCGCAAGATCGTGTCCTATGGGTGCTGCCGATGGCGCATCACTTTGCGGTCTCCATCGTGCTTTACCTTTATCACGGCGCCACCACGATCCTCGCGCCCGCGAGTGATCCGAAGGTGATGCTCGAAATGATGAAGGCGCATGGTGCGACGGTGATGTATGGATCTCCCTACCATTACACGATGCTTTCGGGACAGACCGATGCCGCCAGCCTCGGATCGCTGCGGCTTGCAGTTTCGACGGCGTTTGCGCTGACAAATGAAGTGGCGGAGCTATTTGCCAGCAAAACGGGACTGCATCTCACGCAGGGCATGGGCATCATTGAAGCCGGGCTGCCCATCCTGAATTTGCAGCATGCGAAGGACAGGCCGACTTCGATCGGCAAACCGCTGCCTGCGTTTGAAGTTAAGCTGGATGATGGCGAACTGATGCTGCGCGGGCCTGGGGTGTTTGATGCTTACCTGACACCGTGGCAGCCGAGAGAGACAGTTTTGCGTGATGGCTGGTTCGCAACGGGCGACATCGCTGAGATGGATGAAGCGGGTTGTTTATATCTGCGTGGCCGAGTGCGCAGCGTGATCAATGTGGGCGGCCTAAAATGCTTTCCGGAAGAGGTGGAGGCAGTGCTTTGCAGCCATCCTGAAGTGAAGGCAGCGCGAGTGTCCGGACGTGCGCATCCGGCGCTGGGTGCAATGCCCAAGGTGGAGATCATTCCAAAAAACACCGAGTCACCTCCTGCGGTGATGGAACTGAGAAAACTTTGCCAGGAGCGACTCTCCGCTTACAAGGTGCCGGTGTTCTACTCCTTTGTCTCTGAACTGCCACTGACCGCCAGCGGCAAAATCCGCCGCTACTGAATCATGGGCCAAACTCCTCGCACAGCCATCTTCGGCGCAGGACCTGCACATCAGGACCTCATGCCTGTTGTTTGCGCCAACGAAAATCAACTGACCTGATGTTCGCACGCCTGCGCGCCTCCACCACCGCAGCCTACGTGCTGCCACTGCTGCTGTTCAATCTGCTGAATGGCATCCCCGGCCTGTTCCGCATCGAAAACTCGGAACTGCCCTGGCATGTGCGTGCGCCGGAGCACTGGGCCTATCCGCTGCAAACGTTGATCTGCGCGGTGGTGCTGGCGCTGTTTCGCCAGCACTACACATTCAAACCAGTGCGCGGCCTGGGGCTCGCGTTCTCATTCGGACTTGTTGGAATTGCTGCATGGGTGGCACCATCGCTGTTGCGTGAGAGCCTGATCCAGCACGGACATGAGCCTGCGTCCTGGTGGGGTTGGCTCGGGCTAGCTGAACGCAAAGAAGGGTTTGATCCCATGATTGCGCAGGATTCACCACTTTGGTTCAGTCTTGACGTAGGCATGCGCTTTGCACGCATGGTCCTGGTGGTGCCCTTTGTAGAAGAGTTGTTCTGGCGTGGATTTTTGATGCGCTACCTTCTGACAGAGGACGGCCGGTTTGAGCGCGTCGCTTTTGGCACGCACCGCTGGAAGGTGTTCTGGATCGTCACGCTCGCGGTGATGCTTATTCATAACACAGAGGACTACGTCGGAGCCTTCGTATGGGGAGCATTGATGTACCTCGTGGCAGTGCGCACGAAGAGTCTCGGAGCCTGCGTGTTCATGCACACGGTGGGTAATCTTGCTCTCGGCTTCTACGTGTTGAAGACGCAGCAGTGGGGCTTCTGGTGATCAGGCCTTCTTGCCTGCAGCAATCTGCGCTTCCAGCTCTTTCACCCGCGCCACCAATTGCGGCAGGCGGTTGATGCTGGCCAGACGGCGTTTTTCGTCACCAGCCGGAATGGCAGGGAAGCCAAGATAAGTCTGCCCGGCAGGAAGGTCACGCGTGACTCCACAACGTGCGGCCAGTGTGCTCTGAGAACCAACATGAACGTGTCCCGCGATGCCCACCTGGGCGGCAATCACCACATAATCACCAATGATCGCGCTGCCCGCAATGGCGGTGCATGCGACAATGATGCAATGTTTGCCGATGACCACGTTGTGACCGATCTGCACGAGGTTGTCGATCTTGGTCCCCTCCCCGATCCAGGTACGACCAAAACGAGCACGGTCCACCGTGCTGCCAGCGCCGATCTCCACGTCATTGTCGATCTGCACAATGCCAGCCTGGCGCACCTTGCGATGGCGCCCCTGGCCGAATTCGTAACCGAATCCGTCGGCACCAATGACCGCACCGGAATGCAGAAACACCCCTTCTCCAAGAAGGCACTCGGCATGCACGGTGGCATTCGCATGGAGCTTGGAACCTTTGCCGATCACCGCGTTGCGCCCGACAAAACAACCAGGGCCAATTTCAACTTCATCCCCTAATTCCACTCCGGCTTCGACCACTGCATTGGGGCCGATGGCCACACGTGATGGATCAAACTTGGCAGTGGACGCCACAACCGCCGACGCATGCACTCCGGGTGTGAAAGGTTCGGGCTGAAAGCCATAAGTCTCCACGATCTGCTCAAAAGAACGAGAAGGGTCCGACACTGCAATGCAGGAGGCGTTGGGAGGAAACTCCTTCCAGCCAAGAGGAACGAGGACAGCGCTGGCATGGGTTTTCACCAATCGATCGTTGTAACGCGGGTCATGGAAAAAACTCAAATCACCGGCGATGGCTTCTTTCAAAGATGCAAAACCTGTGATCTGCCCGGCGGGATCACCGCACAAAATAGTCCCCCCGACGAGGGTGGCGAGATTGGAGAGCGCGATTTTCATGAACAGTATAATCTCATTTTTAAGGCCGCATTCCACGCCAATTTTTAGTGGCGCAAATTTTGCCCAGCAGACCTCTATCCTTGCAATGTCTCCACGCGCATCCAGCTCGGTTCACCACGCACGCACTTGAGCTGACTGATGGCGGCCAGAGCTGACTTCATGTCACCAAGACGTGCATCGTGAATCATGAGCACGAGTGAAGTTTCGCCACTGGTGTCTTCAAGATCTTCCGGCTGGATCATCGAAGAAATCCCAATCCCGCGCTCACCAAGTGCTGTGGCGACTTGAGCAAGCACTCCCGGAATGTCTTCAACGGTAAGTCGCAGATAGTAGTGTGAAACCGTGTCATCCACCGGTTTCGATTTGCCGTACAGACCATGAGGCACGAAACCGCTGTGACGGGCTCCATGCATCAAAACGGCGGCGGCTTCGCACACATCGCTAATCACGCTGCTGCTGGTTGGGTCCTGACCGGCACCACGGCCGTAGAACAAGGTCTCACCCACTACATCGCCATTCACCAGCACTGCATTAAACGCACCACTGACATTCGCCAAAACATGCGACAGCGGCACCAGGGAGGGTTGAGTCCTCACCTCGACGAGGCCGTTTTCATCAGCACGAATGACGGAAAGCAGTTTGATTGTATAACCCAGGCGTTCGGCAAAGCGGAAATCCGTGATGTTCACGCGGTCCACGCCTTCCACATGGACCTTGTCCTGAGGGATCCAGAATCCGTAGCTCAGCGAGGCCAAAATGATCGCTTTGTGCGCGGCATCCCAACCGCTGACATCCAGCGTGGGATCAGCCTCCGCATACCCCTTGTCCTGAGCCTCCTGCAAAGCGTCCTTATAGCTCAGTCCGGCCTGAGACATGCGGGTGAGGATGTAATTGCAGGTGCCGTTGATGATGCCGTGAATTGAGCGGATGTGGTTTCCCACCAGCCCCTCTTGCAGCACCTGGATGATCGGAATTCCGCCTGCAACAGCCGCTTCAAAGTAAATTGGCACCCCACATTCCTCCGCCAGTGCGAACAATTCCTTTCCGCGCTCCGCCAGGAGGGCCTTGTTTCCGGTCACGACAATCTTTTTGGCCCGCAAGGCAGCAGCCACCAAATCGTAGGCCGTGGTCGTTCCGCCGATCAGTTCGACGATTACCGGAATGGCGGGGTCATTGACCAGCACTTTCCAATCTGTGGTGAGCAATTCTGCGGGCACCTCAATATCCCGCAAACGGGAAAGATCCCGCACCGCTATTTTGGAAACATGAAGTTCGGCCCCGATGCGCTGACTGATCAGAGATCGATTCTTTTGCAGATTCTTGAACACTCCCGCCCCTACATTGCCTAAACCGGCCAAGCCTATGTTGATTACACGCGGAGAACTGACGTTGGACATGATGGATGAAATGCCGAAATTCGGGGGCCGTAGTCATGGCGGAGGCGGGAGGAACTCGCAAGCGAGAACGCAGGCATTCAGAAACTCGGCGATTTTCTTACTCAAAACCGATCTAAGCGCTGAAAATGAAGAACCTGCACCAATTTCGAAACAAAAAAAACCTTGTTCATCCCGGGGCCGACCTGATAAAGGTTTGGATAATTCAATGCCCTTCCATTCCTTTAGATACTGGTTTGCGTGCAGCATCATCTCCTTCGTAGCGGTGGGTGCTACCGAGCCCGGTATGGCCGCAATGCTGGATCTAAATCTGCCTGGAGCAAATGCCAGCGGTGTGCTGCAGGTGCCTGAGCCCAGTCGCGCTTTCCTGCTGTTTGCAGGCATCATGGCCATGGCATTCACCTACCGCCGGGCATGGTTGAGTTGGAGGCGCAGTGCTCAGCCGTGAAGCCAGCCTCTAGTCTGACTTGAGATGTTTTGATTCGACGCATCATGTGCAGCAGTTAGCATCGCTGCCATGAAGGTTCTGGTCGCCCTTGTTCTACTCTCCCATACGGCACTGTTTGCCACAGATGCCTCTTTTACGAAACACGCCATCGCGACCGTCCACCCACTGGCCACTGCGGCGGGAAAGCAGGCATTTGAAAAGGGCGGAAATGCCATTGATGCCGCCATTGCGGCAGGATTGACACTCGGAGTGGTCGATGGGCACAATTCCGGCATCGGTGGCGGCTGCTTTTTCGTCATTCGTGCGGCTGATGGAACGGTCACCTGCATCGACGGTCGCGAAATGGCGCCGGCAAAGGCGCAGCGAGACATGTATGTGATCAACGGCAAGCTCGACGACGAGGCGAGCAAGACGGGTGCGCTGGCCTCCGGAGTTCCGGGGTATCTAAAAGCCTGCGCGGCAGCCCAAAAAAAGCACGGCAAACTCAAACTCGCCGATGTGCTGCTCCCCGCCGCAGAGATCGCTGAAAACGGGTTTCCGATTGATGAAGTCTATGCGCGCAAACTCACAGCCACGGCAGCCAAGCTCGCGAAATTCCCGTCTTCTGCAGCCATTTTCCTCAAAGACGGCAAGACACTCCGCAAAGGGCAGACGCTTGTTCAAAGCGATCTAGCAGCCACGTACCGGGCCGTGGCAAAAAGCGGAATTGAATGGTTCTACGGCGGTGAGTTTGCCCAAAAGACCGCCGAGTGGATGCTGGCCAACGGTGGCATCATTACGGCGCAGGATCTCGCCAACTATCAGGCTCCTGAACGTGTGGCGATCCGCTCGAAATATCGCGGCTATGATCTCATCACCATGCCGCCGCCGAGTTCGGGCGGAGTTCACGTTGCGCAAATTCTCAACATTCTTGAGCATTTCCCTATCCGCCACTTCCGCGCCAGCAGCCGCATCCATGTGATCACCGAAGCGATGAAACTGGCGTTTGCTGATCGCGCTTATTGGCTGGGCGATCCCGATTTTGCGCCGGTGCCACGGGGCCTTGTCGATCCTGCATACGCGGCCGAACTTGCGCAGAAGATTGATATGGATCACGCCACGGCCGTTCCTTCGCACAACATGCCGCCGCATTGGAAGGGAGATGTTTTTGGCAAGCACACCACTTTCCTCTGCACCGCAGACGACGAAGGCAACTGGGTGGCGCTCAATCAAACCATCAACACTGCATTCGGCAGCAAGGTCGTCATTCCGGGAACCGGGGTGCTGCTCAATGATGAGATGGATGATTTTGCTGTGCAACCGGGCATTCCAAATGCCTTCAAGCTGGTGGGAGCCGAGGCGAACGCGGTTGCGCCTGGCAAACGACCGCTTTCGAGCATGAGCCCGACGATTGTGCTGAAGGATGGGAAGCCTGTCATCGTAACAGGAGCGGCGGGTGGGCCCACGATCATCACTCAGGCGCTGCTGCTGCTGATGCACATCATTGACGATGGGATGCTGCCCGCAGAGGCGCTGGCGGAGCCGAGATTTCACCACCAGTGGAATCCTGATGAGTTGAAGATCGAAAAGACTTTCGGCGAGGGCACACTCACCCGCGTGAAAGCATTTGGCCACAAGCTGGCGGAGTCCGAGGGGTTTGGGGCATGTCAGGCGATCTACTTTGATGCGGACAAGAAGCTTTTCTTTCCCGCCAATGATCCACGGGTGCCGGGCAAGGCTGACGGGAAGTGATCACTCCTCGCGCAGTTTCCTGCGCAGGGTGGCGCGATTCATTTTCATGGCGGTGGCGAGACGAGTGGGCTTGCCGTCGAAGCGCTTAAGCAGGGCCTCCAGCATGGCGGCTTCCACGGTTTCGAGGAGGTGGTCATACACCGGCATCGTTTCATCTGGACCGGTGGTCTTTTGATCCAGCCAGGCGGCGATGCTGCGTTTCATCGTGTCTTCGAGATGATTGGTTTCATCCGGCTTGACGATGCTGGTGGGCAGATGATGGGGCAGGATGGTGCTGCCGCCGCATACGGCGGCGGCATGTGCCATGGCCGTTTTCAATTCACGCACATTGCCGGACCAGGTGTGGGCTTTGAGCGCCGAGAGTGCTTCGGCGGAGAGCACTTTCCCACCGAGAAAGGACACGGCCAATGCGGGGATGTCCGAGGTGCGCTCACGCAATGGCGGGAAGAGCACCTGGAGGACGGCCAGGGCGTAGAAGAGATCTTCCCGCAGATGTGGAACCGCCTCCTGGCTGGAGGCGCTGAAGAGGCGGGCCTTCAGAGTGCCGGAATTCACGCGGTGCATCAGAGCCGCCTGCAGGGGCTTTGACCAGGCACTGATTTCATCGAGAAAGAGCACGCCATCTTCTGCCTTGGCGATGGCTTCATCCAAGCCAGCTTCCGCACGATCCGCAGTCCATTCGTCGGCACGAAAGACGATCAGCGGCTTTTCAGCACGGGCACTGTGCCGGTGAATGACCTGTGCGGCCAGGCTCTTGCCGCTGCCTGGGGGACCTTGAAGGAGGACGGGGGCGTCGTTGCCGCTGGCCTGGGCGATGACGGCAAAGGCACGCTGCATGGGCTCGCTGTTGCCGATCATCGTCGTCTCAGCGCGCTGCTCGAGCTTCACTGGAGCGAGGACTTCGCGGATCGCGCGTTGGATGTCGGCGAGATTGAGGGGCTTGAGGAAGTACTCGCGTGCGCCGAGACGCCGCGCCTCCAATGCGGTGTCCAGCGTGCCGTGTGCGGTGATGATCATCACCGGGGGCGGCTGGGGCAGCGCCTGGATTTTTTCCAATACTTTCAGCCCGCTCATGTCCGGGAGACCGACATCGAGAATGATGAGCGCGTAGGATTGCGCGGTGAGTTTGTCGATTCCCCCCTGCCCTGAGGCTGCAACAACTGCGGTGGCATCGAGACGGCGAACCACCGTCGAGAGTGCGGCGGCCAGAGCGTATTCGTCTTCGATGATAAGGATGGGGGGAGTCATGCGGGAAGCAAGGGGAGCGACACGATGATCACCGCTCCGCCCTTGGGGTCATTTTGCAAATTCATCGTGCCACCATGCGCAGAGATGATGGTGGAGACAATGTTCAAGCCAACGCCCATGCCGCCCTCCTTCTCGGTGAAGAAGAGTTCGGTGCCATGAGCCAGCGAGGGTTCGGAAAAGCCGGTGCCGGAGTCTGAGAAGCGGAGCTCAAACCATGAGCCTGCGGGCTGGCCGCTCACGCTTAGAATGCCGCCGCGTGGCATGGCCTGAATGGCATTGATCATGAGGTTCCGCACGGCCTGAGCGAGGCGCTGAGAATCTCCCATGATCCAGATTGGAGTGGGGAGATCGAGTTTTATTTCAACGTCGGCATGGCGGCCCTGGGCCTCGATGTTTCTGGACACGCCGCGAATGCATTCGGTGAGATCGAGCTTCACGAGTTTGGGTGGCAGTGGATTCGCGAGGTGGAGCCACTGGTTCACGAGACCGGCGATGACTGCGGATTCGTTTTCGATGAGCCTGACCGCCTCTGCATCTTCGGCATTTTGAGGCGTCATCAGCTGCGCGTGAAGCTGGATGGAGGCGAGGGGGTTTTTGATGTCGTGGGCGAGGCTGGTGGCGACGCGGCCGAGCATGGCGAGGCGTTCGGACTGCGCGCGCTTGAGACGCTCGCGAACGAGGAGCCAGCCCACGAGGCCGGAGATGAGCCAGAAGGTGATGAAGGCGTTGAGTGTGGCGGGATCGCGGAGAGAGAGGGACGACACCACCGGCGTGCGGGTGAAGATCATGTCGTTCTTTTCATCCAGCCGCATGGTGAGGCGGTCTTCGGTGTTCGCGGGCGCGGTACCGGCCGTGCGAAACTCGATCTGCATGCCGAGCAGTTGTTCCAAATCATGCGCGAGCTTGCCGCTGCGCGGGAGATTCATGCGGCGCACAAATTCGGCATCGGCCTTGGCCAGCGCTTGGAAGAGGCGGTTGGACTCTTCGCGCTCGCGCTGGCGCAGCCATGCCAGAAGCAGGAGCGAGCCCGCAATGATGAAGGCAAGGAAGCCGAGGCCGAGGATGAGGCGGAGCTTGTGAGGGGAGGCGGACACTGCCTACGGTTCCGGCAGAGGAGCGCTTTTATCAATCGGCATGTCTTCCCAGATGGCCTCCTTGGTGACGGGATCGTAGGTGAGGATGCGGCTCTTGCTACCGGGGACGGGGGCTTTATCGATCTTGGGCAGCCACTTGGCTAGCTCGGCTTTTTTGGCGGCGTACTCGGGGGCTTTGGCGAGATTGGTCCACTCGTTGGGGTCCTTCTTCATGTCGTAGAGTTCCTCGCTGCCGTCGGCGTAGCGATTGTAGCGCCAGTCTTGGTTGCGGATGGTGTGATTGCCCTGATTGTGGGTGGTGATGGCGGGCCATTCGCGTGGGGTACTGGCGTCTTGAAATTGGGGCATGAGGCTGTGGCCTTCGAGGTCGGGGCGCGCGGGCAATTTGGCGAGCGCGAGAAGCGAGGGGAAGATGTCGAGCAGCTCCACGGGGCTGGTGCAGACCTGACCGGCTTTGATGCCGGGGCCGGCGAAGATGAGGGGGACGCGGGTGCTGCGCTCCCACAGGGTGTTTTTGCCAGTGATGAGCTTTTCGCCGAGATGCCAGCCGTGATCGCCCCAAAGGACAATGATGGTGTTGTCCAAACGACCGGTGGCTTCGAGCTGGCTCATGAGGCGTCCCACCTGGCTGTCCATGAAACTTACACAAGCGAGGTAGGCGCGCACCAGAGGCCGCCATTCGTTGGTTTTGCGCAGCGTGCTCAGGCGTGGCTCGGGCAGCTTCCAGTGCAGGAAATCGGCAAACTTCGGCAAGTCATCGCGGTCATCTTCTTTGACCGGTGGCATCTGGAGAGAAGCATCGGGGTAAAGATCAAACCACTTCTGCGAGGCGTAGCACGGCACGTGTGGCAGGCGGAAACCCGCAGCGATGAAGAAGGGCTTGTCTGCAGGCGCGCGCTTCAGCGCATCAATGGCGGAGTCGGCGATCTTCCAGTCGGCGTTGTCTTCATCCTTCTCAGGGAAGATGCCCCAGTCCATCGCTGGATGACGGTCCGGGCCGGGGAGATTGGCAATGGGTGTCTTCGGCTTCGGCATGGGGCCGCGATTGCCCCATTCATTGAACTCCACCTTCTGATCTTTCCCACGCAGCGAGCCATCGTGATAGATCTTCCCGCTGTTGAAGGTGAAATAACCCGCCTGAGTGAAGGTCTGCGGCAGCGTCACATGTTGCTTCGTCTGCTCCACTTCGCGAATGCCCGGAGCCAGACCATAGATGCCCGTGCTGGACGGACGCAGGCCCGTGAGCAGCGAACTGCGCGAAGGATTGCACAAAGGTGCCTGACAATGCGCGCTGGCAAACAAGGTGCCGCGCTTGGCCAACGCATCAATCGCCGGCGTCTTCACCTGCGGATGCCCACCCATGCAGCCAATCCAGTCGTTTTGATCGTCGATAGCGATGAAGAGGACGTTCGGGCGTGGGTCGGCGGCGTGGAGGATTGAGAAAGCGGTGGCGAGAGCTGCGAGCAGCGTAAACAACTTCATGAGCGCTTTAACGAACATGCTTGTTTCAAGTTTGCATCAACCTCAGCCAGAGGCCCAAGTCTATAAGACAGGCTTCACAATTTTTCGAAGCACGTCGGCATGCTTCGCGGCATACATGGCAATCAGGTAGCGGGCATCTACATAAGTTTTGCCTTTCTGGCCTTCTGCCCGCTTTTTGTACACCACATCAATTTGCTCACGGAAGGATGGGTTCATGGACTCAATGACCTTCTGGCGTTCAGCGTAGTCAGCAGGAGGTCCTCCCGGCCCGAAGAGCAGAGCAACGGCTCGCAGAAACTTTGAATATTCATGAACTCCCGCTTCTTCAAAGGCCTGCAACGCATAATTCCATTCGTTATATGCACTTGTGGTAAATACCTGCTCAATGCCTTCATCTGCAATTGCCAGAATCTCAACCGCCGAAATATAGCGCTTTGCTTCCAGCGGCAATGGCGCAAACAAGCCAGGATCATCCAATGCCGGACTGAGAGTCCAGACCAAATGCTCCAAGCCATGGGCCTTTTCGATCACATGCATCAAAAGCCAAGCCTCGTTCGGCCTTTTGCGCTGCAACTGATCTGTCAATTTTACTGAACGTTCCGGGTCAACCATCGCAAGCGCACTCAATACCTCGACATAGCAATAGAGGTATTTGCGGTCAGTTTCCTCTGTCCCGGCCTTGGCTTCCCAGGCATTCAGCAACTCGTCGATTTTTTCTTTGGGCAGATGGATGTCCGCAGCATTGAAAGCTTTTAGCGCCTCTTCAACCCTGACGGAAGTCGGGGAGAAAAACTCGTCATTGTAAAAATGCTTCATCGCAAGCGCTGGTGACAGTCTTGCCAGAACCTGCATTGCATCTTTTACCGGCGGAAAGCCCTTCTGCGGGAGAACCCAGGGCAGAACTGCTGGAGCAAGGTGCCGACAGAATTCTGGTTCAAGATTGCGTTCGGGCATGAAAGTGAATGAAATCCATTTGATCACCTCCTCGCCAACTTCCGGATCTGATAATGCCCGGGATAGAAATGGTACAGATGATTCTGCTCCTGTTCTGGCAAGCTCTTCCGACATGCGTCTTTGATTGGATCGTGATAATTCGGAATAATGTTCGGTCAGAAACTTCAATTCTGCTTTTCCAATATCTGACCGAAGCCAGACCAAGTATTCCTCGACGCCCAATCCGGTTGATCGATAAAATCCTTCAGTCTTCTTCAAGATCGCTTTGAGTTTCACGTCGTCTGCTTCCTCCTGTGAATGTAAATGCAGGACACCGCCCAAAAGAGCACCTGCCACCCAAATCCAGTTCAGTGATGCTGCAAAACGTTTCATTGATTCATCGCTAGCCAATCGTCAGACTTCGATCAAACAGGATGGACTGCCAAGCTCTTAAGTCATGGGGTTCGGCACCAGATGCTCGGCAGCTTTTGCAGCTTCTGCACGCAATTCGGGATTCAGGTTCTTCTGCTCAAACTCGCGGCACCAGCCTTTGATCTCTAGCTCGTTGAAGATCTTGCCGATGACGCGGCGGAGGAGGCCTTTGAGGTTGGGGAGTTCGACTTCTTGGAGGGAGCGGATGGCGGCTTCTTTGTAGCTTTCGAGGAGGGTCATGGCCTTCTCATGCGCGCCGCTGTCGAGTGCCCAGTCGCGGATGGTGGCGTTGTCGGGCTTGGTTTTGGCGACGCCGTTCCAGAGAGCTTCCATCTGGTCTTTGACTTCGCCTTTGCCCTTCTCGCGCAGGAGGGAGAGGACGATGCTGGGGCGCATGTTCCATTCGTTGCCAGCGGCGGAGTCTTCGCCGAGATCGTCGAGGTCATCGCGGATCTGGTAGGCGATGCCGAGATTTTCGCTGTAGGTGTGGAGCACGTCGGCGCATTCATCGAGCTGACCGGCGAGTGCGGCACCGACCTTGAGGGCGACTTCAAAGGCGGGCGCGGTTTTGCTGCGGAAGATTTCCAGCACCTGGGTGCTGCTGAGGGCGACGGGATGGCGCGTCCAGAGGAGTTCGGCACCCTGGCCGATGCAGAGCTCACGCTGGCCTTCAGCAGCAACGAGGATGGCGGCGCTGCGGATGTGAGCGGCGGCATCATTGTCGGCGAGGAGGCGGTAGCCTTCACCGATGAGCAGGTCTCCAATGTTCAGGGCCACGGGGATGCCGTGCTCGGTGTGCAGGGTGGTTTCGCCGTAGCGTTCGGCGTCGCCGTCCTCGATGTCGTCATGAACGAGGGAGGCTTTGTGGAAGATTTCGACGGCGATGGCGGCTTTTTTGACGGTGTCGGAGATGGGGCCTTCGGGGTCTTCGCGCAGGGCCTGGTAGGCGGCGACGGTGAGGAAGGGACGCCAGCGTTTGCCGGCACGGGCGAGCCATTCGCGGGCGATGTCGTCGCTGTGGCCACGGGAAGGACCCATGAGCGCGTTGAGCGAATCCAAGGTGAACCAGGTCTTCACCTCGTCGTGCAGCGCGTTCAGATTGAGGCGGCGGGTTTTGTCGTCGCTGGTGAGGTGGATGTAATCCCAGACCCAGTCGATATCGACGAGGGTGTCGATGCAGTCGTCCTGAAGGAGGGGCACGGCGACGGCAGGAATGGCGGCGGCTTCGATGTAGGGGAAGGTGCGCTCAAGCACGGGCAGGCAGGAAATGCCGACGATGGCCTCGATCTTGCCCGTCTGGATGAGCGACATGACGATGGCACTGCCTTCGGCCACGAGCACGGCGTAGCCAAGTTTTTCAGCTTCGTTTTGGAAATCTTGGATGGAGCAGAGGCCACATTGTTTGCAGAGCAGGCCGAATTCATCAAAGGGGGCCGGGCATTTGCTTTCGACGCGAAGGCATTTCGGCATCAACAGCAGGCGCTTTTCAAACGGCACGGTGGCCAGGGATTCACGCCAGGTTTCATTGGCGAGCAGCACGCCGACGTAGTCCCGATGGATCTGGTCGATGGCGTGGATTGTGATGATTTTATCCGTGTGCTCCTGCAGATCTGCCAAAGGCACCGGGGGGACGAGTTTCTGCTCCTCGGCATAGCCACGCACCCAGCCCAGGATCTGATCACGATCATGCTTGGTCTGGGGGATATTTTTCTTCGGCTGGCGGATACGGCGGTTCAGACCGGGAATAGGCGGCGGAAGGGCGGCAGAACGGACAACGACAGCAGACATGAGGGGAAAGGAAGAGTGGCAGAATGCCGGATGAAAAGAGTGGGCGGTTTAACCGTGTGAGATGGACTTAGTCTTGCAGATATTGCGCTAAAGTATGCGAATCTTGCGCCACGACTGGAAACGAATCGGCTATAAGTGGTGCTGGAACTCCAAGTCTCAATCAATCAAACCACCGTGCCACGACCACTTTTCGGCGTGTTTTTCTTGGATTTGGAGTCTGGCAGACCCTCATCCTGGAGAATGGTATCCTGAGGGAGAGGCTCCGCCCCTTCCTCTCCTTTGGGATCGGGCTCAGCAAAGGGGGTGGCCTTTTGGTAGAGTTTGAGGCGGGTGTCGAATTCCTCTTGCAACTTTTTGCGGTCTTCTTCAGGAAGGTCTTTGTCGTCGTTAAGCAGGGTGATGCAGCGCTTCTGCCAGAGCTCGGCTTCCTTGTATTCACCGTTGCGAGCGAGTGCGGCAGCCATGGTGTCGATCATTTCGTAAGGCTGCTCATCGCTCTGAACGACTTCAGCGACAAGTTTCAAGGCACGACGTGCAAGCAGGACGGCGCTTTCGCCATTGTGCAGATTGTCCTCCGGGCAGGTGGCCAGGAACCAAGCGAGATTGTTGGAAGCCCAAGGATCCTCGGAGCGCGCGGCGCGGCGGTACCAAGCTCCGGCACGGCGGTAATCCACCGGCAGGCCCTGGCCGGTGTAATAGAGATTCGCCAGGCGCGTCATGGCGGGAACGAAATCCTGCTGCGCGGCTTTGAGGTACCAGAGCGCCGCCTTTGAAGCACTTTTGGCAATGCCGTCGCCCCGTTCGAGCTTGGAAGCATAGGCGGTCTGTGAGGGAGGATTCCCCTGGTCGGCGGCTTTCTTGAACCATTCCGCCGCTTTGGCTGTGTCTTTGGTCACGCCTTTGCCTTCCTCATACATGGCGGCCAGACTGTGCTGTGAAAGGGCAAAGCCAAGTTCCGCAGAGCTGCGATACCACTCCGCCGCCTTGGCGAGATCTTTTTTCACCCCGACCCCGTCTTCATAAAGCGTTCCCAGGACATGCTGCGCGCGCAGGTGCTTCTGCTTGGCGGCTTTTTCGACGGACTTCACGCCTTCCTCGAGATTTTTCTTCAAGCCTTCACCTGTGATCATGCGCAGTCCGAGTTCGAACTGAGCATCGGCATCGCCACGATCAGCCCAGTCTCGAAGATCCTTTTCATCAACACGCTGAGGCTGCTGCGCCGTCAGGATTGAAGCAGAAAACAGCAAGGCAACAAGGAGGCCGGCGAGGAGGGGGGGGAAAGACGCATGCTTCATGAGGCGAAATTACGTCTAGCTGTGGCCGTCTCAACCATCAAAATGCAGCCGCCCCTTAAATTGGCGGTCATTTTGCCTCCATTCACTGCAAACCTAAGGCCAAGAAATCTGCGCAAATACAACGGCTGACACCCTGCAATCCAAAAAAACTGCCCCCCATGTCAAGCCGTTGCTCCCAGTTTATCTTGGACCGCCATTTTGACAAAATGCCCAAGTCGTGCGTAAATGGAACTGCAGCCGAAGCTGCCATTCCTTCCAGAATGGTGGCGCGGGGGACCCAACGAACCCTGAGTCGAAAGACCCAGGGCGGGGCGAAGGAAGGTGGGTAACCACTGACCAGTCCACTTCCAAGGACCAGTCCGACAGCTAACCTCGCAGGCGACATTGGAAGGGCGATCCTATGCCCGTCGCGAGTGCGCCGGAACCATGGTCTCCCAAGAACCACCGCACCCGCGAGTGGACGGGAAACCGCCCACAGACCGGGGCCTATGAGACCCATACCCATGAACTGCCAAAAATATCCCAGCCTCATGACTGAGAGCTTTTTCAATGACTCCCCCTGGACCACGCAGCCGCCGCCAGCATCCCTGATCCTGAACTGGGTGCAAGTGATCTACCAGCCCGACTGCCGCCCAGAAGAACTCGACTTCGATCAGGCTTGGAGCGCTGCGCCTTATGCAAGCGCCCTGCGCCTCGCCTAACGAACCAGCGCCTGAAACTCCAATTCCAATCTGAAATCAACATGACTCATCACCACTTCAAAGCCCCCTGGGGCCGCACCTTGCTCATCATCTCCGTTTTCACGACGCTGGTGACGCTTGGAGTTGCCATCATGCTTACACTCGGTCGGCAAACGCCTCAATTTTTCAGCCTGCCTGCACTGCCCTCGCGCGCGTTGATCATCGCTGCAGTGCTGCTCATTCCACTCGGTGCGCTGCCGTTCATCATTCGCGGTTACGTTCTGACCAAGGATGGCATTCTCATCAAACGCCTGTGGTGGAACACCGTGCTTCCATTCACCGAAATGCGCACCGTCGAAGTCGAACCGCTCGCGCTGAGCCACAGCTTTCGCACCTGTGGCAATGGCGGCCTTTACTCCTTCACCGGCTGCTACTGGAGCAGGCAACTCGGCCACTTCCGTGCTTACGTCACCGATTTGAACCGCACTGTCATCGTCCACATGAAGAACCGCACTGCCGTGCTTTCTCCAGACGATCCAGAGGCATTCTCCCGCGCCGTCACCTCCCGCCTGCATTCCTAATCCAATTTGGAACTCAACATCGGCGCCACCTGACATGCTAAAATCACGGGCTGCGGATTCATTTCCGCAGCCCATTTTCACGCTCCAGCATTCGCTTTCAGTTCCAAATATGTTAAGGGAGTCGTATGAAAGCACTCCCGCGCATCGCTTTGCTCGCCTGTTTCAGCATTCTTTTTCTTGTCGGCTGCGACGCTAACACAAATGCCATTCCTGGCCCGCCGTTTGCCTATGATGACTTTGGCACTGAATTGATGGCCAGTGACCTGCTTGGCCCCAAGGGCACGAACACTCAGGTGATAGCTCGGTTTGGTTCCACAAAATCAACTCCGCCGCCTGAAGGTCCAGATGTGCGTTATGTCAGTGTCGGGCAGGCCATGAACCACCTGCGTCGCAGTGTGCGCAAAATGCCCAGAACTCCGGAAAATGAACCGCTGCACAAGCGTCTCTCGGCCACCTACAGCCGCTTGTACTATCAATATTCCTCGACACGCGACTCGTTTCTCTCCGCTCCCTCGGGCAGTTATGGCAGGGGTGGCATGAACCGGGCGCTCATGATGCCCCCGATGCCTCCATCAATCTGACCGCAGCGCATTTGACAAGGCCACCGCTGCCCGCCACACTCCGGCAGTTAAAAAGCAAGGCGGGTGTAGCTCAATGGTAGAGCAGGTGCTTCCCAAGCATCATACGTCAGTTCGATTCTGATCACCCGCTCCAGATTAACTGGCTGCTCGCATGATGACTCGCATGCAAAATTGAGGCAGTGTTGACGGATGCTTCACCCAAACTTGCACCCTGGCAATGCGCTGCGAACCCATCGTTGGCGCATGCTGCTGTACTCATGGGCCTGGTGCATCCTGGTGCTGCACAGCATGTGGAGCGCGGAGCCCCAGGCACAAACAGCCGTGGAACTTCTAATCGACGGCCAGCCTTTTTCGATGAGTCCGGGGGTGGCTCGCGTTCCAGCTTCTCACCGGTCGGTGAGCTTGCGGCTTGGGAAATCTGCCCAAGAGGACCCGGAAGGCTGCCGACGCATGCGCTTCAAGCTTGGGGAAATCGATGAGGGGTGGCGGCAGATTGCCAGCGAGATGTGTGTGCTGGTGAGGTTTGCTGATGCGAAGGGTGACCAGGTAGGACAGCGGCTGTTTCCCGTGGATGGCGCAAGCAGCGGCTGGCGCGGAACGATTGAGACTTCCACCTTCACACGACGCCGCGAGAATGTGCGAGTGCCTCCGGAAGCGGTCTCAGCCACGATGGCGGTGTCTTCCTCCGGACCTCCCACAGCCATGGGAGTGTATGTCGTTCGGAACGTGAAAATCATGAGCGGCGGGCTGAATGCAACGCGGCTCATCTATGAAACGGGACCAAGCATGGGGATGGAAGCCAAAGGCTGGGGCCGCAGTGGAACGCGGCCTTCGATGGCCAGGATCTTGCCTACCAACGAAGGGGATGCACTTTGCATTCTGGATGATGACCCAGGAGCGCATGCCGAGTGGAGCCTGTCACGTGCCGCAGCTCCTCACGTGGAGGCGGGTGAGCTGCTCACGGTGGAATGGTCAGAGATGCATGACATCGGCATGGGCAACCGATTTGACGTCAGTTACGGACGGCTGAATGCCGGCAGCTACACCTTCTGGAGCGAAGAACTGGATGCCACAGGCGAACCGCTCCCCCCTGCACAACGGATTGAAATCATCGTGCTGGAACCCTACTGGAAAAGCGGATGGTTCTGGATCATCGCAGCAGCAGCCGCAGGCCTTCTGCTGTGGCTGGGGTGTCGGGCCATCATTCAGTGGCGCATCCGTAAGCACCTGGCAAGGGTGAAGCAGGAACGTATGCTGGAGCAGGAGCGCCTGCGCATCGCGCGTGATCTGCATGACGACCTTGGCGCGCGGCTGACGCACATCTCGCTGATGAGCGGACTGGCAGAGAATGATCCGGAGAGCGCCGCCTCGCGTGAGAGTTTTCAGCGCATCTCCAGCATGGCGCGCGAGCTGGTGGCGGCGCTTTACCAGACTGTCTGGACGGTGAATCCGGAACACGACAATCTTGAGGACTTGGTGAACTACCTCTGCCAGCTCACGCAGAACTTTGCGGAATCGGCGCGAATCCGTTGCCGAATTCATTCCTGCGAGGTGACGGATCAGCGGCTCGTGACCAGTGAAGTCCGCCACAACATCACTCTGGCCGTGAAGGAGGCGCTGAACAACGCGGTGAAGCATTCGGGAGCGACGGAGATCAGCGTGAGCATCGAGTTCAATGAAGCGCGCCTGAGCATTTCGATCACGGACAACGGCCATGGCTTTGATGCAGCCCATGCACCGCAAGGAAATGGCCTCAAGAACATGCAGCGCCGCATGGAAGCCGCGGGAGGCACGGTCAGCATCCAGAGCCAGCCTGGAGAAGGGACTGCGGTTTGCTTCGCGGTGTCGATTGCGGCAGCTCCCAAGCGTTCAAACTCTTCTACCATTTAAGCTGATGAAAGACAAGAAAACAGTCGTGATCGTGGAGGATGATGCCGGGCTGCGCGAGCAGCTCATGCTGGTGCTGAAAAGCGCCCGTGACATTGAATGCCTTTACTCGGTAAACTCAGGAGAGGAGGCCATTCGCAGAATCTCGGCGCAGCCTCCGGATGTCGTTTTGATGGACATCCAACTGCCCGGAATGTCTGGCATCGAGTGTGTGGCGGCATTGAAAAAGAAGCAGCCTGATCTGGAGTTCATCATGCTCACAGTTTATGAAGACTCAGACCGTCTCTTCAGCGCACTTAAGGCGGGTGCCAGTGGGTATTTGATCAAGTCGGGACCGCCGGAGAAGCTGTTTGAAGCCATCCGGGATGTGCACTCCGGCGGCTCGCAATTTTCGGCTCATATCGCGCGCCGGGTGGTGCAATATTTCTGCAGCCCGGCCAAGCCAAGCGCGGAGACGAACAAGCTTTCCCCAAGAGAGCTGGAGGTGATCGAACTGCTGGCCTCGGGCTACATCTACAAGGAGATCGCGGACAAGCTGGGGATTGGCACGGAGACAGTGCGCACTTATGTGAAAAACATCTGCACCAAACTGCAGGTAAAGAACCGCACCGAGGCGGTGGCGAAGCATTTTTCCTGAACCAGAAACTCGCGAAGGGTCTCCCCGCTTTAGGGGATGCTGGAGTATTTGTGGGGTTACCGGAATGCATGCAGCGTGGTGAAGACGCACTCCTGCCGTCTCCAACCGACCTTCCTCCGATGATCAAAACTTTACTGCTGCTGCCGCTGGCACTCTTTGCATGCATGCTCGCTCCCTTGGCGCATGCTGCCGCCAAGCCGATTTCCGTGCTCGTGATCGGCGGGCAGAACAACCATGACTGGAAGGTGGGCAATGAATTCCTCATGAAGCTGCTGACCAGCTCCGGCTTCTCTGCGGTGGAGTCCAACACGCCATCCAAAGGAGCGACTGCCGAGGAATGGGCCACGTGGAATCCGCAGTTCGACAAGTACCAGTGCGTGGTGCTGGACTACAATGGCGAGATGTGGCCTGAGGCTGTGAAGACGGCCTTTGAAAAGTATGTGGCCGACGGCGGATCGGTGGCGCTCGTGCATGCAGCCAACAACAGCTTCACGGGCTGGGTGGAGTATGAAAAGATGGCAGGCATGCTGTGGCGTCATGCCATCTACGGAGCCAGCCTTTACCTCGAAGACAATGGAGCCGTGGTTCGCGAACCGGCAGGCAAGGGCCGCCCCTGCGGCCATGGTAAGCAGTGGGAGTGGCAAGCCACCGTGCGTGACACGCAGCACCCGATCACCGCCGGCATGCCGCCAGTGTGGAAGCACGTGAAAGACGAGCTCTACCACGGGCAGCGCGGACCGGCGGAGAATGTGAACATCCTGCTCAGCGCCTTTGATGATGCCAAGTACGACGGCACCGGGAAGCATGAGCCGATCCTCTGGTGGGTGCCTTATGGCAAAGGCAAGGTGGTGACCAATTTGATGGGCCATGTGGGTGAAAACTCTGGCCCGCTGGCTTGTGTGGGATTTCAGACCACGCTCCTGCGTTCCATCGAATGGCTGGTGAATGGGCACTGTGACACTCCGATCCCTGCGGACTTTCCCACACCTGAGCTGACCAGACGGCGCTTCCCGGGCGGGATTCCACGCGTGCCACTGCTGGATCTCACCAAAGAGGAAGCCATGGCGAAGATCAAGGTGCCGAAGGGCTACCGGCTGGAGCTTGTGGCCTCTGAGCCCGACATTGTGCATCCGGTGATGTGCACTTGGGATGGTGATGGGCGCATGTATGTCGCGGAGATGCGGACGTACATGCATGATGTGAAGGCCACGGGTGAGAACGATCCGCTTTCGCGAGTGAGCCGCCTGAGCGACAGCGATGGAGATGGCATCATGGACAAGACCACCGTCTTTGCCGACGGGCTGGTGCTGCCGCGCATGGTGCTGCCGCTGGATGACCGGGTGATCATCGCAGAGACTTACACGGGGAAGTTCCTCACCTATCGAGACAGCAACGGCGACGGCATCGCGGATGAGAAAAAGGATTTTTATAACGGTGAGCCGACCAAGAACAATCTGGAACACCAGGACACGGCCCTGCAATGGGGAATCGACAACTATCTTTATAGCGGCAATCTCTCGCGCCGCTTCCGTGTTACAGCCAATGGCAGCCGTATGGAGCCAAGCCAGATCTTTGGACGCACGTCCCAATGGGGACTGGCCATGGATGATGAAGGACGATTCTTCTGCTCGGCTGCCGGTGGGGAGAATCCCGCCTTTGGGTTTCAGCAGTTTCCAACCTACGGCAGTCTGACGCTGCCTGATGAAACTGAGCCGGGATTTGCGGAGACTTTTCCTGGTGTGCAGAGCTTCGACACGCAAAGCGGGCTCACGCGCATTCACAACACCAAGGGCACGCTGAATCATTTCACCGCCTGCTGTGGGCAATCCATCTTCCGTGGCAAGGGTGAGATGCAGGGAGACTACATCCTGCCGGAGCCCGTGGGCCGCATGATCCGCCGAGCCAAGGTCAACAATGTGGAAGGCAAGCGCGTGCTGGCGAATGCGACGCCGGGCGATGAATTCATCACCTCCACGGATATGACCTTCCGCCCCATCTGGACGGCGACGGGACCTGATGGGTGCCTTTACATCGTGGACCTGCATCATGGGATTGTGCAAGAAAGCGCCTGGGTCCCTGCAGGCGGATACCTGTACACCGCCGTCCTCAACGAAGGCTATGACAATTATGTGGGCCACGGCCGCATCTACCGTCTCGTGCATGAGAGCTACAAACCCGGCGCGCAGCCGCGCATGCTGCAGGAGACACCGGCGCAACTGGTGCAGCACCTGTCGCACGCGAACGGCTGGTGGCGCGATACCGCGCAAAAGCTCATCGTGCTGAAGGACGACAAGGGCGTGGTGCCTGCACTCATGGAACTCGCGCGTAAAGGAGATGCCCCGCTGGGCCGCATGCATGCGCTGTGGACGCTGGATGGACTGGGTGCGACAGACCGGCAGTTGATCATGGAAGCATTCAGCGACGGCGACGAGCGGGTGCGCGCCGCAGCGCTGCGCATCAGCGAATCCTATTTGAAACAGTCCGACAAAGAGGTGGTGGCCAAACTGGAACCGCTGCTGAAAGACCGCTCTCCAGATGTGGTGGTGCAGGCGGTGAATTCCCTGCGCTACATGCCGAACAAGAGCGGACACGTGGCCATTCAGGCGGCAGCAACAGCTCACCCATGGAATGAAATCATCACTGCATCCGCACGGCAGAGTCTGCAGTTTGACCCGGCGAAACCCAGCGGCATCGGCGTCGCGATTGATGCCGTGGGCATGAAGCTGATGCGCAAGGGCAGCGATCATTACGCGCAGCTCTGCATTGCCTGCCACGGACCGGATGGCAAAGGCATCGTGAGCTCTGACAAGATCAACCTGGCCCCGTCGCTTGCGGGTTCGCCGCGAGTGATTGGCAGCCCGGATGCGGCGGTACGCATCGTGCTCCACGGCCTCATGGGTGAAGTGGATGGCAAGACCTATGCCGGTGCCATGGTGCCGATGAAGGCCAATGACGACCAATGGGTGGCTGAAGTGCTGACCTTTATCCGCAACAGCTTTGGCAACAGCGCGCCAGCCATCATTCCAGCCGAGGTCGCAGCAATCCGCGCTGCGAGTGAACGCAACGAGCCCTACAGCCTCGCTGAGCTTGCGCCGTTTCTGGCAGTGACTCGCGATGCGATGAGCACCTGGGCATTCAGTGCTTCCCATAAGGACAACGAAACCAAGAGGGCCTGGGATGGCGAAGCGAAGTCCCGCTGGTCCTCGGGCACCGCGCAGCGACCTGGCATGTGGTTCCAGTTCGACATGCGCAAGCCGCTGCAGCTGACCCGTGTGACTCTAGATTCGCTGGCCTCCAAAGATGACTACCCTCGGATCTATGAGGTCAGAGTGAGTGATGATGGCGAGAAGTGGTCCGAGCCTGTCGTGTCGGGCAAGGGAGCCGCGATGACGTCCATCCATTTCCCGCCGCAAACCCATGCCCGCTTTGTCCGCATCACGCAGACGGGTTCTGACAAGGGCTGCTTCTGGTCATTCAATGAACTGGCGGTCTATGGGACGGCGGAGAGCAAAGCCAAATAGCGCGGCGAAGCGGTGGCGGGAAAACTCATCCTTCTCTAGACGTCAGACAAGGCCGTCTGTGCGGGACTGTTCAGCAGAATCACGCCGTCATGCGCGCCAACACTGCATCATCAACCGGCTTGCAGGAGCGATAGCCATCGCCGTGCTCAGGCAGCTCGGCGAGAAAAGAACAGCGAGCTTCGCCTGTTTGGAAATCCAGCCCGATCAAGGCACGACCGATGCGCTCGCCGGACTGGCGATAATTGAAATAGCAGAGGCTGGCGCGATCGCGTATGAGGCGGGAGAGGAAGTCGTGCAAGGCACCGGAGCGCTCATAGAAGTCGAGACGGAGGAAGACGGGATGGCGGAGCAGATCTCCACGCAAGGGAATGGCGCGGAAGGCGACGTCCACGGCTCCGGTGAGGTCTTCCCATGGATAGCCGCCTGCCGCGAGTCGTGAGGGCAGCGCGACCAGTTTTTCGGCATTTTCTGAATTCACGGTGAAGACCGGCCATGCCTGATCTGTGCGGTGAAGGCCGTATTGGAAGTCGGCGATGTTGAGGCCCTCAAAGCAGGAATCCAGCAGGGCAAGCATGGCACCGGGACGCTCAGGAATCTGAACACGCAACGCGCGTGAGGCAGTGTTGCTGGAGCCTTCGGACTGGGCGATGAGGCCGAGCTGGAGGAAGTCGATGTTGGCTCCGGTGATGACGATGAGAACCTTTTTGCCTGCGAGTGCGGCGCGGTCTTTGAGCACTGCGGCGAGACCCATCGCGCCGGATGGTTCTGAAATGCAGCGCAGTGTCTCCCACAGCAGGCGGATGGCGGCGCTGACCTCGGCATTGGTGATGGTGGCTACTCGATCTAGAGACTCCTGACAGATACCGAAGGGCAGTGTGCCTGCTTTGCGAACAGCGGTGCCATCGCAGAAGATGTCGAGGTCGTGCAGCTCGACGGGTTTTTCTGCGGCGAGCGCGGCTTTCATGGAGGCCTGGCCCACACCTTCAACACCGACGGCTTCCATGTTCGGCCAGTACGTTTTGAGCCAGCAGGAAACCGCCGAAGCCATGCCACCGCCGCCGATTTGCAGGTAGGCGGCATCGAACGGACCATGCCCGGAGAGCACCACTTCGTCTGCCAGGGTGCCCTGCCCGGCCATGACCTTGAGGTCATCATAGGCATGCACGTACGTCGCGCCGCTGCTGCGTTCATCTTCGCGTGCAGAGGTCACGGCTTCATCGTAGCTGTCCCCTGCGAGCATGATGCGGACGAATTCGCCACCATGATGCAGCACGGCGTTTTGTTTCACCTTGGGCGTGGAGCGCGGCATGTAGATGCGTGCGTGAATGCCGAGGGTTTTGGCAGCAAGAGCCACGCCCTGAGCGTGATTGCCAGCGGATGCGGTGACGACACCTTTGGCACGCTGCTCGGGCGTGAGCTCGGTCATGGCATTGCAGGCACCGCGCCATTTGTAGCATTTCACGGGAGAGAGGTCTTCGCGCTTCACCCAGATCTCTGGTCCGGGCTCGGAACCGGGCAGGATGAGACACTCCATGGGCGTGGGCTGGCCGAAGCGATAGACCCGCTCGCGGGCAAACAAAATTTCCTGCCGCAAGCGGCGATCCAGAGGCAAATTTTCGCGTTCCATTCTTGGCGGCATACATTCCCGCCCCTAGTGCATCAGCAAGAGGTTTCCGCTTCAGGTGGTGCACAGAAATTCTAAGCTACACAGGCAGGGGTAACTCATGCAGACTGACCTACGGCAAGATCGAGAAAGACTACCACCACTGGATTTCCAGTCTGCATTGTAACCTCAAGGCTGTTTTTGCCTTCGCGCAGCAGCTTGGTGGGGATGATCCATGCACGGAATTCCTCTGGTTTGCCAAGCAGCGATGGATACGGCACAGGGAAAGGCTCGGAGACATCGTGTGTCGGATTCAGCAATTCGCCGTTGAATATGGCTGTCCATTCGCCATTCCCGAGTGGCTTGTCGACTTGAATGCGGAGACGTGCTTCATGCTTCCAGCCTCCGGTAGGCGGGGCGAGATCGAAGTTGAATATCGCGGACTTGCCAGGCTCGTACTTGTGAGGTACGGGCAACGGCTTCATGCCGGGTGCGCGCCAGCCTTGGGCGATGAACCAGTGCTGAGGCTCCTGTGCGAGTGCCGTGGGATCGCGCATGGCTTTGAGGGCCTCAAACGGCGGCTCGCCAAAGACGCCGCGCCCTTCGCCCTGACCGTGCTGGCGATAGTAAGCAAAATTAAAGAGGCTGAGGCCATCTGCGCCGCGTTCATAGGCGAGGTGGGCGGAGGTGTGCAGGTGCTCGCGGGTGGCGCGGCGGAAGGGAAATACGTCGTAGCCTTTTGCGACTTTGTCCCCCTTCCAAATGGTGTGGCAGAGTTCAAAGTAGAGTGCGGCGCCCTGCGTCTGGGTGCGTATCGCTGCAAGATCGTGCTGCTGCGTGGTGAAGTAGTGCTCGGAGGCATTTACCATGTCGAGCCCGGCGGCGACGAGTGCTTTCAAATCGAGGCCGAGAACATCCAATGCGGGCAGGTGGCAGGGCACTCGGGCACACAGCCAGCGCCGCTTGCCATTGCGGGCGGTTTGATCAAGCAGCGCCCGCACTTCGCGAACGAAGCCGGTCATGATGGCGTGGCGCTGCTCCAGAAGTGTTTCTTCCAGACGGAAGTAGCCGTAGAAGCGCAGAAAATCGAGCTCCAGGCCGTCGATGTCGTAATTCTCACACAGGTCGCGAATGAGCGCGAACTTCTGCGCCCGCACTTCTGGCACGGCCCAATTTTGGATGAGATCGGCTCCGCGCAGCGAACCGGGCTTGAGGCGGTATTCGGGGTGCTCGACGTAATATTTTGTGACGCTCATGCCGATGCTGCCGCCGGGTTTGTCACCGGGTTTGGGATCGCTGAACTCTTTGTTATGGGCGTCGTTCATGCGAAAGGAGATGAACGCGGCCTGCTGGCGCTGACGACAGCGGTCAATGAAGACCTGAACGACATCGCCTCCATCCAGAACAAACTGGCCGAAGGGATCGGGCTTCTGGCCGTAACGCTGTTTGATCCAGGCGTAGTGCTCCGCCAGTGGGAGCACCTTGCTGGGCCACATGGGCACCATGCCAAGGCCAGGCTGCAGCATGTGCGCGTCCACGAGTCCTGTTACTTCATCCACTGTGGCTTCGAGCATCTCCTTGCGAAACGGTTCCCTTTCCTTGTGGAACGGGCTGATGCATGAGGTGATGTTTGTGGTGTCGTTGCTGTAGAGCACCTTTGGCGGTGTGCGTGAAGGGCCCTCTGCGTGCGCGAGCCATGGCAAGGCTGCGGCAGCCTTGATGAACTGGCGTCTCGTTGCGCCTCTTGAGTCAACAATCATTTGCTCAGCAGGGTGGATGTGGTTCAGGCTGGCCTCAGCTGTAGACAATCAGAGTGTCTCCGTTTGCATCGCCAACAAAAAATGCAGCCAGTTTTTACTTGGCCGGAAACGGATTCCGCTCGTCGAAGCCTGCCTGATGCCAGTAGGGGTAGATCTTTGGTTTTTCGCTGGCGGCATCGAGCTTCGCCACCTGTTCGGTGGTGAGGTTCCAGCCGACGGCACCGAGATTTTGGCGGAGCTGCTCCTCATTGCGGGCACCGATGATAAGGGTGGAAACGGTGGGGCGCTGGAGAAGCCAGTTCAATGCGACCTGTGGCACGGATTTGCCGGTTTCTGCAGCCACTTCATCCAGTGCATCGACGACTTTGTAGAGATACTCATCTTCCACCTGCGGGCCCATGGAAGAGCTGAGCTTGTGGTTGAGGCGGCTCGTTTCAGGGCGTGGCTGATTGCGGCGGAGCTTGCCGGTGAGGCGGCCCCAGCCGAGGGGACTCCAGACGACTGCGCCGACTTTTTGATCCACGCCGAGGGGCATGAGCTCCCACTCGTATTCGCGGCCAACGAGCGAGTAGTAGGTCTGATTGGCGACATATTTGGTGAGGCCAAACTTGTCGGCATGGGCCAGTGATTTCATGAGGTGCCAGCCGGAGAAATTGGATACGCCGATGTAGCGGATTTTCCCTGCACGCACGAGATCGTCCAAGGTGCCGACGACTTCTTCCACGGGGGTCATGGCATCGAAGCCGTGAAGCTGGTAGAGGTCAATGTAGTCGGTACCGAGGCGCTTGAGGCTGTTTTCAACGGAGCGGATGAGGTGCCAACGGGAGGAGCCGACGTTGTTGGGACCATCGCCCATGCGAAAGGTGCCCTTGGTGGAGATGAGCACCTGATCGCGACGTCCTTTGATGGCCTGGCCGAGGATCTCCTCAGCGAGACCGTTTGAGTAGATGTCCGCCGAATCAAACATGTTCAGCCCGTTTTCGAGGCAGATGTCGATGAGGCGTGAGGCTTCGGCGACATCGGACGCGCCCCACTCTTTGAAGAACTCTGTGCCTCCGCCAAAGGTGCCGGTGCCGAGAGTGAGTGCGGGAACTTTGAAGCCGGAGCCGCCGAGTTGTCTGTATTCCATAGGAGGGGTGGGTTGAGTGGGTGAGTGTAGTTACGAACGAGTGAACTGCAGTTTTTTAAAAACATCCGCAGCGATTTTAAATGAGTGCAGCCGCGCCTGCTGACTGTGGATGTGGGCGGTGGCGATGATTTCATCTGCGCCGGTGTCATTGAGGAGGACTTCAATCTGCTGGCGGAAGGCGTCCGGACCGCCGACGGCGGAGCAGCGTGTCATGCGGGACACCTGCGTTGCCTCCACCGGATTCCAAAGAGCGTCGATGTCATTGACCGGGGGCTGCAACTGCGTGGGCCTGCCGCGAATGAGATTCAGAAAGACCTGCTGCAGCGAGGTGAAGAGCCGTTTGGCTGCGGCATCCGTGTCAGCGGCAATGACGTTCACACCGATCATCACGTGCGGTTTGTCCAGAGTTGCAGATGGCTGGAACTGGCTGCGATAAATATCCAGCGCCTGATGCAGCAGCTCGGGTGCGAAGTGGGAGGCAAAAGCAAATGGCAGGCCCATCTCAGCCGCGAGGGTGGCGCTGAAGGTGCTGCTGCCAAGAAGGTAAAGCGGCACATGGAGCCCCTGGCCCGGCACGGCAAACACGCGCTGCCCGGGCAAGGGAGCACCGAGGAAGCCCTGCAACTCACGCACATCAGCTGGAAAGGTGTCTCCGCTGCTGCCGAGACCGCGGCGCAGGGCGCGAGCGGTGAGTTGATCTCCGCCGGGAGCGCGACCCAGGCCGAGATCTATGCGGCCGGGGTAGAGCGACTCCAAAGTGCCAAACTGCTCTGCGATGACGAGCGGTGCATGATTGGGCAGCATGATGCCACCGGAACCCACACGAATGATTGAAGTGCCACCGGCGATGTGGCCAATGACCACCGAAGTGGCCGCGCTGGCCACACCGGGAATGTTGTGATGCTCGGCCACCCAGTAACGATGGTAGCCCCACTTTTCCGCGTGCTGCGCCAGATTCAGCGAGTGTCGGAAGGACTGCGCGGCAGTCTCACCCTGCAAAATCGGGCATAAATCCAGAACGGAGTAGAGGAGGCCTGGGTGCGTTTTCATAACGCAAGGTAATCGGTGTAGCCCCTGGCTCCGTCTGCATAGAAAGTGGAGGTATCAGGCGGGTTCAGCGCAGCATTTTGAGCCAGGCGCTTCGGCAGATCAGGATTTGCCAGGAAGGGGACGCCAAAAGCCACGGCATCGGCATCACCAGCGGAAAGAATCGCGTTGCCTGACTCCAGGGTGAATTTTTCATTAGCGACATAAACGCCGCCAAAGGCTTTTTTCAGCGCAGGGCCGATGCTGCTGGGTGCCTGGTGTTCGCGAGCGCAGATGAAGGCGAGTTTGCGGAGACCAAGCTCACGCGCGACGTAGCTGAAGGTCTCCAGCGGATTGGCATCGCCCATGTCATGTGCATCACCACGCGGAGCGAGGTGCATGCCCACGCGATCGGCACCCCAGACGGAGATCACGGCATCTGTGACCTCCAGCATCAGGCGGGCGCGGTTTTCCAAGGAGCCACCGTAGGCGTCGGTGCGATGATTGGTCTTGGTCTGGAGGAACTGGTCCAGCAAGTAGCCGTTGGCACCGTGGATTTCCACGCCATCGAAGCCAGCGAGCTTCGCATTTTCAGCGCCTTTGCGAAAGGCTTCGATCACATCGGGGATTTCGGACAAGTCCAAGGCGCGTGGCGTCACGAAGGGTTTTTCTGGTCGCACGATGCTCACATGACCCGCTGCGGCGATGGCGCTAGGGGCTACTGGCAGCGCGCCATTCAGAAACATCGGATCCGAAATGCGGCCCACATGCCAGAGCTGAAGAAAGATGCGACCACCGGCCTCATGCACGGCCTTGGTGACAAGTTTCCAACCGGTCACCTGCTCATCCGACCAGATGCCGGGGGTGTTGGCATAACCGACGCCCATAGGGGTGACAGAGGTGGCCTCCGTGAGAATGAGCCCGGCGCTGGACCGCTGACGATAGTACTCGGCCATGAGGGCGTTTGGCACACGCTGGTGCCCTGCGCGGGCACGGGTGAGCGGAGCTAGGAAAATGCGATTGGGCAGGTGCAGGGAGCCGAGCTGGAGGGGATCGAAGAGAGTAGACATGATCAGATAGTTCTATTGTTCACAATTACCGAACAATAGAATGATTGAACTGCAAGTGAAATTAATGTAGCATCCGTACATCAGACCTCTCCACCATCCTTCAGCCGAAAGTTTCACAGTCGCGGGCATCATGCATGCCCTGTCAGATCCGGTGCGTCTCAGCATTGTGGCCGAACTGCGCAAGGCCGAGGAAGGGCTGAACTGCGTAGAGACGACCAGCCGCCTGAAGTGCACCATGCCGAAGTCTACCTGCTCCCAGCACTACCGCATCCTGCGCGAGTCAGGCATCATCCAAAGCGAGCGCCGTGGTGTGGAGCTGACGAGCAAGGTACGGCGCAAGGAGCTGGACAGCCGCTTTCCCGGCCTGCTGGATGCCATTCTGAAAGCATGGCGGCGTGAGCATGAAGCATGAGATCAACCTCACTTTCGTCGAAACGCCGCCATTTTTCCGCACCTCTCAACAGCCCGCATCAACTCATGGCGCAGAGACTTCCTTGCCATTTGTCAGCCATTCCAGATTGAAACGGGCCAGCGTCAGGCGACCACCGGCAAAGTAGGCCAGGGCAGAACCGTCGCCGCTGCGTCCGTAGAAGCAGAGGATGGTGCCGCTCTTTGTCACGGCGATGTCGGAGTACATGCTGGGACCGGGCTCGATGGATTTGTTCACGGGCCAGGTTTTGCCTTCGTCGCGGCTGATCTTCACGCTGACGTTTTTACGATCACGATTTTTACCGGGCTCAGCATTTCCTTTCGCTTTCTCCAGATTGTGAGGGTTCGAGAAGAGGATGAGGCTTTGACCGTTGTGATCATAGTGCACAATGCCGCCCATGCAGATGGGTTCGAGCAGGGCGTCGTCGAATTTCGGCGTGCTCCAATTTGCAGCACCGTCTTTGCTAACGGTGATGAGACGGCGATGGGCCTTTGATTCGCTGCGCACATTGAGCATGACGCTGCCATCGTTGAGTTCGATGGCGACGGTTTCGTTGGGGTTGATCCATTCTTCTGTGCATGGCACGGCGATGTCGCCAGCCTTCCATGATTTGCCCTGATCATCGCTGAAGATGGTGGCGGTGACACTGGGACGATGGGCATTGCCACCTGTACCGGTGGAGAGCCAGATGGGGACGACGAGACGACCGGTCTTGAGCTGAATGCTGTGATCGGGGCCAGTGGCAAGGACCTTCCAGTCGTAGTCTTTCTTGAAGGCATCAAAAGTGGAGGTGATCTCGGCGGGCTTGCTCCAGGTGAGGCCATCGTCTTCACTGCGCTGATAGAAGCAACGCTCGTATTCCAGGCAGAAGAGCATGTGCACTGTGCCGTCCTTGCCGGCGATGAGCACGGGGTTGTTGTAGGTCACGTCGTTGGGATCGACGTTCTTCATTTTGAGCGCGAAGGGGTTCTTCGCTTTTGGGCCCTCAACGTTGGCGATGCTTTGCGGTGTGCTCCAAGTTTTGCCCTCATCGGTGCTGCGACGGAGCAGAATGCGGATGTCGTCCCAGTCACTGACACCGGCGGCACGTTTGCGTGCCTCACACCAGGCCAGCACGGTGCCCTTGGCGGTCACCACGATGCCGGGGATGTGATAGATCTGGTAGGCGGGATTATCACCGACGATGAACAGATCTTGTTTTTCGATGAAGGGTTCAGCGGCTGCAAGAGAGCCGCAGAGTGTGGCGAGGAATACAGAGAGGAGGATGAATTTCATGGTTGGTTCAGATCAAGACTGGTGGTGTTGGAAGGAAAATCGCGAGGTCTCTTATGGCGCGGAAGAAAATGAATCACGGCCATCAGTGAGCCATTCGAGATTGAAGCGCGCGAGCGTGAGGGCCTTGAAGGTGTAACCGCCGAAATCGGTGCCGTTCTGACCGCGACTGTATAAACAGAGGATCTTCCCGCTCTTCGTCACTGCGAGATCGCTATAACTGCTGTAGCCGGAATCAAGGGGCTTGCTGATGGGCCAGGTGTGCGCCTCATCATAGCTGAGCTTCAGCGTGAGATTTTTGCGGTCACGCACCTTGCCTGCTTCTTCTTTGCCATCAGCACGGGCGAGATTGTCGGGATTGGAAAAGAGGATGCGGTTCTTGCCACCCTGGCTGGCGAGCGAACAACGGACAATGCTGCCCATGCAAATGGGTTCCCGCAGCGCGTCGTCAAACTTGGGGGTGCTCCACCCGGTGGCACCGTCTTTGCTGACGGTGACAATGCGGCGGTGCGCCTTCGATTCACTGCGCACATTGAGCATCACGCTACCGTCGGCCAGTTCGATGGCGATGGTCTCGTTAGGATTGATCCACTCTTCCGTGCAGGGCACTGCGATGTCACCTGCGTGCCAGGTTTTGCCCTGATCATCGCTGTAGATCGTCGTAGTGACGCTGGGACGATGAGCATTGCCGCCGGTTCCCGTGGAAAGCCATACGGGCACTATGAGACGGCCATTCTTGAGTTGAATGCCATGATTCGGACCTGTGGCCAGAACCTTCCAGTCGTATGCGGAGCGGAACTTATCAAACGCGCCGGTGATCTCCACCGGAGTGCTCCAACTCGCTCCATCGTCTTTGCTTCGCTGATAGAAGCACCGCATGTATTCGAGGCAGAAAAGCATGTGTACGGTGCCGTCACCGTCGGCAATGAGGACGGGATTGTTGTAAGTCACGTCCGAAGGACTGATGCCTTTCACTGCGAGTGAGAAGGGATTTTTCGTCTTTGGTCCCGGCACATCGGCGATGTTTTGCGGTTCATCCCATGTTTTGCCTTCATCGGTCGAGCGTCGCAGGAGAATGCCGATCTGTCCCCAATCAGCGCTATTGAAGCGAGCCTCGCACCATGCAAGCACGGTGCCTTTGGCAGTCACTATGATGCCGGGAATGTGATAGAGCTTATAACCGCCTGTATCGGCCATGAACAGATCCTGCTTCTCGATGAATGGCTCAGCAGCGGAGAGTGAGCCACAGAGCAGCAGGAGGAAGGCGAAATGTTTCAGGGTTGGCATGGGTGCAGAGGTTGGTGATAAATTGCAGCGGGTTCAGATCAGCGTGGGAGATGAAGCGGCGGCATCTGGCGCGAAGCGTTGTGACAGTGAAACGATGAGCTTGATGAAGACAGGACGGTCCTGCCTCAAGGGCTATGCAAGCTCAGCAGCGGTCATGGTTTGATTTTGCCGAAGTGGATGTGCGTGCGGGTCTTGTCAGCCGTGCCGCTGTCCCACACGGCGCGGAAGTCACCGGGGGCGACCTCGATCAGCGTGGGGTAGGAGTTTTTGATCCCGGCTTCATAGAAGGTTTTTTCTTCGCTCCACTGGCCGCCTGCGGGCTGCACCTTGTAGCGCAGCGACGAGCGCGCGGCTTTGGCGGGCATGGCTGGACCGTCGTTATAGACATAGAGATGACTGCCATCTGCATTGCGGCTGAAGAAACCTTTGGAGCGGGAATTCCAGAGATCCGGCTCCTGTTTGGCGGGCGTCCAGGTGGTGCCGCCGTCTTTGCTCACGCTGGAAAATGCACGCGGGGGATCAAGCGCTGCTTTTTCCTCCCAGTTGCACGTGCGCATGACGAGCTTGAGTTCATCGGGTGCATCGCCAACGGCAATGCCGCCTTCGTGCAGGAAGACCTTGCCGGTCTCCGGCTGCGGAATGTAGCCCTCAAACTTCCACTCCAGCAGGCTGGTGCTGCTGAGCATGAATTGATCACGTGAACCGAGGGGATCGTTGCGCAGGGTGTTGCGATGAGCTGGCAGCAGATAGCGCTTCTGGCCTTTCACTTCGGTTTCCATGATTCCGGCGACGACGATCAGCGGGCCAGTGTAGTGCATAGACAGTTCCAGAGGGGTCCATGAACGACCGCCGTCCGCGCTGTACGCTGCGACAAGCTGGGAATCTTCGCTGTGGCGGAAGTTCATGGGGCAGCGCATGGCGAAGCACCACATGACATCCTGGTTGGAGGGCTTGAAGAGAATGGCATTTGCGTAAGCGAAGTGAATCGAGCCCTGCCAGTGATTGTGATCAAAGACGGGCACCGGTTCATTCCAGGTGTCGCCGTCATTGGTGGAAACGCTGGCGTAGATGCTGCCCATATCGACCTTCCCGGGAATGCCCACACCGTAGGCCGCCACGAGCTGCTTGGGCTTCCACAGGGCAAGGTAGGGCTCCCAGACCAGAGAGGCACCGGGGTGCTGGTCCATGTGGCGGATGATGCGGACGTCTTTGACATCGCCGCGATAGTCTTCGGCGATGGCAAGGCTGGCCACGCAGATGGTGGCGAGGGTGAGCAGATTCGTTTTCATGGTTGGTTGCAAATGATGGCTACCATTCCCCGTCGCGTTGGAACTTGGCTTTGGCGTTTTTGCCGAACTGAACGCCGGCGGCGGCGAGATTGGCCAGCACTTCATCGCTGCTGAGACCGGCGCTGCTGCGTGCAGCGGGGATGACCGTCATGCATTCGTTGGAATCCATGAAGCGGGAGGCTTCGAGGATTTGCGGCTGGGCTTCGGGTTCGATAACGAGGAAGCCGTGCTTGTCGGCGTGTATGAGATCGCCAGGGCTGACATTGCGGCCAAAGACTTCGACTTCGCAATTCCAACGCACGGGATGCACGTGTGCATGGCCGACGCAAAAACGACGGGCGAGGGCTTTGAAACCGGCGTTGGTCATTTCATCGACATCACGAATCGCGCCATCGACGATGGTGCCCACACAACCGAGAGCGCGGTGCATGTTGCTGTTCACCTCGCCCCAGAAGGAGCCGATGGTGCGTGGTTTGTCGAGATCCTGGACGCAGACGATTTTGGGACCTGAGATGCTGGCCACGTAGCGACGGTAGTCATTCCATGCGTTCGCATTGGCTTCGCGATGTGCCTTGTTGCTTGGCTCAACCACGACGGTGACGGCGTAGCCAACCATGGGCCCCATCTGCGGCATGAAGTCGCGGGTTTCTTCAAGGTTGAAGCCATCTGCGGCGGGATCGCGTTTGGTGATTTGTTCCCAGCCATTGTAGATGGTGGGCGTGTTCCAGCGTTTGAGTTGGAGGAGGTCGGAATGAGGAATCATGGAATGCAAAGGATGGGACATCATGAACGACGCGACATTTGAAATCTCTGTGGTCATTTCATCTTACCACAGCAAGGTGCGCCTCATCCGCCTATGCATGCCGTCCCACCCCGCCCCTCACTCATCACGCACAGCGCCGACTTTTTACGCGAGGCTCTGCTGCGTGGAGAATGGCAGGAGGTGCTGCCGCCGGAGCGCACGCTTTGCATTCGAATGCGCATCAGCCGGCCCACGCTGCGAGCGGTGCTCAGGCAACTGGAACGCGAAGGTGTCATTGGTGCGGTGGTGAAAAAGCGCCGGCAAATTTTTGCCCATCCACAAGTGCGAGGCAAGGCGGTGGCATCACGTTTGATCGCGCTGCTGACGCCGGTGCCGCAGCAAGCGATGCCGCCTTTTGTGCTGTTCTGGGTGGAAGCGCTGCGTGAACTGCTGTCGGAGTCGGGCTATCAGCTTGAATTGCATGCGATCCCGCACTGCTTCACTGACAAACCTGCTGGGGGGCTGAAGAAACTCACCCAGCGTGTGCCTGCCGCAGCGTGGGTCATGTTTCGTTCGACTCCATTGATGCAGCGTTGGTTTTTCGAGCAGCAACTGCCGGCGATCATCGCCGGATCATGTGCTGGTGACATGGGGCTTCCCTCCGTGGATCTGGACTATCGTGCGACGTGCCGTCATGCGGCGACGATGCTGATGCAGAAGGGGCACCGACGCATCGCCCTGCTGCTGCCGGACTCAGCGCATGGAGGAGACGCGGACAGCGCCCAGG
This sequence comes from uncultured Verrucomicrobiota bacterium, assembly GCA_903838675.1. GTDB lineage: Bacteria > Verrucomicrobiota > Verrucomicrobiia > Verrucomicrobiales > Verrucomicrobiaceae > Prosthecobacter. The sequence goes on from CAILZI010000126.1 coordinate 106,601, forward strand.
GATTCCGCGAAGCCTTTGCCACATGCGAGGCGCAGCCTTGCGTGGTTCAACATCACGAAACTGCAGAACAAGTAATCAAGAGTCTGGATGAGACCCTGAGAAGGAAGCCCGCACCGACGGCATTTCTGGTGGCGCGTTCGATTCACACGCTGACGGTAGTGACACATCTGCTGCGGCTCGGCCACAAACTGCCGCGTGATTTTGCCATCGTGTCACGAGATAACGATGCGTTTCTCGATCATGTGGTGCCGAAGGTTACGCGATATTCAGCCGATGCAGCGAAGTTTGCGAAGCGGCTGGCTAAGCTGGTGCTGGAGCTGGCGCAGACGGGGCATACGAGCACAAAGCCGGTGCGATTGATGCCGGATCTGCGGCGTGGAGAAACTGTGTGAATGAATCGGTTACGCGCCGAAGGCTTCGATGAAGCACACTTCGAGCGCGAGGCCTTCGTTGACGTTGGTATGCAGGTGGCTTTCGAGCTGGCGCAACACGCGGATGCGTTTGGCGACATCTCCGGGCTCCCATTTGGCTGCAAGGGCGGCGGTAGCTTCTTGAAACTTGGGCAGGTCGAGATGCTCGGCACCGGCCTGCTGGCGGGCGACATCGCCCATCCAGGAGAGGAGGAGCTCCATGAGCGAAGTGCGCTGCTGGAGATAGTCGGCCTCGATTTGGGCTTCGACCTGTTCTTCACGCTGCTTGAGCCACGCGCCATCTGTGGTTTTGGCGTAGTGGTCTTGCTCGCGTTCGAAGTCGGCCTCCTGCTCTTTTTTGATGGATTCATGCAGGGCTTCGAGAATCTCTTCGAAGTCCTTCTTCAAGGAGAGCGCGGACGAAATGCTGCCGCTTTCTTTTTTGGACATCTGCTTGAGCACGTAGAGCAGCTTGCCCTCGTGCTCGGTAAAGATGCGTGCGCCATCGGGGGGCATCAAGGCGACTTCAAGAACGCGGGACTGGATGGTGGGTAGCAGTTGCTGGGGCTGGGTGCTCAGTAGCAGCAGGAGCGTGTTCGGTGGTGGTTCTTCGAGCGTTTTGAGGAAGGCATTCTGCGCCTGGGGATTCATGCGCTCGGCATCGACAATGACCGCGAGCTTCCAGCCGTTGGGTGCGGCGGTGCGGTGAATCATCTTTTCCAAATAGCGGATGGTGCCAGGGTCGTCGCCATCATCGCCGATAGTGATGCGGCGTGATTTGCTCTGAGGGCGCAGGACGATGGCCCCCTGCCCTTCCCAGGCTTCGAGGGTGCCCATTTTCGTACCGACCATGAGATCAAGCACCTTGGCGGCAAAGACCTCATGCTGTGCCTCCTTGGGACCGGTGATCAGGTAGGCGTGGCCGAGGCGGCCGTTGTCACGGGCTCGGGCGAGGAGTTCAAGGGCATGGTCGCTCTTAAACGGCATGGGATTGTGAAGTGATGATCTGCCAGATGTTTTCGTGCACGGCTTCAGGAGTGACCGAGGCGTCGATGATTTTCACGCGTGCGGGTTCTGCCTGAGCAACTTCGAGATAACCCTGGCGGACTTTTTCGAAGAACGACTGCGGCTGGCTTTCGATGCGATCAAGCTCACGACCGGTTTGATCAATGCGCTGCCGGGCGGTGGCGCTGTCCATATCGAGCACAAGCGTGAGCTGTGGCAAGGTGCCACCGATGGCGAAGTGATTGATGGCACGCACACTTTCCAGCGGAAGCCCCCGAGCGATGCCCTGATAGACGGTGGTGGAATCGAGGAATCGATCGAGGATGATGAAGGTTCCGGCTTCAAGCAGGGGGCGGATTTTTTCGCGGACGAGCTGGGCGCGACTGGCGGCGAAGAGCAGGAGCTCGGTCTCCGAGGTCATGGCGGCTCCCTCCTTGGCGTGCTGAAGGAGATGGCGGATGCTTTCGCCAAGTTCGGTGCCGCCGGGTTCACGCAGCACGACGACGGCACGCCCGGCGGTTTCGAGTCGTGCACGAAGCAGGGCGATCTGCGTGGACTTGCCGCAGCCTTCGGAGCCTTCGAAAGAGAGAAGGAAGCCAGCGCTCATGAGATCACTCCCACTCAATGCTGGCGGGCGGCTTGGTGCTGATGTCGTAGAGCACGCGGTTCACGCCTTTGACACTGTTGAGGATCTTGTTGGAGGCGTTGCGCAGCACGGAGTAGGGCAATTCGACCCAGTCGGCGGTCATGGCGTCTTCGCTGATGACAGCGCGCAAGGAGATGGCCTGCTCATAACTGCGTTCATCTCCTTTGACGCCGACGGTTTTGACGGGGAGCAGCGCGGCATAGGCCTGCCAGGTGCGCTCATACCAGCCGCTGCGGCGGAGTTCAGCAATGAAGATGGAATCCGCATGCTGGGTGGTGGCAACGCGCTCTGGGGTGATCTCACCAGGGATACGAACAGCGAGGCCCGGGCCTGGGAACGGATGACGCCACAAAGCCTGATGCGGGATGCCTAGGCTGGCACCGAGAGCGCGGACTTCGTCTTTGAAGAGTTCGGCGAGCGGTTCGAGCACCTTGCCTTGCGCCTTGAGTTCCATGATCTTATCGACGCGGTTGTGGTGAGTCTTGATCTTGCTGGCGATGGAGCCGCTGGTGGCGCTTTCGATGACGTCGGGATAGAGAGTACCCTGCGCGAGAAGCTCGACGTTGTCCGCGACCTTCCAGAATTCTTCAACGAAGAGCGTGCCGATGATGCGGCGCTTCTGCTCCGGATCGGTGACGCCTTTGAGCGCGCCAAGGAAGATAGAGCTAGCATCGATCTGCTCGATTGGGACGCCGACTTCTGCGAAAAGCTGCTTCACTTCCGCGCCCTCATTGAGGCGCATCATGCCGGTGTCGATGAAGATGCAGCGGACTTTGACGCCGGCTTTGGCGAGGAGAACGGCGAGCACGGTGCTGTCCACGCCGCCGGAGACACCGCAGATGACCTCGCGGTTGCCGACTTCGGCTTTGATGCGCTCCAGCATCTGGGCTTTGAATTCCTGGATGTCGAACTTAGCGAGAACCGCGCCGCTGCGTGTGAGGAAGTTCTTGAGGATGGCGGTGCCCTCGTGTGAATGCGTGACCTCTGGATGGAACTGAATGCCCCAGCAGCGGTCCGACCACTTCAGAGCCACCGGGATGGCGTCTTCATTGGTGGCGATGATCTGGGTCGAGCTGGCGAGGTTTGCACAGGTGTCGCTGTGACTCATCCAAACCTGGGATTCGTGAGAGATGCCGTTGAAGAGGTCTTCGTGATCGGTGACGACGAGCTTGGCGGGGCCGTATTCGCGAGTGACGCCGGGTTTGACGGTGCCGCCATGCTTGATGTTGAGCAGCTGCATACCGTAGCAGACGCCGAGGACGGGAACGCCGAAGGACATGAGCTTGTCGTAATCGACATCCGGGGCATCGACATCAGACGTGCTGCGCGGACCGCCAGAAAGGATGATGGCCCCTGGACTCTTGAGGTTGGCGAGTTCAGCCGGTGGATATAGGTGCGAGACAAAGCCCAGCTCCCGAACGCGGCGAACGATGAGCTGAGAATACTGGGAGCCGTAATCGAGAACGGCGACTTCTTGGGCGGTCATGAGAGGGGGGGGCGAATGCAGAATAAAAGAACCGACGCCTTGTGGATCAATGAGGCTCGTAGTTGACCGGTTCTTCGGTGATGACGACGTCGTGCGGGTGGCTTTCCTTGAGGCCACCGGCGGTGATGCGCACGAAGCGGGCTTTGGCACGTAGTTCGTCGAGGGTATTGGCACCGACGTAGCCCATGCCTGAGCGGAGGCCGCCGATGAGCTGGAAGACGACATCTGCGAGGGGGCCTTTGTAGGGTACGCGGGCTTCCACGCCTTCGGGAACGAGCTTGCCGGAGGAATTCTGGCCGTAGCGGTCGCCCGCGCCTTTGCGCATGGCTTTAAGACTGCCCATGCCACGGTATTCCTTGAAGGTGCGCCCCTGCCATTTAACCATGTTGCCGGGGCTTTCAGCCGTGCCGGCCAGCAGGGAGCCCAGCATGACGAAGTCAGCACCTGCGGCGAGGGCTTTGACGATGTCTCCGGAGTAACGAATACCGCCATCGGCAATGACGGTGACGCCTGCTGCACGGCAGATTTCAGCGACTTCCTGAACGGCGGTGAACTGAGGCATGCCAACGCCGGATATGATGCGTGTGGTGCAGATGGAGCCGGGACCGACGCCGACTTTGACAGCGGAAGCGCCTGCTTTGACGAGATCGCGCGCGCCTTCGGCGGTGACGACGTTGCCAGCGACGATGGGGATGCTGGAACCGAGGGCCTCCCGCAGGCGGGCGATAACCTGCATGACGCGGGTGGTGTGGCCCGTGGCGGCATCAATGAAGACGGCATCTGCACCGGCAGCCTGCATGGCGAGACCACGATCCACGCAGTCCTCACCTACGCCGACGGCGGCGCCCACGCGGAGCTGGCCGTTGGCGTCTTTGGCGGCGTTGGTAAACATCTGGCGCTTCACGATGTCCTGCTTGGTAATCAGGCCGGCGAGCTTGCCGTTGGAGTCGACCAGCGGGAGTTTTTCAATGCGGTGCGTGTAGAGAATTTTCAGAGCATCCTCAAAGCTGGTCTGCGGGGTGCCGGTGGAAAGTTTATCCCGTGGCGTCATAATGGCCGAGACGGGGGTGCTTTCATCCTCGATGTACCACATGTCACGGCTGGTGACCATGCCGGCCAGTTTCCCCTGAGCATCCACCACAGGGAAGCCGCTGACGCCCTTTTCATGCATCAGACGCTGCACTTCTCCCAGGCGTGTCTCAGGAGAGACGGTGTGCGGATGCTGAATGACGGTGTTTTCCGAGCGCTTCACCCGCGCCACATGCTCAGCCTCCTGATCAATTGGGCAATTGCGGTGAATGACGCCGAGGCCGCCCTCACGTGCGAGGGCAATGGCGAGTTCGGACTCCGTGACGGTGTCCATGGCCGACGAGAGAATCGGCACGTTCAGGCCCATGGCGGCCAGTTTAGTGGAGACATTGACATCCCCAGGCAGCACCTGGCTCAGTCCGGGAAGGACAAGGACATCGTCGAAACTTAAAGCAAGAGAAGGCAGTTCACCCATACGCCATTCAAGCGATGAATCCGCAAATGTCATGCAAAAAACTATGAATCAGCGGCCCTGCAAATTCAGCTTACTGCATAACAAATCAACCCCAAGCAGGAGGGCACGGGAGCTGGCACGAAATTTCGGCGAATGCAGAGCTTAGAATCCAGGCCGGTAGGTGCGCGCCTTGCCAGTAAATGGGTCGATCTGAATGGTATAAAAATTGGGGGGCAGATTTTTTGCTGTGATGGCGCTGCCAGCATCACTGGCCAGTGTGACGTGACACAGGGTGATATCTTGAGCGAATGGAATAGTCGTGAGCCCAGAACTTGAAATGGTTCCAGCAACCCGATAAGAGCCGTCTGGCATAAAACGAATCGCATTGTAGGTGGCCCCAGACACGCCTGAATAACCAGGAGTGGACCCATTTTTCGTATCCTGCTGCGAATTCCCGTTTAGCAGCGGCGACAGATCAGAATCTGCGACGAGTGTGATGCTGTCCGGCAGGCGACTCAAAGTGCCCATGGGGATAAATGTTTCTGTCAAAGTGGAACCCGAAGTCAGCGCAGCAGTCGTCACTTTGAACATCTGGTATGCGCGAAAATCCTGTCTGGCACCAGGCAGGTCGATGTCGGTGTTGAATTTAAAAAAGCGAATTTCAACCGGTGAATTTTGAGTGAACGCAAACTGCTGGGCTTGTGAAATAGCCCCCAATAGAGCGTCACCAGCACCCGATAATTTGCTGGACTGCAATGTTCTCATCAGTGCGGGGGTCGCAACGGCCATGATCATTACAATAATCGCAACGACGACCAACATTTCGATGAGGCTGAATGCAGCCTTCCAGCCCAGACGATTCGGCAAATAATTTCTCATGGGACAGAGATTTAATTTCATAGCACGTGGTCAAATTCAGTCGCGCGTGGCGTCTACAGACTCCACCTGGATTGTTTGAGAGGAATCATGGTGGTGAAAACACGATAATTCAGTTTTTTACTAAGGAGCATTTTTTCCAACTGCCCAGGCGTGCCATCTGGATTATGCAGATCTGCGGCCAGACTGGAGGCCTGCTGAAACAAGCCTCCACAAAGGTTCACAATGGCCTGCTGAGTTGCTGAATCACTCGCGAGTTTTTCTCCGGAAACTTGATCCAAGGCCACCATGGTGACCTGGATCAATGGGGGAAGAAGATGCTGTGTTCCCTGGCTGCCTGCCTGCACCGACGCAGCCCCGGGATTGGAAGTCTTGGTGGAATCGTAGATGTAATTTGGGGCAATGCTGGTTGCCACAATCCCTGTCGAACCAGGGGGGACTTCGATCTGGGGGGAAATGATGAGGAGGAGAATATTTTCCGCTATGGGCCGGGTAAAAGCACGTGAAGCCGAGGTTTCCGAAGTCTGGATAGTGCCCAGCACGGCCTCTTGAAACCACTTTTTCGAATTTGAAGTAACGGGTTTCATATTGGAACTGTAAATCTGATTCATTTCCGCGGTCGGGCTGTATTCCATGAGGCGAAAACGAGAACGCGTTGGAACAAGGGTGTTTGAAGCGAGGAATTTGGGGCGGAAACTGGTGTCGTCCCCCCACTTCACAAAGTAACCACGACCGCACAAAAGACTGGTCATGTTTTCGGTGTTTGCCATGGATTGAGATTCCGTTGTTGCGAGCAAATTTGTGACTCCGAGGGGGGCTTGAAAGAAAATCCCATGACCGGGATAATTTGACGCGCCACCAGGCAGTGATGTGAACAGGGGGTCAGAACCGGTGCCGGTAGGACCGCAGACGAACTGCAGATCAGAATTACGCAGATAATTCGTCGCCGGGGCGATGATCTGACCAGCATTGCTCGTAACCGGCGTATCCCAGTAAGCATTGAGCACGGCCTGACCTATGTTGCGAGACAGAACGTCCATGGCCATGCGCGCCTCACGAAATTGTGAGACACGGGAATTGGCTCTGACCCAAGTGCGCTGGACCAGTCCGAGGACCTGGGTAATCACCAGCATCAAAATGACCAAAAAGGTCACAGAGACGAGCAATTCGATCAAAGTAAAGGCGCGCCCGACGCAGCGATTGCTTCCTTTCGAACCTGATTGTTTCAAAGTTGCAGCTCTCATAGTCTGAAATTCAGCGGTTCTTGGCAAACAGATAACTAAAGGTGGTGTAATTCGATCCGTTCATAGTCCCAGAACTCGACGATGAAGTGGTGGGGAACTGAAACGATGAACTGTTGGTCCTTGCAATTCTGATCAAGGCACGCTGCAGATAAGTTTGCGTGCCAGTATCCTTGGGCAGGCTGGCGGGCCCCCGGTATTCGACTTCCACCAGATAGGTCATGTCTGCAGACCCCGAGGGCACCTGTGTGCCCTCTTCATTGAAGTAAAGCTGCTTCTTGGTCCCAAGCTGGGGAACGTTGCTGTTTTTGTCCCCCCAAAGCATGCCATCCAAGTTTTGCACCACCTGCTCACGAATGTTGCTGTTGGAGAGACTGACCGAGGTTTTGCGGGACATTTCCAACCCCATCGGCAGCAGGCCAAGAAAGGTAATGATAGCCAAGGAAGCAATGGCCACCGCGAGGGTGATCTCAACCAGAGAAAACCCGTGAGGGATGTTCGTTCGAATGGTTTTCATAAAAGAAAGATCAATGGATCACTCACGGATTGAAGCGCTTGCTTTCGAGCGCCCTGAAGCGGTAGAAACTTTCCAGTGGCGCCAGCCCAAGCGGATTGCCACTGGCGGCATAATCAGGAATAGCCGTGGTCGCGTCCTTCGGATCCAATGGATTCGCTCTGGCGTTCGGATCAATGTAGCGCTCAATCAACGCTGACCCGCGGTATTCGCTCAACACAGCATCTTTGACGGTATCAAAGGTCGTTGGAACCGTGGAACGGGCTTTTTTGATCACCTGGGAGCGGACATGCACGCGGAAGGTGTTGCTGCGTGTGGTGATGCGATTGTAAAGATTTGAGTAGGGGCGTTCACGCACGTTGTCACCGGTGATGGTATGATTTTGCCAGAATTGATCCATGGCATTCTGGCGGCTGCCAGCGGTCAAGCCCGTCAACTGAACGCTGGTTTCGCCCTGGGAGATCCAATTGCCGTTGTTGGTATCTGGAATCAGATGCATTTCACAAATCTGGCTGGCAGAACGGAACAAGCCGCGAATCTGAGTGACGTTATGATTGGCGCCCTGAGCCGTGCCATTGAACTTTTCATCAAACTGAACGAGGGTTTCCTTCACATTGATGGGGCGGTGCCAGTACTGACCGTCATTTTGCTCATCATAAAAGTTGATGTTTGTGGGGCCGTTCCCTGCCCGAGTGTTGAAATTTTTTGATTTATATACCGAGATGTTGGGAATGGCGGTGATGTATTCGCCCTTCATCAAGGCATGCAGCGCCGTGGCGCGCCGGATGTTGGTGAACGGCATGATTTGGAAGTTGAGATTGATCCTTCCAGCCATCGAAAGAGGTTCGCTGATCGCGTAAGGCTCAACGACAGGCATGCAGAACATGTCCAACAGGTAGTGATCTCTCGGATTGTTATCCCCCGGGTGCCCTGTAGCCACGGATACTCCACCTCCAGTATTGGATAGTGTGTAAGGCCTGAACAGGAGAGTCTGCCAAGGCTGGCCAGGAATTCCCGTGGACGGCGCTTTAGAAGCCGATCCGCCCTGCCAGACCCCGGTAGGCAGGGATCCAAACATGACAGGAGAAGAAATCATGCGGTTGGGGGACATATAGACGCCACTGCGCCAGTCATCCGTGCTGTTCCACGCGTCAAAAAAGTAACCTGAGCGGTAGTTCTTGACCGCACTGCCGAAGGTGTATTTGCCGATGTAGAAATTGCCTTCATCCGGCTTGTTCACATAAGGTCCGCAACGAGCTCCGGCGATGCCAGTGTCAAAATCTCCATAGCGGTTGGCGTCGTTCGCTGCCGCAGTGCTAGGCGGCATATCCGGCGTCCATTTGAGGTCGGACAAGGCATTGGAGCCAAAGGTGACGCCACGGACCATCTGCAAATCCTGGCCCAAAACCGGGAACTGATTTGGCGGCAGTTTGCAGCCAGTTTCATTGCCTGCATAACAATCCGTCCATGAGTGAATCAGCTTGACGTCACTGGGCGATCCTGTCCACAGAGGATGCTTCTGCCACATGTTGGTAGGGACACTGGCCAAGGCCGCAACGAGGCGGTAATCCCCGCCGGCAGGAATCATGGTTCGTGTCACATCACTGCCCTGCCATGTGCTGGTGATCGTTTCATTGGGGATGAGGCCCGGACCATGCCAGGTACCAGCAACTCCCTGATTCATGAACTGTCCATTGGCCGTGATACCCTGAGTTGAAGTGTCCAGCCGCCCACGACAGGTCTGCCCGATTGCATCAACGGAAGTGATTGGAGTTAAAGCGCCAATCGAAAACGGCTGGGTCCCCCCAGTTTTGTAAGCTGGATTCACCGACCAGCCATTGAGTTTGCGAATGCAGCCAGCTTGATTGAAGCACCACCAATGGGGTGCCTGACAGGAACGATACCAATTCAGGCGGCCGTAACTGTCCGTCGTGGAATAATACCCCACCTGATGAGCGAGAGCTGGAGGCGGTTGGACACCGTTGGCAGCCACACTGTCATTATAAACCAGGGCCGGAACGGGGAGGGTTGTATCTGGGATGGAGACATTGATGACTTGTACCGGCTGCAGCGACCTGCCGGTATAATCGTGCTTGTCATAGATTCGAATGACCAATTGCTTGCCGCCAAAAGAGAGTTGCAGCGGCTGATTACGATTAACGGTGACGAAGTTGCTGTTCAGACCATAATTGGTATTACCAGCGTGATTCGTGGTGGTGCCTCCATTCCAGGCTGGATCACTCGGCGTCATCACTTTTCCGTTGATGGCAGACCCGCTGATGGGACGTCCGCCACTGCCCCCTGTCACGGACGGCGGTCCGGCATGCCCACCAAAGGGAAGCGTCCCACCCGAATTGTACTGGAAGACATTGCCATTCGACTTCAACACCACATCCTGATTGGTATCGAACAATTTAACGGGTCCATTAACTCCCTGCAGAGTCATGGCCCCAATAAAATCGCCCTGGAGCACGATCGTATATTCCGGATACATTTTAGTCCAGCCCAGCATGGGGCAGAAAGCTTCCAGCATCAGCATGACCTGAACGCGTTTTTCGGTAGGCTGCAGAGGCGTGTCGGATTCCAGTGACAAATTCCAGTTTAGGGGGTCATACCCTGGGTGATTGTATGGGTGCCATTTGTTTGTCGTCGCTATTGTACTGGCATCCACTTGGTACTGCAGCTTTGAAGCACCCAGAAGCAGAGGCGGAAAATTGGAGTACCAGCGGGCCTGGGCATTGGGATCAAGCATCTTGGATACGATGAAAGGATGCGAAGTGCCATAACATTGGAGATTGGTATAAATCGGCAAAGCGCCAGTATTGCCGCCGGCATCAATCGTCGGATCATAACGCGGCGCGGTACCGCCTCCGGAGGGAATTCCCGTTTTGCCCATCACTCCATTGGGATCCTGGAAGCCATCCGCGGTGCAGATGACATTGAAACCGATTTCCGAGATGGTCAGAAACCTGCCAAAACCGCGATAATTATTCCCTGCATTGCTCCAGACGATCGGAGTCACGGTGCCATGTCCGGGCAGCACCCCCGAATCTGCGGAGGTGTATTGGTTGGTGGCACTGTCATAGGTGCTCGAGGTGCTGTTAACATTGGTGGCAGGCGGGGTGATGTTTTGGTTGGTGAAGGTGTATAAAGAGGAACCCGGAGTATCCAGGGTGTCAGCGACTGTATAAAGGCTGGCGCCTGAGCTGTTTAAGACTCCTGAGAGGCCAACCCCCTGCATGCCATTATTTTTGCGTGCAAGAATGCCGTCGTACAGATTGGTGCAGCGAATGTAGTCAAAGAACTGCACCGCAAGCTGGTTCACATTGTTTGATCCATACTTGGTGCTGTAATTGCGTGAACTGCCAATGCCTGATGTCTGCGGCCAGGTCAGATTTGTCATTTGCGTCACGAGATAGTTGAGCAGGAAATTGTTACGCTTCAAACCCTGCGAGCCTTTGAGGTCATAGGTCTGGCTATGCGCCTCGTACCGACGGAAGATATAACTGTTGGCGATACTGGCCCCGGCAGACGTACCGCGCAGCGTCGCACACAGGGCGATGGCTTGATCAAAACTGGTGCGGCATTGTGTGCCCAAAGTTTCATCCGGGAGGGGCCAGACGGCAACGCGCGGGAGTCCATACATGGTGAACTCAGGAGCCCGGCTTTGAGCGGTCAGGAAAAAGCGGGCGTGCTCCAGAGAATCATGGCTGTAAAGCTTACGACCACCATTCAGGTTCGGATTGTAGGTTGGCTGGCGTCCCACCCCGGTTTGTGCGGCACCCGTTGCAGAACCAGTAAAGGCCGCATCCTGAAACAGCATCTCATCGACGCTGGCAAACAACCGCTCCGATTTCACGGTGGAAATATTGATGTATTGCGATAACTGCGATCCCATTTCGGAGTAAGGATTGGAATAGTCGTCTGTGCCGAAGGTCAGGGTTCCGGATTGTGAACCACCCGAAGTGATCTTGGGGGCGATGTTATAAATATAATTTTTATATGCCAGGACATCACTGACGCTGCTCAGACCTGAATCGAGGCTGGGATTGAGGGGATCCAGCCGCATACCAGGTGCCAGCACTGAACTGAGAGCGACGGTGGCAGGATGACCAGGATAACGCTGATACTCGCCAATGAGCGGAGGACAGTTGGCCCAGAAGTAGTCACGCTTGTGATAATAGAAGGGAGAATTGAAGAAAGTAGGCTCTGAAGCGGTGTTGATGTTCACTTTGCAGCATTCGTCATCCGTCCAAAAGGCGACACGACCTACGATAGGATTGTCAGCCGAAGGTTGCACGCCTGCATAGTTCGAAATCCAGTTGAGCGAGCTGTCCAGCGTGCCCGTGGTGCCATCCTGCAGAACGTAAATCCACTCCACGGGCATGGGCAGTCTCAAATCATTTGGAGCACTGACGGTCGAAGGCGGCCGCACTTCCGTGTAGGTGACCGTTGAACCACTGCTGCCTGCCGGCGTTGTAGCGCTGTAGGTGAACCCTTCCACCTGTGTGGTGGCAGTCCCCGTGGAAGGGGATTGGGAGCCTAAATAATTCCAGGCGGCACGCGGATCAATGATGGGGAAAAAAACATCCGTTCCAGTACTGGAGGCGCTGGGGGAATTGGGAAGGGAGGGACGAACAACAGGCTCATTCAAATCCACATAACGCGCCTTGTTATTTGGGTTCGACGACCAGTCAGTGGGAACCACTTCGGCGGCAAGCGCGGCTGATTCCGACTGCCCGGTCACTTTCATCTGCGTACTGGAATATAATTTGTAGGCGGCGTTGAACGAGCCGTCGGCGTTGTAGACCCGGACCATGCCGGGTTGAGTGGCATGAAAGGTTCTGGGCTGGGTCTGATCTGTGTACTGTCCGTTTTGGATCTGTGCTTCGACAATCGAAGTGGCGGTGTCCGCCAAGTCCTTGGCGCTCCGTGCGTTCAAATAGGACTGAGTTGATTTGTATTCCGTCTGGGTGGTGGTGAAAATGGCCACCATCAGAATCGCCATCAAGGCCAGTGCACTGATCACCATCACCAGCGCCATACCCTGACGGCTCGTTTTGAATGAATGAGGAATTAACTTTTTCATGACGTGGATCCGGTTGGAATTAATTTAATTTGATCGATCATATGATTTTGCCCTTATTCTGGCAAGTATTTATCATGTAATGACATGAAACCCTGTGAGGTGTTCCCTTGGAGAGTTCCTCACTTTTGGGCCTGACCTAACTTAACCCAGCCGAGCAACGATGCTGGATTTGCTGTTTACCGCCCCCCCCCAGCGGCAGCCTGGAAGTGCTCACCGTGGGAGATAAGTTCATGCTATCGAGTGTGACTATGGTGCGATTGAAAAAAAATCAAACGGTTACCGCACGTAGCGCCGGCGCCTTCTGAGGCCAAGGCCCAGGAGGCCGAGCAGGAGCAAGGTGAGCCGGGCGGGCTCTGGAACAGCCACCGTAATCGTGCCAGCCGTGTAGAGGTTTGCCAGATTCCAATACAGACCTGAAGTCAAGGTCGGCAGGTCGGTGAAATCCGTGGAGTAGGTGCCCACGGCATACGTCAGATTTGTGAAGGTTCCGGTGGGGACGAGGCCACCCCAGTCGATGAGCTTGAAGGTGTCACCCACATGGAAAGTTGTCGTCGGCAGAGTGGTGTTAAGATTTACATTGGTGACCACGAGGCTGGCAGCGGTGAGGCTCGGGGAAAAAATCTGATTGAAGCTGCTGTCGTAGGTGATGTTTGGGGTGATGTAGGCGCCATTTGTGCCCTTGGCCGCCCCAGTAAGATCTACTTTGGCACCGGCTGCACCGATGATGATCAGGCTGTCGACGGCCGAGGATGGATTTACGCCGTGACTGTCAGAGTACAGATTCAAGCTAAGCGTGCCAGCTATGGCCAAGGTGCTGCCGCTCTGCAGACTGATGGTCAGAGGCGAGGTGCTGGCGGTCGCGCCAGGGGTACCTGCAATTAACGTGGCTCCGGAATTGATCGCGACATTGTGGGTGGCGTCCACCGCAATCGTGCCCGTTCCGGCTAATACTGCTCCGGATGCTACAGCTACATCACCATGACCTGTGCCAGAGCCCGTGGTGTTGTTCACCAGCAGTGTGCCTGAATTGACATTGGTGCCGCCATAGTAGGTGTTGGCCCCGCTGAGAGTGGTGACGCCCGTACCGACGGTCGCCACCGTGAGCTGATCGGAGGTGGCTGAAGAACCACCCTGCACTTCCGAAATAACCCCCGTAAAGGCCATGCCCTTACCGGTGGTGGCGGAGGAGTTCAAAATCAGCGTGTATGTTTCCTGCACTCCCGGGAGAAGATTTTGCATGGTCACATTGCCACTGAAGGTCACGGGAGTGGTGGAGGAATTGATGGTGGCAGAGCCGAAGTAGGTATTGGTAACGCCATTAGTGGAGAAACGGTCGGCATAGAGGTCGATGTTCTGCGTGACGGCGGAGACCCCTGAAGCGAGCGTCAGGGTGACGGAAGGAGAGCTGGAGTCCTTCAGCCAATACACGGGATCCGTTCCGGTTCCATTGACCGTCCCGACCGAGTGAGCCCCCATGAAATAGGTGCTGCCATCACTTGTCACATTGACCTGGGTTCCATAGAGCATGTTGGCAGCTGTGCTGAAGTCTGAGGTGCGGACCAGGTTGATGGTGCCGTCTGCATTGACCTGGGCGAGCTGGTAAATGCCGTTGCGTTCCGGATTGTTGAGCTCGTCTTTCACCAGGATGCGGGTGCTCAGGCCTGTGTAGGTCAGGGTGACAGGGGTGGTTCCATCCGCCACGGTGGCCTGGGAGATGCTGAACTGGTTCGGGCCCAGGATCGCGGTGATCACTGTTCCCGCAGCGATGCCAGCACCACTGATCTGCGTACCCACAAAGAGAGTGGTGGTGCTGCCCGATGCGAGCGTGATGATCGTGGTGCCAGAGCCGAACGTGGAGCTCAAAGTGGTGCTTTGGGTGAAGGCATAAGCGGCAATGTTGGTCCCACCGATGACAGCGTTCACATTGTAGAAAGCTCCAGCTCCAGAAAGAGCGCTGCCAGTGCCATCGACCGTGCCGTTTCCAGTGGCCAGGAAGACGCCGCCCAAAGCATTGCTATGGTCGGCAATGAAGGAATAGGAATTTTCCACACCGAGGATGGACGCCCCGGTGGTGGCAAAATCAACATTGGCGGAGAGCTGATAGGTGGCGTCTCCCAGCTGGAGAGTGCTGCCGGAGAGCGCGGTGTTGCTGTTTAAGACCAATGTGCCATTGCGAACAATGGTGGCAGCCTGACCGCTGCCACTGACACCGGAAAGAGAGCCATAGTTGTTTGTGGCGTTGGCCAGTGTCATGGTCCCCCCTCCATTCAGAGTGAAACCGCCAGAGCCTGTGATCTGTCCGTTGAAAGCCACAGTGCCAGGCAGGTCAATAATGACGTTGCTGGAAGCCAGGCGATTGAGCGACACGGTCGATGATACGGTGTTCAAAACGTATGTGGCATCAAACACCGAGATACCCGTGCTGTTGGCTCCGCCAAAGATCAGTGCATTGCTGAAAGTATCCCCAAGGAAGTTCAGGATCAGTTCTTCTTGAGCATAGGGAGTGTCCGTCGTCGTGCCGACGCTGACGGCTCCTGTTCCAAAGGAGCCGTTGCCGAAGCCGATCAAGGTGCCTTCGGCCAACACGGTTCCTCCGCTATAGGTGTTGGTCGGGGCGGAAAGCTCAAGCACGCCATATCCAGCCTTGATCAGGGAACCGCCGGCCCCCTGAAGCGTGCCGCTCAAGATGGCATCCACTGCGGTTGCGGACTTACCACTGGTGACATTGACCATGCGGGATTTGACCCCCAGATCGATGGCGTTGACAAACGTCACGGTTTTGTCTGCGTCCTGGGCACCAAGCATCAGAGTGTCATTGTCGAGCACAAAGCCTCCTGAGCCCCAGGCCACGAGAGCGCCGCTGCCCCCCAGATTGACGTTACGATTGGCCCCGTAGGCGGCAAAGCCACCGCTGCTGTTCCAGTCCACCTGGGTGGCACCCGTTCCGAGACTGCGGGTGAAATCGCCTGAAATCGAGGTGAGGCCAAGAATACCGCCATCCAGCCGCACATGGCTGAAGATGGGGAGTGCACCGCTGGAATCCAAGCGCAGAACACCGCCTTCGATAAAAGTGGTGCCCGTGTAAGTGTTGGCACCCGAAATCGAGGTGGTTCCGTTGCCAGTCTGAACCAGATTCACGGCACTTGAGGCAGCGGTGTTGTTTGCGATGACCGAACTGATGGAGAAAGCGGCAGCAGGATCCCAGTTGTGAATAATCAAATCTGACGTTCCCAGATAGACGAGACTGTTCGTGCCGGTGGCATTGGCAGCGGTGGAAAGCACGAAATGAGTGGCATCCGTGATGCTGGCCACGGTGGTGCCGGCGATGATACCTGTGCCTGAAACCTGCTCACCCACACTGATGTTGGCGGTGGAAACGACGGTGACGGTGGTGCTGCCCGAAGCCGTGGTGGATCTCAAGCCTGAGTTGAAGTCGGTGTTGGTCAGGCCGCTGGTGAGTGTGCCACCTGTAATGGAATTGATGTGGTTGCCAGCATGGGTGGTTTGCAGGATGGCGCCTTGGTTGATCGTCAAGGTGCTGCCAATCGTGACGGTGCTTGCTCCGGGAGCGGCTCCGACAAAGCTGCTGTTGTAAAAACGGATCGTGTTCACCGTGGCGCCAGTGACGGTGGTTCCCGCAAAAGCGTCAGAGCTGAGCGCACCATCCATGACGTTCATGGCACTGGTCCAGGTGGCGGGGTTGCCCTGAATGGTGTGTGCGGCCACGCCGCCATAATCAGAGCCCTGCACATTGTAGGAAGTGCCGTTGGACTTGAGGGTCACATCAATAAACGCAAAGTAGTTCACGCCTGGATGCAGGGCCTGATCGTCTGAGATGGTCCAGGTGGCACGTGGCAGGATGACCTGAGCATCGATGCCAAACAAACCTGAAAGCGTGATGTTAGCGCTGCCAGAACCGTTGTCATTTTTCACGAACAACAGCGTGCTGCCAGCATTCCAGGTGGCCGACTGCGGATTGTTCACGTCCTGCAGGTTCAAAGTTGTGTCCACATTTAATGCAGTGGTCACGGTGATGACGGAGGCGCCTTGATTGATCACAAAGTTCCCTGGCAGGTCCTGGATGGTTGCCCGTCCAGCGCTGCCAACAACCGTCAGATTGCCACCTCCAAGGGTCAAAGAGCCGACATCATTGCGCACAAACTGGTCGGTGAGGTAGGATTCCAAGCGCAAGGTACCATCATTCACAGTCAGGTTGGTCACCCCATAGCTGCTCGAGTTCGGTGTGAGGTAACCGAGCAGATCCAGCACGCCTGCGCCAGTCTTGACGATGCTGTAGTTATCCTGCGCAGTCGGAGTGGTGATGTTGCCTCCCAACTTGAGTGTGGTGTAGGCATTCCCGACATCGAACTGGGCGCCCACGCCGGAGTTGATGGTAAAGCCCCGGTCCGTGGAGGTGCTCAAACCATTGAACTGCAGTGTACCGCCGTTGAAGACAAGATTGGAGGCCCCATTAAGGGAAGCTCCAAGTCCGCTGGCTGCGCCGGCATACGAGAGATTGAAGGAACCTGTGTTCAGCGCGAGCTGTGAAAGTCCGATATGCGTGGAGTCCAGAATGCTGACGATGGTTGTACCCGGCGGAATCCCCAGGCCGGTGACCGCCTGACCGACACGCAACCCTACTGTGGTAGGTACGGTCACGGACGAGCTGCCACTATTAGTGGAGGAAGCCATCAAGGTATTACTCAGCGGTGCCGCGAATGCCAAGGTGTTGGAGGCCGTGGTAGTGGCTGCGATCGATATGAGGATATGGGTGGCATCCACAATGCTCGTGATGGTGGCTCCTGAGGGAATCCCGGTGCCGGTGATTTGCTCACCGACAGCGAGGCCTACGGTGGAAGAAACTATCACAGTGGTGCTGCCGCTGGTGGTGGAGGAAACCAGAGAGGGGGCGCTTGCCCCGAAGGTCAGGTTGTTTTGTCCAGTCAATGTGACCACGACATTGAGCAGCACGGTGTTCAGGTCGGTAATGCTGGCGATCACAGCACCGGCAGGTATGCCATTGCCACTGACCGACTGGCCGATTGTCAGGCCGAGGGTGCTAGGAACAGTGACCATGCTGCCAACCTGCGTTGTGGCATTCACACTGCCTGCAACCAGACTTGCCGTACCATAGGTCAGAGCGATGCTACCGACGGTCGAATTGGCAGGCTGATTCAGAGTGAAATGGGTGGCGTCAACGATCGTCAGAATCGTATCCCCAGCTGGAATGGTGCCATCCGAACTGGAGACGGTCTGGCCCGGGGTCAGACCGGCTGTCGTGGCCCCGCCCAACAGGGTCACGGTGCTGCTGGCAGCGGTGGTGCTGCTAGCCCCGGGGGCTACAACGGAAGTGGAAGGAAGGATAAAGGTCAACGGGCTGTTGGTCACTGCAACAACCGCCCCGTTCGACATGGTGAACTGATTCGCGTTGTTGATGGCGGTGATGAAGGAACCCCCGTAGTTGAGGCTGACGCCGGAGCCATTGGCCGTGGCACTCGCGCTGAGCAGCACGGTGTTGCCATTGATACCTGAAATCGTGGTGCCAGCTGCGATACCAGCACCGGATACCGGCATGCCAACTGCCAGCCCGGTGGTGCTTGTCACTGCCACCGAATTGGAGCCCGAACTGGTCGTGGATGAAACGGTGGAAACGCTGGGCAGACCGGTGCCCGTCACGATTTCACCATAGGTGAGACCTGTGGTGGTGCCTGGCACTGTCACCACATTGCCAAGGGACTGGTTGACGGCCGTCAACACGGTGGCCACGCTGCCGACAATGGAGAGACTGTTCACAGTCACCACCCCAGAATTGAGAGTGTTGACACCTGTGTAGGTGTTCTGGCCGGCCAAAATGAGATTGCCCACACCGCTCTTGTCCACCCCGTTGGTACCGCCTGTGCCGTTTGCAATCACGGCGGAAATATCCAGCACACCACTGCCAGTGTTGCTTTGCAGAATCAAGAGATCCGCACCAGCGCCGGCACCGTTGACCAAGATGCCGGTGCCATCCGTGCCGATGATAGCTGAATTAGACCCCATGTTGTTGGTGAAGAGAATGCCGCCAGTCTGAATCGTATTCGTTCCACTCAACGTGACATTGTAGGTAGTGTTGGTCTTGGCAGGGGTGTTGTTAAACCGCAAGGTGTTGGCCGTCTCATTGGTCTGAGTGCTGTTGCCCACAATGTCCATGTTGGCGTTGGTGACCCAGTCATTGGTGGTCGCAGCAGGAAGGAAGGCACCGCTGCTGGTGTAATTGGTCAGGCCGGAGATCAGCGAGTTCGTACTGCCAGTGACGTCACGGGCGACGAAACTCAGAGTGCTTGTGGCAGTCGATGTGGCGTTCGCTGAGAGGGTCACCGTCGTGCCGTTAATGCTCGCCACGGTGGTTCCTGCCGTGATACCGGTGCCTGAAACTAATTCCCCTGCAACCAATGTAGCAGCCAAAGCCGAACTCACCGTTAACGTAGGGCTGCCGCTGGTGGTGGATATGGAGGCAGTTTGTGTCGTGGTGGCCCAGGAGATGCCGCCCACCGTGGCCCAGCCGCCGAGGATGCCGTTGGTAAGAGCGGAGCTCGTGCTGGCAATGTTGTTGGTGCTGAAATCGACCATGCCGCCTGCCGAGCGTGTGATGGTGTTCATGCGCAGAATGGAGGTTCCAACATTTCTCACGACGGTGTTGAAGCCGGAAGCGAGGGTGACAGCAGACACGATTTCCAAGTGGGAGCCGCCATAGAGCTCAATGGAACCTCCGAGACGGCTGCCGCCAAGCGTCAGCGGTGCTGTGTCAGAAAGCTTGCTGTTGTTGTTGGAGGTATAATCCAGTCTGAGATTGCCAGCCTGAACGGTATAACCCGGCGAAATCGCCGAGGTGGTGATGTTACGGGTCGTCGGATCAGCCTGTCCGCTGAGAACGACCGTACCATTGCCAAGCTGGGTGATGCCCCCAGGGCCGCCGATGCTGCCACTGAGTGTGAGGGTGGCGCCATCAGACACGCTGATGTTGGAATTGGCCGTCACATAAATGTCCCCGGCCCAGCTGCTGGTGCCAGTGGTGGTCGCCAAGGTTCCTCCCGCCAGATACATCTGGTTGATGGTGTTGTAGGCCACATTGCGCAGGTCCAGCGTCGCGTTGGTAGAACCCAGCACATTGCTGGCGTTGCTGCCGCCGCCAATGATGATGCCGCCGCCGCCCTTGGCGCCGAAGGCACCATCCACCGTCGCAGCGAGAATGCCTGCATCCACCATGGTCTCACCCGAATAGGTGTTCACCCCACCCAAAACCCAGGTGCCATTGCCAATTTTGGTCAGGGAAGTTGTGCCACCTGTGCCGTCTCCCAGCAGGAGATTGAAGGTGTTGTCACCGCGGTTGGCACCACCCAGAGTCAGGGTGCGATTGCCGCTGCCGAGGAAGGCAATAGCAGGAGAAAGTCCCGTGAATCCAAAAGTGACGTTTTGATTGAATTTTACCCCGTCCGCCACGAGCGCGCCAGCATTGTCACCCAGGCCCAGCGTGAATGAGCGGTCGGTAAAGGCATCCGAGGCGCCATTGTAGCGCAACGTGCCTTGATTCAGCACCAGATTTGCAGCGGCATTGGAGGCGGCGCCAATGGAGCTGCTGTTGCCACCGAAATTCAGGCTCGATGCAAGAATGACACCGCCATTGATGATGGTGGGACCCGAGTAATTGCTCAAGGTAGAAGTCAGGGTCAGCACTCCGCTGCCATTTTTGACCAGTGACTCTGTGCCACCAGCCGACCCGCCAATGATAGCACCCGTGTAGAGGAAGCTGGTGGTGGCATTGACCGTCAGGACAGAAGTTCCTGCACCGTTGTTGATGATGTTTGCGGCACCGGTAAGCGATGACACCGTGGTGTTATAGCCGTTGAGGTCAATCGAGCCCCCGGTCGCCACCAGATTGTATCCCGCCGCATTGTTGATGCCGGTGGAACTTTCGAAACGAATGGTGCCATTGCGGATGGTCATGACACCTGAGAAGGTGTTGTTGCCACCCAGCCGGAGCAGACCTGCAGACACCACAATGTCGTTAGTCAGGGTGTTGGTACCCTGCAGGCTCAAGGTGGAACCCAGCAGACGGATCAGGCCGATGTAATTGTTGCCGGTCAGCTTCAATGCATCGAAGCCATCATAGGTGAGCAAGGTGTTGGAACCATTGGTGGTCGGTGCCTGGGACAGGACATAATGGATGCCGTCGGCATTGATGCTCTGCACAGTTGTTCCAGCTACAATTCCCGAACCCGTGACCGCCATACCAACCTCGAGACCTGCGGTTGTACCGACCGTCACCGTCGCGTTGCCAGCAGTGTAGGTTGATCCCAGCTGACCGGTGGTGCCGATCTGAACGCCCGTTGTCTCCACACCACCGGAAAGGTTGTTATTCCCAGAGAGAACGGCCACGCCCAGATTGCCCGTACTGGCCGAGAAGATAAGCCGACCCAAGGTGGCGGTGACTGGATTGATCGAAGAAATCGAGAGGGTTTTGTTGCTGGCCACGCTGATGCTGCCGTCAGCAGTTCCCATGGTGATGCCACGATTGGTGTCATTGAGCACGAGATCCGAGTTCACCTGCAAGGTGCCGCCGTTGATATAAAGCTGGTCTGCGGTGAACGTGGTCGGATTAGCGCCGAGGTCGGTTTCATTATTGATCGCCAGGCTGCCTTCATTGATATAGGTCTTGCCGGTGTAGGTGTTGAACAGGCCAAAGGTCAGGCTCGCATTCGTGCCTGCCAAGGTGGGCGCGGCTGACAGAGTCACGGTGGATCCGCTGATGCTCACAATGGTGGTTCCAGCTTGAATGCCGGTGCCGGTCACCGTATTGCCAACCGCCATGCCATTGGTCGTCCCCGAGCCGGTGACAGTGACGGTGGTATTGCCGCTCGTATAAGTCGCGGTACGGACGGTCTGGGGGGTCAGGAACAAGGTCGCTGTTCCTGATTTAACCAGTGATACAGCATTGCCATTGGAATTGTTGATGATGGAACTGTTGATCGTCAGCTGATTGGTCGGCAGATGGGTGATCAACTCGTAGTTGGTGCCATTATCAGAAGTCAGGTTGCCGCCGGTGATGATTTGGTTGTTCAGGCTTGAGAGAATACCGCCGCTGTTAATATCCAGTGTAACACCCGGATTGAGGGTCAGTGTGAGAGCAGTGGCACTCTGAATATTCAACGAATTGATTCTGGTGTTGCCAGCGAGTGTCTGGTTAGCAGTCAGCTTCACGTTGTTGTTGGAGCTCGAGAAGTCATTGAGCGAGTAGCCCGAATAGGCCACCACTTGGCCGGCACTGACAGCGGCAAACTCATACAGTGCCACGCTGTTGCTGCTGGTGGTGCGATAGGCCCAGCCACCCAGGATGCCACCGCCGTTGCTGCCGTCATTATTGACCGTATTGGTGAACCCAATGATGCCTCCGGTGTCGGTCGTGGTACCATTGAGCGAATCAAACACCAACGTTGAACCCGTGGTCCGACCACCGGACATGTCTTTAAACAAGAGACTGCTGGAGGTCGCAGTGGTCTTGGTCGAGGAGATGTAGTTGGCCCCCCCGGCGATGGCCAGAGCCCCCAGGGTCTCGGAGAAAACATCGGTCCCCTTGCCGATGCCGGTCAGCATGAGACGCCCTGCATTCATCACGATCGGGGCACCGTTAAGCCGGTTCTGTACGTAGTTCGCAGCACCACCGGTGGTGTCATTGGTGATCCCAAAACCGGTGATGGTGGTGCTGCTGATAGTGGAACCTTCTCCTGATATATAAATGGCACTGGCTTGCACATTACCCTGCACATAACCCGCAGCGCCAAAATTCAGGGTCTGGCTGCCGGTGAGTGTGGCTGCAGATGAAAGCGTGATGGTGTTGCCATTGAGAATTGACGCCACCGTCGTCCCCGCTGCAATTCCGGTGCCATACACCTGCTCACCCACATACAATCCCGACGTGGTGGAAAGACCTGTCACTAAATTCGTGCCTGACAGCGAAGCCGATTGCGCGACGATGGTTCCAAAACTCAGGCTTATCGCCCCCGCCGTTGCAGCGGTTGACAGAGTGATGGTGGTGCCATTGACAATTGATGCAATCGTCGTGCCCGCTGCAATCGCCGTTCCACCAGTCGCATTGTTCACCGCCTCACCCACATACAATCCTGCCGTGGTGGCCAGTCCGGTCACCGTGGCAGTGCCATTAGTCACTGTCGCCTGCTGGTAGCCTGCCACGCCAAAGCTCAGGCTCTGGCTGCCACTGCCAGTAGCAGCGGTGGAAAGGGTGATGGCGCTGCCATTGACAATCGACGCAATCGTAGTTCCCGCTGCAATGCCAGTGCCAAACACCTGCTCGCCAACATACAATATCCCCGTGTTGGTAAGCCCCGACACCGTAGTGGCGTTGTTCGTCAGCGTTCCCGCCTGCGCTGACATTAAGCCCAAAGTTAAACCCGCCAAGGCGCTAGTCGAAGCATTGGAAGTCAGCGAGAAGGTAGTGCCATTGACAACAGTTCCCACCGTCTGGATCCCACTATTCGGGGTAACCACCCACTCACCCGCAAACATGCCCGCCGTGCTGGCAAGGCCCGAGACGGTGGCGTTCACACGCAGGGTACCGGCACCCGACAGGCGCACATCCCCAGCGAGAACGTTCACAGAACCACCCACGGTGGTCTGTGCCGTGATGGTGAGCAGAGCGCCATCAATGGTGTTATTGCCTGTGCCATAGACCGTGAGGCCACCACCCAGGACATTCGAGCCCTGAATATTCGTTCTCGAACTCAAGTTCACGGTGGTGAGGTTCTCCCTGCCCTGGATGTAAAAGCCGCCGGCCGTGGTGTTGGTAGTGGCCGCGAAGTTCGTAGTACCACCTTCCAAGACTGAAATGCCCGCCCCCATGTTCAGGGTCGCGTTGATAGTCACGATCGGATTTTTCAAATTAGGATCAAACGAGCCTGGTCCGCTGTCACGCACCAAGCTGCCGCTGGGGGCTGTGATCGTGGTGGCCGACCCATTGGCATTTGCAGCGCCAAAGGTGAAGGTTCCCGTGCCGGTATTGCGCAGGATCAGGGTTCCATTGTCAAGGATGCTGTTGGCTCCCCGCACGCCTTTGCTGATGCCAAGGCCGAAATTCGTCGTCGTATCCAGCACCAAAGTGGCCCCTGTGTTGATGGTGGTCAGTCCAGTGTAGGTGATGTTGCCACCAGCCAGCACCTGGGTTCCAGTGCCGGAGATGACCAGATTCAGGATGCCTGCGCTGTTATTGCTGGCACGGTCCCTTATGTAACCGTTGTAGTAATTCAAGCTGCTCGTGTTGAGTGTCAGGGTGCTATTGGCAGAAATATTGCTTTCACTCTCAGAGGTTTCAATCACACCGGCGCTATCGTAATTGGAAAGTCCCGCCACGGTTTCATTGAAGCCCATCAGCTTGAAGTAGCTGTTGTTGCCGCCATTGGAACCGGAGAAACCGCCGATTCCTGAATCAAACTTGATGGTTGAGGTGTCAGCGATCTGGTTGTTGCCTGCGAGCTGCACCACGGCAGTGCCGGTACCGCCCATGCTGACATTGCCGATCTTGAGATCGCCCTGGATGGCACCGTTGACGACATCAGTGCCAAAACCGGTGACCACATTGGCCAGAGCAGCGGTGGCCGGACTTGAAACCACAAACTGAGTGGCGCTGAGAACAGCGGTGACGACCGAGCCATTGGGGATATTCGGATTGCCAACAACAGGCATGCCCACATAGAAGCCTGCTGTACTGCTGGTGGTCACCACGTTTGCCACACCATTGAAGGGTGTTGTGATCCCCGTGCCTGCGACGACACCAGTGCCGTTGCTCAAGGTAAACTGAGTGGAACTATTGATGCTGGCAACTGTGGCTGTAGGAGGAATGTGGGAGAACGTCAGAGTAGTGCCGTTATTCGCAGCGGTGGCAGCCACGGAAAGTGTGACGACGTTGCCAACGATCGACTTGATTGTTGCTCCTGCGGGAATCCCTGCGCCGGTGACAAACTCACCGATCACCAGACCGGAGGTATTAACATTGGTGACGGTGGCGGAGGACAGGGAAGTATTGCCTGTGGCCGTGGTGCCGCTGCCAGCCAGAGACATGCCTACATAGAAATTGCTGGTGGTTCCGGAGTTAAGAATGACTGTGGCGCTGTTAGCCACTGTGGTGACGGTGGAACTCTGTGCTCCAATCGTCGTGGTGACAAATGTTCCCACGTTGGTATTCACACTGGTGGCAGTTGCGGTAGCCGCAGTGGAGATGGTGAAGGTATTTGCACCGGTGATCGAGCTGATGGTGGCTCCGTTCGGAATGCCGGCATTGCCGCTGATTTTCATCCCAGGCGCCAGGAAGGCCGTCGAACCTTGTGTGAGCGTGACTGTGGCACTGCCTGCATTGGTAGAAACAGCCAGCGGCGCAAAGGTCGTCGTTGTTCCCGTGGCGGTGGCAGTGGCTGCACTGGAGAGCTGCACATGTGTAGCATCGATGATGGCCGTGATCACCGTATTGGTTGGAATGCCGGCATTCCCGGTCACGGGCATGCCGATGTAGAGTCCCGCAGTGCTGCCACTTGTCAGCGTGGCGATGGAGCTTCCATAAGTGGTGCTGACGGCGAGCGACCCGGTCTGGGTACTCGCGAAGGACATGCTCTTGCCAAGCACCAAATCGGGATTGCCCGAATCACTTATGCCGCGACTGAAGACAGTGGTCAGGCCGGTGTAGCTGTTGGCGGTGATGCCTGAGAAGGTGACGCGGCCCGCCCCCATGATGTTGACACCCAAGCCTGCGACACTCTGCGAGATGGCACCGCTGATGTCCAGACGGGCAGTGGCACCACCCGAGTTGACGTTGATGTTCAAGTCGGAATTGAGCTGCACCGGTGCACCGATGATGTCCACCCCTGTAGTGGTGGAGTTTGACTGCACCTTGCTGAGGAACGCTGCGCCATAGACGCCGTTGTCGAAGATCAGGCTGCCGCCGCTGCCCTGTGCGATGTTGAAGAAATTGGTGCCGTTTTGGTCCCCGATGAAGATTACTCCGACCTTTTCGTTACCATCCAGAGTGACCACCGCGTTGGAGCTGATGTTGGAGGTGAGATTGGCGATGCTGTTGGTGGACTGGGGTGCCAGATTGGGGCTCCAGTTGACAGCGCTGGCCCAGGAACCGC
Source organism: uncultured Verrucomicrobiota bacterium (assembly GCA_903838675.1). Taxonomy (GTDB): domain Bacteria; phylum Verrucomicrobiota; class Verrucomicrobiia; order Verrucomicrobiales; family Verrucomicrobiaceae; genus Prosthecobacter. The sequence continues at coordinate 132,523 of CAILZI010000126.1, forward strand.
CGCCGGCAATGTTGTAGCTGCTCATCAACACCGGAATGACCGAAGGAAGCGTGATGATGGTGAAGAGACCCGAGGTGGAGAACTGGCTGACGTCATAGACCAGCCCGCCGCTCAAGGTGGGAAGGATCAAATCCCCACCACCTGAACCGCCGGTGCGATAGTTGGTGCCCGCATTGAAGGTGGAGGTGCCTGCGAGAGAAGTCCAGTTGCCGACATTGAACACCTGACCGCTGGAGGCATTGACCACAAAGCCTGAATCCACCACGTTGATCTGGACGTGATTGAGGGTCATCGTGCCATTGACCGTGAGCAAATCGTTCACACCGGGAGTGATGGCGGTGGAGTCCCAGATGGCGACATGAGTGGAACGGTAGCCGCCAATGGTGTCATACTTGCCGAGGTTCAGGCTGTTGTTGATGGCTGAATCTGTCAGCGTCGCCGCCGAAACTTTGAGAGTCAGAATGGAAGCATCCGACAGGGTGACGCTGCCATTGAAGGTCAGCGAACCGACGCTGCTGCCAAAGTTATCTCCTGGATTGAGCGAAGCGCCGGCATTTAAGACTGCCGGTCCATTGACAATGCCAGAGCCGGAGAGTGTCGCGCCTGAATTGACCGTGACGAGGCCTGTTCCGGTCATGCCGACGCCATTGACACCCACCTGCAGATTTCCCTGGTTCACCGTGGTGGTGCCTGAGTAACTGTTGCCATTCACGAAAGAGATACCAGCTCCCGTCTTGGTGGCTGTGGCCGCCAAGGAGAGAGTGATGGTGTTGGTGCCGATCGAAGCGATGGTCGTGCCGGGTGCGATGCCTGCGCCATAAACGGCCTGCCCGACGGCCAAGCCTGCGGTGTTGATGCTGGTCACGGAAGTGCTGCCAGAAGTCGTGGTGCCCGTGGAGGCGAATGCGGTGCCGACTGTGGCGCTGCCAAACGCAAGAGAGACTCCGGTGCCTGCCGCCGTGGCGGCCTGAGACAGGGTGATAGTACCGCTGGTGCCAGGAGTAGGAATAGCCGCAATCGTGGTCCCGGCAGCGATGCCAGGACCATAAACCGCCTGCCCCACGACCAAGTTGGTTGTGTTGACGTTGGTAACCGAAGTGGAAAGAGCCGTGTTGGCTGTGAGTGCGTAGGTGGAGCTGGCAAACGCAAGCGAGACTCCGGAGCCCGCCACGGAAGCGGCCTGTGACAAGGTGATGGTACCGCTGGTTCCAGGAGTGGGGATAGCCGCAATCGTGGTCCCCGCAGCGATGCCAGGACCGGTGACAAGCTGACCTACGACCAAACCTGTTGTGTTGATGTTGGTAACCGAAGTGGAAAGCGCGGTGGTCCCGGTTTTTGTGGCAGCTATCGCCACCGAGGGCGCAAGCACCCAGTTGCTGGCATCGGCATTCTTTACCAATGATGTCGCACCACCGTTGTCACCAATGATGGCGGCCAGTGAGTTGGTGCCTGTGTTGGTGCCTCCCAGTGTCAGTGTGCGGGTTCCACTCTGGCCATTGAAGCCCATGGAGAGCGTGTTGCTGAAAGTCAGCGCTCCGGTGCCTGAGGAGTAAAGGCTGCCTCCGGAAGTTCCAACGCTGAAAAGGCGGTCGGTGGACTGGGCTGCACCTGTGTAGAGCAGTGCACCGCCATTGAACACCAGGTTGGCCGCGGCATTGGTGGACTGACCGATGTTGCTGGCGGTGCCGCCATTGGCAAGGGAGGAAACCTGCAAGGTTCCGCCACTGAGAGTGGTCGAACCGGTGTAGGTGTTGGAGCCCGTGAGCAGCCATGTGCCGGTGCCAGCCTTGGCAAAATTGGTAAAGTTGGTGCTCGTGCCATTGCTGATCGTGCCGGAGAGCGTATTGGCCCCGGTGTTGGTTCCTGTCAGCGTCAGGGTTTGCGAGCCCGACGAGCCCGAGGCAGTCATGCTGCCGGTGAGCAGCAGCGGTCCCGTGCCACTGGCATCAATGGTCCCGCCATTGGTGGTGACAGTGAAGTTACGATCTGTGGATGCACCCACCCCGGTGTATTGCAGCGTACCGCCATCCAACACCAGATTGCCGGCGGCGTTGGTGGAAGCGCCGATGGCGCTGGTAAGGCCGCCGTTTTTGATATCGGCCACGCTCAGCACACCGCCTGAAATTTTCAGGACGCCCGAAAAACCATTTCCTGCGGCTGCATTGAAAGTGATGCTCTGGGTGGAGGCGCCGGGCTTGGTAATGACGTAATCATCCGAATCCGTGATCGAAGTCACCGTATAAGCCCCGCCCGGAGTTGGAACTCCGTTCACATCGGTGGTCGCACCCACATAGATCTGCGATGTGTCAAAGGCAGGGCTGTTGATGCTGATGTTTTCCGGCGGCGCCGTGACGGTGGGCTGATTGATCGTGAAGGTTCCTGCTGCTGCATTGATACTCGTGATGTAGGAGCCTGGCAGAATGCCCTCCCCGGTCACCACCTGATTGACGGTGAGGCCTGCGGTGTTGGCCGTGATGGTTGTCGAGTTACTCGTGATGATGGCTGCGACGCCAGTCAATCCGTTGTTGGGTGCCAGCACCCAGGTTCCTGGACCTGTCTTGATGACGGAGGTGGCCCCGCCGTTGTCACCGATGACCGGAATGAGGGTGTTGGTCAGTGAGGCGGTAGTGGCGGCAAGGGTCAAGCTGCGTGTGCCGCTGCCGGCCAAACCTACTGAACCTGTGTTGGTGAAGTTCAAGGCTCCCGAGCCTGCTGAATCCACGGTGTTGCTGCCGGAAGATGTGACTCCAATCGAGAAGAGGCGGTCTGTGCTGACACCAGTGCCGGTGTATTGCAGATATCCGGTGCCAGCGCCTGTGCTGTCGCCCAGGACAAGGTTGGTCGCTGCATTGGAAGAAGCACCGATGCTGCTGCTGACACCGCCGAGACCGATATTGGGGGCTATCAGCGTGGCGGGTCCAGAGGTTGTTCCGCTGTCCACCGTGACGGCGCCAGAGAAGGTGTTGGATCCGGTGAGGTTCAACGCCCCGGTGCCAGCCACGGTGAGTGCATAGCCCACATTGCCATCTGTGATGGTGCCATTCACGGTCAGGTAGTTCGAAGAGGAGTTGCTGATGGTCCACTTCTGGTTTGCCACCAGTTTCACGTCCGCATTGATGGTGTGTTTGAACGAGCCAGAAGCCACGTTGATGCCCCCCGCATTGATGAGCAGTTTGTAATTGAAGCTGCCGCCACCAATCGTGACTGCACTGCTAGATGCCGGCCCTGTTCCCGTGAAGTTCAAACTTCCGACTTCGAAGTTGCCGCCCAGCACCACTCCAAGGTTGGTGCCGTTGGTGGCGGTGAAAAAGACATTGTCCACCACGCCAGGAACGGCGTTGGTGCCACCTGTCCCTGAAAGATTTGAAGACCAGTTGGTCAGAGTGTCAGTGGCAGTGCTGGTGGTGCCTGTCCAATACCAGTTCTTTGCGGTGGCAGCCGTGATGGTCAGCAATTCGCTGGTGGTGGTGCTGGACAAAGCGTAGGTATAGGCGTTCGAGCCAATAATCAGACCATTGGCGGTCAGGCTGAGATTGTTAAAGCCTGAGGACTGTGCACTGCCGGTCATCAGCGTGTATGTGCCAGGAGTAATGGAAGTGGCGGTGCTCAGCGGGACGATCGCAATTTCAGCTCCGCTGGCATTGACCGCGATGGCCTTGCTGACCACAATGGAGTCAATCTGAGATGTGCCGCCGGAATTGATGTCAAAAGACATGGTGACAGCTGCCCCTGAAGCACCGCCAATGGTCAGCCCCGTGGCTGGGCCGGTGGCGTTTTGCTGCAAGGTCAAAGTGCCAATGGTACCGTCAGACAAGTTGAAGGAGGAACCCGCATTGAGAGTGAGAGATGCGCCTGCGCCTGCCGCCGAGGTAAGTCCTGCGACATAGCTTCCCTGAACATTCAGCCTGGCCCCTGTTGCCACCGAAATGGCAGTGTTACCCAGTCCTGGCGTGGTGGTTGTGGTCGCAGCTTGACTCAACACCAAGGTTCCCTGATTGACTGCCGTGGCTCCGGTATAATTGCTCATACCATTCAAGGTCCATGTGCCAGAACCTGTCTTGGTCACTCCTCCCGTAGTAATGGCAATCGGACCTGCAATGGTACCACTACCGCTGCCCTGCAAGGTGATATTCTGCCCTGCACCCGTCACACTCGCACCGCCGTAGGTGACATTAGTTGCCGCAGAGATAGTTTGATTCGCGTTGCCAGACAGCGTCACGCTCGTGCCGCTGACGGCCGTGACCGTTTGACCCAGGAAGGAGGAACCCACAGCCAAGGTCGCCGGGGCGGCAGCGAGCAAGGTCACCGTAGCTGAGGCAGTCGAACTGGAGGCCACGCCAACTGTGCTGCCAAATAACACTGAAGTGCCGCTGGTGATCAACTGGTTGGCAGTACCACTCAAGACCACGTTGTTGCCGCTGATAGCTGTCACGGTCTGCCCAAGCAGTGTCGTGCCGACCACCAGAGTGGAAGGTGGCGAGGTCACCGTCACCCCGGCAAAAGTGTTGGCGTTGCCAGTGCCGGAAGGAGCGATAGTTCCTGAAGTCACCGAGCCTCCGCTGAATGTAATCGTGGGTGCGGAGCTAAAGTTGCTGCCTGCTGCGGTAATGCTAATCCCAATCACCGTTCCCGTAGTACCACCGCTGAGGATCGCCGTGGCGGTGGCTCCCGTTCCGCCACCACCGGTAATCGCCACGGTCGGCGCGGTCGAATAAACGTTATTTCCGCCAGCAATTGAGAAGTTCGAAGTGGTCACGCCTTTGGTGCCCGTGACAATGGCCGAGTAGCCAAAAACCACGGGTGCAGGTGCGCTAATCGCCAGATTTGCACTGCCAGCCAAAGTCACAAAATTACCGTTGATGGCGGTGACGGTCTGACCGAGGAAGGTGGAGCCGACCAAGGTGGAAGGTGCCGATGTGGCCAGTGTGACCGCAGCAAAATTGGTGGCGTTGCCGGTTCCGCTCGGATTGGTCAACTGAGTTGCGATCGAACCACCGCTGAAGGTGATTGTCGGAGCTGATGAATAACTGTTACCCGGATTGGTTATTGTAACCCCGGTGACCGTACCCGTGGTGCCGCCGCTCAAGATCGCCGTCGCCGTCGCACCCGTTCCTCCACCACCCGAGATAGTAACGGTAGGAGGCGAATTATAAACGGTCGTGCCTCCAGTGATGGAGAAATTCGAAGTGGTCAAACCTTTGCTGCCCGTAACGACAACCGCAGAGTTCACCAAAGAGAGCGGCGTCGAACCCGAAGCATCCAGAACGCTGGAAGCGGTCAGGTTCATCACCCGTGTCGTGGTGCTGCGCGTTGCATCCAAGCCGGTGAAGGTCAGCGTGCCTCCGCCCAGATTCACTGTGGAGAAGAGGGCGCTGTAGCCAAGTGAGCTGGGGGCCAGATCTCCAAGGGTGTTCACCGATAGATTGCCGGCATTGACCGTGGTGGAGCCGGTGTAGGTGTTGAGGCCGTTCAGCGTGGTCGTGCCGGTGCCGTTCTTGACCAGTGACACCACCCCGGAGGCAGTTCCCTGTGAGATGCTGCCACTGAAGGTGGTGCTCGTATTGTCGCCGCCCAGGGTCAGGGTCAGTGCGTTGGCAGACGAGTTCGTCACCAGTCCCCCGGTGGTATTGTTAGCATCCCCGGCCAGCGAACCGATGGTGGTGGCGAAGCCTGCCAGATCCACTACGCCAGTCGCAGCGACGACCAATGCCGTGGTGGAAGGCAGAGCCCCCGCCGCTCCCAGTTTGAGCAGGCCGCCGTTCACCGTGGTGAGACCTGTATAAGTATTCCAGGTAGAAACTGCCGTGGAACCGCCAAAAGTCAGATTCTGACCGGTGACTCCTGCCAGCAGGGCCGTGCTGAGGGTCACCACTCCGTTGGTAGTGTTGATGGCTGTGATCGTTGTGCCAGCGGCCACACCGGAACCTGTGACACTTGCACCCACTACGACCAGATTGTTTGCGACCTGTGCAGGGGTCAGGGTCAGGGACGTTGTTCCAGCGGTGCCCGCTGTAGGCGAATAAACTTGGGTGCTGCCGAAGGCCACCGTCGAACTGCTTGTCGTCGCCAGAGCTGCCTTGGAAAGAGTGATCACAGCTCCAGCAATGCTGGAAATGGTCGTGCCTTGGGCAAGCCCGGCGCCTTGCACCAGCATCCCAGCTGCCAGACCGGAAGGTGCAGCCGAGAGAGTCAGAGTGGTCGAGCCAAGAGTGGTCGTCGTGGCGGCACCCGCCAAGGTGATGGCTCCCGTTGTTTGCGGAGCCAGCAGCAGGATGCCGTCTCCTGCCTTGGTGAGACCGGCTGTTCCCGAGATGATGCCGTTGAGCGTGGCGGTGACCAGAGGATTCGTCACGGTCAGGGTTCGCGTGGCGGACCCCAGGTTGATGGTGCCGTTCAAGGTCAGGCTGTTAGGCGAGGCACTGGATGGGTTCGTGCCGCTGCTGAAGAGCAAATTAGCGGTGCCTGAGGTTGTTGCATTCGCTGATAGCTGAACGTGGGTGGCATCAGTGATGCCGACAATGGTGGTGCCTGCGGCAATGCCGGTGCCAGCCACCAGTTCCCCAATGCTCATGCCAGCCGAGGATGCCACTGTCAGCGTCGCATTGGCATTGGTCGTAGTTGAAGACACCGTGATGTTCGAGGCTTGATTGCCGCCGAAAGTGAGGTCGCGGTTAAGAACCACCTGATTGTTCAGCGTGCGAGGAGCCGTGCCGGAAAGTAGTGTGATCGGCACGGTGTTGGCGGTGGTCGCATCACCAATGACCAAGGTTCCGGTGCCGATGGCGTTGTTGCTGTCCACAATGAGGGTTCCGTCAGTGATTTTCAGCCCTGTGGTGAAGGTGTTCACACCGGTGAAGGCAAGCGCTGCGGCGGTTCCTGCCGCAGTCGGAGTGGATGAAATCGTGAACGTTGTGCCATTGGTGATGCCGGTGATCGTTGCACCTGCAGCAATGCCTGCGCCCGCGACGTTTTGGCCGACGGCAAGACCCGCCGTGCTGGCAACTGTCACAGTATTCCCTGATGTCGTCCATGTGCCAGTGCCTGCTGCGCCAGTGGCGACGTAGGTGGGGCTAAGAATCAGCGAACCAGTGCCAGTTTTATTGATCTGGCCTGCGGAGCTTATAAGGGGAGCGTTCAGGAGCAGTCCCAGTGGTGAGACACCGGACACATTGATCACTGGTGCAGCATTGCTCAAAATGAGGCCCTGGGAGCCGAAACCAGCAGCAACAGTCGGTGTGGTGCCATAATTGTCATTTACCGATGTGATCGCATTGGCAGACGAGAGGGTCAGGGTGGCACCAGTGCCAAAGGTCAGGTTGCTGGTGCCTGCGACGGCAGTGTTGGACAGGGTGATTACGTTAGTCGCGGTGTTGATGGCGGTGATGGTGGTACCAAAAGGCACCAAGTTGCCGCTGCTGATCACAGACTGGCCAACAGCCAGCCCCGTGGTGTTTTGCAATGTCACCGTAGTCGCCGCGGTGGTGACGATGCCGTTTTGCGTCAGCGTGTTGATGTTGAGCGTCGGCGCCGTGGTCCCACCATTGCCACCAAAGGTCAGGCTAGCTAGTGTGTTGGAACCAATGCGGTTGAGCACGCCGGTGCCGTTAAGAGTGACATTGCTGGTGGCGGCGATCTGCCCTGCAAAGAAATTCTCTGTGACCGTGGAGCTGTTGATTCGGAGATCACCCGGAACGGCAATCACGCCCTGCAGAGCGCCCAGGGTCAGCAGGCCGCTGTTCAAAAGTCCGCCGCCGTTGACTGTCGTGACTCCGCTGTAGGAGTTGGAGATGCCGAACTGCAACGTGTTGGTTGCAGTGGCAGTGGCGTTTTGCGAGATGACATAGGAAGTGCCCGAGCCGCTGACAATCGTCGTTCCAGGTGCAATGCCAGCGCCACTGATGGGTGTGCCTGCTGCCAGCACCACACTTGGTGCCGTGGCAAAAGTCAGAGTCGTCGATCCGCTGGTCGTCGTCGCCGCCATGTTGGCAGAAGGCTGCAAGTTCAGGGTTCCTGCACCTGATTTCACCAGTCCAATACTGCCGCTGATGACGGTGTTGAAGTTGGTGGTGTTTTGATTGATCCAAGCAAAAAGATCCGTGCTGCCTGAGGTGATCGAAGTGCCGGAATCCACTCCAGTGAAGTTGACCACGCCGGCTATGTTGGTAAGGAGGCCGCCACTGGAGATGTTCAAGACCACAGCCGTGCCAAGACTGCCCAGTGTGTCCGTAATGGCTGCGGTGGTGCGGAACGAGTTGATGGTCTTCGACGCGGCGATGGTGCGGGACGTGGTATCGCTCACATTTTGCACTGCTGTCGCCGCTGTCACATCACTGCTGTAGTTGTTGAGGTAACCAGCGCTGCCATTGCTCAGCTGACTGACGCCCAGTGCGTCTGTGTAAGAGGCGAACTCCGAGCCGCCTACAACAGCCCAGCCGCCGATGATGCCATTGACCATGCTGGCCTGGGAGAATGTGCTGCCATTGATCTGGCCGATGAAAATCTGTGGCTGGGCACCGGCAATGGTGGTGCTTGTATTTCCAGCCAAGGTCAGGCCGGAGCCGGCAACGAAGTTAACAACCCCACCATTGGCGGAATTACGCGCCAAATTGGACAAGGTGAGGGCGTAGCCGCCGGAATTGGCATTGCCAAATTCATTGATCTGAATGGTCGATGTACCTTGCACCAAAGTGACGGTTCCAAGGGTCTGCGCATCCATCACCTGCCTGCCATTGACTGTGAGATTGCCGCCCATGAGGTTGACCGGGCTTGAAGAAGTCAGGCGTGAGGTGCTGTCGGTCAGCCCCTGATTGTCGAGCACCAGGGCACCGTATTGAATGTTCACCATGGTTGCGGCCGTGATGGCACCACTGTCACGAAGTGTCAGCGTACCGCCCATCACAGTGGCGGAGCCGGTGAAAGTTTGGGCGCTGGTAAGAATGAGGTTGGACGGATTGGCTCCTGAAACAGACTGCTTGTAGAAGTTAATGGCTCCCGAGATAACACCACCGTAGGCGTCTGTGACGTTATTTGGCTCGTCCATGACGAAATTGGCCAGAGCACCAGAGTTGGTGATGTTGCCTCCAGAGTTGGGCAGTGCCGTGGTGGTGCCGCCCACATTGGCCGTGGCATTGCTGGTCAGATTTCCGACAGCCTGAGTGTTTCCCTTCAAGTCCACGGAACCGCCATTGATGCGCAGATCATAAACCATGGCAATGGTGGCCGTAGGCGACACCAGCAGGGTGTTGCTGCCGCCGTTCAAGGCCAGCGTACCGGCATTGACTGTGGTCGTTCCTGTAACCAGGCTGGATTTGCCCAAGGTCAGCGTCCCAGCGCCGGATTTGACCATCCCCTGAAAGCCGCCACTGACATAACTGCCCACAGCCAGGTCGCTCACTCCTTGGAAGATCAGCTGGTTGTTGACGCCAGCGGCCAGAATACCACCGGTGATGCCATTGTTGCCAGCGAGAGAGAGGATGCCACCGCTGTTGACCGTGAGGGTCTCCAGGCTGCCGTTGGCATAGTACATGGTTCCAGCCGGATTGCTGGTGGAGGAGATGTTGCCTCCTGCAAAGAAAACGCCACCGCCAGACGCCAGCACCAGGCTGTTGATCGTAGTGCTGACCGTCATGCGAATCACCGAACTCAGGGAGACGTTGTTGTTGAAAGTGAGGGCGGAGAAAGGAGCCACCTGTGGTTGGGTGCCCAAGTTAGTCGCCAGTTCAGCAGTCGTCAGCAGGCGGAAACCAGTGCCGGTGATGTAGGTCGTAAAGCCCGTTCCATTCCCAGTCAGGGAAACATCCCCGATGATGTCCGGACGGATGCTCATAGAAGTCGAGCCAGCTGCGCCGCCGCCGCCGATCAAGCTAGGGGCCGTCACCGCCGCGACAAAGTTTGCCACACCTGCTGCGGCAGTCGCTCCAAGGCCTGTACCTCTCAGGAGCAGCGTGCCCCCCAGAGCACCGCTGTTGGCGATGCCGTTCATGGAGTTGAACTTGAGGATATTTGTGCCCCCGGAACCCGGAGTGATCGTCAGAGTGCTGGCACCGTTTTGAACGTTCAAGACACCGAGGTTTTCTGTCAGCAGCCCGGAGCTTGAGCCAGTCACATTCAGCTGGCCGCCCTGCAGGTTTGTCGTGCGATTTCCAGAAGTCGTACTCATGTCCGTATAGAGACCTGCTGTTCCGGCAGCATTGACTCCCAGACGGTTGGAAACATTGTTGGTGCTGTCGTCGATGTTGAGAACGCCCCCCGCATTGAGCGTGTAGATACGGAAGTTGAGCGATTGGTTGGAGCCCGCATTCAGAGTGATCGCCCCCTGACTCACCGTGAAGGTGTTGGACACTACGGTGTTGCTGTTGTTGCCAGCCAGATTCCAAGTGCCGGTGCCGACCTTGGTCACATTCAGCAGGCCGTTGACAAACAGGCTGTTGAAGAGACCCGAGAAGGTGCTGCTGGTATTGTCGTAGCCGGTCACGACCGTGCCCTGGGAGCTCAAATTGTAGTTGGTAACCGTACCTGATCCGGTGATCGAACCGACTGTGCCGAGCAGACCACGTGCATCGAGGATCGCATTTGAGGCCAAATTCACCTGTGAATAGCCGATGAAGGCACCGCTTTGTCCAAATGCCAAAGTGCCGGAATTGACCTGAGTGATGCCGCTGTAAAGGTTCTGCCCGCCGATGCCCAGCACTCCCGTGCTGTTCATGACGATGAAGCCTGAGTTCATGGCCGCATTGAGCTCAAGTCCAATCTGGCCGGGAAGCACGGTGGATGAGGCTGGATTGAAAGTCAGCCCGGAGCTGGCATTCAAGAATCCATTGATGACGGGAATGCTGTTGGCATTGGCCACATTGCTGCTGGAGATGATGCCGCCAATCACTGGAGAACCGCTCGAGGTGGCAGTCGCATTTTGCGAGAGGACGTAATTGCTGCCAGAACCGCTGACGATGGTGGTGCCGGGAGCGATGCCCAGACCACTAACGGGAGTGCCGGGGGCAAGCACAGCACTCGGCGCCGTTGTGAATACAAGAGCAGTGCTACCCAAGGAAGTCGTGGCTGTCAGAGAAGGTAAGGAAGTCGCCACGGTAAGCGTGCCAGAACCGGTCACCACACCAGGGCCGTTGTTGCCGTTGCCACCACCGTCATTGTTAAGGATCAGGCTAGCGATGGTGTTGTTGAAGTTGTTCAGGTTGAGCTGGGCTCCGCCGTTGATGGTCACAGCCGATGAAGTGGCAATCTGGTTGTTCGACTGCAGGACAACGGCCGCATTGGCAATGGGGAGTGAATCCGTGCCGGTGGTGCCACCGGAAATGGTCAGATTGCCGGCAATGGCAGGATTCGAGGCCGATTTCAGGTTCAAGATCACCCCGTTGACGTAGGTCATGCCAGTGTAGGTATTTGCATTGGCATAGGTGATGGTCGGGGTGTTTCCAGTCGTGCTAAGGCCGTCCAGCACCACGTTGAGAGGGGCGTTGTTGTTCGTGATGACTGAATTGATGGTCAGGGTGTTCCCGCCATTATGGATGTACAGCTCGGTCTGATTAGTGCCAGCAGTCAAGATACCTGCGATCGCGGCGGTACCGATGTTGCGCGCATTGTTGTCGAGGCCTGAGAGGATGCCGCCGCTGGTCAGGATCAAGGTGTCCGTCGCATTGGTGAAATTCAGCGTGATCCCTGCATTGTTCATGGTCAGGGAATTGAAAGTGGTGGTGCCCGCAGCCAGAGTGACGGAACCGCCCAGGCGCACATTGGTGCTCTGCAGGGCTGTCCCCGAAGCAATCGTACCCGTGGTGAAAGCGGTGGCATAATTGCCCGCCAGCCGAATGCCCGAGGCGGGGTCATAAGTCGCAAACTCGGCATTCGTTCCGCCACCTGCAACGGGATCAATCCCGAGCGCCACGGCCCAGCCTCCCATGATGCCATTGACCAGTGCGGGGGCCGAAGACATGACGATGCGCCCGTTGTCGCCCACGTTACCGGCAAAGGTCAACGTGGCTCCAGTTCCGGCGGTGCGGGTGATGGTACCGATGTTCAAGGTCGCTGTGCCGTTGACTGGATTGGCTGCCAGATAGGAGGAGCCACTGGCAAGCGTGATGTTGCCAAACTGGGCCGTGCCGTTTGTGCCGGCACGTGCATTGAAGACAAAACCACCGCCATTGAGGGTCATGGTCGCGGTGCTCAACAGGCGCGTTGCAGACTGGAGCCCGGTGTCACTCCAAACCAATCCGGCGCGGTTGATGGTGATGCCGGTGGCAGAGGCAAAAGCGCCCGCATCTTGCAGCACGGTGGAACCGCCTTGCAGCGTCAGTGTCCCGGTCATCGTATTGGCAGACTCGACCGTCCAAGCAGAGCCGCCATCACGCACGAGGTTGATTACACCAGTACCACTGCTGATGTTGCCAGCCCAGGTATTGGTCCCACTGATGCCAACGCGAAGGGTAGCCGCAGTTGAGTTCGTGTTCAAAATTGTGCCGCCCGTGCCAGGCAGTACGCCGGCACTGTTGAGTATGGCCACGGACTGACTGAGGCCATTAAGATCCAAGGTGCCGCCATTGTTGACCTGCAACACCTGACCCGAAGGGCCTGAAGTCAGGCTGCCCGCAGTGGGGGCCGTGGTGAAAGGCGAGAACAGAGTCTGTCCGGTGAAAGTCAGAGTGCCCGTGCCATTGACCGTGCTGGTGGCATTGGCCGAAAGCACCACATGTGTTGCATCCACAAACCCAACCACTTGGGATGATCCTGTAAGACCCGAGCCGGTCACCGTATCTCCTATCAGCAGGCCTACGGTCGATGCCACGGTCACAATGGGACTGCCACTGGTGGTGGAGGAGGAGGCAAGCGCCGTGGAGCCGCCGTTCAGTTTCAGGGTGCCACCGTTGATGGTGGTGTTGCCCAAATAGGTTTCCTGAGCCGAGAGCACCAGCGTCCCTGCATCCGCTTTGGTAAGACCGCCACCGGACAGGTAAAGCGATGGGCTGATGGTGAGAGTGCTGCCACTCATTGAGTGGGCGATCAACTCTGTGTTGAAATTGGTGGTGCTCAAGAGAGCACCTGACCCGGCGCTTGAGGTGATGTTTGCAGTGACAGCGGTCGAAAGGATACCGCCGCTGGCTATGACCAGCCTTGTGCCGGAAGCAAGCGACAGAGTACCGCCAGTGAAGGTGAATGAATTCAGCGTGTTGGTCGAACTGGCCGTTCCGGTGGTGGTGCCCGTGGTGAAATAGACGTTGGTATTCGCCGTGAGTGCGTCATTCACACGCTCGGTCGTGGCCAATGCCTGCAAGCCATTTGATGCAGCGAGGCTCGGAGCCGCAAAGCTGAAGGTCGTGCCATTGTCTGCCGAAATGATGGCCCAGGGGATGATGCCGCGATTCGTTGTCCCTGCTGCACCGCCTTGTCCTGTCGCACCGGGTGCCGAGGTGAAGATGATATTGCTGACGCCGTTTCCTATAGCGGCAGTGCCCAGGTTCACGCCCTGAAACAGGACAGTGCCATTGCCACCGCGTGCCAGGCTTGTGTTTTGGAAGACCGTGCCACCCGTGCCGGCTCCCGTGAGGAAAATGGACGAACCACCAGGATTGATGGTCAGGGTCTGTGCCGTTTGTTCCGTCGTCGTAGCGCTGGTGCTGCCTTTGAGGTTGAAGGTGGCACCGCTCAAAGTCAGAGCACGCGTGTTCAAGCGATTGTTCTGATTGGTTCCCGTGCTGTCCAAATTGAGCGTGGCACCGGGATTGACGGTAATGGTGCCTGCACTGCTGCCGGAAATAACGCCTGTGCCGCTGACGGTGACTGTGCCGGCATTGACTGTCACGCCACCCGTCATCGTGCTGACACCCGTAAGAGTGAGTGTGTTGCTGCCATACTTGGTCAGCAGGGTCGACCCGCTGATTACGCCACTCAGAGTGATGTTCCCGCCGGAGGTATTGATGTTTGAGGCTGATGCAAGGGTGATGTTGCCAGCATAACTTGCCGCCGTGCCACTGCTGTTGATCAAAGCACCCAAGGTGCTGGCCTGGGCCAGACCTGTGGTCCCGGCACCATTCAGTGTCAGCGCCTCCAGAGTGTTTGTCACCACAGCACCATTGAGATCCAGCGTGCTGCCGCTGACGACGGCCGTCCCCCCCGTTACGTAAGTCAAGCTGCTGGCTCCCGAGGACGTTGCATTGGCAGACATCACGAACGTAGTGGCGTTGGTGATGCTGGAGATGACCGCCCCTGCTGGAACGCCAGCACCACTGATCTGCTGGCCCACATAGAGACCCGTTGTCGAGGCGACCGTGACGTTCGCGCTTCCGCCACTCAAGGTGGAACTGATGCTTGTTGTGCCAGCCCCACCCAAGGCGCTGGCGTTACCCAGCTTGAGAATGCCTCCGCTGATGGTCACCCCCCCCGTGAAGGTGTTCACACCATTCAAGATCAGTGTGTCCGATCCCACCTTGCTCCATGCAATGCCAGCCGTGCCTCCATCCTGGACCACACCGTTGAGGGTGATGTCACCAAAGCCACCGATGGCCGTGGCCAGAGGTGAGGTGGCTGTGCCGATGGAAATGTTCGCCGTCACGCTGGCGAGGGTCGAACTGCTGTTGAACAAAGCAGCCGGAGAGGTGCTGTTGCGGAAGATGGGTGAAACACCATTCAAGAAGATATTGCCAGTCACAGCGGTCTGTCCGTTCAAATCAAGCGCACCATAGGTGTCGGTGTTGACGATGAGATTGGAAGTCGCCGATCCTGTGCTGTTCTGTGAAAGAGTGTAGGCGGTGTTGCTGACGATGGCCGAGATGTAGGTGCCCACTGGAATATTGGCCCCGGTAACTGACATGCCAACGGCGAGACCGGCAGTGCTCCCCACAGTGACATTCTGGCTGTTAACTGTGGTGCCTGAATTGATCGTGAGACGGCTAGGATCATAGGTCAGAGTCGTCGTGGTGCCTGCCTGCGTCGCATTGGCGGAGAGAGTGTAGGTTGTTCCACTGGTAATGGCGGTAATGAAGGAGCCACCTGCAATCCCTGTGCCACTGACAGCCATGCCAATCTGAAGCCCTGCGGTGGAGGCCACCGTCACGACATTATTGTTGAGGACCGTGGTCGAGTTCAACGTGGTGGACGTCGGCTGGACAAAACGAGTGATCGTCGTGATACCCGTGGGAAGTGAATTGGCGGCTGTGATCTGCAGGAACCCGTTCGTGACATTGATGGCTTCCGCATTGGTGCCGCCGCTGCCAAGGATCAAGCTGCCCGTGCCGGTCTTGTTGATGGTATTCCCTGAAGCACCGGCAACACCGCCGAGCAGGTAAAGAGTGCCGCTGTTAGTGTTCAGTGTGACGGAATCCGAGGTCGTCGCGAAAGCAAGGGCCGGTGTGACACCGACCCAGCCGGTGCCGCCCTGGTTGTTGACCGTAAGCGTGGAACCATTTCCCATAAGGAAAGAGCCAGCGGAGCTGGTGCCGAGTGTGCTGTTGATGTCGGTTCCCTGGCCGTCGATGGTGGCAGAAGTGGCCGCAGGCAGACTGAAAGACGAGTTGATCTGAGCGGCAAAGGTATTGGCGGCGGTCTGAGTCGTGTTCAACCAGGCGAGCTGGGAGCTTGGGATGGCCTGAAGATTCGCCGCCGGAGTGGTGACGCCATTGACCCCAGTCGCGAGCGTGTTCGTGTTTGTGTCCGGACCGCCATAGAGTAGCTGGAAGCCTCCAGCTCCCACTGTGTTGGTTGTTTGAAAAACGATGGTGTGGTAGCCGGCACTCAAGGTAATGACGCCAGTGCCAGCGGCCGCCAGAGAGGGCCCCTTCGTGCCACCAGTGGTGGTGGTGTTGACGCCCGTGACCACAACTCCGTCAATCACCAGCGTACTCTGATCGCGCTCGGCGGTCTGGAAGGTGTAACTGCCCCCAGTAGTGATATGGATGAGACCTGTGTAAACCGCCTGGGTTCCGGCCGCGGCGGTGACCACGGGTGGGCGGTTGTTCATCGCCAAGTCTCCCAATGACTGTCCTGTCAGGACGGCACCTGGAGTCATGGCAGAGCCAAGCACTGAGTTTAGATTGCTGGCACCACCGGAGAAGAGACGCTCCGTGAGCCCGCCGGAAGTGTAGGTCCCTGGAAGCGAAGTGCCAATGCCGCCGGGAACCGCGCCCACCGGGGAAACGACCAAGGTGCTGTTGTTGGCAAACGTGTAGGTGCTGGCACCCAGCGGGGTGCTCGTGGTGTTCATAACCGGTGCTGCGCCAATGCTGCCACCGTTCGCAGTGGAGGGAAGAGAGGTGAAGGAATTGTTGCCGCTGAGGAGGAGCAGTCCAAGCCCCGTGTTAGCAGCAGCCAGCGTAGTTGTGAAGCCGCCTGCGATGGTCAGCGTCGAATTGGCAGCCGGGGCAAAATTGATGGTGCCTGATGTGCCCAAGCCTGTATAACTACCGCCGGTGAAACGCAGGTTGTAGGAATTGGTGCTCAGCACGTCCAAAGTCTGGCCCGCGCCAATGGTTAGGGTTCCCATCTGGATGGTGTTGCCCGTATTGGCGGAGACGTTGTTGACGTTGATGTTGAAGGTGGCGCTGGCGGTGTTGGCCAAGGCGACGTTGTTACCAAACACAATGGTTCCCAGGTTGGTGACGCCATTGCCGCGCAGATCGAGCATCGCGTTGGCAGAGAGGTTGATGGTGGCAGTCCCCAGCGGAGTTGCGGATGCGACGCCTGCAGCTGCAATCATCTGCAACACGCCAGCGTTCACATTCACCGCTCCCGCCATGGTGTTGTTGTTCAGCACGCCTGAACTCGAAACACTCGTGGAAAACGCCAGCGTACCCAGGCCATTTTTGTTAATCGTGGTTCCTGCACCGGAGATCGGCCCGCCGAGTGTCAGCACCGTGCCCGGCAGCATGACGGTGATGTTGGACACGGCAGGAAGCGTCGTGGCGCCATTGAGCGTCAGATTGCTGGTGCCATCAAAAGTGAAGGCACCCTGCGCAACGAATGCGTTGGCGATGACGTTGGTGGAAGCTGAGGAGAGAAGTCTGGTTCCATCCGCAATCGTCAATGTGCCCGTGCCAAGAGGGCCGCTAGTCACCGTGGAACCCACCACGGAAGGAGTGCTGCTGGCACCGATCATCAGGCCACCAGCATTGAGCGTGACGCCGCCGGTGAAGGTGCTGGCAGTGCTGCTAAGCTGCAAGACCGCCGCGCTGCCATAGGAAAGACTGCTGGTGGTGCTGCTGTTCGGCTTGTTGGAAAGAGTCAAGGTCACCCCATCCCCCGAAATACCAGTAATCGTCGTACCGCTGGGGATGTTGGCACCGGTGACCGACTGCCCTACATAGAGACCCGCCGTGCTCGCCACCGTGACGGTGGTGCTACTGCTCGAGTAGGTTGAACTCAGGCTGGTATTGGTGCTATTGATGGTCAAACCGGCTGCGGAGGCTCCCTGAACGATAGGTGCGGTGATGTTCAAGGTAGGCTGCAATGGAGCCACGCTCTGGCCACCGGAGATGATGGGGCTCACTGTGATGGCACGTGTCGAACCGCCCAGATTCAGCGTTCCTACACTGCCATAGTTCAAACTTGCGCTTCCCGTTGACGTCGCATTGGTCGAAAGAGTGAATGTGGTGCTGTTAAGGATGGAAGAAACCGTGGCACCGCCAGGAATGCCGGCGCCAGTAACCGCCTCGCCCACGACAAGGCCGGAGGTACTGCCGACAGTGACGGTGGCACTTCCATTCGTTGTACCCGAAGTCAAAGTCGATCCCAGGTTCGTGTAGGCCAGGCCGACGTTGGTGCCGGAAGCAGTGGCAGCCGATGAAAGCGTCAGGGTCACACCATCCGCTGCGATGGAAGCAATGGTGGTGCCTGCCACAATGCCAGTGCCGCTTACCGCAGTGCCCACCACAAGTCCTGCGGTAGTCGAAACCGTCGCAGTGGTGCTGCCGGAGATTGTCGTCGTGTTCAAGGTGCCGCTGCTTAGAAGCGAAGTGGTGCCAGGATTTTCGGCAACGGCGGTGATGTTGCCGTTCAGCGTGAGCTGCCCGGTGCTGATGCTAAGGGTTGGGGCCGCGCCCCCGCTGTTATTGAAAGCAATCCCTCCCAGGGTTTGATTATACCCATTGAGATACAGGTTGCCTCCGCCGTTGAGAGTGACGGTGCCGGTGTTGCTGATCTCGCTGGAGGCATTCAACTGCACCAGACCAATGTAGATGTTGGTGTTGTCAACATTGCTGCCCGAGATGGTCAGGTTGCCAGGAATCGCTGTGGTGGTTGTACCGTTGGCACCGGGGGTGGCCAAGATCCAGGTGCCGGAATTGACCCAAGTGCCGCCTGTGTAGGTGTTAACGCCAGAAATCGTGGTCCCCACCTGGCCGGCAGTGGCAACGTTGCCGTCCAAGACGAGTGAAACTGCGCCGCCTGCACCAGGAGTGGCAACGCCTGCCCCGTTGTTGGTAATGTTGGCAGAAATCGCCGACAAGCGACTGGTGCCGCCATAAGGCAGGACGTGAATGTAAAGATCTGCCGCCGAACCCGAAGTGCCGCTGGTGAGGTTTCCGTTCGTGATGGCAAGCGTGGTGGGCAGGGTGCTGGTGTAGGTGCTGGCGAGGGGAATGACTGAAACATTGGTGTCTGCGTTGGCCTGCAATGTGATGGTCGTGCCATTGATCGCAGTCACCGTGCTGCTCATGAAAGTGGAACCTACGACCAGGCCGGATGGCACCGTCAAAACCGTCACGGTGGGGCTGGCCGTCGAGCTGGAAAGCACGCTGACAGTTCCGGTATTGTTGTTTGGGTCGGTGTAGCTGAGCACCACCGGATTGGCGGACACATTTGCGTTCGAATTGGCGGAAAGCGTGACGGTGGTTCCGTTGATCGCAGTGACCGTGGCCCCAAGGAAGAGGGTGGAGCCGACTGTCAGGGTGGCTGGAACGGCAGCAAGGGTCACGACATTGCTGGACGTTGAACTGGTCAGCACGGAGGCCGTGCCCGTGTTGTCCGCCGTTGGAGAGAGAATCAGACCGCCTCCGGCCAGGGTGAGGGTATTACCACCTAAATTGACGGTGTTTGAACCGCTGGAGCTGAGCACCAGGCTGTTGAAAGTCCGG
The DNA here is from genome assembly GCA_903838675.1 of uncultured Verrucomicrobiota bacterium. GTDB lineage: Bacteria > Verrucomicrobiota > Verrucomicrobiia > Verrucomicrobiales > Verrucomicrobiaceae > Prosthecobacter. The sequence continues at coordinate 151,596 of CAILZI010000126.1, forward strand.
TTGCTGCTCAAAGTCTGTGGCAGCGTCAAAGTGGGATTGGCTGCGGTCAGCGTCTGACTGATGGTGAACTGAGTCCCGCTGGTGATGGCCGTGACCACCGCCCCGGTAGGAACACCTACTCCAGTCACGGAATCACCCACCGACATGCCTGCGGTGTTTGCCACGGTCAGGAGATTGCCGCCAACCGACCCTGTCGAAGCCACCGCTGCAAGCGTCAGCCGTATGTTGTCAGTGCTGCCACCGGTGTTTAAGCCGTTGGTGGAATATCCGGCAAAGCCAACCTGGTTGAGTGCGCCAACGCCACCCACCACACCCGGCGTGCCGTTGATGTAGCTGGCAAACTCACGATCAACAATCGCCCAGCCTGTCTGGCCACTGGCATTTGCAATGAGACCATTGGTGACAGTAGGCGCGGTGGTGAAGAAAACACGGCTATTGCTGCCGATGAGTCCGGTGATGCTGCGGAACATCATCGTGGCCCTGGATCCAGCAGCCTGGGTCAGGCTGGAAAAAGTCAAATCAGTCGAATTGATCGTCCCCCCGTTCAAAGCGCTCTCAAGGATGTTCTGCCCTTCCGCAATGGTCAAAGTCCCAAAGGTTTCGGTGGTGGCTGAGGCCTGGCGGTCACGGAATTGGATCATGCCCCCACGCATGGTGATGGGAGCTGTATCATTGATGCGGTTGAGGATGTTCTGACCGAGCAGCGAGCCATTTTGGATCAGCAGGTTGGAATAGTTGATCTCGATGGCCGAGGTGTTGAGCAGCGTGCCGGAATCTGTCAGCTGCACCAGGCCACCCGTCAGGATCGTTGCCCCAGTGTATCCTTGAGCAGAATAAATGTTCCATGTGTTGCCTGCTGAGCTGCCGCGCACAACCTGAACGTTGCCATTGATCTGGCCGGCCCAGTTTACACTGCCGGCACCAAGCACCAAGGTAGCCTGCCTGGACGCACTGTTGCTCACAGCACCGCCATTTCCTGCCACAAAAGTGCTACCATCATCGCGAACGTTTCTAGCATAGAAAACACTGCCATTCAGATCCAGCGTACCGCCGTTGTTGATGGAAAGATCGTTGTTGTAGAGAATGGAACGGCCACCAGAATCCAGCTTGAGGATGCCCTGGTCGATGAAGGTGGTTCCCGAGTAGCTGTTGATGGTGCCAAGCGCCAGAGTACCGGCACCGGATTTGGTCAGGCCGCCGCTGGTTCCGGCAATGGCGCTGCTGAGGGTGAGAGTACCGGCAGGATTGGTCACAAACACGATCAGCTCCCGGTTGGAGGTCGTCGAAAGCTGGCCGCCAGTGATGCTGGCGGAGGCCGCCGTGTCAAGGATGCCGCCGCTGTCGATGGTCAGAGTCTGAGGGGAAGTGATGGTCACGCTGCCGTTGGTGCCCAGCGTCAGAGAGTTGATCGTCAGCGGCGTCACAATCGAACCTGCGCTGGTCAGCGAGACGTTCGTCAGACTGGCGAGCGTGGTAGACAGTTCGGAGGCGTTCAGTGCACGCAGGTTGTTGGCGCCCGTGGTGGTCCCTAAGGCGACGGAGTCAGATGTGGCAAAGGAAAGGCCGGTGCCTGTGGTGCTAGTGTCAACAATGGCCCAGGGGACAATGGATTTCTTGGTGGTGCCCGTTCCGCCAGTCTGGCCGATGAAGGTGAACCCGGACGTGGCAGAAGGTCCGACCACCACAGCGGTGTTTGCCGCTGCAGCATTGCCCAGATTGGTGCCACGGATGAGAAGCGTACCTCCCGCAGCCCTGGCTACTGCAGTGCTCGTGCCAAGGGTGAGTGTGAGCGATTGGGCGCTGTTGGGGGTCAAAGTGATGATGCTATTGCCCGCGTTGTAGGTGATGGCTCCCAACTGTTCCGTCGTCGCAGCACTGGAATTTCCACTGATGAGCAAAGACCCGCCATAGGAAGTCAGCGGGCGTGTGGCGAGCCGGTTGTTGACGTTGGTGGCGCTGTTGTCGAGGGAAAGAATCGCGCCGGAGTTGATGGTGACCAGGTTAGCCGTGGAGGAATCCGAAGTCGCAAAGGTGATGCCCGTGCCAGTGCCAGTTGCATTGGCGCTGATGGTGAACTGAGTGCTGCTGGAGATGTTGCTGATGGTGGACCCTGCGGGAATATTGGTGCCGGAGATGGCCATTCCGGGAGCGAGTCCATAGGTGGAGCTGACAGTGACCACATTGCTGCCACTGGTGGTGGCGCCGCCCCCCACACCGACAGCAAGCAAGAGACCGCTGCTGGTGCCAGTGGCAGTCGTGCTGATGGTGAACTGAGTGCCGCTGGTGATGGAGCTGATGGTGGCCCCTGCCGGGATGTTGGTGCCGGTAACGACCATTCCCGGAACGAGTCCGAGGGTTGTGCCGACGGTGACCACGTTACTGCCATTGGTGGTCGAGCCGCCAGCCACGGAGCTCACGCTTGCGCCACTGGTCAGAGATCCCGCACCATTCAGGAGGAGCGTGCCTGCGCTGATGACGGTCGCCGTGCTGTTGGCCCCGGCTGCATAAGTCGTGAGAATGTTGGAAGCATTCACAAAACTGGAGCCCAGCGCAGTCGAAGGCAGTGCGATGGTGAAAATGCCGCCGTTGATATTTTTGACAGTGGCCCCTGCTGGGATGTTGGCATTGTTGATATTGATGCCGTTGGAAATGGCCAGCCCGCTGTTGACCACGCCCATGTTTTCAGCAAAAACCGCATTGGCAGTTCCTGCTGCCGAGGCATTGGCAGAAAGTGTGAAATGCGTTGCATCAGTCACGCTGGCCACTGTTGCCCCAGCGGGAATGTTGGCTCCCACAACAGGCATGCCCACATAAAATCCGCTGGTGGTGCCGGAAGCCAGAGTCACAGCAGTGCTGTTGAGTGTTGTGGTGACGCTGTTAGTGGTCAGAGCACCGAAAATGGCTGCAGCAGACGCACTCGATATTTTGGCACTACTGGACATGGTGAAATGGGTCGCATCTACAATGCTGGTGATCGTCGGGTTACCAGAAAAAACAGTTGATAATCCGCTGACTGACATGCCCACAAAAAGACCTGTCGTTGAACCCGAATTTAAAGTGACCGTGCTACTGCCGACCGTCGTTGTTGCTGTAGTTGCAAAAGCTTTGTAGGTGGTGGTGGCGAGCGTCGGTTGAAAGACATTGGAGGTGATGTTCCAGGTACCCGTCCCGACCTTGGCAAGGGTCTCCGTCCCCGGATTTGAATTAAAACTGGTCAGCGATGAGGACAATGTTCCCACCCCGGTGCCATCGGCCGAGAGGTAGAGGACACCGCCAGAGCCTGAGTTATAACGGATTCCACCCGCGATGTTGAGCTGGCTGCCGGTGTCGACTCCGGCAACCATCGTGCTGCCAGTGCCACTGCTCACATAAACCACTCCATTCAAGGTGTTGGTGCCTGCACCGGCCAGACTGTGGATCATACCCTTGGAATTGACCCCTGTTGCGCTGGCATTTCCCACGAGTTGGAAGTTTTCAGATATGGTCAAACCGCTTGCCCCTCCATTGAGAGCCACCTCCGCCCCCACCGCATTCACCAAAGTGTCAGCGAACCCCGTGCCAAACGCACCGGCATTGTCAACGAGCAGCGTGCCTTGATTCACGTTCAAAACACCGTTCCAACCAGTCTCGGCCTGGGTCAGCTCCAAAGTACCCATATCAAGCTTCGAGAGACTATTGTAGGCATTAATGGCAGCCACCCCCCAGGTGAACGGGTTATTGAGAGTTAGCGTGTTGCCATTGCTGACCTCAATGGCGTTGGCGGAGTTGAGGCCGCCGGCATTGAAAGACTGAAGCACAATGGTTCGGGAAGTACTGAAGGTGCCCGTGGCCCGCAGCCCATTAGCCCCGGTGTTGGCATTGAGCCAGATTTGATTGGAGGGATTGCCCAGAGCGCCATCATTGGAGACCGCGAGACTGCCTCCCGTGATATTGATCACCGATGTGAGAGACAGCGTTGAATTGTTCGCAGTCAGATTGCCGCCATTGATCGTGGCCTGATTCAAGCTCAGCGTCGGATTTGCAGCGGTCACATTTTGACTGATCGTGACCTGATTCAAGGTGACCGAAGTCACACTGGAAGTGAGATTCTGACTGAGGGTGGCCACATTTACGTTCAGGGTTGGATTCGCCGCAGACACACTTTGACTGAGCGTGACCTTGTCCAAAGTGTATGATGACACATTGGAAGTGAGATTTTGATTGATCGTGAACTTGTTATTCACAGTGTCGATCGAAGCAATCTTTGACCCCGTGGGGATGCCCGTCCCAGAGACTGGCATGCCCACCAACAAACCTGCGATATTGCTACTTGAAGTGCTCAGTATGGCGGTGCCGCTGGTGCCGCTGGCGGTGAAGGGCGTTGCGCTCAGTGCTGTCACCTTTGCCCCGGTGGGAATGCCCGTCCCAGTGACCGGGGTACCAACCGCCAAGGTGGCGTAACCAGCAGCGCTAATGGTGACAACAGCGCTCCCAGAATTTGCCGCAGTGGCGTAGCTCGGAGTGGTCAGTGCAGTCACTATTGCTCCGGTGGGAATGCCCACCCCAGAGACTGGCATACCAACCGCCAGGTTGGCGAAGTTGGCATCGGTCGTGGTCAGCAGATTGGTCCCTGTGTTTGCCGCAACGGTGTAGTTCAATGTGTTCAGTGCAGTCACCGTTGCCCCGGAGGGCATTCCCGTCCCATAGACCTGAATGCCTACTGCCAGGTTGGCGTAGCCAGCAGCGGTAGTGGTCAGTACATTGCTGCCCGTGTTCGCTTCTGTGATGAAGTTTGCAATGTTCAGAGCGGCAATGGTGGCTCCGGCTGGCACACCCGTCCCAGAAATCGACTGGCCCACCAGTAGATTGTTAAAATTGGGAGCATTAAGCGTCAGTGTGTTGGTTCCTGAAACACCGTAAGTTGTCAGTGTTTGAGTGCCGCCAAAGGTGTTTGAGGCATTCGTTATGAGGAGGGTGCCAGCGCCCGCCTTGATGAGATTGTAATTGCCCTGAACAATCCCAGAGAGCGTCAAACCCGCATTGGCATTGGAATTGGTGGCGGTGCTGACGGTGAAGGTAGGGGTCCCGACCAGCGTCGTAGCTCCCGTCACTTGCAGCCCATAGCCATTGTTGTTGGTCACGGTAAGTGTGCCGGTGCCGGCGACGCCGGCCCCCAGAGTCAGCGAGCCAATCTGAGCCGTTTTGTTGGCCGCGAGGGTGAACAGAGGGGACTGGGAGGTTCCAAGACGGTCGACCACGATGGTGCTGTTGGCTGTGAGGGTCAGGAAATCGTTAAAGGCCAGGTTTTCTTTTCCTCCCGTACCATAATTGGATCCTGCGGAACTGCCGTCAGAAAGGAGGGACAGCGTGTTGCTGCTAAGGGTGAACGACTTGCCCGACAATGCATTGACGCCTTCCACCCTCAAGCCCATGGAAGCCGCTAGCGAAACCGTGCCAGCGAATCCCGTATTGTTTCCACGCAGCGCCACCGTGCCAGACAAGACCAGCGCATTGCCAGTCTGCTGCGGAGCGGTCGTCGTCGCCGCTGTGGCAGCCACTGTTGTCACCGCATTTTGAATCGTCGATTTTAAAATCAGCGCGGTTGTGTTGTTGCCTGTGATGTTTCCTGCGATCGCCAGAATGGCTCCAAGGTCGGTTGACGCTGCTCCTGCCGTTGCCGTTGTTTGACCACCGGAAATGGCGTCCAGGGTCAGGGTAGTATTTGCGGCCAAGGTGATGCCGTTGGTGCTGCTGCCCAGAACGGTGGTGGCTGCATTGACCACAGACTGTATGGTCGAGCTTCCGCTGACGGTTACCGCGTTGTTAAAAGTAGGTCCAACCCCGGTGGCGGTGGCACCTTTGGAGTCAAGAACCAGGCTGCCATTCATCAGGGAAATACCTGCGGAGCCAATCGGATTGAAGGCGCCAGAGGCAGTGCTGCCGGTCAAAACCAGCGTGGGCGGTGCACCGGCGGTAGGAGTAAAGGTCAATGCGGCGGTTGTTGAATTGGCTGTCTCTGCATTACTCAAGGTGACGGTGCCATTCTCCTGGATGGAGGTGATCACCGTGTTGGCCGCAATTCCAGTCCCGCTCACACCCATGCCGACTGACAGCTTCGCCACCGCCGCACTTGTGAGGGTGATTGTATTGCTGCCGGTGCTGGTGGTGACATTGGTGGCACCACTCGTCGTGGTGCCATCCAGGATGATTTTCGTCCCTGAATTCAGTGAATTGGCGCTGGTGGTCTGATTGAAGTAAACGCGTCCCGTGCCGGTTTTCACGATGTTCATGGCATTCCCGCCATCAGAAACCACCCCGTCGAACGCCACGTTGGCATCGGAGGTGATCGTCACTGTCCCCGCCCCGTTGCCAAACGTGGTCGGCGATAAAGTGGTTCCGCCAAAATGCACGGTTTGCCCGAACCCTGGATCATTGCCCGAAACGGAGGTGAGGCCATCGTCGGCCAAGGAGAGGACCGAGAGCGTTGCATTCGTGTTCAATGTCAGAGCACCAAGCTGGGCGGAAGAGAAGGAGGAGCCTTGCAGGGCGATGCTGGCATCTCCAGTCACGTTGATCGCATTGCCCAGCTGAATGGCATTGCTGAAGCCTGAGGCATTATTGACCTCCGCCTGACGAAAAGTACCCAACTGGTCAAAAGTCTGGCGCACTCCACCGGTGTCTGGGCCTGCAACACCGATATTGAGAGCTGCGCCGCCGGTACCCTGAAGATAGTCAACGACGACATCGTGATAGCCCGCCGCCAGATGAATGACGCCGCTGGAGAGGTCCAGGGAGCCTTTGCCACCATCGTTGTTCAGGACCAATTTACCATCAACGTACACACGGCTGGCATCATCGGAACTGGCGAAAAAGGTATAAGATCCACCTTGTAGCTTGACCACTCCCGCCCACTGGATGGCATAATTGGTCGCAGTCTGTGTTGCGCCATTGATATCCACATACTGGACGGCGGAGGTGGCAGAGCCATCCAGCCCTGCTGTAATGGCTTGGACAGGATTGGAGGAGAGTGTTGGAAGGAACGTTGAAGTCAACGCCTGTGGTGGCGTCATTGTCAGAGCGACGTTTGTGCCGGTTAGCTGATTGATCACCGTGAACTGAGTTCCACTGTTAACGGAGGCCACTATGGTGCCGGCTGGCACACCTGAACCCGTCACCGTCTCTCCCGCATACAAACCGGCTGTTGAGGCAGTGGTAATGACTGTAACGTTGTTGCCGGAGTCGGCGGCCAGATTTGAAGCCACTACCGTCTTGGTAGGCAGTGTGGCCCCGGTGGCTGTTTGTGAGAAGTCCACACGGCTGGTATCGCTCACTGCAACCGGAAGGGAGAACACACGACCCGAGTATCCCTGAGCGGTTTGATTCACTCCGGTGATCTGCAGCCTTGCATTTTGCTGCAGCGTGACCGCATTGGTTCCCAGAGGATTGTTGACGTCCGTGGATTGCACATCGATTGCCAACGTCGTGATCGCTCCTGTCAGCGCTCCTCCCGAAAACTTTTTCGCACCGGTAACGGTGATGCCTCCCGTCATAGCGTTGGCATAATTCTGTCCCGCCGTGCCCCCCAGAACCAGCGTCCCACCAATGCCAGAATTGGGTGTGGTTGCCGTATCCAAAAATTGAACCGTCAACCCGTTCGAACCAGCCAGCGGTGCATTCAGGGTGTCCTGAGTAATACCCAAACCCAAGCTAGTATCAGCCTGCAAGGTGATCGTAGGAGCAGTACCAGAGAAAGTGAGCGTCGGTCCCGACGACTGAACAGTCACACCATTGGCCTTGTCTTGGAAGGTCAATTTATTGAGGGTGATGTTTTCTTGAAGAGTCGCGGTGGTCGCATCAGTAAAAATCGCTATGTTCGTGGAACCGTTCGACCACGTGGTCGTGCTAGAAGCGCTTCCATTTACAGGTGCGGCGGTTGACCAGTTTGAGGAGGTCGTGTCCCAATTCCCAGAGTTCGTTGTTACTCCGCTGGGTGCCCAGTAGAAAGTGGCTGCCTTCAACGGCGTGGCGATTTGCATGGCGAACACCAGCACGGTCATGAACCAGCCGAGGAAGATGCGATTTCGTCGAAGTGTTTTCATCAGGAAAAAGGATTGGCGGGAGCGGCGTGGGAGATTTTTAAAAAAGGCAGAAAAAAGGGGCACAAGAGAGCGGAGCGGCGGCGTTTAGACTTAGAATCTGTTCAGCACAGGAAACCCTAAAAAATCATGGCTGTTCGACCAAACGTGCATTTCGTTTTGAGTCAGGTCGATGGGATGGTTTCTCATGTAAATACAAATGGTTGGTGCATAAATGCACGTCGGGGTGAGACACGCATTCCAAGCCTAGCGTTCAGAATAGCTAATTTGCATCTGTCCCGTCAATGCAAATACATCGACTTTACGAATTTTCAGCTTTGCAAAGGCTCATGGAACAGGCACCGCTGCGCCATCTAGGATTTCCACGCGTAAACCTGCGACTTCCCCAGCGTCACGCGTCACAAGCACGCTGACGCGGTGAGTTCCAGCGCTCAATTCGAGTTCCTGTTGGGTCAGCAATTCCTTTAGCTCCACGCCATCCACGGCAACCACGATTCCTTTCACGGTGCTGAATCCCAATTTCACCTTCCCGGCGCTGTCCAATTTGATGCCAAATTGGACGATTTTCGGGAACCAAGGGTACATTTTCTGCGCGGCGGGCAGATCGGCCAGCGGCAGGTCTCCATTCACTCGACTGATCGCCATCTGCCATGGGTAGGGGTATTTCTCATCATTGAGAGCAAAGCTTCCTACGTGACGAACATGATCCACGTCCTTTTGCTCCATCTTGGCCATAGCCTTCCAGGTGCGGACGTAGCGGTTCGGCTGGGTTTTGTAGGCCCCTTCCCTGCCAAGTTCGGAGAGGAAACGCACCAGATCGACGAATTCGTCCTCGCGAAGGCTGGCGGTGAGGCCGGGGGGCATCATGCTCACGGGGCTCATCTGGCGGCTGGCGATGCCTGATTTGGCCACTTTGATGATTTGATTGGCGGGGTCACGAATCGTCAACTCTTCGGCACCGTCATTGATCAGCCCGCCGGAGATGACTCCGCCGTCCTTTTTGCTGATGATGACCATGTGGTAGCCTTCCTTGATTTTCTTGCTCGGCTCCAGCAGGCTCTCAATAAGATAATCCACCGGCGCACTGGCACCGATGCTGACGAGGTTTGGCCCCAGCACACCGCCGGACTCGCCAATGGCGTGACAGGTGGTGCAGAGCATCTGCTGGCGGCGGTACACGGCCTCGCCACGGGCGGGGTCTCCCTGGGACTTCACCTTGGCCACCATGGCGCTCATTTCCTCGGGGGTGAGGGGGCGGTCCATCTGCTTGACGCCGCCGGCTTTTTTGAGGGCGTCTGCCAGAGGACCCTGGATGCCGCGTGAGGTGACCATGCGGATGCCTTCGACGGCCACCGTGTCAAGAATCGTCTTGCCTTCCAGTTCCTTGGCCAACACTCCGGGGAGCTGCTTGTTCTTCAGGAAAACGGTCAGGATCGGCTTGGCGGCATTCACGTCTGCCTTGGCCAGGAACTCGACGGCACGTTTGGCCGCGAGCTGCGGCCCCACGCTGGTCAGGCCGTCAATCATCAGGGCGCGCAGGCTGTTGTCCTGGGATTCGGTGAAGAGTTTGTCAAAGAGGTCACGGGACTTCGCGCCGCCGAGGGCGGTCAGGCCGCGCGTGGCGCCATCGCGGATCGGAGGGAGGGTCTTGGCATCTGTCAGCAGAGCGACCAGCTTGTCACGGGCGGGTTCCACCTTCCACAGGCCGGCGAGAATGGCCGCACGGTGCACCACGTGGGGCTCGGGGCGGTCAAACCAGGCCATGACGGTCTCCTGCGCACCTTCGGGGATGACTTTACGGTCTGTGGCTGCCTTCACCAGAGCGTCCTGCAAGCCGATATAATAAGGGGCCATGGCAGCATCATTGACCATGTTGACCAGGGTCTTCGCCTGCGCGGCGTCTGCGGCACTGCCAGCCATGCCAAGGACAGCATCTGCGTCTTCCTGGCTGAGCTTGCCGCTCTTCAGGGCTGCAAAGAGGGGTGGGAGGGCATCGCTGCGACCGGTGCTTTTCATGGCATAGACGAGGTGCTTGGGGCGGTCTTCGAGCTTGAGCTTGCCAGCCACGACTGCGGGCATCCAGATTTCCGCTTGCTCACGGCAGGTCTGCTCCAGCAGGAAATCGAGCGAATCATCCATAGGGTGGTCGAGCACCTTGAGGGCAAGGCTGATGGCTCCGGGCTTGCGCATGTCTGCCAGCACGGCCAGCGCCCAGAGGCGCACCTGGGCGTTTTCGTCTGCCACGGCCTTGTCCAGCACCTTCATCACCTCGGGGAATTCCTTCCAGCGATGGGTCAGAATGCGCAGTGCGGCGGCGCGAATGCGGTAGTCGCTGTTTTCCCAAAGCCTGCGCCAAATCGTTGGCGAGAAGGAGTTTACGCCCTCACGTGCCCAGGCGGCTTCGAGCAGGGCGTGGGAGTCGGCTTCCTTCGAGGTGTCAAGATTGGCCGCCCAGGCATCCAGTGGCAGGGTCACCTTGGCCGCGCCCTGATCGCGCAGTTCGCGCTTGGCAAAACGGCGCACGTGGTTGCGGTCGGACTTGAGCATTTCCAGCAGGTCGGCCGTGGTGGCTCCAGCAATCTGGGGCTTGGGGCTGAGAGGTTTGCCTTTGGCGGTGATGCGCCAGATGCGGCCGTGCTCGTGGTCGCGGCGGGCGTCACGGAAGTCCACCTCACCGTGCTGAATGATCGGATTGTACCAATCGGCGATGTAGAGAGCGCCGTCGGGCCCCATTTTCACATCGATCGGGCGGAAGGCGCGGTGCGTGGAAGCGAGGAGGTCGGGGAGTTGCTTGGCGATGTAGCTGCTGCCGCTGGGGGTGAGCTGGAAGCGGTTCACGCGATTGCCGCGGAAGTCGTTTAATACAAAGGTCCCCTGCCAGTCTGCCGGAAAGTGGGGGTCTTCGATGATTTCCAGGCCGCACTGCTTGGGCTGGCCGGGACTGAGGCCGTGGACGATGCGCTTGGCCCCCGGAGAGGTGGCAAAGACGGAGCCGGGGAAGATGAAGTTCACCCCTTCCCCGCCGGCACCATCGCACGCGAAGCTCTGGCCCCAGCGGTCGAACTCAAAGCCCCAGGGGTTGATGAGCCCTTTGCTGATGATTTCCGCCCGGCGCGTCTCGGGCCGGAATTCCCAAACGCCACCGCCCATGAGACGGCGCACTCCGTGGGGGGTCTCCATGTGTGTGTGGATGTAGATGGACTGCAAAAAGTACAGCATGCCCTCCGGGCCCCAGCGGAAGGTGTGGAGGAGGTGATGGGTGTCCTCCGTGCCAAAGCCGCTGAGCATCACGGTGCGCTCGTCCTCTTTGAGATCGCCGTTGGTGTCCTTTAAAAAGAGCACTTCGGTGGAATTGGCCACATAGAGGCCACCGTCTCCGGGCGCGAGGGCGGTAGGTATGTGCAGGCCTTCGGCGAAGGTGGTGGATTTGTCGGCTTTGCCGTCGCCATTGGTGTCTTCCAGCACGACGACCTGGTCCTTGGCCTCTTCGCCGGGCTTGATGTGCGGGTAGGTGGTGCTGGTGACAACCCAGAGGCGGCCCTGGGCATCCCAGTTCATCTGCACCGGCTTCTGGATCATGGGCTCCGCCGCAAAGAGATTCACCTCAAAGCCCTCCGGCACCACGAAGGCCTTTAGCTCCGCGTCCGGATGTGCGTCTGGCAGATCGGCCAATGAGGTCGGCTGCGAGGCATGGGCGAAACCAATCGAACCAACGAGAATCAGGGCAAGGCGGGTCATCATAAAAAAGAGAAGCGCAAGATACGACGCTGCGGCGGACATTTGGCAAGCTTTCTCTCGGGGGAAATGCGGGGGCAGTGGCTGCCGGTGCAGCTTGTATGGGAGCGCGTGCGCGTTTGATCGGGCGGAACTGACAGATCGGTCTGATCCAGGCGACGTCACCGCCACGTGCTGACCGCCGAGGAGTGCGTACGGTAAAACTTCTCAAACGCTGAGTGCGAGCCGTTGAAGAAATTGCGGTCGCAGAAATGGCGCAGGGTACCGCGACCGCCGCTGCGGGTGTAGGCGCCGCCGACGTCTCCGCTGAACTCCGGCCCGAACAGGGCAGTCTTCGGATGCCCGCTGATGTCTCCGCAGTATTGCCAGAAGGCCCAGGTGCCAAACACACGAGGGACGCTGAAGGTCATGTGGGTGGAGGTCTGCTCGCCGTAGCGTGGAATCCACAGGCCGCAGGTTTTCAGCACCTGGCGCTCGTCGGAGTTTAACGCCTCCAGCTCGCGCTCCTGCTGGGCAAAGCCCGGCATGCCCGGCAGCGGCACGCTGCAGTAGAGCAGCGGCCAAGCGCCGGTATGGGAACGCACGTGCTGCGCCGCCCAGGCGAGCTGCGACCACGACACGCGGTCCTTGCCCTCGTTGTCCAACACCATCATCACCGGGTAGGTCGTGGTGCCGTGGCGATGAGCCGTGGAGGACACCTCATGGATGAAGCGATCTAGCTGCGCCTGCAGATGCCCGGCGCGGTTCACATAATGGTATGCTCCCCACTTCAAGCCTGCCACACGCGCCGCATGCTCACGGTGCGTGTAGTCCACATCCATCTTCGTGCCGCCACGCGTCGCGCGATGGATCATGAGCTCAACCCCCATGCTGCGCAGAAGATCCGGGCGGACGGCACCGCCGTCCCAGTCGAAGTCCACTGTGTTGTTGAGCAGGGAGGAGCGCGCGTGGTGCACAGAGATGGTTTCGGTGCGGATGGGGGCGCAGGACGTGAGGAGAGATGCGACAGCGATGCAGGACCAGACCGAGGCGCGTGAGTTCATGCGCTGAAGTAGCGGAAGGAGTGCGGCGGCGTCAATGAGGAAGCGGGTGGGAGGGTGTTCCAAAGTCGTCATGAATTTTAGCTCGCTTCGGCAAGCTCCCATGGCATCCAGAACGATCTATAGCTCGGAACTACTTTTGATGGAATGATCGGCGCTGACGCAAGTTCCCCCCGCAAACCGCCGCTTAAAAAATAGCCAATGAATGCCAATGAACGGTTGATCCAGCATGCAACTGAAACACGTCTCTATGAGACTGCATGGGAATATCTGGAGCACATTTCACCATGCCTGAATAGAATACGGCAAAGATACCCTGAGTGCTCCGACCAGGTGGTGCACGGCTTTAAGATGCTGCGGAAAGCCACGAAGAAGATCCCTCAATATCAATTTGCCGCGCGTCACGTTGTGGTGACAGGCAGCAGCGACCTGGAGCCAATCGAAAAAGAACTGGCAATTGTGCTGCCCGATTTTTTCAAGGAATTCTATTCCCGCGTGAAGTGCGGCCTCATGCTCCTGCGGAATCCCATCGTGATCTTCGATGCTGCGGAAATTTTAGACTTCGCAATGTTATATCGGCAGATTGATCTGGAAAATGGTGTGCCGCCCGAGCCCATCCGTGTCCTTCGTTTTGCCTGCGTCCCGCCGTTTCCGGTTTGTTTTGCCATCCGGCAGAGCCAACGAGATGGGCAGTGGCATGTGGTTTATGTCTCAGATGAATGGACTCGGGACGAACTCGTGGGTGAAGCCTTATGGCCTGAAGCAGAGCAGGAGACCTTGGAGCAATGGATGAGCCGTCTGCTCGCCACCGATGGGTCGCCATTGGTGCTGGGTAGCAAGGCCTACCCACCGCCCCTTTGGCGTAGCGACATTGTCAGATTGAGTCAGAGTCATGCGTGATTCGAAAGATTCCCAATGAATGTCTAGTGCGTCAGCCAAGGAAGCTCTTGCCACTTGAACCCCTACCCCTCATCATTTCGCCATGGGCGACATCACCGAAACTATCCAGGAAACCGTTGAAAAGACGGGAGAGAGCAAGCTGAATGCGAAGATCGCGCTGCTGGTGGCCATCACGGCCACCGTCATGGCGTTGTGCAATGTGAAGGATGGCAACGTGGTTCAGGCGATGACGCAGGCTCAGTCGCGCGGGGTGGATTCGTGGTCCTACTATCAGGCGAAGAGTACGAAGCAGGCCATCGCCGAGGAGGCGCTGGACCAGCTGAAGGCGGCGAACAATCCCGCCAATGCGGAAATGATCCGCAAGTATGAGGAGAAGATCTCCCGCTACGACAAGGAGAAGGCGGAACTCAAGGCGAAGGCCGAAGGCTTTGAGAAGGAGTACGACGATATCAATGTCTTCGACGATCAGTTCGACATGACAGAGGCCTTTCTCACCATCGCGATGACGTTGTTTGGCATCACGGCGCTGACGCAGAACAAGCGACTGTTTATCTTTGCCTGCCTGCTCAGTGGCACCGGCATCGTGTTGGGGCTGGCGGCGTTTTTACACATCCCGCTGCACTCGGATTTCATTTCGAAGATCCTGGGGTGAGGGGCAATGACATATGCAAACAGACTCTTGGCCCAATGACGCTGATGGCGATGTCTTTCAAAGGCTGGACTCGAATGGGTTCGATTTTTCGAAAACTTGCATCATCGATTTCAACATTGATTTTGCTCACTGGCCTCCCTCGGAGCAAGCGATCAAGGCTATTAAACGAGTCTTTCCAGAGGCAACCATGCACGAAGACAAAGAGGAAGGCAGTGGGTATATCCTATTTCAAGTCAACGGCTTGCTCACATACGAATGCGTCATGGAAACGCAGGCAAGAACTTCAGCGATTGCAGCTGAGCATGGTGGAAAATGCGATTCATGGGGAGTGTTGCATTAAGGATCTCTGATCCTTGGCCCCGTGATCGGACGTGGCAATGACACGGGATTGAAACTCTGATGGCGTTCGCAACCGCCACAAAAAACGCGACACCCGTGAAGGTGCCGCGTGGAAGAGGTTTCAAAACGGGTGTGTTTGAACCCTATGCCGATTACCGGCCTCTGGACCAGCGATGGAAGAGCATGTTCCGGTGGGCTTCCGATTGATTGATGCGATGAGCTTCGCGGTTTTCCTCGTGATTGAGGTGCAGTCTTTCGCGCCATGTCAGATGACCGTTATGCATGGCACGATCACGGTTTTCCTGCCGCTGGATGTGCTGTTCGCCGCGCTCCAAACGGCTGGCCTGTCCGGGACTGAGCCTGCCAGTGACGACTCCGTTGTTGATGCGCCGCTGTTCATTGTTGAGACGGCCGTTCACTTCATTGACGCGAGGGCGGCCAGGGACGAAGGCGCTGGCGCTGTTTGGCACGGCGAGAGTGCCCAGCATGGTGGCAAAAGCAGCAAAGGTGAGAATCGTTTTCATGGTGTGTGAGGGGTTGTTGGTTTCTGTTTTGGTTCGTTCAAATAATCGAACGTCGCTGGTTGAGACGCGGCCCCCAATTGCAGGATTCAAAGGAATTCAGAGGGTGATGCAAAATCAGAATTGAGGTGGATTAAGCGTCGGCAGAGCGCCTACAGCAGCAAGCAGCCGCAACGAACGTGGCTGTTCAGGCCGTTGCCGCCAGAATGAACCTTTCCGCCGCATCGGTTGTGTTTTGCGGCTTGGCTTTGACGCTGGGGCTTTGGCGTCGATAAGCTTGTTTCATCATGCAATCCCAACCGCTCCGCACCTCCGTCATTGGCAGTTATCCGTTTCCTGGCTGGCTCGAGTTTTCGGCGCGGCATCTCGCCGAATTCGGCAGCGCTGACATCGCGGAAATGCAGGACGATGCAGCGCAGGTGGCCATCCAGGATCAGATCACCTCAGGGCTGGATGTTATCACGGACGGGGAGCAGACGCGGTTTGATTTCAATCTGTCCTTCTATGGCTTCATCGAAGGCATTGCACTGGAACCAGCCAGCCCTCGGCGCTTTGGGCCGCCGGCGCATGATCAGCGTGGGAAGCATGAGGTCGTGGGTGAACTGCGTGCGCCGCGTGGGCTGGGCGTAGTGGAGGAGTTTGAGCGCCTAAGGCGGCTGGCCGCGCACACGGGCAAGCGCTTGAAGGTGTCCGTGCCCGGGCCCTACACGCTCAGTGGACGGCTGGCACCGAATGATCGGTATGCGGACCGCTACGCAATCACTGAGGCGCTGCTGCCACTAGTGAACAAAGAGATCGCCGATCTCGTGGCGGCGGGTGCGGAGGAGATCTGCGTGGATGAGCCGAGCATGAGCTGTTACGGCTACCGCGAGGACACGAAGCGCTTTGTGGACATCTTCAACCGCACCGTGAGCAGCGGCTACGGCAAGGCGCGCATCTGCACGCACCTATGCTTTGGCAATTTCAAAGGTCACCCCGTGGGCTGGCGCAAATACGCGCCGCTGTTCCCCGCCTTTCTCGATCTCCATTGTGATGAGGTACACGTGGAAATGGCGAACCGCGAATACGCCGAACTGGAGGTCATCAAGCCGATGGCCGAGCGCTATGACGTGGCCGTGGGCATCATCGATGTGAAAAGCTACCACATCGAAACGCCGGAGCAGATCGCCGATGCGGTACGGGAGTGCTTAAAGCATGCGCCTGCTGACAAGCTCGTGTTTGCACCGGACTGCGGTCTCAGCCAGACAGCACGCTGGGCGGCGAAGAAGAAGCTGGCCAGCATGGTGGCTGGGGTGGGCATGGTGAAAAGAGAGCTGGGATTGTAACGGAAAGATCTCAATCCCCGGACTAATTCAGTCCCCATGGATATTCCGACAAAGGCAACTCCGGCAGGATGTTTCATCGGCCTAGTAGGCATCGCGCTCGATGGTTATGCCATTTTCTGCGGCTGGATCTTTTATCTCATCACCCAAGCCACCAATTTAACAGGCAAAGAGAGTCTGCTGCGTTTCTATGGCACACTGTGCGTGGTATCGCTGGTGGCCGGTCTCTGGCTGCTACGACTTGGCTGGGGCTGGGCCTTGCAGTCGGACATGTCAGTCCCGGATGATCCAGACAAGCCGGTCATGCGCTTTTGAGCTTTGCGGGAACGTCTTCTTCTTACCCTATCTTCACCACACCAACCGTCGTGTTGTCCTGACGGTCGTTGTTGATGCGGCGGATGGCGAAGATGATCGCATCGGCGATTTTGTCCGCCGTGGTGTGCTTGCCAAAGCTGAGCAGTTCCTCAAGCGCCTTGTGGGTGAGCGTGAAGATGCCATCGCTGGCAGCGATGATGATGTCGCCTCTCGTCAAGGTCCAAGGCTCTGGGGGAGTGTCGATCATCGCGAGCGGCATGCCCAGAAGCGCGGCCTGAAGCGTGTGGCGGTCAGGGTGATTTTCTGCTTCCTCGCGGCTGATCTCACCGCGGTCAGCCCGGGCGTCGATAAGCGGAGAAAGGCTGTGGTCGGCATTGAGGCGGATCAATTCGCCACCGCGAAAGAGGAAGAGCGGCGAGTCGCCCACGCTGATCCATTCCATCGTCTTCGGCGTGATGAGCACTCCCACCATGGTGGTGCCCATGGGCGGAGCCACGCTGGGCATGCGGCTGGTGATGAAGCCAAGGGTTTCATTCGCCGTCTCGACGGCATGCTTGAGCTTCCATGAGTGCGGACCGTCCTGCTCATGGTAGGCGCGCACAAAGGCATTCACTCCGATGTAGCTGGCCACGCTGCCGCCCGCATGGGCACCGAGGCCATCGCCAATGACGAGCAGCAGGCGTTCAAGGCTGCGCTCCTCGGGCTCGGCGGCATCGGCAAAGGCGTAGTAGTCTTCCTGGTTGTCGCGACGGCCACGATACTGCCTCGCGGCAAAATCTTGCTCCTGAATGAACGCAGGCGGCTCGGTTTCAAACAGGGGAACTCGATCGGTAATGACGGTGGTGGTGGCGCTCACTCGGCGGAAAACTGGTAAATCGTGGTGCTATTGAACATTTCACCCGGGCGCAGGATCACGCTGGGGAAGGAAGAATGATTCGGACTGTCAGGATAATGCTGCGTTTCAAGGCAGAAGCCATGACGCTTTGCATAAATATGCCCCCCCTTGCCCGGTACCCCATTGAGGTGGTTGCCGGTGTAAAGCTGCACGCCGGGCTCGGTAGTGCGCACGGTCATCACACGGCCGCTGGCGGGATCCTTCACGGTGGCGGCCAGCTTCATGCCGCTGCCGGAGAGGACGTAGTTGTGATCGTAGCCAATGCCCTGAATGAGCGGTTTGAAATCAGCGCCGATGCGTTCGCCGATGGCGTGCGGGGTGGTGAAGTCCAGCGGCGTGCCCTTGATGCTGACGATCTCTCCCGTGGGGATGAGGTCGTCATCCGTAGCGGTGATGAACTCCGTGGGAATGGTGAGCTGGTGGCCGAGGATGTCACCGCTGCCCTCACCGGCGAGGTTGAAGTAGCAGTGGTTGGTCAGATTGAGGACGGTGGGCTTGTCCGTCCCGGCTCGATAACTGATCTCAAGTGCGTTATCATCCGTGAGCCTGTAGCTCACGGTGCACTCCAGCGTGCCGGGATAGCCTTCCTCGCCATCGGCACTAATGTAGCCGAGCATAACTCCATCTCGACTCACTTTCGTCGCCCAGAGTTTTTTGTCGAAGCCTTCCATGCCACCGTGGAGCTGGTGCTTGCCGGAGTTGGCGGTCACCTTGTATTCCACGCCGTCGAGCTTGAAGGTGGCATGGCCAATGCGGTTGGCATAACGGCCCGCGATGCAGCCGAAGAAGGGGTTTTTGCCCAGGTAACCGTCCAGTGTGTCAAACCCGAGCGCCACATCGGCAAACTTGCCGTTTTTGTCCGCCACCTTGATCGAGACGATGTAGGCACCCCAGTTGGTGATCTTGACTTCCATGCCGCTGGCATTGCGCAGCGTGAAGAGCTTAACATCCTCACCCGCAGGGGTTTTCCCCCAAACGGAAGTTTCGACGCTGGCAGCGACTGACGAACCGGAGAACGACATGAGAAGCAGGAAAAGGGTTGCTAGCGCGTGGCGGCGCATGGTTGTGGTTGGGTAGGTTGGAAGGCGAGTGTGACGGAGTCGCCCCATTTCCGCAAGAAGGGATTCCATGCCCAAGGATGAAGTTTCTGGCCTCGTCCGCAGGATCGTGTGTAACCTCTGCCGCCATCTTCCCCATGCAGCCGGTATCATGGACTCTACCACGCCCTCCTCTGATCCCCTCCACGGACTGAACCCCGCCGACCTGATGGCTGCTGCCGCCATGCCGACGGACGGTGGGGCAGACACGCTTCCGCTGTCTCCACGTGATCTGCCTTCACTGGCGGAAATCGCCGCTGCGTTTCCTGATCTCGAAATTCTCGATCTCATCGGCCACGGAGGCATGAGCGCGGTTTTTCGTGCGCGGCAGCCGAAGCTGGACCGCGTCGTCGCGCTCAAGGTCCTGCCCAAATCTCTCGCGGCCACGCCGGGCTTTGCGGAGCGCTTCACGCGGGAGGGGCGCGTGCTCGCACGGCTCAGCCACCCGAACATCGTGACCGTGCATGACTTTGGCGAGAGCGGCGGCTTCTGCTTTCTCATCATGGAATACGTGGACGGGGTGAACCTGCGGCAGGCCATGCGCGCGGGTCGCTTCACGCCGGAGCAGGCGCTGAACATCATTCCCGTGATGTGTGAGGCGCTGCAGTATGCCCACAGCCAGGGCGTGCTGCACCGCGACATCAAACCGGAGAACATCCTGCTGGATGCGAAGGGCAAGGTGAAGATCGCCGACTTCGGCATCGCCAAGATCCTCAACGAGGACGGCGACAGTGGGATGATGCTGACGCAAAGCGGAGCGAAGCTCGGCACCGCGCCGTACATGGCGCCGGAGCAGATCGAGAAGCCCGGCAGCGTGGACCACCGTGCGGACATCTACAGCCTGGGTGTGGTCTTTTATGAGATGCTCACCGGCGAGCTGCCGCTGGGCCGCTTTGCGGCGCCTTCCGAAATATCGGACGTGAATGGCAACATGGACGAGGTCGTCTTCCGTGCGCTGGCGAAAGACCGTGCGATGCGCCAGCAGAGCGCGGGCGAGTTTAAGACGCAGATCGAGGGCATCGCCTCCATGCCTCCGCAGGCGCGGCGCTCGCTGGCCCTGCAGTTCAGCAGTTTTGAGTACAAGTCAAAGCGCACGCTGCTGGGCAGACCGCTGCTGCATGTCACCTCGGGCATTGATCCCACGACGGGTCGCAAGCGTACAGCGCGCGGCTTCTTTGCCTTTGGGGACCGTGCCGTGGGAGTCGTGGCTTTCGGTGGCTATGCACGTGGCTTGTTTGCCTGTGGTGGCATGGCCGTGGGTGTTTTTGCGCTCGGAGGCTTGAGCATTGGCCTCCTTTCCTGGGGTGGTCTCGCCCTCGCGTTGCTGCTGGCTTACGGTGGCATGAGCGTGGGCTTTTTATCCGCAGGCGGCCTGGCCCTGGGCTGGGAGGTTGCGGGAGGTTTGGCAGCAGGTGTGCATGCGTATGGCGGGCAGGTATATGCTCTTGTCAGCGGCATGGGCGGGCAGGTGCATGCGCCTCAAGTGATCAAGAATCTCATGGAGGCGCCGCCCTTGCTGCAGTGGCTGGTGCGGATCACCAATCAAAGCGCCTTCCTGATGAGCTGGATCTGGCTGCCGGCGATGCTTCCATCCGTGATCATGCCTTGGTGGGC
This sequence comes from uncultured Verrucomicrobiota bacterium, assembly GCA_903838675.1. GTDB lineage: Bacteria > Verrucomicrobiota > Verrucomicrobiia > Verrucomicrobiales > Verrucomicrobiaceae > Prosthecobacter. Next base: position 172,101 of record CAILZI010000126.1, read on the forward strand.
GCGCAGGCAGCTTGAATTTGAAGCCCAAGGCGGCGCGCAACGCACAACGGCCTGGCATGAGCGCCCCTCACGCGTGCTCTGGATTCTGCCTGTTTCGATTTTGCTGTTCCTGGCTCTCTCATGGATGTTCCGCCTTTGGTCCAACGCAGGCAATGCAGGAGTGACCGCGCAAATATTCGTCGCGTCTGCGATCGAATGCGCTGGCTTTGTCCTTGCCGCGACCAGCCTGCCGCTCTGGCTGCGGCTGGTGCCGATGAACTCGTTTTATGGGGTGCGCCTGCCCTCCACCTTTGTTTCTGATGCACGCTGGTATGAGGTGAACGCCGTCTTTGGCAGACATCTTTTTTGCTGGTCGCTCACGGTCATCGCTGCGGGCATCGCGGGCTTTTATCAACTGCCGCGCCATCAGGACGCCTACTCGTGGGCGGCCATCACACTGACGCTGGTCGCGGTTGCGGCCTCAGTGGTGTCCACACTGGTCTGGATGCACCGGCATCCGATGGGCCGGCCTGTCATCAAGCCCCATCGGCTGGTGCGGAATCTCGAACTCGTCATCCCAGTGATCGTGCTGATGCTGTTCGTCCGCTCATTCATCGCCCGGCCTTATTTCGTGCCGAGTGGCAATGAACCGGGTGTGGCTAAGAACAGCCGCTGGATCGCCTCGCACCTCGACGCGGGTTTCGCGCAGGGAGATCTCATCGCCTATGCGCATGAGAGCGGGCAGACCTGGCTGGCGCGTGTTGTCGCTGTCGAACCCAAAGGCCTGCTGCTGAAACGCGGTGGCAGTCCTGATGAGTTCCTCATGCCGTGGGACAAGATCATTGGGAAGATGCTGTTTTCGTATTTGTCACCGGGGGTGGTGACTGGGGCAGGCAGTGCCGTTTCTGTGTCTCTTCCGGCGGTAGTGGAGGGGACAGCGCATGCGCTGGAACAACAGCCTGTGCTGCGTTTCACGCGGTTGAAACGCAACGGCCAGGAATGGCAGTGGCCGCTTTACTCTCCGGAAGGAAAGCCCGTGAACGATGACGAATCCAAGCGTCTCGTCATGGCCTCAGCGGGTGGGGATATGAGCGGACAAGGTGCCGAAGACTGCTGGCTGCAGCTCTGGTTTGAACATCCTGACTTCGACCAGCACAGTTCGTTCAGGATTGATATAACCGGCACCAATGGTCTCCCATTGAACGACCGCGATGCGAGCATTGCCGGGCCCGTGAGGCACCTGGGTGCACCGGAGTCTCCATTGCTCAGCTATGTCGTCAGTCCCGGGCGCGTTGGCAAACTTCCTTCAGATGTTCAGATCACCCTGCGGTACAACATCGGACCGTGGCAGTCTGGCGTTATGCTGCCCTCCACATTCAATGGTGCCATGGCGCTCGGCGATGATTGCATGCTCGCTGGCTTTGGGGATGACCCTCAGCACCACGCTTTTGTCTCATGGTCCATGGGTTCTGACGTGACCTTCTATGACGCTGTGGCCCGGCTGAAGGATGGCAGGAGCATCGGTTCCTTCGGCTTGTCACGGAGCTCAAATGGGAAAAACATTGTGCAGAGGGTGAAATTCCTGGTGCCTCTGCGTGAGGTGGAATCTTTTCAGTTTCGCAGTCGTAAGATGCGAAGCGTGACCTTCCCTCAAGTGATGATCCCTCCCCTGCCATGACTTCCTCCTTCCACGACACCCGCTGGACGCTCGTCTCACGTTCACGTGGCAGTGACACGCAGGCAAAGGCAGCGCTCAGTGAACTGTGCGAGGCCTACTATGCGCCGGTGATGGCGTTTCTGCGGCGTGATGGGCGTGCGGAAGATGTGGCGCGGGATCTGGCGCATGACTTCTTTGCCAAGCTGCTCGCGGGCGGAACGATTGACGGCGCGGATCCCTTGCGTGGGAAATTTCGCAGCTACCTGCTCATGTTCTTGAAACGATTCGCCGCCAATCAACGAATTCATGATCATGCGGCCAAGCGCGGCGGTGGCCAGATCCATGCGGTGATCGACGGTGAGTCGGACCAGACTGAAGCCGGCCTGCAAATCGCCGACACAAGCATCGAAGCACCGGATGCGGCCTTTGACCGCCAGTGGGCGCTGACGTTGCTGGCGTGTGCGCTGGGACACTTGGAGTCGGAGATGCGTGATGAAGGCAAGTCAGCGCACTTTGATGCATTGAAGCCATGGCTGACGGCGGAAGCCGATGCAACGCCGCAAAGCGAGGTGGCCGCGAAACTCGGCATGAGTGTGGAGGCGGTAAAAGTGGCCGTGCATCGTTTGCGAAAGCGATTTCGCGAGGCGGTGAAGGCGGAGATCGCGCAAACGGTCAGCGATGCCGACACGGTGCGTGAGGAGCTTGAGGCGCTGATGGCGGCGCTGCGGAAGTAGCCCAGTTGCGGCGCAACTGAGCAACTTTAGGCTGAGGCATGGATTTCCGGTTCTTTGATCCAGGCGCGAAGACTGATGTCACGCAGCGGCAGTTGCCGCACTGGGAACAAGCGGATGCCTACTACTTCATCACCTGGCGCACTGCGGATTCCGTCCCTGCAAATGTATTCGAGAAATGGAATGAAGAGCGGTGTGCCTGGTTAAGGGATCACGGGATTGATCCTGCCTTAGAAGACTGGCAGCGCGAAGTCGAAATGCTGCCCGAGCGGGATCATCGGGAGTTCTACCGGGTCTTCACTACCAAGTGGCATGGGATGCTGGATGAATGCCACGGTGACTGCGTGTTAAAGCAGCCGGGGTTGCGTGATGTCGTTGTACAAAATTTGCGGCATATGGACGGCGAAAAGTATTCACTGGAGGCATTCGTGGTCATGCCGAATCATGTGCACGTGCTAGTGGGTGTTCCAGGGCGTGCCGGGATGAAAAGCCTCTGCCGCAACTGGAAACGCTACACCGCAGGCAGGATTAATACGCTGCTGGGGAAGGATGGCCAGTTCTGGCAATGGGAGAGCTTTGACCACGTCGTGCGCAGTCCTGCCAGCCTGGAGAAGTTCCGAAACTACATCCTGCAGAATCCCGTGAAAGCACGACTGCGGGAGGAGGAATATCACGTCTTCACAAATCAGCCCAGTTGTTGTGCAACTGGGCTGAGAAAGTAGTCCAGTTGCGCCGCAACTGGTCAGGGGTTTGCATTGTATTCGGACGGTCTGAATCTCAGTTGCGGCGCAACTGAGCAACTTCACTTTACGCCACCGGCGCAGCAGCAACCGCAGTCTCCGGCTTCTTCTCCTTCCAGGTGCTCTGGATGTAGATTTCGCGCAGGGTCTTGAAGTCGATGTTCGTCGGGCTGTCTGTCATCAAGTCGCTGCCCTTGTTGTTCTTCGGGAAGGCGATGACTTCGCGGATGCTGTCTTCACCGCTGACAAGCATGGCGATGCGGTCCAGCCCCAGGGCAAGGCCGCCGTGAGGAGGCGCGCCGAAGCGGAAGGCGTCGAGGAGATGGCCAAACTTGTGGGCCTGCTCTTCTTCGTTCACGCCGAGGACGCTGAACATCTTGGCCTGCAGTTCCTTCTCGTGAATTCGGATGGAGCCGCCGCCGAGTTCGTAGCCGTTGAGGACCACGTCGTAGGCTTCGGCGCGCACCTTGCCGTATTCGCCGGCGTCCATGAGCGGGATGTCTTCGGTCTTCGGACGGGTGAAGGGATGATGCACGGCCACCCAGCTCTGCGTTTCGGCATCGTGGGCGAGCAGCGGGAAATCGACGACCCAGAGGAAGTTGAAGGCGGTGCTGTCCTTGGTCAGCGCGGTCATGTTGGCGATCTCGACGCGCACGCGGCCGAGGATGTCGCAGGCTTCCTGCCAGGTGCCGGCATAGAAGAACACGATGTCGTTTTCCACCACCCCGAGCTTGGCGATGAGGGCCTTCTGCTCGTCTTCGCTGAAGAACTTCCAGAGGGGGCTCTTGTACTCGAGCACGCCGTTGGCGTCACGCTCCACCTTGATAAAGGCGAGCTGCTTGACCTTCATGCCGGCCTGGGTGGCGATCTCGTTGAGGCGGATCATCTGACCGGTGGTGATGCCGGCGAAGCCCTTGGCGTTGATGGCACGCACGACGCCGCCATTTTCAATGGTGGTGCGGAAGATCTTGAAGCCGCTGCTGGCAAAGACGTCGGCCATGTCCACGATCTCGTTGCCGTAGCGCGTGTCCGGCTTGTCGGAGCCGTAGCGGTCCATGGCTTCCTGATACGTCATGCGTGGGAAGGGCGTGGGGATGTCGCGGTCGGTGCCGGCTTTGAACATTTTGACCAGCAGGCCTTCGACGAGGTTCAGGATGTCCTCGCGCTCGATGAAGCTGGCCTCGATGTCGATCTGGGTGAACTCAGGCTGGCGGTCGGCGCGCAGGTCTTCATCGCGGAAGCAGCGGGCGATCTGGAAGTAGCGCTCCAGGCCAGCCACCATCATGAGCTGCTTGTACTGCTGCGGGGCCTGCGGCAGCGCGTAGAAGCGGCCGGGGTTCAGGCGGGCAGGCACGAGGAAGTCGCGCGCGCCTTCGGGCGTCGGGTTGCTGAGGATCGGCGTTTCGACCTCGATGAAGCCGGCGGCGTCGAGGCAGTTGCGTGCGGCGTTGGTGATCTTGTGGCGCGTACGAATGTTCTTGCTCATGCGCTCGCGGCGCAGGTCCAGGTAGCGGTACTTCATCCGCATGTCTTCGTTGGACAGTTCGCGGTCGAGCTGGAAGGGCAGCACATCGGCCTTGTTGAGCACTTTGAACTCGGTGGCCACGATTTCGATCTCGCCGGTGCCGAGCTTGGAGTTTTCTGTGCCTGCGAGGCGTGCAGCCACCTTGCCGGTGATCTGCAGCACGTCTTCATCACGCAGGTGATGGCTCTGGGCGGCGAGCTCAGCGTTCTCTTCCGGGCGGAAAACGACCTGGGTCAGGCCTTCGCGGTCGCGCAGGTCGATGAAGATGACGCCGCCATGGTCGCGGGCCGAATTCACCCAGCCACAGAGTGTGACGGTCTGGCCGATGTGCTCTGAGCGGACGGCGTTGCAGTGAAAGGTATGGTAGGCGTTGGGGATCATGGCTAAAAAAGGGCGCGTAGAGTCGGCGGATTCGGCCTGCGTGCAAGGGGTAAGGCAGGGCCAAAATGCGTGGTGGGAGAAAGCCCATGGAGCGGGCCTTTCCCTCCCGGCATGCCTCGGAGAGCACTTCCGCAGCCGGTGACCAAATGCGCCATGAGTCTGATTTGTACATCCAAGGCTCCTGCCACGAGCGGATACACAGCGGGCATTCATGAGGCCCTCCCCAGCAGGGTCTGTTCTTCAGTTTTGTTCAACGCGCAGGAATAAAACCGTGTCGATACCTCTCTTAAAAGGAGTGGCCTCGACACCGCCGATGGCTTCAAAAGTTAGACAAACTTCGGTTTAAAATTAGACAAAACAGAAACAAATCTTTGACGAAACAGCGTTTGTCGCAATTATTGACCTTGTCAGACTCCTATAACCATCATGAACACGACTGAAATTTCCCCTGAGGTTGACCCCAATGTCGTCGAAGATATCCGCCTCCTGAAGCGCATCTCGGAACGCGATTCCGCCAGCTTCCAGACCTTCTACAAAAAGTACAGCGGCCTCATTTTCGCCTCGATCTCCAACGTCCTGAACGACCACCACGACACGGAGGACGTCATGCAGGAGGTCCTCGTGCAGGTGTGGAACAAGGCCCACCTCTACGAACCCCGCAAAGGCAAGCCGCTGACCTGGCTGACGACTCTGGCGCGCAACCGTGCCATTGACCGCATTCGCTCCAAGCAGCGCCGCTCCCGCCTGAACGACGATTTCGAGTCCGAGAACAAGAAGGACCAGTACGAATTCGAGCCCTCCGGCCACGAAAACCTCGAGTTCAAGGAGCGCGACACCATCCTCCACAGCGCCGTGTCCCGCCTGACCCAGGATCAACGCGAGGCCATCGAGCTGACCTACTTCACCGGACTCACCCAGGCCGAGGTGGCCGAGCGACTTCATGAGCCACTTGGCACGATCAAAGCTCGCATTCGTCGTGGCGTGAACCGCCTCGAGACGCTGGTGAAGCCACGCCTTGCCTAAATTTCCAACCCCCAAAACTTGGAAACCCAATGAGAAGGGCGGACTTCGGTCCGCCCTTTTTATGCATTCAGCCAAGCAGCCTTGTTGCTGTGCAACAAGGGAGAGCTCCGCTTCGCCCATGGCGTGCGGTGGTCCCCAGCGGTGGGTGTTGGTGTTGGTGTTTGCGGCGCGGTTCCCAGTTCCGCAGGAACAGGGCTACTTTTTACTCCCGCGCGCGTGAGTCGATGCAGATGGTGACGGGGCCGTCGTTCACCAGCGCCACTTTCATGTCGGCGCCGAAAATGCCGCGCGCCACGGGTTTGCCCATCTCGGCTTCCAGCAGGGCGAGAAACTGCTCGTAAAGCGGGATGGCGGTCTCGGGACGTGCGGCGCGGATGAAGCTGGGGCGGTTCCCTTTTTTCGTGCTGGCATGCAGGGTGAACTGGCTGACCACCAGGAGCTCGCCGCTGATGTCCTTCACGCTGAGGTTCATCTTGCCCTCGGCATCGCCAAAGATGCGCATCTGCGTGAGCTTCTGCACCAGCCACGTGGCATCCTCAATCGTGTCCTCGTGCTCGATGCCGGCCAGAATCATGAGGCCCATGCCGATCTGGCCGGTGATCTGGTCATCGACAGTGACGGAGGCGGAGGAGACGCGTTGGAGGACGAGGCGCATGGGGAGGAATAGGACGGAACCGGAAGGAGGAACGACGCAGGGCAGATCCGCTGCGTGCCACCCACCGATACGCGGCCCGGGAGTTCTTCCAGAAGTACTTTTCGCGGGGTGGCTGCTCTCAGAGGATGGAAGCGCTCCGCACTTTGGAGACATGTCACTCCAGGGATGTGGTTACTTCTTTGCAGCGTCGTGCTTGGCAGGGCTGGAGACTTTGACGGTGAGGCCGCTGGTCTGTTTTCCGGATGCCTCGCCTTCTGCGGGAACCTCAAACGGCATGGCCAGGAAGGGCACGAAACCTTCGAACGGCCTGCGCCTGAGAGGAGGCCAGGCCTCAGAGGCAGCGGTGTACGGGATCACCAGCACATACCGGCCCGGGACGAGCATGGCTTCTCCTTCAAAGCGTCCACCGCCTAGCTTAGTCAGTGGCACCCAGCGAAAAGCAAACGCTGGAGCAAACGGCGGCTCCAGACGCTGGATGCGGCAAGGCACATAGGTGATGCCGTCATACATCGCATTCAGATCCTCTGCAGTTTTGATGTGCAGCTTAGTAAGCGTGCCTGCCGCCACCACGCGGTGCTTGAGGTGCTGGTCTTTTTCTTCCACCTCCACCGTCGCATCATAGACGGGCGACTCCTGCCACGTGGTCAGTCCCTGCCAGCACACCACTGCATATTTGCCGGGAGCCAGACCAGCAAACGTAGCCGTGCTGCCATCCGCAGCAAAGGTGGGCTGGATGGCGGTCATCGGCTCAAACAGCGTACAGAGCTCGATCCTTTGAAAATCCGACTGATTGAATTCCGCCGCCTTCTCCACCACCAGCTCTGCGGCACAGACACCGTGGGCGGTGAGCAGGCATGCCACGGTAGAGACGAACCAAATCGAGGCGCGTTAGTTCATGCACCTTTTTAGCGGGAGGCTAATTACGGCGTCAATGAGGAAGCGTGGGAGTGGGTGCTGAGAACGATTCCACAAGCGCATTTGAGGAGGCACGCCTGGGAACGTTCGGTTTGCCGCAGAGGAGCAGAGGTTTCTGATAACTCTGTGCGCTGCGCCGGATCGAAAGCCCGGAGGGCTGGCACAACTGCAGCCGTGGATACCAATCCACGGAGCATGCGAACGATGTTGTTCTTCACAGGCGAACCGCGTAGCGGTGACACAGACTTGCCATGCCACGCTATGAGGACCACTTGATCATCGGAGCGCTTCCAGTATCAAGCCATCAACAATAACAGCCTTCTCATCAAGCTCGGCCGCGAGATCGGGCTTGTGTCCGCGAAGCGCATCGGCGGCTCCTTTGATGATCGTGGGTAAAGCGTATAGTTCCTGAGCGAGCTGCTTATCCACGAGTGATTGAGTGCTCCACTCATTAGCTAATGCTCCGAGCTGATTGCAAAGCAGATCGAATGCTTGAGCATCAATTTCTAGTTCATTGCGCAGCTTCTCCACGAATGGGTTGCCAATGATATCGTCTTTCAGGCTCATGGGCTAAGGTGAATGCATTCTTTTCTGAAATGCTTTATCAGCGTCTGTTTAGCGTCATATCAGCGGTTAAAAACCTCTTTTCAGCTCCCGCCCCCTCACTCCCCCACGTACTTCTCCACCAGCGCATCCAGCGCGGTCCACAGGTCATCGGTGTCCATCGTGTCGCGATTGCTGAGGATGACGGTGCTGCGGTGGGTGATGAGGTGGCGGTAGTAGGTGTTTTCAAATCCGGCCCAGGTGCCGTCGTGGCCGTAGCCGTAGACGGAGCCGTCGTCATCGGCGTAGATGAACCAGCCTTTGCCGTACTCGAGGACCTTGCCTTTGCGGGTGGTGGAGGGCGTGAGCGCTTCCTTCCAGGTCTCGGGTTTGAGGAATTTCCTGGCGCGCACGGCGGCGTCCCATTTGGCCATGTCTTCGAGGTTTGACCACACGCCGCCGTCTCCCACGACCATGACTTTCTGCGGCCACTCGGGCGGGGTGCCCCAGCTGGGCTTCCACGTTTCTTTCTTCTCATGCCATTCGTAGCCGAAGGCGCGGTTGTACTTTTCATCGTCGTCCTGCGGCACGGATTTCGGGCTCTGGCAGATGAAGGTGTGCAGCATGCCGGAGGGGATGAAGATCTCATCGCGCACGAATTCGCCGAAGGGCTGCTTCGCCACGCGCTGCACGATGCTGGCGAGGAGGATGAAGTTGCTGTTGGTGTACTCAAACTTGCTGCCGGTGCGGAACTGCAGGGGGTAATCCTTCTTCAGCTTCGCGAACATGCCGATGTAGTCTTCGTTCACGGCGTAGGTCTTGTGGCGCATGGGCACGCCTTCATCATCAAAGTCGAAGTACTCGGGCAGGCCGGAGGTGTGCTGGAGGAGATCGCGGATGAGGATGGGATTGTCGCTGTCGTATTCGGGCAGCTCGGGGATGTAGTCGCGCACGTCGTCATCGAGCGCGAGCATACCACGATCCACCAGAATGAGGAGAGCCGTGGCGGTGAAGGGCTTGGAGCAGGATGCGAGCTCAAAGAGCGTGGTGGGGGTGATGGGAGTGGCGTCCTTCACGCTGGCGAGGCCATAGCCTTTTTGGAAGCGCAGCTTTCCGGGCACGCGGATGAAGATTGCCACGCCGGGCGTGTCGTCATCGATGCCGTTTTTGGCCACGAGCTTGTCGATGGCGGAGACGAGTTCCGCGCTGGGTTGCAGGTCTTGGGCGAGGGCCGCAGACACCGTGGCGAGACTGAGAAACGTGGAGGCATGGCGCAGCATGCGGCGCAAGTGGGAGCAGGCGGAAGTCATGGGGCATTCCGTGCGCCAGTGTCGTGATTGCGGCAAACGGTTTCAATTTGAGTTTCTCACCGACCTTTGGAGAAGGCCGGCACGTAAAACCACGCCGGGTTACCACACCCCCAAAAAACAGTGCGCCTCAGGAAGGAGGCGGCCTTTTCACTTCCAGAAGATTTTTCGGCAACTGGCGTCTTCTTTTGGAGACATGCTGTGACGCACCTTTATGCCCGACTTGAACAACCAGCATCACGATCAGTTCCTCCGCCTCCTTGCGGAGCATGAGCCGGCGCTGCGCACCTTTGTGCGGTCGCTGCTGCCTTCACTGGCGGATGCATCGGATGTCATGCAGGAGGTGGCGGTGGTACTGTGGCAGAAGTTCGCGGAGTTCGACGGCACGCGTGATTTTCGCAAGTGGGCTTTCGGCGTGGCACGCTTTCAAGTGCTGACGTTTCTACGGGAGCGGGCGCGCGACAGGCATGTGTTCAATGACGAACTGGTCGGCAAGCTAGCTGATGAAGTGGCGGCGGCGGAACAGAGGCACGGGTCACAGCGCGAAGCTTTGGAACAATGCCTGAAAAAGCTGCCCGAGGCGCAGCGGGAAATCGTCCTGGCGGCTTACACAAAAGGCGCCCGCATGGATGATCTCGCAACCCGGCGCGGGCAGACCCCCATGTCACTTTACAAATGGCTGCACCGCATCCGGCAGGCTCTGCTGGAGTGCGTGCGCCGCACACTCGCTCAGGAGGAAATCGCATGAACCCAGAATGGCATGACATCATTCAGCGTCACATCGCTGGCACCACCACCGCAAAGGAAGCCATCGGCCTTGAAGCGGCGCTCACTGCCGACGCGGAGCTGCGCGTCTTGTATCTCGACTACATGAATCTCGATGTGGCGCTCGAGGCCATGGCAGCCTCGCTGACGAATGACGTGTGCGAAATCGTCAGGCACGCACCTACGCAGGTGCCTGTCCGGCTGCGGTCATATCATTGGGGCCGGATCACGATTGCAGCGGCTTGTGTGGCATTGCTGCTGGCGCTGCTGCCCAAATCCCCCACCTCACCGCCTTCGCGCCCGGATGTTGCAGTCACCATTTCGTCCGCACAGCAGGCCATCGCACAGCTCTCGGTGGACTCGCCTTCAGCGCTGCCGGCGTGGATATCGCCCACGGCTTCAATGCTCGATGAGCCTCAACTTCCTCAATGACCCCATGCACTCTAACCGCCCCCCCCAACACACCATGAGACTCCTCCTTGTCTTAGCTGCCATTACTTCGTTGTGCCCGCTGTTCGCCAAGGACGAATCCAAGAAAGTCCCCGACCCTTTTGCCGGAGCCTTCTTCCCTCCTGAGCTAGTGCTCATGGCGCGCGATCGCATCGCCCTTACTCAGGAGCAGCAGCAGGCTCTGCGCACCCAGGTGGAAAAAGCGCAGCCGCGTTCCGATGAACTGCGGGCCCAGTTGGAAAAAGAAACTGCCGCTCTGTCCGCCCTGGTGAAACAGGAGCGTCTGGAAGGAGCGACTGTCATCACGCAGCTCGACAAGGTGCTCGACGCCGAACGCGAGTTGAAGCATCTCCACGTGGGCCTGGGCGTGGCGATCAAGAATCTCCTGACGCCGGACCAGCAGGCCACACTGCGCGAGATCGCGAAGACTGGTTTTGCTCAGCTTGGAGAAGACACCCGCAAGCGGCTCTCGGAAAAGGTCGAGCGCGTCAAAGCGGGGGCGACCAAGATGGCCGAGGGAGGAACCGATCCGTCCGCAATCCTCAAGGCCATGGATGAGAAGTTTAAGCCTCTCATGGAATCAGGCAAAGTCATCGAAGCCGAGGCTGAGCTGGATCGCGTGCTCGAACAGCTCACGAAGTGAGAGTGCCGCGGCACTCACGCCCGCCGCCTGAACCACCTTTTTCTTCACACCACGCGATGAAAACAAAAACGAAACTCATCACCGCCATTGCCATTGCGGGCGTGCTCGTGGCCTTCATCGCGCATAAGAGCTCCGCGATGCGGCAGCGGCTCACGGCCAAGGTGGAGCGCGTGAAAGAGAGCGTTCAAACCATGGCGGCCAGCGGGCGCAATCCCTCGGCCATCGTGCAGACGATGCAGGAAAAGATCAAGCCGCTGTTTGATGCGGGCAAAGCCGTGGAAGCAGAGGCGGTGCTGGATCGTCTGCTCGAAGAGCTCGGTCATGGAAAGCCGATGGCCACCGGTTCGCGGGCCGCCGATGAATACCGGGCCTTCCACAATCCTGAGCGCGTCGCTGTCCGTGGCTATGAAGGGGAGGTCGTCGATCCGTTCATCTCACGCGACGGAATTTATCTGTTCTTCAACACCACCCACTTCGAGCCAGGCAAGACCGCACTGCATTACGCAGACCGGCTGGATGACCTAACGTTCGTATACAAGGGCAGGATCGGTGGAGTGAACATCGACGGCGTACTAACGGCTGTTTGCAGCATGGACCGCAAGGGCTGCTTCTATTTCATCTCGCCGCGCACTCACGAGGGAACGCTGGCCACGATTCACCGCGGCAAGTTCAAGGATGGAATCGTGACCGATATTCGCCCGATTCAGGGGTTGAACCGTCCGGGGCAGATCAGCTTCGACGTGGAAATCAGCGCGGATGGCAGCACTCTCTATTTTGTGGATGCCACCATGAGCGGGAGCAAGGCCCCCGGCGCAGGTCCGAAATCATCCCATCTCGCAATCGCGACTCGCGACGGCGACGGGTTCAAACGACTTGAGCAGAGCGAGGCAATGCTGGCCAAAGTCAACACGGCGGACAATCTCGAATACGGAGCCTGCACATCGGCGGACGGCCTGGAACTTTTCTTTGACCGGTTCACGGTCAGCTCAAAATCATTTGCCATCTGGCGGGCCGTGCGTGCCAGCGCCGAAGCACCGTTCGGGACTCCACAACGCGTGGCGGCACTTGAGGGTTTCGTGGAAGCCCAGACCCTCTCGCCGGATGGCCGGTCGCTCTACTACCAGAAGCGCGAGGGAGATCGCTTCGTCTTTTACCGGGTCACCCGCGCAGCCGCAAACGTGCCCATTCACAAGTGAACCGCAGCGAATCCTGGAAACCACGCATGCCACTCTCATTACGCCACGAAAACCAAATCAAACACTCACCATGAAAAGTACAACTCACCTCATTCTCACCTGCCTTCTCAGCTCCATTCTCATCAGTCATGTGAACGCCCAATTACCAGCTGACTATGACCAAGCTGTTCATCAGCGCATCGCGGCCAAGGTCGAACGCATCAAAGCGGGAGTCCACAAAATGATCGAGAGCGGGACCGATCCATCGGCCATCGCCAAGACGATGAGCGGGAAAGTCGCCCCTCTGCTCGACTCGGGCAAGTTCACCGAAGCGGAGCCGGTGCTGGACAGCGTGCTCAAGTCCATGGGTCTGGAACCGGAGACGAAAAACACCTCCATACCGGCTGACTCTCCCGAAGCGATGCGTCAGCGCATCATGGCGAAGATGGAGCGCGTCAAAGAAGGCGCGCAAAAAATGGCCGATGGAGGCAACGACCCATCAGACATCCTCAGGACAATGGAGCAGAAGTTCAAGCCGCTCATTGACACTGGCAAGGCCATCGAAGCAGAAGCGGTGCTGGATGGTGCGCTCAAGGCCCTGGGCCTGGAGCCGGATGCCGGGTCACCAGCCGCACCCAAATCCACGGCGGGTGCACCATCAGGCCAGCTCGATGAAGCAACGCGCAAACGGCTCACCGAAAAGGTCGAGCGCGTCAAGGCAGGTGCGCATAAATGGGCGGAAGGCGGGCGCGATCCGTCGGTCATTGGCCACGCCATGGAAGCAAAGTTCAAGCCCCTCATGGAAGCAGGCAAGATCGTCGAAGCGGAGGCGGAGCTGGATCTCGTCCTCGAACAACTCTCGAAAGGCCCGCAGGGCACCGCATCGCCTGCGTCTTCCACTGAAACGGTGCATCAGCGGGTGGCGGCTAAAATTGAGCTCATCAAGACAGGCGCGCGGAAATTGGCGGAAGGCGGCACTGATCCATCGGCCATCCTCACGACCATGCAGGAGAAGGTCGGCCCCCTGCTCGACGCGGGCAGGCTCCTCGAAGCGGAGCCCGAACTGGACCGAGTGCTGGCACAACTCAAGCCGGACGGAAAAAGCACTGACTCACCACCAGCCCCAGCAAAAACCAGCGAAAAACCACCCGCCCCTGCAGACACAGTGCATCTGCGCATCGTGACGAAAATCGAACGCCTCAAGGCCAGTGCGAAAAAAGCGGCGGCAGATGGCGCGGCCCCATCCGCCATCCTCAAGACCACGCAGGAAAAGCTCGGGCCCCTGATCGAAGCGGGCAAGTTTGCCGAGGCGGAGGCGGAGCTGGACCGCGTGCTCTCCCAGCTCAATCCGGACTCCAAGTAAGCCGTTGCCGCACCTGCCTGCAGTGTGCCCTGACACCGCCTTGAAACCACATCACACCATGAACACACAAAACATCCTGACCCGACGTGACCTGCTCTGCCGCGGTGGCATGGGAATGGGTGCGCTGGCCCTGGGAAGCCTCATGAGCGATTCGTTCGGAAACGAAGCGCACCTGACCGGCAGCCTCGACTCCCCGCTGCTGCCGAAGCAACCGCATTTTCCCGCCAAGGCCAGGCGCGTGATCCACCTGTTCCTCAACGGGGGTCCATCCCACGTCGATACGTTTGATCCGAAACCGGCTCTCGACAAATACCACGGCCAGAAGCTTCCCGACAGCATGCATTTGGTCACCGAACGCCGCACCGGCACGGTGATGCGGTCGCCCTTCAAGTTTCAGCGCTACGGAAAGAGCGGGATCGAGGTCAGCGAGATTTTTTCCCACGTCGGCGAGTGCATCGACGACATCGCGGTGATCCGTTCCATGCAGACAGACGTGCCCAACCATCTGCCGTCGTGTCTGATGATGAACTGCGGGGACGCGCGCCTGATCCGGCCCAGCCTCGGATCCTGGGTGACGTATGGTCTGGGCAGCGAAAATCAAAACCTCCCCGGCTTTGTCGCCATCCGTCCCGGCGGCTATCCGAACAACGGCGGCGCGCAGAACTTTCGGGCCGGGTTTCTGCCTGGCGCTTATCAGGGAACTTTTATTGACTCCAAGTCCACGGACATCGAAAAACTGATCGAGAACACCACCAACCCGCGTGTTTCCAACACCGTCCAGCGCCAGCAGCTCGACCTACTGCGCGAGCTCAATGAAGGCCACCGCCGCGAGCGCGACAAGAACGCGCACATCGACGCCCGTATCCAGTCCTTTGAGCTGGCCGCGCACATGCAGATGGAGGCCACGGAGGCCTTCGACATCAGCAAGGAACCCGAGTCGATTCGCCGCATGTATGGCGACAGCCCCGAGGCCCGGACGATCTTGATCGCACGCCGGCTGGTCGAGCGGGGAGTGCGCTTCGTGCAGGCCTGGGTCGGCAATGACTGGGACCACCACCAGAACCTGGAGGAGGGCCACCGCGGTCTGGCCAAAAAGTGCGATCAGGCGATCGGCGCGCTGCTGAAGGATCTCAAGCAGCGCAACATGCTGGAAGACACCCTGGTCATCTGGGGCGGGGAGTTTGGCCGCACGCCGACGGTGGAAGTGCCGATGGGCCTCCCCAACAACACGCGCGGCAACGGCCGCGACCACAACAATCACGGCTTCACCACCTGGCTGGCAGGCGGCGGTGTGAAGGGCGGCTATGTGCATGGCGCCACCGATGAGTTTGGTTTCAAAGCCGTTGAGCAGAAGGTCCACGTTCACGACCTGCACGCCACCATTCTGCAGTTGCTCGGCTTTGATCACACCCGGCTGACCTACCGCCATGGCAGCCGGGATTTCCGCCTCACCGATGTTTACGGCGACGTGGTGAAGGAAGTGATCGCCTGACGCTGACGGCGACGAACAGCCCATGAGACAGCCACCATTGAAGAGGAATATTATGCAAAGATCTCACTTGAAAAAAGCATGCTGGCTGTGGCTGGCACTATGGCTCGTCGTGCTCACCATAGCGAGCAACACAACTGCGCAGGAGCTCTCCCGCGAACGCGATTTGGTCTATGGGCGCAAGTTCGGCATGGCCCTGACGATGGATGTCTGGAAGCCGGCGAAGCCGAACGGCATCGGCGTGATCTTCCTGGTCAGCGGCGGTTTTAAATCCGGCATGGAATTGGTCAGTAATGAACGTTTCGGGTCCGTCGTGCTGAAGCCGTTTTTGGATCGCGGGCAGACTGTTTTCGCGGTGAGCCATAGCGCTCTGCCCAAGTTCAGCGTGATCGAAATCGTGCCGGACATTCATCGCGCGGTGCGCTTTATTCGGACTCATGCCACGGACTACGGCGTGGCCCCCGATCGCCTCGGCATCATGGGAACAAGCTCCGGCGGCTTGCTGGCACTGACCATCGCCACTGGCGGCAAGCCCGGCGATCCGGCATCAAAGGACCCGGTGGATCGGGCTTCCAGTCGCGTGCAGGCGGCGGCGTGTTTTTGTCCAGGGTCTGATCTGGTCAACTACGGTGGGGGGCGCAGCGTTGTGGAGCGCGACCCGATCAAATCCGCCGCGATGTTCGGCGTGCAGGACAAGTCGGCGGTTGAGCAGATCACAATGCTGCGGGAGATGTCTCCCGTGACGTCCGTCAACAAGGACACTCCGCCCATACTCATCATTCACGGCGATGCTGATGAGGCGGTGCCATACGAGCAGTCCGAGCGGTTCGTCGCAAAATTGGCAGAGAATAATGTTCCGCATCAATTGATCACTCGGAAGAACGCGGGACACAAATGGCCCGATATGAACAAGGATGATGTGCTGCGGGCGGACTGGTTCGACAAACATCTCCAACCAGCAGTTGCGAAAAACACAGCGGTTGCCGCCGCAGCTCCGCCGCTCACCGCCGCGCCACCTGCTGTGAGCGAAGCCAAAGGCGTCGAATTCTTTGAAAGTCAGATTCGCCCGCTGCTGGCGGACAAGTGTTACCAGTGCCACAGCCGGGAAAGCAAGAAGGCGAAGGGCGGGCTGCTGCTCGACAGCCAGGAGGGCCTGCTAAAAGGAGGCGAATCCGGCGACCTCTTTGTGACCGGCGATCTCGATCACAGTCTGCTGATCAAAGCCGTGCGCTATCAAGACAAAGACCTGCGCATGCCGCCGGATGACAAGCAACTGACCAAGGCCCAGGTCGCCGCTCTCGAAGCCTGGGTGAAGATGGGTGCGCCGCTGCCACGAGGGAACGTGAAGGAAGACAAGATCAAGGCCGCTGCAAGCAAGCACTGGGCCTTTCAACCGGTCACTCAACCCGCCGTCCCAACGGTCAAAAAACAAGGCTGGGTGCAGTCACCAGTGGACGCCTTCATCCTCGCCAAACTGGAAGCCGCAGGCATGGAGCCGACGGCGGCGGCGGACAAACGAACGCTGATCCGGCGCGCGACGTATGACCTCATCGGTCTGCCGCCGACTCCGGAGGAAGTCGCGGCCTTCGTGGCGGACCCTTCCTCAAACGCATTCGCCACCGTCGTGGATCGCCTGCTCGAATCCAAACACTACGGCGAACGCTGGGGCCGCCACTGGCTGGATGTGGCACGCTACGCCAGCAACGACAGCCCCTATGCCTTCACCTATCGCGACTATGTGATTCGCGCCTTCAATGACGACCTGCCTTATGATCAGTTTCTGGTGCAACAAATGGCCGCAGATCAGCTGGCTCCTGGCGGAGACAAACAAGCGCTGGCCGGTCTGGGGTTCCTGACCGTTGGCCGCCAGTTTGAGAACAACTTCAACGACACGCTCGATGACCGGATCGACGTCGTCACCCGCGGCACGATGGCGCTGTCGGTGAGCTGCGCGCGCTGCCACGATCACAAATATGATCCGATCCCGACACGCGATTACTACAGCCTGCACGGTGTCTTCGCCAGTTCCGCGACGCCAGACGAATTGCCTATAATCGGCACCGACCCGGATCCGAAAGCCTACGAGGATTATTTGGCGAAGCGCAAGCCGCTGCAGGCGAAGTGGGATGACTTCATCCGCAAGCAGGAGACGGACGTGCTCACACAGCACCACCAGCAGACGGCGCTGTGCTTGCTCCTGAGCCGGGATGAGGCCAAACGAGCAGAACTCAACGGCGAAGATTTCGGTTTGAGTGATCGGAAGATCCTGCGCACCGGTTCCTCCCGCTGGGTGAATGCGCTGGAACAGATGGACCCCAAAGCCGATCCGATCTTTTCCCCCTGGTTCGCGTTTGCAGCGTTGCCAACGGCGGAATTCGCTGAGCGCGCGAAGGTATTGTCGGCCAGGCTCGCCCTCAGTTCTCTCACCCGTCCGCTGAACTCGCTGGTGATCCATGCTCTTGCAGGCGTGCCACCGACCTCTTTGAGGGATGTCGCGGAGCGTTACGGCAAGCTGCTCAATGAAGTGGAAAAACGCTGGGAGGAGCGGCAGCGATGCGCTGCCAAAGACCAATCACCACACCTGGCCGACGAAGAAGCGCTGCATCAGGTGTTTCACGGCAAGGACAGCCCCGGCAGCCTGCCTCCTGAAGTGATCCGGACCTTGTATAACGTCCCGGCGATGATGCAGATCGGCCCGCTCCGCGCTCAGTTGACCCGCCTAGATGCCACTCATCCCGGCGCACCGCAGCGTGCCATGGCGCTGGTGGACAGTCCGCAGCCCAAGAACAGCCAGGTCTTCATCCGTGGGAACCCGAATCGTCTGGGTGAGGAGGTCCCGCGCCAGTTTCTTGAAATCCTCTCCGGGGACAAACGGCAGCCCTTCACCCACGGCAGCGGCCGGCTTGAGCTGGCCAGAGCCATCGCCAGCCGCGACAATCCTCTAACCGCCCGCGTCATGGTGAACCGCGTTTGGCTCCATCATTTCGGTGCCGGGCTCGTGACGACTCCCGACGATTTTGGATTGCGCTCCGATCCGCCGAGCCATCCCGAAATGCTGGACTACCTCGCCGCGCGTTTCATGCAGGACGGCTGGTCTCTCAAGAAGCTGCACCGCCTCATCATGCTCTCCAGTGTGTACCAGCAAAAAAGCGATGACCACCTGCTCCATGAGAAGCTGGACCCTGACAACCGGCTGCTGTCAAAAATGAACCGCCAGCGGCTCGACTTCGAATCGATGCGTGACACTCTGCTGCTGGTGGCGGGCGATCTTGATCCTGCCTTTGGCGGGCGTTCGGTCGACATGATGAAGCCGCAGGAGCGCAGCTTTGGCCGCAGTCGTCGCACGGTTTATGGCACCATAGACCGCAACGACCTGCCCTCGCTCTTCCGCGTCTTCGATTTCGCCAACCCTGATCTGTCCACGGCACAGCGCGACACCACCACCGTGCCGCAGCAGGCGCTCTTCTTTCTCAACAGCCCCTTCGTCATGGCACAGGCCTGCACCCTGGTGAACCAGCCCGCGTTTCAACGGCTCAAAGACGAGACCGGGCGGATTCGCCATCTTTACCAGAGCATCTATCAACGCGATCCTTCCTCGGAAGAAATCCAGCGCGGCCTGCGCTTCCTCCAGGCCACACCCGCATCGACTGCCGCCGAGGAACCCAACCGCAAGCAGGCACTCACTCCGCAGGAACGCTATGCCCAGGTGCTGCTGATGTCGAATGAGCTGATGTTTGTGGATTGACCGGGCTAACTCATCCAGCCTCTCCTTTTCGCACCTGTTCCGGTCCTTTTGTGCTGCTCAGCGGCAGTTTCCCCTGCGCAGCCCGTTTCATGGCCAAAGCTCGGCGAAAGGCCGCAGCACTCGCCGCGTAGTCTTGGGCCATGATTCGCACCCTGCTCTTCGTCGTAGGCGCTTCCGCGCTGCTCTCCCTCAATGCCAGCGCCCAGCATATCCGCGCCGGCATCATCGGCCTGGACACCTCACATGTGCTGGCCTTCACCAAGACGCTGAACGAAACACCGCAGAAGCCGGAGGTCATGGGCGTGCATCTCGTCGCCGCGTTTGCGCAGGGCTCGAAGGACATCCCGTCCAGCACACAGCGCGTGCCGGAGTACACCGAGAAGGTCAAGGCCTTGGGCGTGGAGATCGTGCCCAGCATCCATGAACTGCTCGACAAAGTGGACGTCGTCTTCCTCGAATCGAACGACGGCCGCGTGCACCTTGAACAGGTGCTGCCCTGCATCGAGGCGCACAAGCCGGTCTTCATCGACAAACCCATCGCGGGCACCTTGGTGGATGCGATCAAGATTCTCGAAGCCTCCAAGAAGGCCTGCATTCCTGTATTTTCCTCGTCCTCCCTGCGCTTTGGCAAAGGCACGCAGGCCGTGCGTGAAGGCAGCATCGGCAAGGTGAAGCAGGCCAGCACCACCAGCCCCGCCAGCCTGGAGGAGCACCATCCTGATCTGTTCTGGTATGGCATCCACGGTGTGGAATCCCTCTTCACCGTCATGGGCACCGGCTGCCAGAGCGTGAAGCGCGGCAGCATCACGGAGGAAGTCACCACCGTGGACAAGGTCACCAAGCAGGAAACCAAGCAGACGGTCAGCCGCATCACCGTCACCGGCACCTGGGAAGGCGGCCGCACCGGCACTTTCACCGAAGCCAAAGGCTATGGCGGCAAAGCCGTGGGTGAGAAGGGTGAGGCCGCCATCGGCACCTACGACGGCTATGATCCGCTGCTCTACTCCATCGTGCACTTCTTCCGCACCGGCGTGGCCCCTGTGACATCTGAGGAGACGCTCGAAATCTACGCCTTCATGGAAGCCGCAGACGAGAGCAAGCGCCGCAACGGCGCCGAGGTCACCCTCAAGGAGGTGATGGACAAAGCGCTGGCCGAAGCACACAAATAGCCGCACTTCCGGGCAGGAGGGCCGTATTACAGGAATGATGCAAACGCCGCAGCAACGAGTCTTTGTATCCGTGGTTTGAGTTGTGAAAGAGTCTCTTTCTTTCGCTCAAATATGTTCAACATTCCTCGTGTCGCCACGTCTGAAAGACATGCACTCCCCCGCAGCCGCTGAAAAAAACCAAACCCAAACTCCCCCATGAAGACTCAACCACGCTTCCGCATCGCGATCACCTGCGCCGGCATGCTGGCGGCAGTAGTGCCCAGTATTCAGGCTCAAGTGCCGCTGCTGCCACCAGCGGACCCGAAAGCTCCTGGTGCTCCTTCGGCGCCTGGTTCAGCGACTGCACCTGCAGATTTCGCTGCCAAAATTGTCAAGGATGCCAGCCCACTGCCGAATAACGGCCTGTTGCAGTTGAGCTACGCCAACGTGGTCGAAAAGATCCTGCCCAGCGTCGTCACCATCACCTCCTCCACTCCGATCAAGACTCCGGAGGTGGATCAGATCCCTCCTCAGCTCCGTCCGTTCTTCTACCGCTTCTTTGGCGCCCCTGGCGGCGGCTCAGACCCCTTTGGCGGAATGAATGAAGATGACGAGCCCCCACCCAATCCGCGCCGCCGCGGCCAGCAGCCTCCGCGCCAGCAGCAACCGCCCCCTGAGGATGAGTCCCATCAAGAGAAAGGTATCGGCTCCGGCATGATCATCACCGCAGACGGCTACATCATCACCAACAACCACGTCGTGGCCGATGCCAAAAAGATTGAGGTCGAGGTGGACAACAATGGCACCACCAAAACCTACCAGGCCAAAGTGATCGGCACGGACCCACTTACCGATGTCGCCCTCATCAAGATCGAAGCCTCCGGCCTCAAACCCGCCACGCTGGGAGACAGCTCCAAGCTCCGCGTCGGTGACATCGTGCTCGCCGCAGGTGCGCCGATGGAGCTCAGCCGCTCCGTCAGCCAAGGCATTGTCAGCGCGCTGGGCCGCAGCAATGAAGGCATCGTCGGCAAGGGCAATGGACGCGGCGGCCGCGTCCAGGGCTACGAAGACTTCATCCAGACCGACGCCTCCATCAATCCCGGCAACTCCGGCGGACCGCTGGTGGACGGCTTGGGACGCGTCGTCGGCATCAGCACGGCCATCCTCTCCCGCACCGGCATGAATGCCGGCATCGGCTTTGCCATCCCGATCAACATGGCGCTTCACATCGTAGAAGACCTGCTGGACGACGGTGCCGTGCAGCGCGGTTTCCTCGGCGTGCAGATCACCGACCTCGACGGAGCCCTGGCGGAGCGCTTGGGCTTTAAAGAGCAGGGCGGCGCAGTTGTTATGATGGTTGGCGCGGGTTCCCCCGCAGAAAAAGCCGGCATCCAGCTGGAGGACATCATCGTGTCCATCAACAATCAGCGCGTGGACAGCAGCAGCCGTCTGCGCCTCATCGTCAGCGGCACCAAGCCCGGCAGCCAGATCCCCATCGACGTCATGCGCGGAGGCAAACGCCTGACCATGAACGCCACGCTTGAAGCCCTCCCAGAAGAGGCACTGTCTGAAATCAGCGGCTCCCGTCTCACGCCACGGCCAGGAGCCGGTGGTCCGGCCAAGGAAAGCATCGGTGAACTCGTCAGCGGCGTCACCATCCAGACTCTCACCCCAGCGCTGCGAGAGCGTCATGACATCCCGAACGGTGTGAACGGCGTCATCGTCACCAAGGTGGATGCCGACAGCCGTGCCGCCGCCATGGGCGTGGAAGAAAACGACGTCATCTCCCACGTGAACCGCAAGCCCGTCGCCAACGTCGCCGAGGCCCGCACCCTGGCCAAAGGCAGCGACAAGACCGTCCTCCTCCGCGTCTGGCGCAAAGGCGACACCATGTTGCTCATGATCGGCAACAACTGAGGTGCTGATGATTTATTTGCCCGCGTGTGCCGCTCAGCATGCGCGGGCTTTTTTGTGTCTTCATAATTCATACTTCATCATTTTATTTATGCTCTACGACGCCCACAATCACCTCCAGGACGACCGGCTCGACCCGTGGCGAGCAGAAATCATCGCCATATTGCCGCAGACCGGGCTGGCGGAGATGATCGTGAACGGATCCTGCGAGGAAGACTGGTCCGCAGTCTCAGACCTCGCGCGCCAGCATTCTTGGATACGCCCCGCCTTTGGCCTGCATCCTTGGTACGTCAAAGAACGCATGAGCAACTGGACCACCAAGCTGCGACAGCTCCTGCTCGATCATCCCCACGCTGTGGTTGGTGAGATCGGTCTCGACCGCTGGATTGAAAACCCGGACATCGACACCCAGCTCGAATGCTTTCGCGCACAGCTCGCCCTCGCCGTGGAGCTCGATCGTCCCGCCACCATCCACTGTCTGCGCGCCTTCGGGCTTCTGGAAGAAACCCTGCGCAACTGCACGCTGCCAAGGCGCGGCTTCCTGCTGCATTCATATGCCGGCCCTGCCGAGATGATCCCGCAGTTCGCCGCATTAGGCGCACGCTTCTCTCTATCGCCCTACTTCGGCCATCCGCGCAAAGCCGCCCAACTCGCCGTCTTCAAAGCCGTGCCGCTGGACCGCCTCCTCGTCGAAACCGATGCCCCGGACATGTGGCCACCGGATGAGCTGAATCCGCACCCGCTGCACTCTGCTGAAGGCTCCGCGCTCAATCATCCCGCCAACCTGAGCGTGAGCTATGATCTGTTGGCACAGGTCCGCAGCATGCCTGTGGATGAATTGCAAGGCGTCATCGCAGCCAATTACAACGCACTCTTTACGTTCTAAGTCTTGCGCGGCAGCAAGACAGGGCCAACGCTGGCCCGTCACCTGCTTTCATTATGCCCTCCATGCGCAAAACCAAAATCCTCTGCACTCTCGGCCCCGCCACGGAGAGTCCTGAAGTCCTTGCCAATCTCATCGCCAAAGGTGCCGACGTCATCCGTCTGAACATGAGCCACGCCTCACATGACTGGGTGCGAACGGTTTATGCACGTGTACGGGAGGCCGCCGCCGCCTCCAAACGCGAAATCGCCGTCCTCATGGACCTAACCGGCCCCAGCATCCGCACCGGTGATGTGGAGCAGCCCTGGCAGCTTCAGGTTGGAGACACAGTCGAGTTCCGCTGCAAGTCAGACATTCCAGGTACCACGCCCTATTCCGTCAGTGTGAACTACCCGGAGCTGGGCAAAGACCTCAAGGTCGGCGACACCATCATGGTGGATGGCGGCATGATTCAGGTCAAGGCCACCGAAGTCTCCACCCTCCGGGTCATCGGCACCGTCATGACCAAGGGCGAGATGAAATCCCGCCGCCACATCAATCTCCCTGGCGTACCCGTGCGCCTGCCGCCCCTCACGCAAAAAGACTACGCCGACCTCGATCTCGGCGTGGAACTGGGCGTCGATTTCTTCGCCCTCAGCTTCGCCCGTGAGCCCGGCCACTTGCAGCATCTGCAGCTCCTGCTTGAGCAGAAGCAGAGCAAGGCGCGCGTCATTGCCAAAATCGAAAACCAGCAGGCAATCGATAATATCGACGCGCTGGTTGAAGCCTCCGGCGGCATCATGATCGCCCGTGGTGACCTGGGCAGCGAGTGCCCCATTGAAGACCTGCCGATTATCCAGCGCCAGATCGTCGAACGCTGCTCCTACCATGGCCGCAAGGTCATCGTGGCCACGCAGATGCTTGAGAGCATGATCGAAAACCCCGTGCCGACGCGCGCGGAAGTCACCGACATCTTCAATGCCGTCATCGAACAGGTGGACTGCGTCATGCTCAGCGGTGAAACCAGCGTGGGCCGCTACCCGGAAAAATGCGTGGAAGTGCTGGACACCGTCATCAGCCGCATTGAACAGAAGTATCCCTCCGGCCGCTTCGCCAGCGATGCCCCGCTCAAGACCAACAAGCACAAGACCGTCAAGGCCGCCATCCTGCTTGCCAACAGCATCCCCGGCAGCAAGCTCCTTGTTTTCACCATCCGTGGTGTCATGGCGCATCTCCTCGCCCATCAGCGCCCCGAGTTCGCCCCAATCTTTGCCTTCACGCCCAATCTGCACGTCAGCCGTACGCTCGTCACCGCCCGTGGCGTTAACCCCTTCGTACTGCAGTTCGCCGAAGGCGACCCCGAGGAAGGCATTCGCAACGCCCTGGAACTCCTGCGCCGGGAAAAGCTCATCAAGCACGGGGATCCGCTCGTCATTCTCAGTGACGCGCTCTATGATGGCATCAATGTCGATGCCATCCTGCTGCGCGAGGCTTGAAAGCGCGCTGGAACTCCCGCAAATTAGGCCGGAACCAGCCGTACTCCTGACCATGCGTTCCTTCCGCCTGATTTTTCTTTCCTTCCTCATCGCCCCCATGGCGCTGGCGGACACCCGTATATTCGTCAGTCTCGCGGGAACGCTGCTGGAGGCGGAGATCACCGCTGTCTCAGGTGACAATGTGACCCTGAAGCGCAGCAGCGATCAGCAGACCCTCGTCGTCAAAATCAAGACTCTCTGCAAGGAGGACGGCGCCTACATCGCAAACTGGCAGGAGCAGCACCCAGATCAGACTACCGCCCCTGCGCCTGCAGCCCTGGGAACCTCAGCGCCGGCGCAAAAATACCGTCTGGTCTGCCAGACTCTGCCAGCCAAGAGCAACCGTGGCCCTGCCGACAGCGACACCCGGGTTTTCGAGTACACCTACAACTTCAATCTCAGCAATCAGGAGGTGAAACGCGACCTGCAAAACGCCCGCGGACTGGCCCTCACCCTGGGCAAAAGTGTCGCTGAACCCAACGGTGACCTCATCGTTCTGCAAAAAGAGGAATTCGACGTCAATATCCGATCGCAATCCAAAATGGTGTATTCCACCCAGCCGGTACGCCTCACCTACAGTCAGGATCCGAGCTCGCCCTCCGGGGTGAAAAACTATGGCTACGTCCTCATCATTCGTGATGCCGCAGGGAACATGCTCCTCGTGGAGGCCAGCCCCGACGCCAGCTCCAGATTCATCAAGGAAATTCTCGCCATCACCCAAGTGCCCTGCGTCGTGGACCGGGATTTCAAGCCCCGGTCCAAAACGGAAGTCCCGATGAGTTACATCAGCTTCTGAGGCCGGGAGCGCGGGCCTACTTTTCCATCAGCAGCAGCACGCCCGCCACGATGGCTAGAATGGGTACCACGATGCTCAGCGCACCGAGTGTGATGCCAAAGGCTCCCATGAAGCCGACGAGGATGAGATAAATGGCCAGCGCAAGCAGGCCACGGTTTTTGGTGATGTTCATAAGGTTTTAGCGGTTTGAGTCCAAAGGGTTGGTTCACGGTTCAATGGTCACGGGCGTCCCCACCTCCACCGAGCGGAAAAATGCGGCGGCCATGAAGCCCGGCATGCGAATACATCCGTGCGAGGCCGGGTAGCCGGGCAAATACCCTTCATGCATGCCGGTACCGCCAACGATGCGCATGAAGTACGGCATTTTCGCCCCATCATAGCGCGCTCCTTTGGGTCGGGGGTCCTTGCTGGTGTCCACATCCTTTTGGATCAAGTTTCCTTCGGCATCCACGTAATCGCCGAACAAGGAGGAAACATGGTTGAGGTCCTTTTGAATGATGTGAAAATTTCCCGTCACGGTGTTGCGCCCTTCACGCCCCGATGAAATGCGCGACATGCCGGCCAGCTGCCCGTCCTTGTAAAAAAAGGCGCGCTGCTGTGAGAGGCTGATGCGGACGGACGGGCTGCCAAACATGGTGTCTCCATTCCAAAATGACTCCTCGGTGGCAACGGGTGGCGGTGGCTGGGCGCAGCCTGTACCGAGAAACAGGAGGGCGGCGGTGAAAAGGAAGGAACAGCAGTGGATGAAGGCAGGGGGCATGGCGGGCTGATGTTACAGAGCAATCCTTGTCGGCACGACGGGGTGTACACCCCATGGAGCGCGGCTTGTGCGGCTGTTATATAATCGGATGAGTCTTCTAAAAAGCCTTCTCCAACTGCTGCTTCCTCAAGCGGCATTGCGGCCCGTTCGGACACTCAGAAGTGCTCAATCATTCATGCATGCAGAAGCCAGCTTGAGGATCTCCAAACGCAGCCCCGCTACAATACCCCCCTTTCTCAAATCATGAGCCTTCTTCTCATCCTTGTCATTCTGATCCTAGCTGGCGGCGGCGGCTACGGTTTCCACTCGGGCAATCATTATCTCGGCGGCGGCGCCAGCATCCTTGTCATCATTCTTATTGTTATTCTCCTCACTGGGCAGCTATAAACAATCCCGGCCCTTTCAGGGTCGATAATCCGCTCAACTCAACCCACCCATGCCCCAGAAACAAGCATCATGAAAGTCCCCTCCTACTGCCTCCTCCTCCCCGTTCTTGCCACATTGACCCTCTCTTCCTGCATTGATCCGATGATGATGGGCGGCGGCTATGGAGGCGGCTACGGTGGCGGCTATAACAGCTACTCGGCCCTTCCACGGAATTACTCAGGCAATGCCTACTACCACCAGGGGCGCTACTACACTGGCGGCCAGCATCAAATGGGCAATTTCAACTATCAAGGACGGCAGTACCAGAGCCGCTACTCCCACAATGGGCAGTACTATTATGGTGGTGAGCACCGGCAATACCAGGGTGGAAACTGGCGCTAACCGCGCCAGATAGTTTTATGGGTGGAGGAGCGACACCGCTGCTCCACCCTTTTTGCGTACCTGAGCTGTGAATGCGCTCGGACAAAGTCCCGCGGTCATTAGCATCCCTCTCACATTTGTGAATAGGCACGGGCGGCGATCTCCCGATCTTCGACCTCCTCGTTCTGCTCCTTACGGGGCGAATTTGGAGCAACTCCCCACCCTTGCGCAGCCGCGCTTCTGAAGCATCGTAGTATGCCCCGTCTCAGAATTGCCTTCTTATGAAACTTCATCCCTGCTTTCACTTCATTCCTGCCCTTGCCATGCTGGCCCTCTCTTCCTGTACGGAGCCATCGATGTCCGGCGGCGGTGCCAACGTCTACACGAAGCTGCCGCAGAATCACTCCGGCAGCACCTACTATCATCAAGGCCGCTATTACACCGGCGGCCAGTACCAAACCGGCAAGTACAGCCATCAAGGACGCCAGTACACCAGCCGCTACTTCCACAACGGGCAGTACTACTATGGCGGTGAACACAAAAACTTCCCTCGTGAAAACCAAAACTTCCAGCAGGGCAACTTCCCCGCGGGCAACTACCCGGATGGCAACTACCAGGGCACGAGCTGGAATTAAACACTGACAGCAGTCCAAGTCTTTGATGGGTGGAGGAGCGGCATCGTTTCTCCACCTATTGTGCGTACGGGAGTCGTGATTGCGCTTGGACAAAGCCCCCCAGATCTGCCCAGACTGCGGCGCATGTTTCCAGGCCGCATCTTTCCATTCGCCTGCCTTCTCGTTATTGCACTAGCCTCTGGCGCTGATCTCACCAGCATCTAAGATTAGAAGCCGATGAAGATCGGCGGGGGATGGGTGGTAGCAGCAGCATCTGTCGTTCCACCGAGGAGCGCGCGAACAGCGACCAGATCATCTGGTCCCCCCCTCGGCATCATAGTCACCATCGACGCGATAAATGGCAACAAGAACCTCTTTAGCGACGTCTACATCAAGATCAGAAGCACCGGCTTCGCTTCCAGCAAAGCAGCCCTAAAGCGCTACTCCTTCGTCACCGCCTCATCCAGATTCAGCAGCATGAGGCAAAGACTCGTCCACGTGGCATGCTCCACGGCATCAATGGATTCATCCCGCTTCGACTCCCCCACCGCGAGCAGCTTCAGCGCCGCCGCACGATCTGACTGCTGCGCCCGCAACTTGCCTAGCTGCGCCTTGAGCATCTCAGCTTCCGCTTTGGCAGGTTCACGGCACGTCACCAGACGAAACGCCTGTGCGAGCGCCACGTCCACATTCCCACGATTCGCCAGCAAGACCCGCTGTGCCAGGACACGGGCAGCTTCCACGTAGGTCACATCATTCAGAGTCACGAGCGCCTGCAACGGTGTGTTGGTGCGGGTGGCTTTGATCACGCAGGTCTGCCGCGCAGAATTGTCGAACAGCATCGTAGGGCCCACGATGCGCCGCCAGAAAATGTACAAGGTGCGGCGGTAAAGCGCGTCGCCATGATCCTGCACGTAGCTTTTCTTGCCAAAAGTGGCCTCCTCCCAGATGCCCTCTGGTTGATAGGGTTTCACGGACGGCCCTCCAATCTTATCCTGCAGCAGGCCTGCCACAAACAAGGCCTGATCCCGCAGCATCCATGAAGGCATGCGAAAGCGCGGCCCACGGGCGAGATAGCGGTTCTCGGGATCGACCTGCGCATCGGTGAACTTTGAGGACTGCTGATAGGTCTCGCTCGTCACGATCAAGCGCATCAGCGCCTTCAGATCCCAGCCGCTGTCGATGAACTTGGAAGCCAGCCAGTCGAGCAGTTCACGCTGCGGTGGCTCTTCTCCCTGCAAACCGAAATCCTCAGCCGTCTTCACCAGACCAACGCCAAAGTACGCCTGCCAGAAGCGGTTCACCGTCACACGCGCAGTCAGCGGGTTGTCGCGGCTCACGATCCATTCGGCCAGGCCCAGTCGGTTGCGCGGTGCGTCAGCCTTCATTGCGGGCAGACTCGCAGGAACAATGAAGCTCACCTTCGTCGTGCTGGCCTTGTCATAAGCGCCCTTTTCCAAGACAAAGGTCTCACGCGGCGTCGGAAGTGTGTCCATGACCATCACCTTGGTGACGCCATTGGTGGCTGCAACTCGCGCACGCACAGCGGAGAGAAGCGTTTGCAGCAGCTTCGTGTACTCTGCGTCCTTGTCTTTGAAGTAGTTCACCGCCTCCAGCAGCGGATCCACGCCGCGATTCTTAGGCTCTGTCTTGGCGATGTAGCTCGGCAGGTTCCCCGGCAGTTTGATCGCGTCGGATTCCGTCAGCGGCTTGCCTGCGGGACGCGGCCATTTGGTCAGCTCAAAAGCCTCCAGCTCCGCCGCGACTTGCTTCACTTTTTCTGTGGTCGTCTTCACTCGTTCGAGTTCCGCTGGCGTGGACATGTCCATCGCCGGAGCCGCCTGCCCGCTGCGGCCTAGGCCGTCCTCGCTCGTCTGGTTGAAGACATCGTAGAGCCCGTAGTAATCACGCATGGTCAGCGGATCAAACTTGTGATCGTGGCACTTCGAGCAGCCCATCGTCAGCCCCAGCCACACGGTGCTGGTCGTCTCCACGCGATCCATCACGTTCTCCACCCGCGTCTCCTCCGCGATGCGTCCGCCCTCGCCGTTGATCATGTGGTTGCGATTGAAACCCGTGGCCAGTTTTTGCTCCGGCGTCGGATTGGGAAGCAGATCGCCGCCAAGCTGCCAGAGGGTGAACTGATCATAGGGCATGTTTTCATTGATGGCCTTCACCACCCAGTCACGCCATGGCCACATGGTGCGTTCAGGGTCTCCTTGATAACCATTCGTGTCCGCATAACGCGCGGCATCCAACCAGTCCCAGGCCCAGCGCTCACCGAAGCGCGGTGAATTCAGCAGGCGCTCCACGGTCTTTGCATAGTCGTCCTTCAGTTCGTCCGCTGTCGGTGGCAGCCCCGTCAGATCCAGCGACACACGACGAAGCAAGGTGGTCGCATCTGCCTTGGATGAAGGCTTCATCCCCTTCTCCGCCAGCTTCGCGCGCACAAAGGCATCGATGGGATGCTTCGCGCCCACGCTGGGCACCTTGGGCCGTTCAATGCGCTTGAAGGCCCAGTGCGAGCCCCACTTCGCGCCTTCGTCGATCCACTGCTTGAGCAATTGCTTCTGCGTATCCGTCAGCGTGCGGTTGCTCTTGGGTGTGGGCATCACTTCATCCGGGTCCGTGCTGAAGATGCGTTCGATCAAGGAGCTCTCATGACTCTTGCCCGGGAGGATGGCCGTCACGCCATCCTTCACGGCCTTGGCATCCTTCTCCACGTCCAGCCGCAGGTCGCCTTTTCGTTCCTTCGCATCCGGTCCGTGGCAGAAGTAGCATTTGTCGGAAAGGATCGGCTGGATGTCGCGCGAGAAATCAATCGGCGCCGCAGAGAGAGCGGTGCTGAGGCTGAGGAGAAGACAAATGACACGCATGACAAGACTGAATGAGCATACGATGTCCGCAGGTTCAGTATTGCCAAACATCCATGGCAGAACCTAGCATGCCGAACATGCACATCCCAACTCTCATCGAGCGCAAGCGCGACGGCGGAGCCCTCACACCCGAGGAGATCCACCACGTCATCGGCGCCTTCACTCGCGGGGACATGCCGGAGTACCAGATGAGCGCCCTGGCGATGGCGATTTTCTTCCGCGACATGACGACGAAAGAAACCGCCGCGCTCACCGAGGCCATGCTGCACAGCGGCTCCATGCTGCTATGGAACGACCACGATCCCCTGCGGGTGGACAAACACAGCACCGGCGGCATTGGCGATAAAACCTCGCTCATTCTCGCGCCACTGCTCGCCTGCGACAACGTGTGGGTGCCGATGATCTCTGGGCGCGGCCTCGGCATCACCGGCGGCACCTTGGACAAACTCGAAAGCATCCCCGGCTTCCGCACGCAGCTCAACGAGGTGGAGATTCACAACATCATCGACCGCATCGGCTGCGTCATGGTCGGCCAGACCGCCGGCATCTGCCCTGCGGACAAAAAGCTCTACGCCCTGCGTGATGTCACCGGCACCGTGCCGAGCGTGCCGCTCATCACCGCGAGCATCATGAGCAAGAAACTCGCCGAGGGGCTGAACCGCCTCGTGCTGGATGTGAAGTGGGGAAGCGGTGCTTTCATGAAGACGCAGGAGGAGGCCCATCTGCTCGCCCAAAGTTTGGTCACCGTCGGAGAGGCCATGGGCGTGCGCTCCAGCGTGCGCCTGAGCGAGATGAACGAGCCTACGGGTGAGTCCGCCGGCAATGCGCTCGAAGTGGCCGAATGCGTGCGCTGCCTCAAAGGCCAGGGCCCGCAGGATCTGGAGAACATCGTGCTCGACCTCGCATCTGCCGTTTCCGTTTCATCCCGCGCGGATCTGGCCGCCATGCTGCATCGTGGTGATGCCTGGCGAAAATTTCAAAAGATGGTCGCCGCGCAAGGTGGCAACGTGGAAGCACTCGAAAAAATGGCCACCGTGCATCGAGCGCCTTTCATCGGCGAACTCAAAGCCACCGCCAGTGGCACGCTCACGCGCATGGATGCCGGCGGCATTGGTCTGGCCGTCCTCGAACTCGGTGCCGGCCGTTCCAAAGCCGCTGACGCCATCGACTTCGCCGTGGGCTGCGATCGCATCGCCAAGACCGGCACCCAGGTGCGCACGGGCGATGTGCTGCTGCGCGTACATGCCCGCACCAAAGGCGCGCTGTTTCGCACGCTCGACATTTTGACACAGCATATCGACATCGTCTGACGTTTGTCTCCCCATGAACCGCCGCCGTTTTCTTCAGACCACCACTGCCGCCGCATTGCTCCATGAGTCCGTTCAGGCCGCACCGCCTGCGACGCGCATCATCGACACGCACACGCATTTCTATGATCCCACACGCCCCGGTGGCGTGCCGTGGCCGGGCAAGGGCACTCCGTTGTACCGCACCGTGCTGCCTGCCGACTGGCTCGCCGTGGCAGCTCCGCATGGCGTCAAAGAAACCGTCATTGTCGAAGCCAGCCCGCTGGTGGAGGACAACCAGTGGATTCTCGATCTCGCCGCCAAGGAGAAGAGCATCGTGGGCTTCGTCGGTCATCTCGATCCCGGCGCAGAGTTTGCAGGCCATTTGGAGCGTTTCGCTGCGAATCCGATCTTTCGCGGAGTGCGCTGGAGCGGCGCGTTTCTGCAGGATGCCGCGAAACAGGACGCCGTGCTCGCCGGTGCCAAGCTGCTGGCCAAGCACGGCCTGGAGCTCGATTTGAACGGTGGCCCCAGTTACCTGCCCCACGCTGCCAAACTCGCCGCCGATGTGCCCGACCTGCGAGTACTCATCAACCACCTCGGTGCCTCCGGCGATCCCCAGACCCTGCGCCCCGAATGGAAGGAAAACATCCGTGCCGTGGCCAAGCTGCCGAATGTCTTCATGAAGGTCTCCGCCCTCGCCGAGCAGGTGAAATGCGAGTACGGCCAGGCCCCGCGCGACACCGCCTACTATCTGCCCATTCTCGACCACCTCTGGGAAACCTTCGGCCCCGACCGCCTCATCTACGGCAGCAACTGGCCCGTCTCCGACAAAGGCGCGCCCTATGATGTCGTCTTCAAAATCGTCGATGAATACTTCCGCGCCAAAGGCCCCGAAGCCTGCGAAAAGTACTTCTGGAATAATTCGAAGGAAGCGTATCGGTGGGTGGAAAGGAAGTGATCCAATCCAAGCCCGAAGGAGTGGCACAGAGGCAGCTCCCCACTCACGCCCCCAGCTTCGCGTAATACTTCGCGATGCGCCGGGCGTGCTCGTCATAGGCGGCTTCAAAGATCTCGGTGGCTTTCGCAGCACCGACGACGGCTCCCGCCGTTAGCACTTTGGGAGGCTGGCCGGCTTTGACGAGCCGATCGGCCACTTCGGCTTTGACGGCATTCACCAGCAGGCAGCCGCCCACGGTGCTGCCCGGGGCGACAGGAGTGTCGAGATTTTCAATCTTGATCATGGCATCGCCAACAGGCGCTCCGGTGTCGAGGACGATGTCGGAGAAATCCTG
The DNA here is from genome assembly GCA_903838675.1 of uncultured Verrucomicrobiota bacterium. Taxonomy (GTDB): domain Bacteria; phylum Verrucomicrobiota; class Verrucomicrobiia; order Verrucomicrobiales; family Verrucomicrobiaceae; genus Prosthecobacter. The sequence goes on from CAILZI010000126.1 coordinate 205,020, forward strand.
AAGCTTTTTGCCGTGGCGATGGCGGCTGGTGCTGGCCTCGCTGTGCACCGTGCTGATGATGGCGACAACTTTGACGCCGCGACGTTGGAACTCCTCGGCCATTTCGACCGGGACCACATTGCAGCCGCTGCTGGAGATGACGAGTGCGCTGTCGCCCGGCTGGAGATCGAAGTTCCGCAGGATGCGGTTTGCCAAACCGCTGACGTTTTCGAGGAACATGGCCTGCCGCTGGCCGTTCGCACCGACGACGAGATTGTGGAAGGTGAGAGAGAGTTCGACAATGGGATTGAAGCCCGGGAAGGAGCCGTAGCGCGGCCACATTTCCTCCACCAGAATGCGGCTGTGGCCGGAGCCAAAAACGTGGACCATTTGACCGGCGAGGATCGTCTTTGCGAACATGTCGGCGGTCTGCTGGATGAGCGGCAGTTGCTCGCGGACACGATTGAGAAGGCCTTGGCTGGCGTCGAGGTATTGGAGGGCAGGAGTCATGAGTTTTGCAGGAGATTAAAAACGGAACCGAGGCATCCGGCGCTGTCGCCGAGACTGGCAGAAACAATGTGCGCCTGATGGCCGCCCGGCCGCCATTCGAAATCAGCGAGGGCTTGTTGCAGGGGATCAAACAGACGGGCACCCGCCCCCGTGGCGATACCACCGCCGACGATGACGACTTCGGGATCGAGCACGTTGATGAGCGAAGCAATGGCGGCGGCAAGGTGGCGGACGGAGGTGAGCCAGACTTTGGCAGCGTGCTCATCGCCCGTGCTTAAGGCATCGAGCAGCGCATGGGTGGTGGCGTAACGTCCTTCGCCACGCAGGGCGATGGTTTGATTGCCGATGGCGTCTTCCAGGCTGCCGGGGGTGTTGAAATCATCGCAGGCGGCATTGGCATCGATGGTGATGTGACCGAGATGCCCTGCCCTGCCGATCTTGCCTTTTAGGAGGCGTCCGCCACTCCAGATCGCGCCACCAACTCCGGTACCGAGGGTAAGCATGAAGGCGTCCTGCGTGTCCTTCGCAGCTCCGGCCCAGACTTCACCGAGAAGCGCAGCATGGGCGTCATTAAGCACGCGGCAGTCGCGCTCAAGAAACGCGGACCAGTGGAATTTTTCGAGCCCGAGCATGCGGCCGGGCATCCAGTCGATGCAGTGGCCATCCGGATTTGCCAAACCAGGTGCGGAAAGCCCGACGCGGAGCTTTTGCCCGGCCTGCGCCTCGAACTCATGCACGACCTCACGCACAGTGAGGGCGAAGCGCGGCGTGTCGCCGTCGAATTCACCATCGCGGGTGGGTTTCGAGAGCGTGGCGAGGGTGCGGGCACTGGCCGTTTCCACGAGCGCGGCCTTGATGTTTGTGCCGCCGAGATCGATGCCGATGGCGAGGCTCATGATGCTTAGAGCTGGCCCTCGCTAACCGTCCACCCGCCATCCACAGCGAGAACCTGACCGGTGATGAATTTGGAATCGGGCGAAAGCAGCAGCAGGGCGGCAGCATCGCAGTCCTCAGGCTGGCCGATGCGGCCACCGTCGAGCGGTTGCTTGGTTTTGACGAAGTTCATGATGTTCTCATTGCTCACGGCGCGCTGGGACATCGGCGTCTCGACCAAAGCAGGTGCGATGACGTTCACGCGAATGTTTTGCGGTGCATAGTAGGCGGCGATGGATTTGCTGAAACCGATGATGCCCGCCTTGGCCGCCGCATAGGCATGCGAAGCGAAGAACTGAGCGGAGGGCGAGTAACCGAGCACGCTGGCCATGTTGAGGATCACGCCCCCGCTGCCCTGCTTGAGGAACTGCCGGATCGCGGCGCGATTCGAGTAGATGACGGAGTTCGGATTGAGGCTCAGCGTGTAGCTCAGGCCTTCATCGGTCATTTCATGCAGCGGGCCGTCTCCCCGGCTGCGACCGCTGCCGCCGGCGACGTGGTAGAGAGCGTCCACCTTGCCAAACTCGCCCACCGCCAGCTCCACCGCACGCTCCGCCGCTTCCGGCGTGGCGGCATCTGCGGCGAAACCCCGCGCGTTCGGACCGAGGGCTTCCAGCGCGGCATCCACGTTGGCCAGCGA